>JACZUF010000007.1 GCA_022573285.1 Chloroflexota bacterium
TTTCCGCCGGAGGCGACATCCACGAGCAGCGGGTTGACGCCCGCGAGCGTTCCGAAGAGGAACGGGACGCCCGGTCGGCCGAATACCAGCAATGGATGTATGAGATATCCGCCTCGCCCAAGCCGGTCATCGGAATGATGAACGGGTTGGCCTACGGTGGCGGTTCGGTGCTGGCGTCATGCCTCGACATTCGCATCGGCTGCGAGAACACCAAGTTCCGGTTCCTGGCCGTGGCCTATGGCCGCATCAACTGCACCTGGACCCTCACCAACCAGGTGGGCTGGCCCATCGCCAAGGAGTTCCTGTTCACCGGACGGGTGGTGGAAGCCGAGGAGGCCCACCGGGTAGGGCTGCTGAACCATCTGGTGCCCGCGGACCAACTGCGGGCCAAGACCATGGAGATCGCCGTCACCATCGCCAAGCACCGTCAAGAGTCGGTGATCGGCATCAAGCGGATACTGCTTAAGGACAAGACCGCCGACCTGCGGGGCATGTGGGAGAACGAGCGGGACTACACCACCAACGTGGTCAAGGGCTACGGAGTTGAGGACGCCTTCCCCGAGTTCATCGCCAGAAAGGGCCGGGGGTAGGCCCCACGAAAAGCCCTTCCCCGCGCCGGGGGAAGGTTAGGTCCCCCGATGTCCCGATGTCATCGGGAGGGCGACTATCGACGTAGTCGGAGATGGGCGGAGAGCCCAGTCTCAAAATGGCGGAAAGAAAATTACCCGCTAAGGTCCTATATAAGCTGTGGGATATTCGGTCCGAATAGCCGGAAGGATACGGGGAATTCCGGTTGAGGCAAGGAAAGAGGGAATGACATTAAGCGATGGAGCAGATGAGGCGGCCTTGGAGAGGACGTACAACGGTCTACATCCACTTGACCCGGCCACCGCCGAGATCATGCTGAAGGAAGCCAAGGTGATCATGGGTCAACTGGGAGTGGTGTTCTTTCTTCGGCAGGGGACATGTCTCGGTGCAATCAGGGATAACGGATTCATTCCTTGGGATGACGACCTCGATCTAGGCTCCGTGATCGGACTTCATGGCCTCGCCGCAAAGTCGATTGATCAGGTCGTCAGCCGGGTTGTCACCGCCTTCAAGGACAACGGGTATTACGCCGATGTGGGAGGCACCGACCAATACATATCCGTCGCGATGATAAAGTCGTCAATAAGGATGGACTGGGTCTGCCACCGAATCATCGGCGACAGCATTTTCCAATACCCTGGGGTCCGGTTCCCGGTCAAGCTGTTCAATGAACTCAAAGAGATCGACTTCATCGGCGAAAAGTTCCTGGTGCCAAATCCACCCGAAGAATATCTACGATTCAAGTACGGTGAGGATTGGATGACCCCGAAGGAATCAGCTTACGAGAAAGACGTGGTGCGATTGATTCCCGAAGGTCCCATCTCCGGTAACGCCAGCAGATGGAGGCAGTTCCTAATCAAGCACCTTCTGCATTCACGGACCGGAAGGCTCCGAGTTTTTGACCAGCAGGGCGAGCCGGTCCCTGGCGCTGAGGTGGTGATTGCAGGACTTAGTCGCTCTAGAACCAACATGCAGGGGTACGCGAAGTTCTATTTGCCCCGAGATCAGGATGAGTACTACGCGCTTATTATCAGATATCACAACCATGAAGAAGTGCTCTACCAGGAGAAGATGAGTCCAGGGGGGTCGTATGTCTATAGACCGGATTCCTCTTCACCTTCCGGTCGGTTCCGGGCCCTGTCTCAGGAATGAACTGCCTGTCGACTCGGCAGTTTGGTGGGTTGTGATGCCGGACGGCCCTACTCCCTGCATTCCGTCGAAGGCCGCCAACGCCACCAGAGCCCATCAACCACGAATTTAGAGCTATGTGGCTGTAACGAGGGCTTTCCACATCGTTTCAAACGCCGGGTAAGAACACATTGCTCTCAGCGGAAATTTAACCGCCTAGAGTCCCCTTGGTGCTTGGGATCTGAGAGGGCGCGCGGGGGTCCGGCTCCAGGGCGTCCCGCAGGGCCCTGGCCAGGGCCTTGCAAAGCGCCTCGGCCTTGTGGTGGGGGCTGACCCCGGCCATGATCTGGGCGTGGAGGTTTATCTTCCCCTCCAGGGCGAAGGACTCGAAGAAGTGCTTTACCAACGCGCCGGGCAGCGTCTCCACCATGGTGTCGTCCAAGGTTGTTTCGATCACCGCGTAACCCCGTCCGCTGAAGTCCAGCGCCACCATTGCCAGGGTCTCATCCAGGGGCACGATGGCGTGGCCCATGCGGCGGATGCCCCGGGCGTCGCCCAGAGCTTCGTGGAACGCCCGGCCCAGGGTGATGGCCACGTCCTCCACCAGGTGATGCCAACCGGTGTGGGTGTCCCCTTTGGCCCGCAGTGTTATGTCAATTAAACCGTGCCGGGAGATCTGGCAGATCATGTGGTCCAAGAACCCGTTACCGGTATCGACGTCATAGACGCCCTGGCCGTCCAGGTCCAGAGTTAGGGTAATCTCGGTCTCGCCGGTCTTGCGCTCGATGGTCGCAGTCCGGGCGTTTTTCTTGGCCAGTGCCGGTTTTCTAGGCGCCATCACTTTCTCCTCACAATTCAGTCACCCGATTCAGGCGCCCGATTTAGGCACACAACTCCGCGAATGCCTCTACGACCGCGTCGGTTTCATGGGGCAGGCCGATGCTGGTCCGGATGAAGTTTTTCAACCGCCCGCTGCCCCAATAGCGCAGGAATATTCCCCGGCTGCATAGACTCTCAAAGATCTCTTTGCCCCGCCCCTCAGGCACCTGACAGAGGATGAAGTTGGCCCGCGACGGCCAGGGTTTCAGGTTGGGTATCTGTTGTAGCCGCTGCATCATCCGGTCGCGTTCGGCCACGATCTGCTTCACCCTTTCCAGCAGTCCGGGGGTGTCCTCCAGGGAGGTGGTCAGGGCTACCTCGGCCGCCAGATTAACGTTGTAGGGCGGCTTCATGGCCATCATGGTGGCGGCCAGGTCCGGGTCCATGGCGCCCACGCCGATCCGCAGACCTGCAAGTCCGGCCCATTTGCTGAACGTCCGCAGCACCACCAGGTTCTTGTACTCGGCCAGCAATGGGATGGCGGTCTCGCCGCAGAACTCGAAGTAGGCCTCGTCCATCACCACCAGCAGTCCCGTGTCCAGCAGGGCGCGGGTCTGGGACTCGGCGATGATGTTTCCGGTGGGGTTGTTGGGCGAGGCCAAGAATATGATCTTGCTCTTGGCGGTGATGGCCGATTTCATGGATTCAAGGTCGATCTCAAAGTTGTCGTCCCGTTCGACCGCGATGGCCTCGCCGCCGCAGATGCCCGCCGAGAAGGAGTACATGCCGAAGGTCGGCGTGGGGATGATGACGTTGTCGCCGACGCCCACGTACGTGCGCAGCAAGAGGTCGATCAGCTCATCGCTGCCGTTGCCCGCCACGATCCGTTCCGGGTCCACGTTCAAGTAGCCCGAAAGCACCCGGCGCAGGTTGCGCTGTCCGGGGTCGGGGTAGTGGTTGAAATTCTGGAAACTGCCCAGGGCCTTAGCCACCTTTGGCGAGGGGCCGTAGGGGTTCTCATTGCCGTTCAGGCGGATGATCTTCTCCGGGGGGACCCCGGCCCGCTCGGCCAGGACCTCCATGGGGTCCACGCCTTCATAGGTCTCCAGCGCCCGGATGTGGGGCAGCATCGGCGGCATCTTCTGAGTTGTTTTACTCTGGGTCATCTCTAATTGCCTGATTAATTTCGGTTTAGGCGCCCTTGGCCAACGAATCGAGCCGGACCTGAATGGCGCTGGCGTGTCCGCTCAGCCCCTCGGCGTTGGCGATGTGCACTGCGGCCTGGCCCAGCTTCTGAAACTCGGCGGGGCTGAGACCGACCACCGGCATGGTCCGCAGGAAATGGTGCACGCTCAGGGCGGAACCGAACCGGGCAGTGCCACCCGTGGGCATCACGTGACTGGGTCCCGCGATGTAATCGCCCATGACCTCCGGGGAGAATTCACCCAGGAACAGGCCGCCGGCATGCTTTATCTTATCGACCCAAGACCAAGGGTCGTCCACCAGCAGGCACAGGTGCTCCGGAGCGATGCGGTTCACCAGGTCCACGGCGTCTTCCAGCGAATCGACCAGTACCACCCGGCCCTGGCGGTCCAGAGCCGCCTTGGCGATATCGCCCCTGGGCTGGGTGGCCAGCATCCGGTCCACCTCAGCTTGCACCTGATCGATCAGTTTCTGGCTGTTGGTGATCAAGATGGCGGTGGCCAACGGGTCGTGCTCCGCCTGGGCGATGAGGTCGGCGGCGCAGAAGCTGGCGTTGGCGGTCTCGTCGGCCAGCACGATGGTCTCGGTCGGTCCGAACACCCCGTCGATGTCCACCTGGCCCTGGACCAGCTTCTTGGCGTAGGACACGAAGATGTTGCCGGGGCCGCAGATCTTATCTACTTTGGGCACCGACTCGGTGCCGTAGGCCATGGCCGCGATGGCCGGCGCCCCGCCCACCTGATATAGGGCGTCCACACCGGCGATCTCGGCGGCGACTATCACCGCCGGGTTCAAGGCTTCTCCCCGTTGGGGCGGCGTGCAGAGGATCACCTCGCGGACACCGGCCACTCTGGCCGGAACCGCCGTCATCAATACAGTGGAGGGGTAGGCGGCGCTGCCGCCGGGAGCGTAGAGCCCCACCCGGTCCAAGGGCCGGACCAGTTCGCCAAGGCCCTGGTCGCGGTCGACCCATTCGCTGGGCATGGTGGCCTCGTGAAAATCCCGCACCCGTTGGGCGGCCAGTTCCAGGGACTCGCGAAGTTCTTGGCTGATGGAGTCTCTGGCCTGGGCCATCTGCGCTTCGGTCACCCGAAAATCTTCCAGGTCCGAGTCGTCAAGGAGCTTGGCGTAGCGCCGCACCGCGGCGTCGCCATTTTCGCGGACGTCGGCCAGCATCTGATGCACCGACTGCTCCGGGGTTACTCCCTTGCCGAAGGCCTCTTCGGTCCGGGCCAACACCGACTCGGGCAGCGAGTCCAAGTCCAGGGGGTCGATTCGGACCAGAACGTTCTCAGCGTTCTGGACTCCATGTATCACTTTAAGGGGCAAAGGGTTACTCCATTGTCGAAATCAATTATCTAGCGGGGAGATGAATATTTGATATTTTGCATACTCCTCTCCAGAAGTACGCCTTTTTTCGCGAAAAATTGGGTTTACCATTTCCAAAGAGACTCTCACCACACCAACATCGTGATATTTCCCGGAAGGTGGTGGGAGTTCCTCTTCGTAATATCTAAATGCGACTTCCGCGCGTCGCATATCGTCGCTTAGCTCAGAAATAGTTCGGTATTCTGATGCCACCAATTCATCGACGAGTTCCGATATGAAAGAGGGTTCAGAAACGACTCGGTCTGGGTAATTTTGACTTAGAAAAGTGCTAACTGTATCAAAATTAATCTCTTCGTTTGCGATTCCCCCCTCGGACTGAGATTTCTCCAATGTGAGTTCCCGAGTCTTCTGGCTAGCCTGGAAAAACTGCTCGAAATGCGAATCCGCCAAGTAAAAGAGCGCGTTCAAGGCATAAAAATCTTTTCTAAGATTAGACGGTATCGCATTCTGAGATTTGTAATCCAGATAATGGGAGATAGTGGCCCAGGCATGGGTTGCGATCGTCCTTATTTGGATTTCGAATTGAATCCCCTTTATCCCGTCGTAACGGGGTCCTGAAAAATCCGTTGGAAGCGTCGCAATGTAGTGGTCCGACATGTATTCAAACTGGGAATCCGGCTGCTTAGTTGTCTTTTTATCGATGTCTTTTATTTCGAAAATTTCTTCTATTACTCTTTCGCACGCCTCAAGGTCGGAATTGAACAATGCGATTATGCGCACACCACAGATATCAAGTATTTCATCGAATGGCTCCTCGATTTGGTTCTGTTCAGATTTTGTGATGAGAGAGTCGATTGATTTTACTCGACCCTCTACTAGGTGAAACGCAATCCCGTTTTTGCGTAGAGCTTCTTCTACGCTAAACACGATTTCGTCTTTTAACTGATGGTATGAAGGACTAAGCCGTGCGTATTCAGCGTAGATAGTTGTTAGGTTCATACAACCTACATAAAGTCCTGGTCTAGTCCGGCACGAATTCGCGGACCTGGGCGATGGTGGCGGCCACGGCCCGCTGCTGGTAGGCGGACACCTCGCCCTCGGGGACTTTCTCGTAGACCTGTTCCAGACTGCGGGGCATCCCTTCCAGGAACCGCTCCACCGTCCGTTGCACATCTTCATCATCACGATACAGCCGGTTCAGGGCCCGTTTCAACCGGTCCCAGGTGAACTCCCATCCCATGAACCGCCCCACCCAGTCCTTCCATTCGGTCAAGATGCCTTCCTCCAGGAAGGACACCGATACGTCCTGGTCGGAACAGGCCAACACCTCTTGAGGGTTGGTCTCGCCGTTCAGTTGGGGCAGGGTCTGCCGGTCCATGTCCAGTTGCAAAGCCCGGTCCCAGATGTTGGCCTCAACCTCATCGTCCGTTACCCGGCTGTGTTCCAGCGCCGTGTCGAAGTGGGGCCGGAACACGCTGGTGATCCAGACCTCGTCCGCCGCCAGATGGGAGACATAGCCGGCCAGAAAGGCCCGGGTGGCGGGCGACACGTCCTGGCTTAATTCCGGGTGCATCTGGAACATGGTCCTGGCGCCGGTGCCGACCTCCTCCACCGAGAGCGGCGCGAAGTGGGTCTGCTCCCTGGGCCACCCGGTCATGGCCCGGATGTCCGGAGTGGTGGAACCCAGGAAGTAGCTGCCCAGGTGGTCGTAGACGTAGCTGCGGTCCAGCTGCTCGGCAACCTGGTTGGCCAGATATATATGCATCGGTAGGTTTGGCATTATCTATAAACCCAACGGGTACCTGCTGGTTATATTTGAGTGGCGGCGTCCTCGCCGAAAAGCGCCTGGTAGGCGTCGGAATGGCCGTCAAATAGGTAGCTCAATTGGGATGCGGCCACATCGATGGCCCCGCAGTCCCGCAGGTGGTCCACCGCTTCCAGCAGTTGGTCTTTCTTGATCAGCAGGCTCACGTTGTACCAGTCCTGCTCCTCGACGTTATAGACCCTGGCGACCGTGGGGCCCCGCAGTCCGGCCAGGTCGGGACGGGCCAGCACCGTTGAGCTGACCTCCTCCGCCGAAGACGCGCGCACGTTGGCGGTGACGCGGTAGTAGGGCTCCGCCCTCAGGTGGCCCTCCATCAACTCGACAACAGAACGGGCCAAGGCCAGGGCCTCGACCGACGCCGAGAGCAAAACGGGGTTGGCGATGAGACACGCCTGGGAGGCCAGGATCGTCCCCTCGTCCAATGTCTTGAGCTGGTTCTCCCGGAGGGTGACTCCAGTGGCCGTTAGGTCGGCGATCAGGTCGGCGTAACCGGCCGCCGGGGCCGCTTCCATGGCGCCGCTGGCCGGGACCAGGGTGAAATAGTTGATGCCCCGTTCGTACAGATAGCTCCGCAACAACCGGGGGTACTTGGTGGCGATGCGGAGTTGCTTGCCCTCCTGACGGAACTCCAAAGCCAGGTCGGCCAGGTCGGAAAGGGACGTTACGTCCAACCAGGAATCGGGCACGGCCATGACGAACTCGCAACGGCCGTATTCCAAATCTTCGATCAGCACCGCCGCCCGCGACTCGTCGTTGCGGTATTCCAATACCCGGTCCAGGCCGGTCACGCCCAGTTCCGCACTGCCTTCTTCCACCTTCTGGGTGACGTCGGCCGTGCGTTGGAACAACACCTCCACCCCTGGGATGGCGGGAACCGAGCCGGTATAGCGCCGGACGTTGGGCCGGTAGACCGGCAAGCCGCAGGCGCTCATGAAGCTGAGGGTCGAATCATACAGGTCGCCGTCGCTGGGCAGCACTATGCGCAGCGGGCCGGGTCCCTGGTTCTTGTTCTGGTCTTGATCGGTCAATGTTCCGGCCTAACTCGCGCCGAGAGCGATGAGCGCGTCCAAGTTATAGGCAAAACCCAGGGCCGGGACGGCGTCGCTGCTGCCCAGCGCCCTGGAAAGGGTGTCGTAGCGGCCGCCTCCGCCCAAGGTCCCCGGCCAATCGGGGTGGCTGACCTCGAAGATGACCCCGTTGTAATAGGCCAGGCCGCGGACCAAGCCGAAGTCCAACACGATCTGTCCCTTGGTGTCCTTCCCAGCGGGAAGGAGGCCGATGACCTCCGAAAGGCGGTCGGCGGCGTCTTGGTTGGCCCCGGCCGACGCCAGGGTTTTCCTGACCGCTTCTAAAGCCGGTCCCGGCTCGCCCTTGATCACCGCCAAGTCACTGGCCAGTTCCAGTCCCTGGCGAAGTTTGTCTTCGTTGTCGGCGCCCCGGATCTTGCGGAGCAAACGCTCCACCACCTCTTCGGGGGTGCGCTGGCCGAGTTGGTCGGCCGAGTTCCATTGCAGCAGGCCCAATAACACTGACCTGGCCTGAGCATCGTCCAGGCCTTGCACAGCCTGGTGCAGGGCCGCGTCCTCCGAGTCCACGTAACCGTTGGCCCCGCCGACGAGGTGCAGGTGACGTCCCTCTTCCAGGAACCTGGGCACTGCGGAACGGCCTTCCCTAAGCCGGGGCATGCTCTGGATTATGAAGGACCTGGCCCGTTCGGAAACGCCCACCGGGTCCAGCAGGCTATCAAGTATGTCCAAGTCGGCCAACTGCAAGCTCCAGCCGTCCAGTCCCAACTGGGCAGGCACGGCCACGGCAAGATTCAGGAGTTCCACGTCGGCGGTGATCTCGGTCGAGCCGATGAGTTCGCTGCCCACCTGGGTGAACTGGCCGCTGGCCTCGGGGTGGGAGACGTCGAACCGGAACACCGGCCCGCAGTACTGCCAACGCGCCGGGAGGCTGATGTTGGCCGCGTTCTCCAGGTAATGCCGCATGATCGGCGAGGTGAACTCCGGACGCAGGCTGACCGAGTTACTCCCGGCGTCGGTGAAACTGTACAACTGGGAAGCCAGTTCCCCGCCCGATTTCCTCAGGAAAAGCTCGGTGGGTTCGAGGACCGGAGTCTCCAACATGCGATAGCCGTGGCTGCCCAGAAGCTGGCGCAACCGGTCCTGCAGTTCCAGTTTGTGGCGCCAGGAGTCCTCGGACAAGTCGTGCATGCCCTGAAGCCGGGAGACGGTGTTGGTTGATTGTGCCGGTTGGCGGTACATCTCAAATAAACGGTACGCGGGTAGCCGGAATACCGGACAAATAAATAAGGACGCCTCGAACGGTTTGAGACGCCCAGGGACGCCTTCGGACTCCCGATATTGTACATCAGGCCAGGCGTTACTACCAAGAAAGGGGGGTGTCCTGGAAGGGGTGGTTCTCACCCCAGCCAAGCCTAGGGATGGGCGTTCAGGCCGCCATCAACATACACCGGTTGTCCCGTGCAGTAATCGCAGGACTCGGAGCAGAGGTAGACCAACAGGGGGCCGATGTCGTTGGGAGTGCCCTTGCGGCGGAGGGGCGTGTAGCGCACGAACAGCTCTTCCTGCTGGGCCTCCAGCGGCTGGCCCTCGGTGTCGATCAATCCGGTGCCGATGACGTTGATCCGGATGTTGAACCGGCTCCACTCCACGGCCAGGGACCGGGTCAGGGCCAGCACGGCGGCCTGACTGGCGGCGAAGGCCGAGCCGTTGATCATGCCCCTTTCGGCCAGTTCCGAGACCAGGTTGACCACCCGGCCGTACTCGTCCTTGGCCATGCGGGGCAACACCTGTTGGGAGAGCAGGAACGGCGCTTTGGCGTTCCGGGTCTGCACGGCGTCCCAGTCGCTAACGCTTATCTCCTCCAGGGGCCGGGCGTACATGCTGCGGGCGTCGTTGACCAGGATGTCCACCCTGTTGTGGGCCTGGTCGAACTGTTCCATGACGTTCTTGGCGCTATCGGGAACGCTGGCGTCCATCACCGCGCCGCTGGAACCCGATGGCAGGGATTCTAAGAGCGCGTCCAAGAGCGCCTGGGTGCGGGCCACGGCGAACACACTGGCCCCGGCCTCGATTAATGCCTGCCCCAAGAACGGGGCCTCGCCGCCGCCTGAGGTCGCCAGTATGGCCGTCTTGCCGGAAAGGTCAAATTCGGGTAGGACCGGCATCTAAGTTCTCCTGATGCCAGGGCCGGGACTTGGCCCTGGGTCATTACACTTCGAATTAAGCTTCTAGGGGGATCACTGGAGCGTGGCCCGTGGGCGTGACGCCCCCGGCCAGGCCACCGCCGTCGGCGATGAACATCTCGCCGGTCATGTAGTCCGAGGCCGGCGAGGCCAGATAGACGGCCAGCGGGCCAAAGTCCTCGGGCTTGCCCAGCTTGCCGGTGGGCAGGAATTCGCCGCTCCTGGGCACGCTGGCGGACATGGTGTCAGTTCCGGTGGGCACGAAGCCGGGCACGATGGTGTTGGCGGTGATTCCGTAGCGGGCCAGGTTGAAGGAGAGCACCCGGCTGAGCTGAATCATGCCCCCCTTGCTGCAACAGTATATATAGATATCCCGGCCGCCCCGAAGGCCGAACCCAGAGGCCACGTTGATTATCTTGCCGTGTCCCTGGTCCACCATGGTCTGGGAGACCTCCCGCGAGCAGTAGAACGCGCCGGTGAGGTTCACCTTCATGATCCGGTCCCATTCCTCGTCGGTCAGGTCCCAGATGGGCTTGCGGACATTGTCCGAGACGGCGCCGGCGTTGTTGACCAGCACGTCGATCTTGCCGAACCGGTCCAGGCAGGTCTGCATCAGGTTGGCGACTTGGGCCGAGTCCGTCACGTCCGTCGCCACCGAAGCCGCCCTGGCCCCCAGGGTCTCGGCCTCGGCGGCGGCCTCTTCGATGGGGCCCGTGCGCCGGCCGGCGATGACCAAGTCCGCTCCGGCGCGGGCCATGGCGCGGACCATTGCCCGGCCGAGGCCGGTGCCCCCGCCGGTGATTACGACCGATTTGCCATCCAGGCTAAGTGATTCCAGCATTCAATCCTCTAGGCGGCGGGCGGCTCGCCGCGTTTTCATATAGCGCTTGTAGTTTGAGATAAAAATAAGATGAAACGAAACGGCCGACAACGGATATTGGATAACCAAAACTGATCAATGATCACTCAGTGTTACGTCCCCGGCGGTCAGAGTGACCAGGGTGCCGTCGTCCAGCCTTAGGAGCAGGTTACCCAACTCATCGGTACCCTCTGCCACGCCGGTGAATGTGTCGTCTCCCCAGGTGGCCACCAGGCGCTGGCCCGTGGTTTCCAGCAGGTCTTGCCACTCGGCGATGGGGGACTTCCCCTGGCCCAACGCCAGGTATAGGGCGTCCAGGTCCATGAGGAATTGGCGGAGCAGGTCTTCCCGGGGGACCTCCCTCCCGGCGGCGGCGTTGACGCTGGTGGCGAAGGAAGAAAGCTCCTCTGTCTGGCTGGTATCCAGGCCCACGTTCATGCCTACGCCGAGCACAGCATACCATACGGTATCCCCGGCGATTGCGCTCTCGGCCAGGATGCCGGCGGCTTTGAGCCCGCCGATGAGCAGGTCGTTGGGCCACTTGATCTTGGGGTCCAGTCCGGTGACCTTCCGCACCGCCCGGGCGGCGGCGATCCCGCCGATGATGCTGATGAAGGGCAGGGCCTCCAGGGTGGGACGGAACAAGACGGAAATCAGCAGGTTGCCCGGTTGGGATACCCAACTGCGGCCCTGGCGTCCCCGGCCCGCCCGCTGCACCTCGGCCACCACCACCGCGCCCTCTTCGGCGTCGCCCTCCCCCAGCCTGGTGGCCTCGTCCATCGTGGAAGAAAGCTCCTGGTAATACAGCAGCCGCCGCCCAACGATGCGGGTGAACAACCCCTGCCGGACTGTGGCGGCAACTAAGTTAGGAGGCATGTCTTTCTCGATTCCTAGAGAATTTCTGGAATCTTGGGGAGCCGGCGGCGGCTAGATCAAGAGGAAAGTCTTACTCGCCACATAGCCGCAATATGGAAACCCGGCTGCGCCGGCTACCAGGCGTGTTCGATTTTGTCCTTGAGAATGTCTACCAATTCTGAGACCGGCACGCGTGCCTGGTGCATGGTGTCGCGGTCGCGGATGGTCACCTGGTTGTCGTCGATGGTGTCGAAGTCGATGGTCACGCAGTAGGGAGTGCCGATCTCGTCCTGACGGCGGTAACGCCGGCCGATGCTCTGGGCGTCGTCGTACTGGGTCTTGAAGTGCTTGCGCAACAGGTCGTAGACCCTCCGGGCGGTGGGCAACAGCTTCTCGTTCCTGCTCAGGGGCAGGGCGGCCACGGTGACGGGCGCCAGGTCCCGGTGAATGTGGGAGACCACGCGCACGGCGTCGCCGTCGGGTTCCTCGTCGTAGGCGTCCAGCCAGAAGGCCAGCACCGCCCGGTCGACGCCGCCCGAGGGCTCAATCACGTAGGGAAAGTAGCGTTCTTTGGACTCTTCGTCGAAGTACGAGAGGTCCTCGCCGCTGGACTCGGAGTGCTGTTTCAGGTCGTAATCGGTGCGGTCGGCGATGCCCTCCAACTCCGCCCAGCCCCAGGGGAACCGGTACTCAATGTCGTAGCAGTCCTTGGCGTAATGGGCCAGTTCGTCCTCGCCGTGGCGGCGCAGCCGCAGGTTCTCGCGCCGGATACCCAGGTCCACGTACCACTGGAAGCGGTCCTTGACCCACCGGTCCAGCCATTCCTGGTCGGTGCCCGGTTTCACGAAGAACTCCACCTCCATCTGCTCGAACTCCCTGGTGCGGAAGGTGAAGTTGCCGGGGGTGATCTCGTTCCGGAACGACTTGCCGATCTGGCCGATGCCGAAGGGCAGCTTCTTGCGTGTCGAGTCGAGCACGTTTTTGAAATTGACGAAGATGCCCTGGGCGGTCTCCGGCCGCAGAAAGACCTCGTTGGCCGTGTCTTCCACCGGGCCCATGAAGGTCTTGAACATCAGGTTGAAGCGCCGCGGTTCGGTCAACTCGCCGCCGCAATTGGGGCAGCGCAGCGCTTTAAGCGCGGCTTCGGCATCCGGGGATTCCGGGTCCACGCCCGACTCTTCCAGCAGATGGTCCTGGCGGAACCGGGTGTGGCACTCTTTGCACTCGACCAAAGGGTCGGAGAAATTCTCCACGTGGCCGCTGGCGACCCACGTTTGGGGGTGCATCAGGATGGCGGCGTCCAGGCCCACCATGTCGTCCCGCTCCGTGATCACCGAGCGCCACCAGGCCTCTTTGACGTTGCGTTTGAGTTCGACGCCCAAGGGGCCGTAGTCCCAGGTGGAACCCAGCCCTCCGTAGATCTCCGAGCTTTGGAACATGAAACCCCGGCGCTTGGACAGAGACATCATCTTGTCCATGTCGGCGTAGGGCATATGGCGGGCCAAGTGGGTACCTCCTGAGGTTTGGGAAAAGGGTTTTATCGCCGTTATGGCCCCATATGGGTCATATTCGAGGTTACCAACTCCCGTAAGTGATGTAAACGGGGCTTTGCATCAAAAGCGATAATAATCACCCGTTGCCCCGATGGAATCGGGACGAGGGGTCTCGTTCTCCCTGCGCTGTCATTCCCAGTTGAAACGAGATTCTTTCCCGACGCGTCGGGAGCGCTCCTCAGAATGACAGTTTTGAGGCGGGCGATGTAAGCGGGGCTGGCTTAATTGACGTGGGGCGGGGCTTCACCGATGACGGGCATACGGAGCCGCACGGCCTCGGCCAGGCTGTCGGCCCGCAGGTCCTCCAGCTTGAGGTACTGTGCGCCCATGGCCTCGGCGATCGGCTGGATCAGGCCCAGCCTGACGAAACCGGATTCGGTGTCCACCACCACCGACGGTATTTTGTCGTCGCCGATGATCCCCGCCGCGGCGGACGCTTCGTCCAGCGGCGAGTCCGGGCCCAGGGCCACGTTGCCCCGGCCGTCGGACAGCAGGACCACCAGGGGCAGCACGTCCCGGTCCTTGATCCGCTCGGTCTCGATGACCTCCAAGGCCTTGAAAAGACCGGCGCTCAGCGGCGTCCGGCCTCCGGTGGGCATCTCCTGCAGGTGCGCCTGGGCCAGGTCGACACTGTTGGTTGGCGGCAGCAGCAGATCGGCCTTGAGTCCACGGAAAGAGATCAGCCCCACCCGGTCGCGCCGCTGGTAGGCGTCCAGCAACAGGGACATGATGGCCCCTTTTACCGCCACCATCCGCCGCTGCGCCCCCATGGAGCCGCTGGCGTCCACCACGAACAACACCAGACTGCCGGACTTGCTCTCCCTGACCTTGACCCGGACATCCTGCGGCTCGACCAACACCGCATTACCGGACTCGGACGCCGCCCGGCGGTCTATCTGGTGGGGGGCAGCGGCGCGCAAGGTGGCGTCCAAGGCCAGGCCCGACGCCTTGCCCTCGGGCTGGCGTGAACGCACGTAACGCCCCGCCGAGGAGTCGGTGATGGTGACGTTGCGGCGGCCGGAGGCGCGGCGGGAGCGCTTGTCGGGCGGCTTCAGATTTAGCGGCCGCACGGAGTAGGGGTCGCCAATCTCGAACTGCTGGTCTTGGGGCCTGGAACCTGGGCCGAGATCGTCGGTCTCGTCGGCAGGGTCCGGAGGCTTTGGCTGTTCTAGATCTGAGGGTCCTAAGTCCGAGGGCTCTGAATCGCCCTCTCCTTGGTCCCCGTCTCCGGACTGGTCTTGCGGCTCCCGCTGGTTGTCCCGGCTTTGAAAGTCGTCCACCATGGAGTCCAGTTGCTCGGTTGCCAGGTTGGGCTGCTGGAAGGGCTGACGCCGTTGCCGGTGCAGCAGGGCCAGGTTGGCGGCCTCGCGGACGTCCTCGGCGTTGACCTCGGTCCGGTCCTCGTAGGCCGCGATGGTGCTGGCGGTCTTGTACATCACGATGTCGCCGCGCATCCCGTCCACGTCGTACTCGGAGCAGATGGTTGTGATGAGCGTCAGGATGTCGTCGCTGACCTGCACCTGGGGCAGCAATTTCTGACTGCGCAGCACTCTTTCCCGCTCTTCCCGCTCCGACTGCTGCCACTCCGCCATGAACCCTGGGGGGTCGGCCTCGTAGGCGATGCGTCGTTTGACCACCTGTTGGCGTTCCTCAAGGGAGAACCGGCTGTCAACCTCCACGGCAAGGCCGAAACGGTCCAGGAGCTGGGGCCGCAGGTCGCCTTCCTCCGGGTTCATGGTGCCCACCAGGATGAACTCCGAGCGGTGTGAGATCGAGATTCCCTCGCGCTCGACATAGTTGCGGCCCATGGCGGCGGCGTCCAGCAGGATGTCCACCAGGTGGTCGTTGAGCAGGTTAACTTCGTCGATATACAGGATGCCCCGGTGGGTGGCGGCGATGAGGCCGGGCTCGAAGACCCGGTTGCCGGTCTTGATGGCCTCTTCGATGTCCAGAGAACCCACCAACCGGTCCTCGGTCGCGCCCACGGGCAGGTCCACGATGGGTATCTGGCGGACCACCGTCGGCGCGTCATCGCTATTGGGCTCGCACCGGCCGCACAGACCCTGCCGGTCGTCCGGGCTGCAGTTGTAGGGGCAGCCTTGGACCACCGTGACCGAGGGAAGCAGGGACGCCAGGGAACGGACCGCCGTGGACTTGGCGGTGCCCTTCTTGCCCCGCACCAGAACGCCGCCGATCTTGGGGTTGACGGCGTTCAGCAGCAGCGCCCGTTTCATGGCCCTTTGACCGACGATGGCCGTGAACGGGAACCGGTACTCGATGTTGGGTGTGGCGCTCTGCTCGGTCACGTTCTGGCGGGCGCTCCAGTCACCGGGTCAAAGCGGTTGCCGGCTTTCTCGTCCCGCCGCTGGTACCAGTACAATCCCGCCGTGACTCCGACGGCCATCAGCGCCCAGGTTAGGAACTGTCCGACCATGGTCAGGGTCCGGAACAACTCAAGCAGGTCGATGGGCACTGGGACCGGGTCGGGATTGGCCGGATGGGCGAAGAATATGACGGCGGCGAAAACCCCGTAAACCAACGCCGCACCTGCGTACATGCGGAACCTGGCAGCGGCGTCCCGGACCCGCTGGTTGATCGCGCGCAGTCCAAACAGCAGGGCTCCCACGCCGAGCACCGACAGCACCAAGAACAGGGTTTGCAGACCCTGCCGGTAGGTCAAAGTATCTGGATCTCCGACCCCGGGCGGATTCAGCGGGTAGCGAATGAACGGGAACAGGGACAGGGCCCAGAACCCTAATGCCGCCACGGTCACTGCCATCGCCAGCGGCTTCCAATCGGGGACGACCCGGCGCAGCATGGTGAAACCGGCGGCGAATACTATGCCGAGGACGGCGCCGTAGATCCCGGTTCCTACGGCCATTCCCCACCGTTGGGTGCCGAGACTCACCAACGGGTCTTCATCCGGGGCGTTGGGATTGAGCGCCGCGGATTGAGCCTCTTCGAAGTCGATGGCCCGTTCGATAACAGGTATGGTAAATAGGTTATGGAAACCACCCACGAGCAGGCCGGCAAACAGGCCTGCCAACAACCCAACAATCAGTATTCTTGGCATGATTTTTCCTCTTTAAGTGTGAACGAAGGTTTGAAAGATTGCCCTGCGTTGCGAGACTCTAAATAAGCATCGATAATCATCGGTTGCGAAAATGCTTACGAGTTAGCACAACACAAGGGTTGATGGTGACGCGCGAAATCTGATTCAACCCGGTTGAAGGGTGGGGCCATGGGAGCAGTGGGTGGAGCGGACCCGCAGTCTCCGGGATGGAGACTGCGACACTTTTCTCGTTATCGAGGACCGTTGGGCTGCCTGCCAGGAACGAGTTCCTGGCCTAATGGCACATCAAGGCAAGGTGACGGGCGTGGTGGAAGAACTCGTGGACATAGGCCATGTTGGAACCCAAGAACGCACCCTGGGCCGAGCCGTCCACGTAGCCAATGAAATACAGGGCGACGGTTGCCACCATCACGGCGGGCAGCCATCGGGAAGTCTCTCTGTTTGCTATGGACTGCCGAAACACTTGGACCATGTCATCCTCCTCAGGGTTCTCGCAATATCTTTTTCAGATGTTTCGAGTAACGAGCCAGTGGGCGAACCCACCGCGCTGGGTCTGCTCAGTTTTCCACCAAGATTATAGCCCCTTGGGCCATAGCCCCGAACAACCTAGGGATTCAATTTTTGGTAATTTGCCTGGCTGGCCGTCCGGCGGGCACAAAAAACGCCCGACGGGCAGGGTCAGGCGGAATCATCATGATGACTCATACCCCCTTCCTCGAAGGTCTTCAAGTCAAGCCGAAGGCAGGTCTCCTGGCTTCTGGCATTTACACCCCGTTTCACCTTCCCATCCCGACGATTCGGGACAGTGGCTCCACTCCCTGTGGGAGACGGGGTTACCAGTTACAGTGGCGGGACCGCGCCGGACTCTCACCGGCTTCCCTTTTCAGTCCCGATAAATCGGGACCACCAAACGGCTCATCCAGATTGTTAATTGAAGCCCAACCTCTGCGCTGGTCTTCGTGGCAAATAATAGCTCGATTGCCCGGGATGGTCAATAGACAATAATGGCTTCCTGAACCGAATGCCTGATATCAGGCGGGACACCAATTGATTGGAGATGGATCCGGGGTGTTGAAGAAGCCGTCTGCCTAGGTTGATCCAGGTATGAAATTGGGGCCTTAAAGACGACATCATTTCCGACTACAGTATGAGCGGCCCGGTCTCGCCGAATTAGCACTTCAAAATGACCCTAATTGCGGTAAGTCGTCGGGTCCAACATATCCCTTATTCCATCGCCCAGTAAATTAAAGCCCAACACCAGCAGGAAGATGGCGACGCCGGGAGCAAGCAACAACGCCGGGGTTGTCTGCATGTACGACCGGGAATCGTTGAGCATGGCTCCCCATTCCGGGGTCGGCGGCTGGGCGCCCAGCCCCAGGAAGCTCAACCCGGCGATGCCCAGGATGATCCACCCCATATCCAGTGTCGCCAGCACCACGAAAGGCCCCATGATGTTGCGGGCGATGTGATTGACCATTATTCTTCCGTCACTCGACCCTATGGCCCTGGCCGCTACTACGTACTCCCGATGTCTTGCCGACAAGACCATTCCACGGATTACGCGGGCGTGGCTGGCCCACCAAACGACTGAGACTGCGATCATCACGTTGATCAGACTCGGTCCCAAAATGCCGGCCACGGCCACCCCAAGAATCAAAGATGGGAAAGACAACAGAAGGTCTACCACCATCATGAGCCCGGTGTCGAGCCAGCCACCGTAGTAGCCTGACAATGCGCCTACTACTGAGGCCAGGGTCATGATGATTGCCAAGGACGCGCTTGACATCAAAAGTGTGGTCCGCGCCCCGAATACGAGACGACTCAACTCGTCACGGCCCAGGTGGTCGGTGCCCAAGGGAAATTCGGTGGACGGAGAAAGTAACCGGTTCTGCAAGTTCAACTCTGTGGGGTCGTGCAGCGGGAGCAATGGGGCCAGCGCCGCCACCAGAATAACCCCGGCCACGATTGCAAAACCCAAGAAGCTGCCGGGGTCTCGGCGCAGGCCGCGGAGAGTCGGCAGGCGAAGTAAAGGCCGTTGCAGTGTTCCTTCCACCGGTCTTCGTTACCTCAGTTGAACTTCCCGCCAAAATGGAGGCGGGGGTCCAGCCAGCGATAAGACACATCGACCGCCAGGTTTATCAGTAGAAAGGTCATGGCCATATACAGCACAAAACCTTGCACCACGGGATAGTCCCTTTGGGATATGCCTACGACCACAAACTGGCCGACGCCGGGCCACCCGAAGATAGTCTCGATGATGATCGCGCCACCCAACAGATATCCCGTGCTGGTTCCGAGTACTGTAACCACCGGCAATAGGGCGTTTTTAAGGCCATGACGCCACACCACCAAACGTTCGGACAGGCCCTTGGCTCGGGCGGTGCGCATGTAGTCTTGGCCCAAAACCTCTAGCATGCTGGCCCGGGTAAGGCGCATCAGTTGAGCCATGGTTCCAAAGGACAGCGCTAAAGCCGGCAACACCAAGGTTTTGGGGGAGCCGTAGCCGATGGCCGGCAACCAGTCCAGCTTAACGGCGAAGAGCAGCATTAGCGCCGGGGCCATCACGTAGCTGGGCACCGCTGCACCCACCAGGGCTAGCAGCCGGCAGCCAGTGTCCAGCCATGATCCCCGCTTCACTGCGGCCATCACCCCAAGAGGGATGCCCGCCGCCACCGCTAAGGCTAGGGCGGTGGATGCTAATAAAAGCGTGGCGGGCAACCGACGGAAGAGTTCTGCGGCAATCGAGTTGCCGGTGCGGTAGGAATCGCCCAGGTCTCCGCGCACAGCGCTGAAAACCCACCTTCCATAGCGTACCGGCAGAGGGTCGTCCAACCCCAATTCCTGGCGCAGCGCCACCACGGCCTCGCGAGGCGGGGTTACGCCGCCGTTCTGACGACGGAGGGTGATCTCAGCAGCGTCTCCGGGGGCGAAGTTCAACAGCATAAAGCTGATAAGCGAGATACCCACCATCAGCAGCGGCAGAGTCATCAGGCGTCGCGCCAGATAGCCGCGCATTCTATTTCAGGCCGATCAGATGGTCAATGAAGTAGAGTTGGGCGGCATGCGGTCCCGACGTCCAATCTACAGAATCCGAGATACCGTAGAGCCGGTTCGGGAACATCACCGGTATCAATGCAACTTCATCCTGCCCTGCCTGCAGTGCTTCGCAAGCGATCTGCTGCCGTTGGGCGGGGTCCGCGGCGCCGGACAACCGGCCGATGAGCTCATCCACCTTGGCGTTGCTGAAATTCCCCCGGTTCTCGTCGCCGCCGGTCAGATACTGCCGGGTCAGCGCCCACTGGGGATCGCCGGTGGTGATCGTACCGTTGCTGTAACCGAACAGGTCGTACCCCCCCTGGCTGGCAAGAGTCCATTCCACGATCTGCACCTTGGCGCCCACCCCGATGTCCCGCAACATTGACTGGAACGCTTCCAGCATTGGGGGCAATAGGGGCTGCTCGGGATAGGTCTGTAGGATCAGTTCCAGAGGCTTGCCGTCCTTTTCCACTATGCCGTCGCCATTCTGATCCTGATAGCCGGCATCAGCCAATAGTTGCCGCGCCGCTTCCGGATCGTAGGTGTACCCGGCCACATTCTGGCAGGAAAGAAATCCGGGCGGGAACATGCTCTTCGCAGGGACAGCATTGCCGTCTGCGACGCCCTCCGACATCGCCTCCCGGTCTACAGCGATGGCTATGGCCCTACGCACCAGGGAGTCCTGCATCGCCGGACTTTCATGGTTCAAAAACATGAACAGCATTCCCGAAGGGGGAGCGGTCCTAACCTCAAGGGAGGAATCGTTACCCACAACCACTGCGCCCTGGGGGGAGAGATTTACTGAGATGTCCACGTCGCCACTTTGCAGGGCAATCAGACGGGTATCGCTTTGGGTGAAGGCCACGTATTCGATCCTGTCCACCGCAGGCGTCCCCTGCCAATAATCGGTGTGGGCAACCACCTTCATACTTTGGTCGGCAGTGAAAGACACCAGCTTATATGGGCCGGTCATCGCGGCGCGCTCGGCGGAGTCTTCTGGCGAGGCCGGTACAGTATCCGGATCGGCGATGCTGGTATTCTGATTTGTCAACAGCCCAGGCAGGGTCGGGTTAGGGGAATTCGTGATTATGATCACCGTCGACGGGTCCTTGACCTCAATCCGGTCGATATCCAGCAATACCCTAGTGCCGGGCCGGCGCTCCAAGGCCAGGTCGAGTGAGCCCTTCACCTTGGCAGCGTCCATCACCACGCCGTTGTGGAACTTGACGCCCTCACGAAGGGTAATTTCCCAGATTGTGGGATCAATTTGAGTGGCTCCCGTAGCCAGCCATGGCTCCGGCTTCAGGTTATCGCCAAGCCGAAACAAGGTCTCGGCCAGGCCGGTGGGCACGGCTAGCCAGCCAGCCTGATAAGGGTCGGGAGGCTCGTCCAAGAAAGTCATCGCGATTTTCAAGACCCGCTCCTCAGCCGGTGCGGCGGACGTGCCGGTTGTGCTGGGCGTGGCCGTGGCCGCAGCTCCGCACGCGGTTATAGCCAGAATCAAAATGGTAAAAGCCGGTCCAAAGAACCGTGTACGCCACCCCATGTGAAATTCTCCTCGTGGTCTTATTTGGGCAAAAAAAACCCCGACTTCGAAAGTCGGGTCAACAGAGATATAGTGACTCACACCCTCAACTGCGAAGTGCATCAAGTCAGGTCATAGGCAGGTCTCCTGGCTCCTGGATCTGGCCCTTACCCCCGCCTTCCCATCCCGACGACTTGTCGGAACAGTGGCATTTTGACCGTGGGGTGGACTACACCAGTTACAGTGGCGCGACCGCGCCGGTATCTCACCGGCTTCCCTTTTCAGTCCCGATTGATCGGGACCACCTATGGACATTTTGAGATTGTTAAGCGATTGACAGCCCACGATGGCTATCCCACCGTAGTTATCATCGTTTTTGATGGTAGTCTATGGGGCGGGTACGGTCAATAGACAATAGAAATTCAACGCAATTCGACGGGCTGAACCGGACTGCCGGAATTGGTTGTGTGATCTGCCATTAACTGCTCGGGCTGCGGGGCCGCTTCACATAGACTATCTTTTCCCCGTCGATGAACCGGTCGCGCATCTCCTCGAACACCCGGTACTTCTCCGGTTGGAACTCGGTCCGTTTATGGTCTGAGTCCAGATTGGGGTTGGGGAAATAACCCCGGAGCATCGTCTCTTCTTTCTCGTTGGAGAAACGCACGTAGTAGGAGAGCAGGTCGTCGTGGCTCTCTGCTTCCACGAACTGGACACCGGTTATCTGGTCGACGCCGATATGGAAATGCCAGTTGTCCGCCTCGACGGTCATGTAGCCGTTGTCAACCTCCGGCTCTTTAATGCCCTTGGAGTCGTTCTCGCTGACGACGTCCCCGTGTCCGACGACCCACATGACAGCTTCGTCCTTGGTGAGCTCCCGTATTATCTCCAGGGCTTTCTCCATGATCGGCCTCCTGGTCATTGACTTCATTACGCCGGTCTTGATAGTGGCGATTCGCCCCCATCTCCGACTTCGTCGTGCGCCGATTATATCGAGCGTCCTCGGCTTCGCCGGGAAGTCTCCCTCCCGATGGCATCGGGACATCGGGGGACCTAACCTTCCCCCGGCGCGGGGGAAGGGATTGCTGGCTTTTAACTCTGCGGGCCCTCTTGGCGGGCCTCCAGGTCGGCTTCCAGGTCCAAGAACATCTGTTGAAGTTTCTCTTTCATGTCCGGAGGCGGGTTCTCCCACATGCCGCGCTCGATGGCCTCCAACAGCCGCTCCACGATGTCCCTGAGGGCCCAGGGGTTGCTCTGGTGGAAAAACTCCTGGGTCTCCGGGTCCAACACGTAGGACTCGGTGACGTTCTCGTACATCCAGTCTTCAATGACCTGGGCGGTGGCGTCGTAGCCGAACATGTAATCGACGGTGGCCGCGAGTTCGAAGGCGCCCTTGTAGCCGTGGCGCTTCATGGAGTCGATCCACTTGGGGTTCACCACCCTGGTGCGGAAAACCCGCCGGGCCTCGTCCTCCAGCTTGCGGACCCTGGGGCGGGTCGGGTCCGAACTGTCCCCAAAGAATTGCTGGGGGTTCTTGCCGGTCAGCGCCCGCACGGTGGCGATCATGCCGCCGTGGTACTGCATGTAGTCGTCGCTGTCGAAGATGTCGTGTTCCCGGTTGTCCTGGTTCTTGGCCGCCACCACTATCTGGCTGAACCGGCGGCGGAACTGGTCCCTGGCATGGACGCCGAATTCCCGTCGGGTGTAGGCGTAGCCGCCCCAGGCGGTATAGACCTCGGCCAGGTCCTGGACGGTCTCCCAGTTGCGTTCATCGATGGCGGCTAAGATCCCCGCTCCGTAGGTCCCCGGCTTGCTGCCGAAGATCCGGTACAGCGACGGGTTGCTCTCCGAGTCCGAATTTTCCTCCGCGGCCTGATCGTCAGATCCGTCGATTTGATCATTGGCACGGTCCTCTTGCAGGTGCTTGACGATCATGTTGTCCTCGGGCGATTCATCCAGCGACGCCACCAGTTGCACCGCCTGGTCCAAGAGGTCGATCAGGTTGGGAAAGGCGTCCCGGAAGAACCCGCTGATCCGAACCGTGACGTCGATCCGGGGGCGGCCCAGTTCCGCCAGCGGTATCACTTCCAGTCCGGTGACGCGCCGGCTCTCCTGCTGCCAGACCGGCTTCACCCCCAGCAGGCTGAACACCTGGGCGATGTCGTCTCCGTGGGTGCGCATGGCCGAGGTCCCCCAGATGACCAGTCCCACCATCTCGGGATAGGCGCCCTCCTCCTCCATGTATACCTGGAGCAGGGCGTCGGCCAGACCAACACCCATATCCCAGGCGGTGGGCGATGGGATGGTCTTGGGGTCCACCGAGTAGAAATTGCGGCCGGTGGGCAGGATGTTGGCCATGCCCCTGGTGGGCGCTCCACTGGGCCCGGCGGGAACGAACTGGCCGTTCAACCCGCGCAGCAGGTTGCCGATCTCATCGGTGGTCCGCAGCAGGGCCGGATGCAAGGTGTCGGCCACGTAATTCAGCACACGGCTGGTCTGGGCGTCCTCGGCGCCGAGCAACTGCTCAACGGTCCCGGCCACGGCCTCGCTCTTGAACCCGCCGGCGTCGAGCAGCGAGTATGCCGTGCGGGAGAGGTCCTCCAGCCGCTCCAGCAGGTCGCCCTGGGTGCGTACCGGCGACCCGTCACCCTTGGCCAACGGCGCAGGCACCGGGTCCGGAGCGGCCAGGGACGGTTCCTCCAACAGGCTGGCGTAGTCCAAGCCCATGGCCTCCGCCAATGACCGCCGCAGACTGGGAATCGCGCCGGTGTCCAGCCTGGTCAGGGCCGATAGGAGTCCGGTCATCTGCTCGTCTTGCGGCACCTCACCCAGGGTATGAAGCCCGTCCTTGATCTGGGCGTCTTTCAGCTCGCAGAGATAACCGTCTATGTGCAGGATAAAACCGCCGAAGTCCTCCGGCTGTTCGTCCACCCCCAGGTCCCGGTCCAGATCGGCCTGGCGCACCATGTCCCAGATCTGGCCCTCCAGTATGGGCAGTTTGGCCGGGTCCAACGTCTGGCATTGGTAGTGCTCGTCCATCAGTTGTTCCAGCCGCGCGATGTCGCCGTAGCTGTCGGCGGTCGTCATGGGGGGAATCAGATGGTCGATGATGGTGGCGTGGGCGCGGCGTTTGGCCTGGGCCCCTTCGCCGGGGTTGTTGATGATGAAGGGATAGAACAGGGGCACGTCTTCCAGGGTCACTTCCGGGTAGCAGGCGTTGGAGAGACCGATCCCTTTACCGGGCAGCCATTCCAAGGTGCCGTGCTTGCCCAGGTGGACCATGGCGTCGGCCTTGAAAACGTCCCGCACCCATCGGTAATAGGCCACGTAGTGGTGGGTGGGAGCCAGGTCGGGGCTGTGGTAGATGGAGATGGGGTTCTCACCGAAGCCCCGGGGCGGCTGCAGGCCCACGAACACGTTGCCCAAGTCGATGCCGGCGATGGCCAGGTCGTCCCCGGTGCGGTACACCTGGCCCGGCGGCTCACCCCAGGCCTCCGTCAAATCGTCCTGGACCCGCTGGGGCATGGCGCTGAACCACTCTTTGTACTGTGAACCGCTGACGTGTCCCGCCGCCAGCCGGAGTTGCTCTTCGGTCAGGGTGTCGGTGTCGTTGCTGCAGCGCTCGATTATTCGGTGCACCAACTCGTCGCCGTCGGCCGGAATATCGGTCACATGGTACCCGGCGTCTTTCATGGCGTTCAGCAGGTTCACCACCGACGCCGGGGTGTCCAGGCCCACGGCGTTGCCCACCCTGGCGTCCTTGGTGGGGTAATTGCTGAGGATGATGGCGATGCGTTTTTCCGAGTTGGGCTTGAGCCTCAGTGCGGCCCATTTAACGGACAGCCGGGCCAGGAAGTCGATGCGGTCGGGCCGGGGCACGTTCCTTTGCAGCCGGGCGTCCATCTTCCGGTTGCGCCCGCCGCCATCCGGCGATACTTTTTCCGATGCCACCTCCTCCTTGAAGGAGATGGGGACGGTGATGATCCGTCCGTCGAATTCGGGCAGGGCCACGTTCATGGCGGTGTCGATCGGTCCCAGGCCCAGGGAGCTCTCTTCCCAGTCGGCCTCTTTGCCGGAGCTGAAGATGCCCTGGATTATCGGGACGTTCAGCTGGTCCAGATAATCGACCTGGGGCCCGGTGGCGAAGGTCGCGCCGTCCTGGTGCAGGTCGGTCATGGACATGCCCATGGTGTTGACGATGCAGTGGACCCGCGCTTTGCCCTTGGAATCGCAGAGGATCTCGGAGAAGGTCCGGTTGACCTGCCCGTCGCCCTCGGGATTGTGCTTCAGGCTGAAAGAGTAGACCGGCAGCACGTTGGCCCCCAGCTCCTCAAGACGCCGGACCAAGGCGTCCACCGTTTGAAGATTACCGCTCATCCAGTGGGCCCGGTAGAAGAGGACCGCCACACTGGGACGGCCCGGTTGGAACCTGCGTTCGACGAAGTCTTGGGCGTCCATGCCGTCCGCTTCGTCCGGATGGTAAACGCCTTCCCAGGGCACCTCGGCGGGGGCTTCGTGGCCGTATTCGGTGCCCAGGTAAGAGTCGCTCAGGAAGAGGAACAAGTTCTGGAAATTGGGCACGCCACCCCGGATTAGATAGGAAAAAACGGCGTCAAGCTCGGAGGGCGGAACGGTGCAGGCGGTGACCAGGTCCTGGTCCCATTCCTGGTGGCCGGGGCAGGCGATGAGCGTGGTCCCTTTTTCGTGGCACAGACGCACCAGAGAGTCGAAGGTCTCGGGCATGGCCCGCTTTCCGCCTAACAGCCGGAGCACCACAACGTCGGCCTGGGCGGCGGCTTCCAATATCTCTTGTTGTTCGCCATCTCCAGGGAGGTTGGCCGGGTTGAAGGCCTTCACCTCAGGGAAATCCGCCGGCAGCCCTTCCAGGGCCCGGTCGGCGGTGAGCAGGTCGGTGTCGGCGGTGGTGACAAACAGGATCAAACTGGGGCCGGTCCCTTCCGGCCGCTCCGAGACTGGTCGGAGGCGGGCCGGTGAAATATCATGCCTAGGTGGAGGCAGGCCGGTC
The DNA here is from genome assembly GCA_022573285.1 of Chloroflexota bacterium. Lineage (GTDB taxonomy): Bacteria > Chloroflexota > Dehalococcoidia > Lucifugimonadales > UBA3495 > UBA9611. The sequence goes on from JACZUF010000007.1 coordinate 26,031, forward strand.
AAATACCATTATCGAAAGGTCGCTGAACTCGGTGGTGATGGCGGCGCACTCGCTGATGCTGCCGCTCCAAGACTGTTCGTCGTCGTGGGTGAGGCGTTGGTATACGGTCATACCGCGGTCTCCCGGCACTCCCTCTTTAATCAGGCCCTCGGCGATGCCGGCCGGCATCAGATCGTAGGGACGGGGCAGGAGGATGACGTTGCGGCCGCCATCCATAAGGTAGTGGACCAACTCCTCCAATGCGGAGCCGGCGCCGTCCCGCCGGTGGAGGGTGATGAAAACCGTGTCTTCCAGGGATATGCCCGATCGGGACAACGCTATCTGGACGGAACTGATACCGGGCACCAGTTCTACGTGGTCCACCCGCCGTCTCACCCGGTCGAGGAGCTCCTTGGCCGAGACGTTAAGGTCTCCCCAGGCACAGACCACCAGGCTCTTGCCTTCTTTCGCCTTGCCCACGGCGTAGTCCAAGACCTCTTCTTGGTTGCGGTAGGCCATGGAACAAAGCTCGGCCTTTTTGGCGAAGGGGCGGATGACGTTTAGGACGGTCTCGAAGCCGGCGACCAAGTCGGCCTCTTCGATGGCCTGTTTCCCCTTCAGGGTCAAGAAACCGCTGTCCCCCGGACCCACGCCCACGATAGTCACGCGGGTCACCTGGGCGCCGTCTTTGGCGGAGGTCATCGGGCGGCCGCCGCGGCGGCGAATCGGGTGCTCCCGCAGAGGTATTTCTCCGATTGGGAGATTTCAGATAGGGGATTTACCGGGGAGTTGTGATTGATCATGGGCGATAAAAAAACCCCGGCAATCGCGACGCCGAGGGATCAGATCGGCAAGCTGATATCAAGGGCTACTCTATGATTGGCCGATGGGGTTGTCAAGAAGGACGGATAATGGAGGAGAGGGGATATTGCGGGAGGAAGGGAGCCGCACCAGCCCCGTTGCCGTCAGGTGGATTCATAGGCGAATCACTCGTAAAATCTGTTGACATTCTTAGACTCGATTGATAGAGTTATATCTCGCGCCCATTGCGGCGAGGGGATTGCTTGTGCCAACAGTGAACCAACTGGTAAGGAAAGGCCGAAAGCCGGTCCGTAAAAAGACCAAGGCTCCGGCCATGCATTGGGTCCAGAATTCCCTCACCAATAGAACGAAATGGGGGCCCGGCTGCCCGCAGCGGCGGGGTGTTTGCATCCAGGTGCGCACCATGACGCCGAAGAAGCCCAACTCGGCCCTTCGGAAGATCGCCAGGGTCCGCATGACCAACGGAGTAGAAGTCACCGCCTACATCGGCGGTGAGGGGCATAACCTCCAGGAACACTCGGTGGTGTTGATCAGAGGCGGCCGCGTCAAAGACCTGCCGGGTGTCCGTTACCACGTGATCCGCGGCGCTCTCGACTGTGAGGGCGTACCGGACCGCCGGCGAGGCCGCAGCAAGTACGGGGCAGTGAAGCCCCGGGATGGCCGTTAGCCGGTTACCACGGCTTCCCTTTTCCAACTTTCCCCCTGGACCATGCTTGGACCTAAACGCAGGTGTGAATACCTATGTCTAGAAGACGGCCCGCAGTAAGAAGGATAATAGCGCCCGACCCGCGTTTCAATGACGTGGAGTTGGCCAGGTTCATTAATCGTTTGATGATGAAGGGCAAAAAGACCCTTGCCCAGCGCATCACCTACAGTGCTTTCGACATCATTCAGGAAGAGTCCAACAGGGAACCCCTGGAGGTCTTCCAACAGGCATTAAGGAATGCCACCCCCGCGGTGGAGGTCCGCCCCAAGCGTATCGGCGGGTCCACCATACAGGTGCCCACGGAACTCCGTGCGGTGCGTAGCGAAGCGCTTGCCATGCGCTGGCTCATCAGAGGGGCCAGGTCCCGTAACGGGATACCCATGCGGCGGGGATTGGCGCAAGAATTGATGGATGCCTCCCGTGGCGAGGGATCGGCGGTCCGTAGAAGGGAGGAGTTGCACCGGATGGCGGAAGCCAACCGGGCCTTTGTGCACTACCGTAGGTAATTTTCTTTTCAGTTAATTCCCAGTAGGGCCCAGCGCCCAGTCTTCATTGTCCAGTATCCTGTGCCCAGTCTCATGGAAGCCAAGGAAGCCAAGTACCCAATTGCGCAGATCCGCAATATTGGGTTTATCGCCCACATCGACGCCGGTAAGACCACTACAACCGAGCAGGTACTATTCGCCACCGGCCGCATCCACCGCGCCGGCGGCGTGGACGACGGCAACACCACGATGGACTGGATGCCCCAGGAAAAAGAAAGGGGCATCACCATCACCGCCGCGGCAACCACCACCTACTGGCAAGACTGCCGCATCAACATCATCGACACCCCGGGCCACGTCGATTTCACCGCTGAAGTAGAACGCAGTCTCCGTGTCTTGGACGGCGGCATCGTCGTGCTCGACGCCGTCGCCGGCGTCCAGCCCCAGTCGGAAACCGTCTGGCGGCAGGCCGACACCTACAAGGTCCCACGAATCTGCTTCGTCAATAAGATGGACCGGGTCGGCGCCAGCTACGAGCGCACCATCGAGTCCATCCGCCGCCGCCTGAAAGGCAATCCCGTGGCCATTCAATTGCCCATCGGCGTCGAGGACCAGTTCGCCGGGATGATTGACCTGATCAACGGGAAAGCCACCATGTATCCCGTGGGCAGGGTCAATGAAGGCAACGCCGACCGCCCGGAAGAGGTCGACATGCCGGCCGAGTACGAAAACGAGTTCCAGCAGTACCGTCAAGCAATGATCGAGAAGGTCGTTGAGACCGATGAAGCCCTTCTGATCAAATATCTGGAAGGCGAAGAAATCACCCCAGAGGAACTGAAAAAGGCCCTGAGACAGGCCACCATCGACCAGAAGTTGGTGCCGGTCTTGTGCGGCAGCGCCATGTTCGCCAAGGGTATACACCCTTTGTTGGACGCCATCATTTGGTACCTGCCCTCCCCCGCCGACGCACCTCCCGTAGAAGGCATCAACCCCCGCACCGAAGAAATCGAACTCCGCTACTCCGATGAGAATGCTCCTCTCGCCGCCTTGGCGTTCAAAGTGGCAACCGACCCCTACGTGGGCCGTCTGGTGTTCCTCCGGGTATATTCGGGCACGGTGAAGGCCGGGGCCGTGGTACACAATGTTTCCAAGAATGGCCGCGAGCGCATGGGGCGCCTCCTCCGGATGCACGCCAACTCCAGAGAGGAATTGGAGGAGGTCACCGCCGGAAACATCTGCGCCGCGATCGGCCTGAAGAACACGTTCACCGGCGATACCATCGGTACCCTGGACCAGCCGGTGATCCTAGAGCCGCCCAAGTTCCCCAAGCCGGTTGTGTCGGTGGCCATCGAGCCCATGACCAAGGCTGACCAAGACCGTCTGACGGACGCATTGCGGAAATTGTCCGACGAGGACCCAACCTTCGTGGTCCACGTCAACGACGAGACGGGCCAGACCATCATGTCGGGCATGGGAGAGCTGCACCTTGAGGTGCTGGTCGACCGGATGCGCCGGGAATTCAACGTCGCGGCCCAGGTCGGGATGCCCCGTGTCTCCTACCGCGAGACCCTGACCATTTCCCGGCAGGTCGAGGGCCGGTTCGTCCGGCAGACCGGCGGCCACGGCCAGTTTGGCCACGTGGTGTTGGACCTAATACCCCTGGAACGGGGCGAGGGAATCGTCTTCGAAAACAAAATCACCAGGGGCGCGATCCCCAGGGAATATATCCCCGCGGTAGAGAAAGGCGTGAGGGACGCCCTAGACAATGGACCCCTGGCCGGGTATCCTCTGGTGGACTTAAAAGTATGCTTGGTGGATGGAAGCTTCCACCAGGTAGACTCTTCTGAGTTGGCTTTCCGCAGCGCCGGAATGTTGGCCATCAGGGAGGGCGCGCCTAAGTGCGCGCCGGTTCTGCTTGAGCCCATTGCCGATCTGGAAGTGGTGACCCCGGGGGAATACCTCGGCGATGTCATTGGGGACCTGGGGACACGGCGGGCCCAGATACAGAGCATCGAGGGTCAGGAAAACCTCCAGTCGGTCCGGGCGTTATTGCCTTTGGGCGAAACGTTCTCCTATACGACTGCGCTTCGTTCCATCAGCCAGGGCCGTGCCTCGTACACCATGGAATTCAAGTATTACGAGCCGGTTCCGGACCACATCGTTAAGACGTTGGTCACGGCGTAGGCCCGAGGCCCAATCCCAACAAGCGATTTATTAAGAATAAGGACGACCAAAAAGCAGGTATCGGATATATGGCAACTCGGCAAAAAGTACGGATCATCTTGAAGGCCTTCGATCATAAGATGCTGGACCTGTCCACCGGACAGATCGTAGAGACGGCCGAACGGACCGGGGCCCGCGTCGCCGGACCGGTGCCGCTACCCACCCATATCCGGCGGTTCTGCGTCATCCGCGGCCCCCATGTGGACAAAGACTCCCGCGAGCATTTTGAGATCCGGACCCATAAGCGCCTGATCGACATCCTCGAGCCTACGTCCAAGACCATCGACTCGCTGACCAGGCTGAACCTGCCGGCGGGCGTCGATATCTCCATAAAGCTATAGTCAACAGATCAGGAAGGGCTGCCAATAATGCTCCAGGGATTCCTGGGAAAGAAGATAGGGATGACTCAGATCTTCCGTGAAGACGGAAGGGTGGTCCCCGTTACTGTTATCGAGGCCGGCCCCTGCGTCGTCACCCAGGTCAAGACCAAGGAGACCGACGGCTACGAGGCGGTCCAACTGGGGTTCGGCGAGGTCAAACGCCGGAACAAGCCATTAAGCGGCCACCTGAAAGACAGCCGTTTGTGCCGGTTCCTACGCGAGGTAGCCGCCGATAACACCAGCGAATTTGAAGTCGGCCAGACCATCAGCGTGGACATCTTCCAGGCCGGAGAGAAAGTAGATATCATCGGCCGTTCCAAGGGCCGCGGATTCGCCGGCGTCATGAAGCGCTGGGGGTTTAAGGGCGGGCCTAAGACCCACGGCCAGTCCGACCGGGCCCGGGCTCCTGGGTCCATCGGCGGCGGCACCACCCCCGGCAAGGTCTACAAGGGCCTGAAGATGGCCGGGCACATGGGCAACCGCCGGATCACCGTGAAGGGCCTGGAGATCGTCGAAGTCGACGCCGAGCGGAACCTGCTCCTGATCAAGGGCGGCATTCCAGGGGCCACCAACAGCCTGGTCCAGATCAGGAGGGTTGGCGCCTAGCCGTGCTGGCGCGTAACCGCGCTGACATAAAGATATAAAGAGCCAATGCAAGTTTTAGTTAAGAATCAAAATGGTGACGCGCTGGAAAGCATCGAACTCAACGATGCCGTCTTCAACGTGCCCATGAATCCCTCCCTGGTGCACCAGGCAATGGTCATCTATCAAGGCAACAAGCGCCAGGGCACCAGTTCCACCAAGACCAGGGCCCAGGTGTCCGGCGGCGGCCGCAAGCCGTGGATCCAGAAGCACACCGGCCGGGCGCGCCAAGGCAGCATCAGAGCCCCCCAGTGGCGTCACGGCGGTGTCGTCTTCGGCCCCCATCCCCGCAGCTACCGGGCCGCGCTGCCCAAGCGCATGAAGAGACAGGCCCTGCGTTGCGTGCTCTCGGACAAGGCCCGGCAGGACCGTTTGGTCTGCCTGGACTCCACCGACACCATCGACGGCAGGACCAAGTCCATGGCCCAGCTATTGGAGAATCTCTCCGTCTCCGGATCGGCCTTGGTGGTTACCAAGGGCTCCGACCGGGACGTTGTCATGGCGGCCCATAACCTGAAAAAGGTCTGGACCCTCCCGGTCAACCAACTGAACGCCCAGGAACTGCTGGCCAGGGATACGGTGATCATGACCGTGGAAGCTGCCCGGTGGGCGGAAGAGACCTTGGCTGTAGAACCCCACGGACGGCGAGGCGCCAAATGGGCTACTGCCGTCCCAGCCGCCGACGCCCCGATTGAAATCGGGGAACCGGAAGCCGCCGCCCCCGAACCCGTGGCAGATGAAGCGCCGGCGGCGGATGAGGCAGTTCCTGCGGTTGAAGAAGAGACCCCGGCCCCCCGGCCGCGCCGCCGCCGCACCACCGCCCGGACGACCGAGGCCGCCGCACCGGAGGCCGCTGCTGAGACGCCCGGTGAGACATCCATCGAAGAGGAAGCCCCCAAACCGCGGCCCCGCCGCCGCCGGACCACCGCCCGCGCGGCGCAAGAGCCTGCCGCGGAGGCCCCGGCCCCTGATCCGGAGCCCACGGAAAATCCGCCTGCGGAAAATCCGCCTGCGGAAAATCCGGAGGAGGCTTAGATGGATATCCATCGCGTGCTCATCAAGCCCACCATCACGGAGAAGAGCACCCTCTTGCAGGAATCGGGCAAGTACACCTTCCACATAGCCCCCCGGGCCAACAAGGTGGAAGTTAAAGAGGCCGTTGAGAAGAACTTCGGCGTCACCGTGCTGGATGTGAACATCACCAAGTCGCGGGGGAAGATGAAGCGCTACGGCCCGCGCATCACCAAGCAGCCCGACATCAAAAAGGCGGTTGTAACGCTGAAGCAAGGCGACCGCATCAACCTGATCGAGGGGCTGTAGAGACCTCGCCATGCCGTTGAAGATCCTAAAGCCTAGGACGCCGGGAACCCGGAACGCGGTGCGCCCCTCCTTCGAGGAGATCACCGCTAAAAAGCCGGAGAAATCCCTGCTGGAGCCCAAGACCAACCATGCCGGACGCAACAACCGGGGCCGCATAACTACGCGGAGCCGGGGTGGTGGGTCGAAACGCATGTACCGGCAGATCGACTTCAAGCGGAGAAAGGACGGCGTGCCGGGCCGGGTGAAGTCCATCGAGTACGACCCGAACCGGACTACCCGCATAGCCTTGATCTTTTATGTCGACGGCGAGAAGAGTTATATCCTGGCGCCCCACGGTTTGGAAGTGGGCGCTTTCGTCCAATCCGGACCGGACGCCGAGATCAGCTTGGGCAATTGTCTGCCCCTGCAGAACATCCCGACTGGAACGGTGGTCCACAACCTGGAGTTGACTCCGGGCAGGGGCGGTCAGATGGTCCGTGGGGCCGGCACCGGCGCCCAGGTATTGTCCCGGGAAGGCGAGTACGTCCTGATACGTCTGCCCTCGGGCGAGATGCGCCGGATTTTGCTTCGCTGCCGGGCCAGCGTTGGGCAACTTTCCAATCCCGACCACAAGAACGAAAGCCTGGGGAAGGCGGGGGCCTCCCGCCACAAGGGCCGCCGCCCCCAAGTGCGCGGCGTGGCCAAGAACCCGGTGGACCATCCCCACGGCGGTGGGGAGGGACGTTCTCCCATCGGCATGCCGGGGCCCAAGACGCCCTGGGGCAAACCGACGTTGGGTTACAAGACACGGCGCAAGAAGAAGGCGTCCAGCAAGTTCATCATGCGCAGGACCAGGAGACGGTAGGATGTCCCGATCGATAAAAAAGGGACCGTACGTAAATCCCAAGCTCATGAAGAAGGTGGATGCGGTGCAACGCTCCGGGGCCAATACGGTCATCCGGACGTGGGCCCGCGCCTCTATGATCATGCCCGAGATGGTCGGCCTGACCTTCGGAGTGCATGACGGCCGCCGGCACGTGCCGGTGTTTATCACGGAGAACATGGTTGGCCACCGGTTGGGGGAGTTCTCTCCCACCAGGACCTTCCGTGGACATGTATCAAGGTCCGAACGGACCAGCCGGGTGAGGTAACCAATTGCCGCCGGTCAGAGCATTAGCCAGACAACTGGGCGCTTCCCAGAAGAGGCTCAAGCCCATCTTGGACCTGGTCAGGGGTCAGCGCGTCGAAGAAGCCCTGAACAACCTGAGCCTGCTGACCTCGCCGTGGGCCAAGTCCGTGGCCAAAGTGGTGGCGTCGGCGGCGGCCAACGCCGAGAACAACATGTTGATGAACCGGGACAATCTCCGGATCGTCCATATATCGGCGGACAACGCCAAGTCGCTGAAACGGTTCCGGCCAAGGGCCAGGGGCCGCATCGGCCGGATAATCAAACGCTCCAGCCACCTGATGGTGGTTGTGGACGAAGACGAGGAATAGGAGCTAGGCATGGGGCATAAGACCCACCCATACGGGTTCCGGCTGGGTATCATCAAGGACTGGAAGGCCCACTGGTACGCGCCAAACAGCAGCTCTTACCGTCACCTGGTGACTCAGGACCTTCGCTTGCGCGAAAGCATCAAGAACGAGTACAAAGCGTTTTCCGATGCGGGAATCGCGCTGGTCGAGATCGACCGCGGCGCTCAAGATAGCGTTATCAATATCCATTCGGCGCGCCCCGGAATCCTGATCGGCCGGGACGGAGAGCGGGTGAAGAGCCTGCGGTCCAAGCTCGAGGCCATCGCCGAAGGCCGCATACAACTGAATATCATCGAGATTGAACAGCCCGAGACCAACGCCTATCTGGTGTCCCGGAACGTGGCCGACCAGTTGGAACGCCGGGTTGCCTACCGCCGGGCCATGCGCCAGGCCGCCCAGAGGGCGATGCAGGCCGGGGCCCAGGGAATCAAGATTATCATCAAGGGCCGCATCACCGGCTCTGAGATCGCCCGCGTCGAAAAGCTGATGCTGGGCCGGGTGCCCCTCCATACGCTCCGGGCCGACATCGACTACTCATTGGCCGAGGCGCACACAACTATGGGACAGGTCGGCGTCAAGACCTGGGTCTATCACGGCGATATACTTCCTCCCCAGCCGGAAGAGGTTGAGGAATTGGAAAACATTGAAGTCACCGTCCAGGCGGAGGATATCGAGGAAGCCCTGGAGTCCATCGACCTGGAAAACCCCGAATAGGGACCGGACTAGGAGCGATCCATGCTGCAGCCCAAGCGGACCAAATTTAGGAAGCATTTCCGTGGCAAGATGCGGGGCGCCGCCACCACGGGAAGCTCTGTTTCCTTTGGGGAAATCGGTCTTAAGGCCATGGGAGCCTCATGGATAACCGCCCGCCAGATAGAGGCCGCCCGCGTCGCCGTGACCCGGCATCTGAAGCGGGGCGGACAGGTCTGGGTCCGCATCTTCCCCGATAAATCGGTCAGCAAGAAAGCCGCTGAGACCCGGATGGGCGGCGGAAAGGCCGCCGTGGACTACTGGGTGGCCGTGGTAAAGCCGGGCCGGATACTCTTCGAGGTGGCCGGTGTGCCCCACGAAGAGGCGGTCCAGGCGCTGCGTCTGGCTTCGCAGAAACTGCCCATCCCCACTAAGACCGTCGTCAGGGACCGCTTGGCCGCCGCGGTGGCCAACGGCTTGGTTTAATATGCGTGTCCACGAGATAAGAGAACTCAGCAACGACCAGTTGTACGAGGAATTGGTAAAGGCTGGCAGGGAACTGATGAACCTTCGTTTCCGTGCCGCGACTAACCAGTTGCCCAACACCAACGAACCCCACTCGGTTAGAAAGACCATCGCCAGGCTCCGGACGGTGATCAAAGAGCGGCAGATTCAGGAGGCTGGTTAGTGGCAAGAACCATGCGCAAGGTCCGCGTCGGCGCCGTCGTGCGGACCAATCAAGACAAGACCGCCATTGTGGAGATGGTCTGGAAACAGCGCCACCGGCTATACCGGAAACAGATGCGCCGGGTGGCCCGGTTCTACGTCCACGACCCGGAGAACCAGTGCCGCTTGGGCGACACTGTGCGCATCGAAGAGACCAGGCCCATTTCCAAGAACAAACACTGGCGTCTCATGGAGATACTGGAACGTAAGCAGGTGGCCGAGGTCCGTCCCATCGACTTGGAGACCGACGTTGCCCCCGAGATAACTCAGCCCCGCATCCTGGCGGCGGAAGCCAGAGCGGAAGCTGCGGCGGCGGAGGCTGCCGACGAAGAAACTGCGTCCCAAGAGAAAGCGGCAGAAGAAGCCGTGGCGGAAGTTGCTGCAGAAGAGCCTATAGCTGAAGAGGAAACCGCAGAAGAAGAGGAAGCTGAGCCGGAAGCAGAAGAGCCGGAAGTAGAAGAGCCGGAAGAAGCTGAGCCGGAGGAAGCTGAGCCGGAAGAACGGGAAGAAAAGGAATGATACAGACCTATACCCGGCTGAAGGTGGCCGACAACAGTGGGGCCAAAGTGATTCGCCTCATAAATATTCCTGGCAGCGGCAAGCGCAGATATGCCCACGTTGGCGACATTATCGTCTGCAACGTGAGAGAAGCGGCGCCAAACTCGCCGGTCCGCAAGGGCGAGGTGGTCCGGGCGGTGGTGATTCGCCAGGCCCAAGGACGGCGCCGGCCCGACGGCACCTACATCAAGTTCGACGACAACGCGGCCGTGCTCATCGGCGACGACCAACTCCCCAGGGGCACCCGCATCTTTGGCCCGGTGGCCCGTGAGCTGAGAGACAAGGGATTCATGCGTATCGTCTCCCTCGCGCCCGAGGTGGTCTAATGCGTATCCGCACCGGAGATACCGTGCTGGTAATCGCCGGCAAGGAGAAGGGCAAGACCGGCCGGGTGGAACGGCAGGTCCCCGGGAAAGACCGGGTGATTGTCGAGGGTGTAAACTTGGTTACGCGGCACATGAAGGCCAGGCCCGGCGTGACCCAAGCGGGGCGGATCCAAAAAGAGGGTCCGATCCACGTGTCAAACGTGGTCCTGATCTGTAATAAGTGCAACGAGCCTACCAAGCCCAAGACCATCTTCTTGGACACGGGCTCCAGAGTGCGCAGATGCACAAAATGTCAGGAAGTTATCGACGATGCTCGATGAAGAGAGACAACAACCAGAGGACGTAGCAGAGTCCCAAGAGACTGCCGGCGAGGCCGCCGAGTCCGAGGATTCGGCTGAGCAAGCAGACGGTGAAGCGGCCGCCGAGAGCGAGGAGCAGCAAGCCCCCCGGCGGCAGCGGCGTGAGCGCGCCGGTGGACGGGGCGGCAGAGCAGCCGCTGCCGAGCTCGAGCCGCCGACGGAACCCCCGCCTCCGCCCCGTCTCTGGGAGCAGTTCAAGAACGAAATAATTCCCGCCATGGTCCGGGAATTCGGTTACGGGAACCCAATGGAGGTTCCGCGGCTGCAGAAGATCGTTCTGAACATCGGGTTGGGCGAAGCGCTGACGAACGGCCGGGCCATGGAGGCCGCCACCCGTGACCTGACGGTGATCAGCGGTCAGAAGCCGATCGTCACCCTGGCGCGGAAGTCGATCGCCGGGTTCAAGATCAGGCAGGGGAATCCCATCGGTACCGCGGTCACCCTCAGGGGCGCCCGGATGTACCACTTCTTGGACCGGCTGGTAAACACCGCCCTGCCCCGTATCCGGGACTTCCGCGGCCTAGCCCGGCGGGGACTGGACGGACGCGGAAATTACACGATCGGTATTCGGGAGCAGATCATCTTCCCGGAGATCGACTACAACGACATAGACAAGATCCGTGGACTGCAGGTAACCATCGCGACCACGGCCAAGAATGATGCCGAGGCCATCCGCCTGTTGGAACTCTACGGCATGCCCTTTATCAAAGACACGGTTGAGGCTTAACGGAGGCGTCGTTGGCGAAAACTTCAGTAATCCAGAGGTGGCTCAAAGAGCCTAAATTCCCGGTCCGGGCTTACAACCGGTGCCACCGGTGCGGCCGTGCGCGTGCCTACAACCGGCATACCGGACTCTGCCGCATCTGCTTCCGCCAATTGGCCCTAAACGGCGAACTGCCCGGCGTGCGCAAGGCCAGTTTGTAGTCCGGTGCATCGTTTCTTTAATCAATACTTAGCGTTGTTAACTTCAGGTGTAGAGGAGAGATAGACCTAAAATGCCGGTAACCGATCCGTTGGCAGATATGTTGACCAGGATCCGTAACGCCGTACAGGCGCGTCACGATTCGGTCACTCTCCCGCACTCCAAGTTGAAGTTGGCCGTGGCCAAGATCCTCAAAGAGGAGCGCTTCATCCGGGACTTCGACCTGCCCCGGCCCCAGGCCCAGACCCATCCCACAATTCGGCTGCACCTCATCTACCGCGAGGGGCGGCAATCGGCCATCTCCGGTCTCAAGCGCGTGAGCAAACCCGGCCTAAGAGTTTATGTGGGCAGGGGAGAGATACCCAGGGTCTATGGCGGGATCGGCCTGGCCATTTTATCCACTTCCAAAGGCGTTATGGCCGGGCGGAAGGCTTGGCGTGAAGGCGTCGGCGGAGAGCTACTCTGTTATGTCTGGTGATGCGGCTGTGAACGAGAAGAAGCAAGAAAAAACCCTCTCCCGCATCGGCCGGAAGCCCATACCCTTGCCCGATGGAGTCCAGGTGGAGGTCCAATACGGCGGAGTCAAGGTCACCGGACCCAAGGGGACCATCGAGCAGAAATACCATCCCGAAGTGGTGGTTAAAGTCGAAGATGGGGAGGTGTTGGTGGAGCGGCAATCGGAAAAAAAATTCCACCATGCGCTGCACGGTCTCACCCGCAGCCTGATCGCCAACGCCGTGACCGGCGTGTCCGAGGGGTTCACCAGGTCTCTGGAGATCATGGGTGTCGGCTACAGAGTCGCCGAAGCTGGGAACGGGATCATACTAAACGTGGGCTTCAGCCATCCCGTGGAGATTCACCCCGAAGAAGGGGTGACCATGGAAGTGGAAGGCAACAACAGGATCCACGTCCGCGGCATCGACAAGCAAAAAGTAGGCCAATTGGCGGCCCGAGTCAGAAGGGTCCGCCCGCCCAACACCTATAAGGAAAAGGGCATCCGGTACTCCGACGAAGTCCTTCACTTTAAACCTGGAAAGGCGGCGGCTAGAAAGGCCTAACGGCCCACAAGAACGACCCGCGGTATATTGAATTAATCATGCCTAAAGATAAGAACGCAAAACGGCTGAGAAAAGTTCGGCACATCAGGTTACGGAACAAGATTTCCGGCACACCGGAGCGGCCTAGGCTTGCCGTGTTCCGCAGCCTGCGGCATATCTACGCCCAGGTGATCGACGACACCACCGGGCACACCCTTGCGGCGGCTTCCAGCGCCGATGCGATCGAAGAAGCCGGCGGGCCCATCATCCCCAAGATTGCCGCGTCTACCGCCGTGGGCAAACTGGTGGCGGAAAGGGCCATGGCAGAGGGGATTACGCAGGTGGTGTTCGACCGAGGCGGATGCAAATTTCATGGCAGGGTCAAGGCCCTGGCCGAAGCGACCCGGGAAGCCGGGCTGATATTCTAAGAGCGAACTCAACTTACCGCAGAGACTGGGAGGTCTAGCCCGCTTATGGTCCAAGCCCCTAACAGGTTCTTCTCCGACCGAGGTCGAGGCCGAGACGAGGATACCGGAGGTTTCTCCGAGAGAGTCGTCTTCACCCGCCGTATCGCCAAGGTGGTGAAGGGAGGCCGTCGTCTCCGTTTCAATGCATTGGTCGTGGTGGGAGACGGAAAAGGAAAGGTGGGTGTTGGCCTGGGCAAGGCACTGGTTATTCCCGACGCAGTAAGAAAAGGCAACGCCGTCGCCCAGCGCGACATGGTCACCATCCCCCTGCGCGGAAGCACCATCCCCCAGAAGATCACGGTCAAGAAGGGCGCAACCATCGTGATGATCAAGCCGGCCCGAGAGGGGACCGGAGTCATCGCCGCCGGCGCCATGCGCGCCATCTTGGAACTGGGCGGCGTGAAAGACGTAGTCGGAAAATCGCTGGGCTCCCGGAACCCCATAAACATCGTTTACGCCACCATGGAAGCCCTGCGCCAATTGCGGGACCCTGAGGTCGAGTTGGCCCGCCGCCTGGGCCGGCCGCTACCATCGAAGAGCATACCCGCGGACGAGTTATCTGCGGACGGGACATCCGAGGGAGAATAAAGGCCGTACAATCTAATCGAAGATACCGGTCGACACACTATGGCGGAAATAAAAATCACCTGGACCAAAAGCGTTATCGGACGGCCGCAGAACCAGCGGCGGATCATCAAGTCCCTGGGGCTGCATCGCTTGAACCATACCGTGGTCCATCAGGACTCGCCGACCATCCGCGGCATGGTGAACAAAGTTAGCCACCTGGTGAAGGTGGAAGAGGTCTAAGCCGCCCGCCAACGCCGGGCGGTCCTTGCCGAGACCGGGACGAAGTTGCCGTTAAACCGGCATTATGGCAACCCGAAACGGTTTACCAGCGGCGATGACGCATTTAAAATCAGTCTAGAAGGCGTAACAGGTCAATGAGGCGCGCCCCATGATGGAACATCAACTGGCCCCCGCCAAGGGAGCCAGGAAAAACAGAAAACGGATCGGCCGCGGCGACGCGGCAGGCCAAGGAAGTACCGCGGGACGGGGCATGAAGGGACAAAAATCCCGCTCCGGTAGCGGACCGCCTGTGTGGTTCGAGGGTGGTCAGTTGCCCTTGATTAAGGGACTGCCCATGAAGCGGGGCTTCCACAACAGATTCAAGACCTATTACTCCCTGGTCAAATTGGAGACCCTGGACAAATTCGACGCCGGAGAGCGCATCACCCCGGAACTCCTTCTGGAGAAGGGCTACCTTCGGAACCTCAATCGGCCGGTGAAGGTCATGGGCGATGGGGAGATCAGCAAGGCCGTGACCGTGGTGGCGGCAAAATTCACCCGCACCGCTAAAGAAAAGATTGAAGCGGCCAAGGGAACGGCGGAGGAGACTGCGGCGTAATGATGAACGCCGAGGTCCAGTCCGGCAGATTTCCTAGGCTGATCCAGGCGGCGATCGACGCCTTCAGCCTTCCTGACCTGCGGGCCAAGATACTCTTCACTCTGGCCATCCTGGCCCTGTACCGGTTCATCGCCCACATCCCCCTTCCGGGCATCGACCAGATAGCGTTAGACAACCTCTTCAGGAATAACCAACTCCTGGGCTTCTTGGACCTGTTCAGCGGCGGAGCGCTGAGCCGCATGAGCATCGTGGCGCTGGGCGTTTTCCCCTATATCACCTCGTCAATCATCATCCAGTTGCTGACCCCGGTCATACCCCAATTGCAGGAATTGTCCCGTGAAGGCGAGTCGGGCCGGGCCAAGATGAACCGGATCACCCACTGGATCACCATCCCCATCGCCTTCGCCCAGGGGTACGGGCAACTGGTCCTCTTGGAACAGAGCAACGTCATCGCCGAGGTGGGATTCTCCGGCGATGCTTTATTGCCCACCGTCGCGGCCCTGGTTTCCATCGCCGCCGGGACCATGTTCTTGGTTTGGCTGGGTGAGATGATCACGGAGCGAGGCATCGGAAACGGCATCTCCCTGATAATCTTCGCCGGAATCGTGGCCGGGTTCCCCAGGCTGCTGACCCAAGGCTTCTTGGACCGGGACAACGTGTTGGGCATCGGCTTCTTCGCCATAATCGGCGTGCTGATCATCGCCTGCATCGTGATGTTCAACGAGGCCCACCGGCGCATCCCGGTGCAGTATGGCCGCAGCATCTTCAGGGGCGGTAGGATGTACCGGCAAAGCGGGGCGACCTATCTACCATTGCGCATAAATTCGGCGGGCATGATTCCCCTGATATTTGCCTTTTCCATCGTGATCTTGCCCGGCACCATCGCGACCTACTTCGCCACCAACACCAGTTGGGTGGGCGACGTGGCGAATTTCTTTGCCGACTTGCTGATACCCACCTCGCCCCTTTATTGGGTGATGGTGTTCGTGCTGGTGGTGATGTTCACCTTCTTCTACACCTTGGTGATATTCAACCAGCAGCAACTGGCCGAGAACCTCCAGAAGAACGGCGGGTTCGTGCTGGGCATCCGGCCCGGCAAACCCACGCAGGACTACCTAAACCGTGTGATTGTGCGCATAACGTTGGGCGGGGCCCTCTTCCTGGGCACCATCGCAATCATGCCCTATATTGCGTCGCTCATCACCGGCGTTCAAGCCATATCCCTCAGCAGCACCAGCTTGCTGATCATGGTCGGCGTCGGTCTGGATACCCTGCGCCAACTTGAGGCGCAACTAATGATGCGGAATTACGAAGGATTCCTGAGATAGATGGCCCAGGGACTGCGATTTGTTTTGTTCGGCTCTCCCGGCGCCGGGAAAGGCACCCAGGCCAATCTGCTGCGGGACCGCTTGAACGTGACCCATATAAGTTCGGGCGACCTATTCCGTCACCACCTGGAACAGGGAACACCCCTGGGCCTGCGCGCCAAAGAGTACATGAACAAGGGAGAATTGGTCCCCGACGAAGTGACCATCGGCATCATTCTTGACAAGGTGATGTGCCTTCCGGACGACGAAGGGTTCATCCTGGACGGGTTCCCCAGGAACACCAATCAGGCCCAGGAACTGGAGAATACATTGGCCGCCGGGTCCCGGAACCTGGACAAGGTGGTGCATATCGACGTCTCCGAGCCGGAGTTGCTGCGCCGGCTAGGCGGCCGGTTCGTCTGCCGCGCCTGCCAAGCGCCCCACGCCATCGGCGAAGGCGAGGACGGGGCGGCCAAGAAGTGCGGCCAATGCGGCGGGGAACTCTACCAGCGGGACGACGACCGTCCCGAGGCGGTCAAGAAACGGATTGAGGTCTATAAGAGAGAGACCATGCCCGTCCTTGGCTTCTACCGAGAACGGGGAGTCTTGGTGAACATTCCGGGCGACGATACCGTTGACGAGGTCAACAAACAGGTTTTGGCGGCCTTGGGTGCCTAAACGGTGCGCCAAAACCGGATAATAGTTATAATCTCTTGGGTTCCAACTGGGTTCCCAATGTGATCAATCGGGAGTAGAATACTAAAAGTGAATCGCGGCCGAAATGTTGAGACCGCTTCTAACTCGGCGTCCAACTACTCGGGGGGGATCACGATCAAGTCCCCTCAAGAGCTGGACTCAATGCGCCGTGCGGGAGCGGTTGTTGGCGCGGTTATCGACCTGTTGAAGGCCTCGGTGGAGCCCGGCATGACCACCAAGGACCTGGACAAGCTCGCGTATAAAGAGATTACCCGGCGGGGCGCCAAACCCACGTTCAAGGGTTACCGGGGATTCCCTGCCAGTATCTGCACGTCGGTGAACGAAGAGATCGTCCACGGGATACCCGGCAAACGGGTGCTCCGGGAGGGCGATATCGTCAAGATCGACGTTGGCGCGACCATTGAAGGCATGATCGGCGACGCGGCGGTGTCCATAGCCGTGGGCCAAGTGACGCCGGAGGCCGCCGCCTTGATGGACGACACACGCCTCAGCTTGGAGGCGGGTATCGAAGCCGCCCAGCCCGGTGGCCGGGTCGGAGATATAGGCGCTGCGGTGCAGGCCTACGGTGAGAGCCGGGGCTACGGCGTGGTGCGGGAGTTCGTGGGACACGGCGTAGGCCGGGCCTTGCACGAGGACCCCCAGGTGCCCAACTACGGGCAGGCGGGCATGGGCCCGCTGCTCCGCGTGGGCATGTGCATCGCCATTGAGCCCATGTTCAACATGGGGGACTGGCATACCAAAATATTGGATGACGAGTGGACCGTGGTCACAGCGGACGGCAAACTCTCGGCCCACTTCGAACATTCCATAGCCATCAACGAGGACGGACCGGAGATTCTGACCGTTCATAGTCAGTACCGGTCCATAGACTAGTCCCGGCGCAGCAACCGGGGCGGGCGCAAATCCGCACGAAAGAGGACTTATGGCGAAGAAACAAGCGATCGAGGTGGAGGCCAGCGTTAAAGAGGCCCTGCCCAACGGCATGTTCCGCGTGGAACTACCCAATGACCACGAGGTATTGGCCCACGTGTCCGGCAAGATCAGGATGCACTTTATCCGGGTGTTGCCCGGCGACCGGGTGTTGGTGGAGCTCTCTCCATACGACCTGACCCGGGGCCGGATAACCTACCGGTTCAAGTAGCTTAAGGGCGTTAGTTGTGAAAGTATCAGCATCGGTTAAACCCAGGTGCAACAATTGCCGTGTGATCAAGCGCAAGGGCGTGGTCAGAATCATCTGCAGCAACCCCAGGCACTCGCAGCGGCAGGGATGATCAGAAGCGTTCCTAAAGCATTATTCAGGGAGACAGGAACAGAAAAAGGAGGCCCGGAGTGGTCCGTATCGCTGGAGTAGACGTTCCTGACCGGAAGAGGGCTCACGTTGCCCTCCGAAGCATCTATGGCATCGGTCCCAAGATCGCCCAAGAGATCCTGATCAAGGCCGACCTGGACCCGGTCATTCCCCCGCGGATGAATGAGCTAACCGAGGAGCAGATCGACCGCATCCGGGAGCTGGTGGACCGGGACTACATCTCTGAGGGCGACCTCCGCCGGGAAGTCAACCAGAACATACGCCGGTTGATCGAGATCGGCTCCTACCGGGGCTCGCGCCACCGCAGGAACCTGCCCGTGGCGGGCCAGCGGACCAAGACCAACGCCCGCACCCGCAAGGGCCCCCGCCGCACCGTTGCCGGCCGCGGCAGGCGCACCGGCGGCAAGAAGTAAGCAATTAGCGCAGAGTGAGAATAACGTATGGCTAGACCCAGGACCAGGCGCCGCGAGCGCCGCTCGGTGCCCCAAGGACGGGCGTATATCTACTCCACGTTCAACAACACGCTGGTGAGCCTCACCGACCCCCAGGGCAACGTGATTGCGTCGGCAAGCTCGGGGACCGTGGGCTTCAAGGGTTCCCGCAAGGGCACCGCCTTCGCCGCCCAGCGCGCCGCGGAGCAGGCCGCCCGCAAGGGCATGGACTCCGGCCTCCGCCAGATAGACGTGCTCATCAAAGGGCCGGGCGCGGGACGGGAGGCCGCCATCCGCTCGTTGCAGAGCGCAGGCCTCTTCGTGACCAGTATCCGGGACGTGACTCCTATCCCCCACAACGGGTGCCGCCCGCCAAAACGAAGGAGAGTGTAACTCCACTCCTATGGGAAGATATACAGGACCATCCTGCCGCCTTTGCCGGCGGTCCGGTGAAAAATTATTCCTGAAGGGCGATAAGTGTTTCACGCCCCGATGCGCCTTTGAAAAGCGCCGCAACCCGCCTGGCGACGTTTCCCGCCGCCGCAGAAGGCCCACGGACTATGCCGTGCACCTGCGCGAGAAGCAGAAGGCCAAGTACATCTACGGCGTGATGGAAGGCCAGTTCCGCCGCTACATGACCGACGCGTTCAACAGCCCGGGAGTAACCGGCATGAACCTGCTCCGCACCTTGGAGCGCCGTCTGGACAATGTGGTGTTCAAACTGGGCTTCTCCGACTCCAGGAAACAGGGCCGGCAGATCGTCCTCCACGGCCACTTCCGGGTCAACGGCGTGAAGACGGACATCCCCTCCTTTCAGGTCAGGCCCGGAGACGTGGTCTCCTGGAAGGAATCGGTTAAAGGCACCGACTTTTACGCCCAGCGCATCGACGGCGTGCCCAAGCGGCCGGTTCCCGCCTGGTTGAGTCTGGACCAGGGCGAAATGACCGGGACCGTCGTGTCCTTGCCCGCAGATGAAGACCTTCAGGCGATCGTAGATTCAAGATTGATCGTAGAGTTTTATTCGAGGTAGATTGTCCATGTTGGACACCTTAATCCTAACTCCGGGTTCGCCGGAGGCTGGTGCGGAAACGCTAAAACCCGAGATACGGGTAATTGAATCCGAAGATACCTACGGTAAGGTGGCCGTCGAGCCGCTGCCCCGCGGGTTTGGGCTGACCATCGGCAATCCTCTCCGGAGGATACTGCTCAGTTCCACCAACGGCAGCGCCATCACGTGGGTGAAGATCGACGACGTGGTCCACGAGTACTCCGCCGTGCCCGGCGTCAAAGAGGAGGTCATGGAAATCCTCCTCAACGTCAAGCGCATCCGCATACGCTCCCAATCAGACCGGGCCGGCAAGATGCGCTTGGACGTCACCGGCGAAGGCCGGGTCTGTGCGGGAGACATATCCACGTCCAGTGATTTTGAGATCGTGAATCCCGAGTTGCACCTGGCGACCCTGGACTCCGACGAGGCTCATCTGTCCATGGAATTCAACGTCGAGCAGGGCGTGGGTTACCAACCTGCGGTCCAGAGCGACGGGACCTCAAACACGCCTGTGGGCGTTCTGCCGGTGGACGCGGTGTTCAGCCCCGTGCGCAAGGTCAATTACAACGTTGAGCGCACCCGGGTCGGCCAGGTCACCGACTACGAGCGCCTGATAATGGAGGTCTGGACCGACGGCACCATCAATGCGGTTGAGGCGATTCAACAGGCCGCGGAAAACCTGGTAAACCATTTCTTCCTGTTCAGCAACCTCAACAGGGTGGCGGAGGAGGGCTCCGAGCGGGCGCCAATGGCGGTTTCCCCGGAGATCTACCAGACGCCCATCGAGAAGCTGGAATTGTCCCCACGCACGCTCAACTGCTTGAAGCGGTCCCACATCTCCAAGGTGGGAGAAGTGCTGGAGATGTCCGACGACGAGCTGCTTAAGATCCGCAACTTCGGCGAGAAATCCCTGGCCGAATTGAAAGAGAAACTGGCCGAACACGGCGTGGCCGACCCCTCGGATAGCGCCGTGGGCTCCGTACCCAGCATCTCGCCCGAGGACCTGGGCGAGCTCATGGGCGACGAAGAAGTGGCGTCCGACTCACCTGTTGAAGCGCCTGGCATGTCCATAGAAGAAACAGGCGAAGAAACGGGCGAAGAAACGGGCGAAAAAACAGGCGAGGATGACTCCGGCGATGACGATACTGACGATAACCAAGGCGAGGACGGAGACTAACCATGGCCTCCCACAGAGTTGCCGGCAGAAAGCTTAGCCGGTACCGGGACCAACGCACCGCACTGTTGCGGGGTCTGGTCGTGGAACTTATAACGCACGAACGCATCACCACCACGCTGGCCAAGGCCAAGGAGACCCGGGTGATGGCGGAGAAACTGATTACCCACGGAAAGAAGGGTAACCTGCATCACCGCCGGTTGGCCCTGGCCCAGGTGCCCAACTCCGGCGTGGTCAAGAAGGTGTTCGACGACGTTGCCGTCCGGTACGCCGAGCGCGCCGGCGGTTACACCAGGATCTTGAAGTTGGGGCCACGAAACGGGGATTCAGCGGAGATGGCGATCATCGAGCTGGTCTAACAGAGCAGGTATAGAGGTATTACTTAGATAGAAGAAGGCAGAGTCCATAACTCAGACGGCGAGTCAGAAAGAGGAACGGGCGGGCAGCTTTGGCGGGCCGCCCTTCTGGTTGAATACCAGGGCACCAGGTACGCTGGTTTCCAGCTTCAAGTCGGCCAGCCGACCATTCAAGGCGAGTTGGAAAAGGCCCTGGCCCGGTTCACCGGCCAGGAGACCAGGATCAGGGGCGCCAGCCGTACCGATTCCGGGACCCACGCCAAAGGCCAGGTGGTCGATTTTCTCACCGGCACTCAGCATGCCTTGGAACGGTTCGCCCCCGCGCTGAATTATCATCTCCCCGAGGACATCAACGTCCTTGAGGCCCACCGGGTTGACGACGACTTCGATTCCCGGAAGTGCGCCCTGAGCCGGACCTACCAGTACAGCATATTGAACCGGCCGGCGCCCTCGCCGTTGCGGCGGCACACCCACCTCTGGATCCGGGAGAGTCTGGACACCGAAAAGATGGCGGAGGCCGCCCAGCTTCTGGTGGGCATCCACGATTTCCGGGCCCTTGCGGTGGGGCACCCCCAAGACCGCAGCGCGGTGAGGGAGGTGATGCGGTGGGAGGTGGAAAGGTCTGAGGATAACGTGGTGATTGAGTGTGAAGCCACCGGCTTCTTGAAACAGATGATCAGGAAAGCCAACGGAATACTGACGGAGATAGGAAGGGGAAAATACCCAGTGGAGCGGATGACCGAGGCGCTGTCGGGCGCTGGCGACGGCACACCCCTGCTGCCCGCCCACGGGCTCTGCCTAATTAGTGTAAAATACCCAGGTTCCGTGAAATTCGGTCCGGCCCCTGGAAATATAGAATCGGAATAACAATAGATGAAAAGAACTAGCACATACTTCGCCAAGCCTGGCGAGACCACCGAAAGGTGGCGGGTAATCGACGCTCAGGGCCAGATTCTGGGCCGCCTGGCGCGGAACATCGCCATCGCCCTTCAGGGCAAAGACAAAACCAGCTATACGCCCCATACCCTCACCGGGGACTTCGTGGTGGTGACCAACGCGGCCGATATGCGGGTTACCGGCAAAAAGATGGACCAGAAGATGTACTACCGGCACAGTGGGTACGTGGGAAACCTCAAGACCTTCCGGCTCAAGGACATGATGGAGTCCCGGCCCGACCGGGTGCTGGAACTGGCCGTAAAGGGCATGCTGCCCAAGAACCACATGGGACGGCAGATGCTGCGCCGCCTCAAGGTCTACAACGGCCCGGACCATCCCCACGAAGCCCAGGTGACCGGACACCCAGCAGCGGCCGAAAGCCCCGTAGTGAATGGAGGATAGAACTTACCTTGGTACAAGCTGAAGCCAACCAGACCTACTATTACGGTACGGGTAAGCGCAAAACCTCCATCGCCAGAGTGCGCCTGTATCTGGACGACAGCGGCCCGATCTTGGTCAACGGCAAACCCATGGACGAGGTCTTCAACTGGGCCCCGTGGCAGAAGACCATCAACGAGGCCTTCCGCATCAGCGACACAGTAAACAAGTTCCGTGTGGTGGTCAAAGTTGCCGGCGGTGGCGTGAACTCGCAAGCGGAGGCCATACGGCACGGCATCGCCAGGGCTTTGGTGGTCTTCGACGCCAGCCTCAAACCAGGTCTTCGCCGGGCGGGTCTCATCACCCGGGACGCCCGCATCAAAGAGAGCAAGAAATACGGTCTCAAGCGCGCCCGCAGGGCGCCGCAGTACACCAAACGGTAGAGACCGCCATCCAGTAGAAACCGAAAGGCCCCGGTATTTCCGGGGCCTTTCTGATTTGACGGCAGTATCACGGTCGAACGTTCCCCTAACCATGTGACCATGCCGCTGCCGTCGCCGGAATGACGAAGGAGGCTCTGCCTAGTGTCAACTGATACCTGCCGGCTAAACCTCCAGATACGCCATGGCCCCATCCAACAGCTTGGTCACCATCTCCGGGGTGGCGGCCTCGGCGTAGATACGCAGCAAAGGCTCGGTGCCGGAGAAACGCACCGCCAACCAGCCATCATTCACGTGGAACCTTCGGCCGTCGATCGTGTCCGAATCGACTATCCGGACGCCGGCGATCTCGGTTAGTCCGGGGCTGTTCAATCTTTGGAGTATCCTCTCCCGGTCCGCCGCTTCGAACTCGATATCCCGCCGGTGGTAGGAATGGGGACCCACCTTGCTGATCAGCCGCTCCAGCAACTGAGAGGGGCTGTCGCCGGTGGTGGCCATGTACTCAAGGAAGTACAACCCGCTGAGGATACCGTCGCGCTCTGGGATATGTCCCCGGAAAGCGAACCCGCCGCTCTCTTCCCCGCCCATCAGAGCGTCCACCTCGGTCATCTTGGGGCCGATATTCTTGAAGCCTACCCGCATCTCGTGGACGTCCACGCCGTAGGCCTCGCCCAGCTTGTTCAAGGCGATGGACGAGGTCACGCCCTTCACCAACGCGCCCCGTTGTTGTTTCTGCTCCAACAGGTATTGGGCCAGTATCGAGAACGTGTCCAGGGTGGTGATGAACCGGCCCCGCTCGTCGATGATACCCACCCGGTCGGCGTCGCCGTCCAATGCGATGCCCACCGATGCGCCCTTATTCGGACCCTCTTGGGCAATGAGAGTCGAAATCTCGGTCAGGTTATGGGCGATGGGCTCAGGCTGCTCCATGCCGGGAAACGCCGGGTTGCGGTGGCCGTGGAGCTCCTTGACCGTGGTCTTGCCGCCACGCAGCAGGGTGGGCAGATACCCGCCGCCGGCCCCGTACATGGAATCCACGACCACATCGAGTCCGGCCTCCTTGATCGCACCCAGGTCCACGAGAGAGGCTATGCGGTCCAGATACGGTGGCGAAGGGTCCAGGTCCACGATAAGCCCGCTATTACGGCCCTCGGCGACGCTATGGGCCCCGACTGAAGCCGGGGCGGCCTGGGCGATGGACTCCTCCAGACGGTCGGTGATCTCCTGGGTGGCGCTGCCCGCGTATTCGGGTTTGAACTTGAACCCGTTCCATTGGCTGGGATTGTGGCTGGCCGTGATGATTGCCGCCCCGGCAGTCTGGTGATGCAGCACGTTGTAGCTGAGCACCGGGGTCGGGGCGGGCTGATTGGCCAGAAAGACCTTGATGCCCTGGGCGGAGCACACCGCGGCCACGGTTTCGGCGAACTCGGGAGACAGGAACCTGGTGTCGTAGCCCACGACCAGTCCCCTCTCGGCGGTGCCCACCTCCTTCAGGTAGGCACAGAGCCCCTGAGCGCAACGGGCCACGTTCTCAAAGGTGAACTCGTCGGCGATCAGGGCGCGCCAACCGTCTGTGCCGAATCTGATGTCCGTCAAACGCCATTCCCTCCGCTCCGCCGGATGCTAACAGCTTAAGAAAAAAGGGGGCTTTGGTCGAGTGCCAAAACCCCCCATAATCCAATTGTTGCGATGTTTGCCGGTCGTGGGATGAGCGTTAGAGACCGGCGTCTTTGCGCAGGATATCGGCCTTGTCCGTGCGCTCCCAGGTCAGGTTGAGGCTCTCCCGGCCGAAGTGGCCGTAGGCTGCCGTGGCCTGGTAGATGGGCCGGCGCAGGTCCAGGTCCCGGATGATTGCCGCGGGACGCAGGTCGAAGTGTTTGGCCACCAGCGCGTGGATCGTCTCGCTGTCGACCTTGTTGGTGTCGAAGGTCTCCACCGCCACGGAGATGGGAGTGGCGACGCCGATGGCGTAGGACACCAACACCTCGCAACGGTCGGCCAAACCGGCCGCCACCAGGTTCTTGGCGACGTGACGGGCCGCGTAGGCCGCCGAGCGGTCCACCTTCGTTGGGTCCTTGCCCGAGAAAGCGCCGCCGCCGTGGCGGGCGATGCCGCCGTAGGTGTCGACTAAGATCTTCCGGCCGGTCAGTCCGCTGTCGCCGGCGGGACCTCCGATGACGAACCGCCCGCTGGGGTTGACGAATATCTTGGTGTCGGAGTCCATCATGTCAGCGGGCACAATCTTTCGGATAACGTGCTCGGTGATGTCCTTTTCTATCTGCTCATTGGCAACTTCCGGGCTGTGTTGGGTGCTGATGACCACCGTGTCGACACGCTTGGCGACGCCATGGCAGTACTCAACGGTCACCTGGGACTTGCCGTCGGGCCGGAGGTAGGGCAGGATGCCTTCTTTGCGGACCAGGGCCAGTTGTTCAACCAGGCGATGGGAAAGACTGACGGTCAGAGGCATCAGTTCCGGGGTCTCATTGCAGGCGAATCCGACCATCATCCCTTGGTCGCCGGCGCCGATCTTGTCCAGGTCGTCTTCGGGCGCATCGCCACGTTGTTCCAGGGCGGTGGTCACCCCTTTGCTGATGTCTCCGGACTGCTCCTGAATGGAGACGATCACTCCACAGCTCTGGGCGTCGATGCCATAGTCGGAGTTGGTGTACCCGGCCTTGGTCAGGGTATCGCGGACGATCTTGGGCACGTCCACGTAAGAGGTCGTGGTGATCTCGCCCATGACGATCACCAGTCCGTTGGTGATGCCGGTCTCGCAGGCCACGCGGCCCATGGGGTCGTCCCTCAAGACGGCATCCAGGACGCCGTCGGAGATTTGGTCACAGATTTTGTCGGGGTGTCCTTCGGTCACCGATTCCGAGGTCAACAGATATTTTGGTGACTCGTGGAATAACATCGGCATCTTTCTTTCTTTCTCCTTCCTGTCGTAGGCCGGGGCCTCTTTGGGGCCCTCTTGCCGGATTATTTAGGCTGTTTTCGGCTAGGTGCCTTCCTGCCAGCTCTCCTGGTATTTCTTTTGGGCGTCGGATAGGGTGTCGATGGTGATGCCCATGGATTGCAGTTTGAGGCGGCCTATCTCTGCGTCCATCGCTGGGGGCACAACGTGTACGGCGGCATCGAGCTTGCCCCGGTTCTCGTAGATATACTCGGCGCACAGGGCCTGGTTGGCGAAGCTCATGTCCATCACCGCCGAAGGGTGGCCCTCAGCGGCCGATAGGTTCACCAACCGGCCTTCGGCCAACAGATAGATCAGGCGTCCGTCTTTCATCGTGTATTCTTCGACAAAGGGCCGCAATTCCCGGCTGGACACCGACATCTCTTTCAGGGCGGAGATGTCGATCTCGTCGTTGAAGTGGCCGCTATTGGCGAGGATGGCCCCGTTGGCCAAGACTTCGATGTGTTTCCGGCCGATGGCATGCAGTCCGCCGGTGACGGTGATGAACATCTGACCGACCTTGGCTGCCTCGATGCTGTGCATGACCGTGAACCCGTCCATCACCGCTTCCAAGGCGCGTACCGGGTTGGTCTCGCAGACGATCACGTGGGCGCCCATGCCGTTCGCCCTTGAGGCGACGCCCCGGCCGCACCAGCCGTAGCCAGATATCACCACGCGGCGTCCGGCCCACAGGATGTTGGTGGCCCGGGTTATGCCGTCCAAGGTGCTCTGGCCGGTGCCGTAGCGGTTGTCGAAGAAGTGCTTGGTCTCGGCGTCGTTGACGGCGATGACCGGGTACTTGAGCTGTCCCTCGGCGGCCATGGCGGTCAGCCGGATAACGCCGGTGGTGGTCTCCTCGGTGCCGCCTATCACGCCGGCCAGCAGGTCCGAACGTTTGGTGTGGAGCAGGGTCAGCAGGTCGGCGCCGTCGTCCATGGTCATCTGTGGCTTGGCGTCCAGGGCCGCTTCCAGATGTTTGTAATAGGTCGTGTCGTCTTCGCCCTTGATGGCGTAGGTCGGGATGCCGTACTCCTGGACCAAAGCCGCCGCGACGTCGTCCTGGGTGCTCAGTGGATTGCTGGCGCAGAGTGTGACCTCGGCGCCGCCGTCCCGTAGAGCGATGGCCAGGTTGGCCGTTTCGCTGGTCACGTGCAGGCAGGCGGACAAGCGCACTCCGGCCAGGGGCTTCTCTTTGGCGAAGCGCTCCCGGATCAACTTCACCACGGGCATTTCCCTTGCGGCCCATTCGATCTTGTTGACCCCGTCTTTAGCCAGGGACAGGTCCTTAACGTCCCCTTTGGTCTGTTTTGATGCCAACGTGTTCTCCTTGGGTCCCGTCTCGGTTGACCGGACCAGTATTTCAATGACGATGCCGGTTTAATTCCTACCGGCTATTTCGGCGATCAAGGTTAGGCGTCATTACCGTAGGACGTCGGATGGCCTCCGGCGATCCAAGCGGGGGTCCCGTCCTCGATGTTAATAAGATTCTCTGGGTCAAATCCCAGGGCCGCGGCCATCTCGCAGGCCAACCCGCTTCTGACGCCGGCCGCACAGATGAATAGGACTTTCTTGCCGGTGGGTATCTCGTCGATCCGGTCGGTCAGGTCGTCCACCGGGATGTGGACCGCTCCCGCCACGTGTCCGGTGACCCATTCGTCGTCCCGCCTAACGTCGATCACGACGGTCCCATCTGGGTCTGCGTCCAAGATCGACCGGCCTTCGCTGGAATCGACGCGGAAATATGGCTCGCCTGGGTCTTGTCTAGGCATTGGAATCCTCCTGGACCTCGCCGGTCCCTAGCTTAAATATCTCCCCGTAACCGGGGCAAGTTTTAGTTTCAGGTCCTCCGGGATATCCTCTTTACGGGTGATTATCGCGTCCCGCAGGGCCGATTCACAGGGGCATTTGCGCTCGCCGGTCAGGGTGGGGACCACCTGACGCAGTAAGGCCTTGGACGCCGCCACGTTCTGCTGCAGATTTGCGATCACCATCTCCACGGTGACCGATTCCGACCCCTGGCGCCAACAATCGTAGTCGGTGATCCAGGCCATGGTGGCATAACACATCTCGGCTTCCCTGGCCAGCTTGGCCTCGGGGAGGGCGGTCATGCCGATTATGTCTGCTCCCCAGGAGCGGTACATGAACGACTCGGCCCTGGTGGAGAAGGCGGGCCCTTCCATGACCACCATGGTCCCACCTGGGTGTACCGTGATGTCCAACTGTTGGGCCGCCTGGTGGACCATCTGGCTGGTGTGGGCGCAGAACGGGTCCGCCATCGCCACGTGCACCACCACGTCGGTATCGAAGAAGGTGCTCTCCCGCAGCCTGGTGCGGTCGATCAACTGGTTGGGCACTACCAGGTCCAGGGGGGCGAATTCCTCCTTGAGGCTGCCCACGGCGCTCACGGAGATGATCCGCTCGACGCCCAATGATTTCAGGGCGTAGATGTTGGCCCTGGCCGGTATGTGGGTTGGGTTGAACCGGTGGCCCCGGCCGTGCCGCGGCAGGAAGGCGACCCTCACCCCGTCCAGGTCCCCCAGGACGACGGCGTCACTGGGCTTTCCAAAGGGCGTGTCCACAGCCACGGACTCGACGCCGGTCATGCCGTCCATCTCGTAGAGACCGCTGCCGCCGATAACCCCGATTGACGCTCTCGCTGTCGCATCCGGTTTCGTGCTCATCTGGCGTCTATCGGACCGACCTTACTGCCAAGTCCAAGCTTTCAATAAAGGGCGGGCGGGCCACTCCAGCCTCGGTGATGATGGCGCTCACGTATTTGGCGGGCGTCACGTCGAACCCCGGATTCAGGGCCTCGATGCCTTCCGGGGCCACGGGCACACCGCGGAACTCGGTCACCTCGTCGGGAGAGCGCTCCTCGATCTCTATCTCGTCTCCATTGTTTAGGTTCAGGTCCACCGTGCTGGTCGGCGCGGCCACGTAGAACGGGATGCCGTTCTCCTTGGCCAGCACCGCCAGGGTGTAGGTGCCAATCTTGTTGGCCGTGTCCCCGTTGGCGGCGATCCGGTCGGCCCCGGTTATCACGCAACCGATGTCGCCCCGTCGCATCAACATGCCGGCCGCCGAGTCCACCACCAGGGTGGACGGAATCCCAAGTTTCTTGAACTCCCAAGAGGTCAGTCTGGCGCCCTGGAGGAAGGGTCTGGTCTCGGTGTTGAACACCTTGAAGCGTTTGCCGTCTTCCCAGCCGGCCCTGATGACACCCAGTGCCGTGCCAAAAGCCGCCGTCGCCAGGGCGCCGGCGTTGCAATGGGTCAATACCGAACCGCCATCGGGTATCAGTTCTTTGCCGTGGTTGCCCATCCGGCGGTTGATCGCTTCGTCTTCTTGTTCGATCGAGACTGCCTCTTCCAGCAGCCGGTCTTTGATCATCGATGTGCCGGCGCCGGACCCAACTCCAGAACCGGCCACGGTCATCATCCGGTCCACAGCCCACATAAGGTTCACGGCGGTGGGCCGGGCGGCTTTAATCTCAGCCCCAGCTTCTCCCAACCGCTGCAAGAACGTGTCCCGGTCTAAGGCGCCGGGGTCAGCTGAGTCCAACTCCCGGGCCGCCATGGCGACGGCGTAGGCCGCGGTGACCCCGATGGCCGGCGCGCCGCGCACGCGCATCTCTTTGATGGCGTCCACGGCCTCCAGATACCCATGCACCTCCAAGATTATTTCTTCGGATGGAAGGCGGGTCTGGTCAAGCAACCTGAGTGTGCCGTTGGCCCACTGGATGGGTCGGATTTCGCTCACCGGATATGCTCCCAAGGGTTAGACCGGAGATTCACGACAGGTCTTAACATCAAAAAAGCCTCTCGACTAGAGAAGCTCGCAGATACACTGGGCTCCCCTCATCTTTCGCCTGCCGCTGTTTTACCAGCGCCCGACGCCGGAATTAGCACCGTATCCCTGCCCGCCTCAACGGACCGAGACCGGTTGCCAGGCTTCATAGGGCCGTCCCCTCTGCCGTTCTGGATAAGGGTTTCTGAGTTGTTTTTCGATTTTTAAGCGTGTCTGCCGGTCGGGTAAATGTTACTAAGGGCCAGTCACCGTGTCAAGAAGAGCCGCGCTGGAGTGCCTGGGGGCGACTAGGCGTGGACCACGCTCAATCTCGGTTGACAGGGCCTTCGGAACGCCAACATAATACGCGCTAACCCATCCCAGAATCACCGTCCAGTTACGGATTCAATGACCGCACCGAAACTGCCTTTGCCCGGGGAGGACCTGGGCCTATTCACCGACCTCTACGAACTGACCATGGCCCAGGCACTCTTCCGCCAGGGGATGTCGGCCACGGCCACCTTCAGCCTGTTCATACGCACCTATCCGCCCAACCGCGCATTTTTCGTCTCGGCCGGGCTGGAGGACGTGCTGGACTACCTCTCCAACTTGAACTTCAGTGACCAGGCCATCGATTACCTACGGGCCTTGGGCATCTTCTCCGAAGACTTTTTACAGTACCTTCGCGGCGTGCGTTTCACGGGCAGCGTCCGGGCAATTCCCGAGGGTCGGCTGTATTTCGCCGACGAACCGGCGGTGGAGGTAACGGCGCCCATAATCGAGGCCCAACTGGCCGAGACCTTCATCATCAACCAGGTCAACCTCCAGAGCATGCTGGCCACCAAAGCCGCCCGTTGCGTCTGGGCCGCCCAGGGACGGGGCATCGCCGATTTCGCTTCCCGCCGCACCCAGGGCACCGACGCCGCGCTGAAGATGGCCCGCGCCAGCTACATCGCCGGGTTCAACTCAACCAGCAATGTACTGGCCGCCAGTCTCTACGGCATGCCACCGGCCGGGACCATGGCCCATTCGTTTGTCTCGGCCTTCGCGACCGAGTTAGACGCCTTCCGGGCCTACGCCGAATCCTTTCCAGACCGCACCACCCTGCTCTTGGACACCTACGACACCATCGCCGGGACCCGGAACGCGGTGCGGGTGGCCAAGGAGATGGAGGCAGACGGGCGGCAGCTCGTGGCCGTCCGCCTGGACTCGGGCGACTTCGATGAACTGAGCCGCCAGGTGCGGAGGATACTGGACGATTCGGGGCTGGATTACGTCAAGATATTGGCCAGCGGCGGACTGGACGAATACGAGCTGGAAACCCTGGTCAAGGCCGGAGCGCCCATAGACCTGTTCGGCGTCGGCACCAAGGCCGGAGTATCGGCGGACGCCCCCTGGTCGGACATGGCCTACAAACTGGTCTGCTTCGACGACCGGCCCGTGATGAAGCTCAGCACCGGTAAAGTTTCCCTGCCCGGCGCCAAGCAGGTGTTCCGGACCAAAGACGCCGGCGGCATGTTTGCCAAAGACATCATCGCCCTGCAGGACGAGGAGCTTCCGGGCGGGCTGCCGGTGCTGGAAGAGGTTATGAAGGGCGGGCAGAGGACCGGGCCCTCGGCCACGCTCGAAGAAGTCAGGGGCAGGTTTCAAGAGGACTTTGCCACCCTGGACGAAAGGTTTAAGGCCCTAAACAACCCACCCCGCTATCCAGTCAGCCTCAGCGGACGCCTGAAACGCCTGACCTCGAAGGTCCGGGAAGAGGTCTTGGGAGTCAACGTTTCAGACAATGACTGAGCATCTAAACGCCCCATCGGCCAAATCAAAAAATAAGTATCTAATGACCCCAAAGGCACCTGGGGCCAATTCAAACTTGAGGCGCAGCTAATCTATGAAGACCGCCGTGTGCATGAAATACGTGCCCATCATCGCGCGTATCCAGTTCGACTACGAAGCAAAGACCATCATCCGCGACGGCGTTCCATCCGAGGTCAATCCCTTTGACCTCTTGGGACTGGTCCGGGCCGTCGAGTTGAAGCGGTCGCCCGAGGACGAGGTGGTGGTCATCTCCATGGGGCCGCCGGGGGCCAGCGAGGGGCTGACCGACTGCGTGGCCCTGGGCGCCGACCGGGCGGTGCTGGTGACCGACCGCGCCCTGGCCGGGTCCGACACCCTGGCCACGTCACGGGCGTTGTCCCTGGCGCTGCTGCGGGAGAAACCCGACCTGATAATCTGCGGCCGTAATAGCACCGACGGCGAAACGGGCCAGGTTGGCCCGGAGATCGCCGAACTCATGGGCCTGCCCCACGTCAGTCACGTGCGAAAACTGGACCTGAGCGATGACGGTAAGTCCGTGATCGCCGAGCGTATGACCGACGAGGGATTTCAGACCCTGGAGTGCGGCCTGCCGGCCCTGATTTGCGTCACCGAGGGCGTGGCCCCCGAGCTCTACCCCAATAAGGAGCAGATGGAGCGGGCCCAGGAGATTCCGGTTGAGGAAATGACCTGCGCCGACCTTTTGGCCGATCGACCCCCCGGGCTTTCTGGCGACCTGACCCAGTTCGGGGCGGCGGGCTCGCCAACCTGGGTGGACGAGATACGTCTGGTGGAGCCCAACCGGCTGGGCGTCCTGCTGGAGGACGTTACGCCGGAGGACGCTGCCAAGCAGGTGGCCGACGCCCTGCGCCAACGCCTGGCCGAACTGGCGGCCGCCGATTCAGTCGGTTCCGGTAAGAGCGCGGCGGCGGCGATGCCCAGATTCCCAAATAGCAGAGAAAAAAGCATCTGGGTGGTGGCCGAGAACACCCGCCAGGGCCTGGCCCACGTAACACTGGAGATGCTGGGCAAGGCCCGGGAATTAACCCAGTTCACCAAGAGCGAGGTCGTGGCGGTGCTCATCGGGCCCCAGCAAGACGCCAGGGTCGCGGAACTGGCCTCTCAGGGCGCGGACCGGGTGCTGGTGCTGGACAATTCTCAGATCGGGCCGGTCTATGGCAGGGCCGTCGGTCAGGCATTGGCCGAGGCCGTCCAGAAAGAACCTCCCTACGCCGTGCTATTTGCCTCCACCGCCGACGGCCGCGACCTGGCATCCCGGCTGGCGGCCAGACTGGAACTGGGCCTTACCGGCGACGCCATCGATTTGGAAATCGACGCCGAAGGGCGGCTGGTGCAACTGAAACCGGCCCTGGGCGGCAACGTGATCGCGCCCATCCTGTCCAAGACCCTGCCCAACCTGGTGACCCTGCGGCCCGGCCTGCTCACGCCCGTTACACCGGAGCCCGGCGCAACCGTCACCGTGGAGCAACTACCCGCGGTCCCCTTCGACGGCCCAGATGTCCGGCTGCTGCACGAGGAGTTCCAGGAGGACCAGGTTGGACTCATCCTGGCCAAAGCCCCGGTGGTGCTGGGGGTCGGCATGGGCATCGGCGGAGTCGAGAACCTGGCCAAGATCCAGGAGATGGCCCGGTCCATCGGAGCTTCCATCGCCACCACCCGGGACGTGGCCCATGAGGGCTGGCTGCCCCAGCAGCTCCAAGTCGGCATCAGCGGCCGGACCATCGCCCCCACGGTGTACCTGGCGGTGGGCATCCGGGGCGCCTTCAACCACACGGTTGGCCTGCAAAGGGCCGGAGTGATCATCTCCGTGAACCAGAACCGCCGGGCGGTCATGTTCCGCTCTTCCGACTTCGGCATCGTGGGCACCTGGGAGGAGTTCCTGCCTCCGTTGATCGAACAACTGCGGCCCATATTGTTGGAACTAAACTCGGCACCTATGAAGACTTAAAAAGATTTATGTCAACCACAGAACCGGGCCGTAGGCGATTTTTGGCGCTAGTCGGTAAGCGAGAGAAGATGGGGATGTCGTTTTCAGACACCCAACGATTGTAATTTCATTTAGTAAATTGTACAATAATCTGTACGTAATTGATGGATTACTCAATCGAAATCACGGCGAGCGCAGCAGAGATGCTGACTCGAATCCGTGACCGCCGGATTCGCCGGCTGCTGGCATCCCGTATCGATAACCTGGCTGATGAGCCAGAGAAACAAGGTCGCTCACTAGGTGGGGCGTTGGCTGGGCAACGTAGCTGCCGGGCGGTAGGGCAACGCTATCGGATAATATATCGAAACGACGTGGCCGGCGCCGTGGTCGTAGTGGTGGCCGTAGGTCTGCGGCGCGCCGGAGTCCGAAACGACGTGTATGCGCTTGCCGAGAGGCTTGCTAGACTGGGATTGCTGTAGACCAAACAGGTAGGTATGAACCATGGCTGCAATATTCGATAGACAAGAAGGGTTGTCCCTTTCGGACGCTCGGGCCATCCTGACTCAACTTCCTGAGAAGCTGGCTGCCGGTCAAGGGGTAGTCCCATTGACTCGGCACGGTAAACCGGTCCTGGCAATCATGACTTGGGACCTGTTCGAGTCGCTTTCGGAGACCATTGAAATCATGGCCGACTCAGAATTGATGGACCAGATTCGTAAAGGCTTAAAGGAAATCGAAGAAGGCAAGACTCGCTCTTGGGACGAAGTTAAAACTGAACTCGATCTCTAACGGAGCGCCGCAGCAACGGCTCCGGTGCAACTAAGGCAATTCCCTCAGCCGGGAGTATCACATGGTCAAGGACGGACTATGTGCTTCCCTGGTATTCGCGGCGGACCAGGTGGCTATGTTGTCCAGCACGTAGCCGACCTGGAGTACGGGTCAAGCGGCCGGATTTAGGAGTAATTGGACATATTGCCGGATGGGCCGTTTCCAGCCGTGGCGATACGGCTTAACTTGACACCGATTCCACGGCACAGGAAAATGGCAAGGCGTGAGTCTGAGGGGCGGTGGCAGCATTGCCAGGCCAAGTTTTCACGCGTTAGGGGAGAGTCACAAATGGATTTTGGCTACACACCGGAACAAGAGGACCTTCGCCGGGAAGTTCAGGAATTCATCGCCGAGAACGTCAGTCAAGGGCTCCTTGACGAACTGGAGAGCGGCGAAGAAGGGGGACACGGTCCCGAGTACCGCGCCCTGGTCAAGAAGGTCGCCGACAAGGGCTGGATCGGCATCAGTTGGCCCAAAGAGTACGGCGGCCAGAGCGGCAGCCGCATGGACCAGTACATCGTCGAGGAAGAGTTCACCAGGGTCGGTATCGGCATCGGCGGCGCGGGAAGCGGTGCCCCGGCAATCCTTGCCGCCGGCACCGAGGAACAGAAAGAGTACTTCATCCCTGGAATGATCCGCGGCGAGATCACCTTCGCCTTGGGCTTCACCGAGCCCCAGGCCGGGGCCGACCTGGCGGGACTGCAATGCCGGGCGGTGCGGGACGGCGACGAGTACGTGATCAACGGGCAGAAGATGTACACCTCCGCCGCCCACTACGCATCCCACATCTATATGATGTGCCGCACCGACCCCGACGCCCCCAGGCACCGCGGCATCTCCATCTTCCTGATACCCATGGACACGCCCGGGATCACCGTGCGGCCGCTGTGGACCATCCAGAACGACCCGCCCGCCCCCCTGGGCACCACCTACGGCATGGCCCGCACCAACGAGACCTTCTTCGAGAACGTGCGTATCCCAGGGTCCTGCTTGCTGGGCGAGGAGAACTCCGGCTGGTACGTGGGCGCCATGGGACTGAACCTGGACCGCGTCGGCGCCAGCCGGTATCTGATCTCGGTCCGCCGCGACGAGGACATCGTCAACTGGGTCAAGGAGAACGACTTTGGCGGCCATTCCCTGGCCGGCGACCCGGCGGTACGGGACAAGCTGGCCGAACTGTGGACCGAAGCCCAGGTCTGCCGTTTGATGACCATGCGCAGCATGTCCATGGTGGATCGGGGCGATACATTCACCTACGAAGGCTCCGCCGAGAAGGTCTGGGCGCCGGAGCACGGCGTGCACACCACCGAGGCCATCTCCCAGATACTGGGGCCCTACGCCCAACTGCTCAACGGCTCAGAAGAGGCCATCGAGGACGGCCTGTTCGCCCACAACCTGATGGGTTCGTTCCAGTCGGGGATCAACCACGGCAGCGTGCAGATCATGCGCGACCAGATGGCCCGCCGTGGCCTGGGCCTGCCCAGGGGTTAAGCGCCACAGGCGCCGCAAGAGTCGACTGTGCCGTTTCATTAGGCGTGGGTCCAGATTCCAAGAACTAGCGACCGTAACTACAAGGAAATCCATGGATATATTGCCCTCCGAAGAAGAACAGATGCTGAAGAACGTGGCCAGGGAGTTCTTGGAAGCGGAATGCTCCACGGCCATGGTCCGCGAGATGGAAATCGACGGTCTGGGCTACCCTCCCGCCCTCTGGAAACAGATGGCGGACCTGGGGTGGCTGGGGTTGGCGCTTCCAGAAGCGTACGGCGGCCAGGGACTGCCTCTAACCTACCTGGGCCTGATCATTGAGGAAGCCGGGCGGGTGCTGGCGCCGGTCCCGCTGCACAGCACCGCGGTGGCGGCCCTCACCATTGCCAGCGACGGAACAGACCAGCAGAAGCAGAACATCCTCCCGGCGGTATCGGACGGCAGCATGATACTCACCTGGGCCGTCCACGAGCGCGACCCCCGCCTGCTCCCAGAAGCCATGCAGTTGCAGGCCACCGCCGACGGCGACGGTTGGGTGTTGAACGGCGCCAAGATGTTCGTGGACAACTTCAACATGGCCCAGCGGTGCCTGGTGGCCTGCCGCACCTCGCCCGCCTCGGACTCCAACCAGGGGATATCTCTTTTCCTGGTGGACCCCAATGGCACCGGAGTCACCCAGACGGCGCTGGTCACTCTGGCCAAGGACAAGCAGAGCAAGGTGGACTTTAAAAACGTCCGCATCGACCGGGCGGCCCTGGTGGGCGATGTGGACCAGGGATGGCCCATTGTCGAGGCGATGCTGGACCGGGCCACTGCGTTGCTGTGCTGCCAGATGCTCGGCGCGGCCCGTAAAGACGCCGAGATGGCCATCGAATACGCCAAGAACCGGGTGGCCTTCGGCCGGCCCATCGGGGCGTTCCAGTCGGTGCAGCACATGCTGGCCGACATGATTCTCCATGTCGACGGCGGCCAGATGCTGACCTACGAAGCCCTGTGGAAGATGGACCGGGGCCTTCCCGCCTCGGTTGAGGTCTCACAGGCCAAGTCCTTCTGCAACGAGAAGTGCGAGGTGGTGGTGCGTACCTCCCAGGTGATCCACGGCGGTATCGGGTTCATGATGGAGTTCGACCTGCACCTGTGGTTCCGCCGGGTCACCTCTTGGACCATGCGTCTGGGGACGACCTACGACCACCGGGCCAGGATCGCGGCGGCCCTCCTGGACGTTCCCGGCAAGGTCCGGCTGGGGATGCCCCTGCCCACGAGTGTCTAAAAAGACGGGGCCTAACCGGACCGGGTCTAAGATTCAAACACCAGATGCCGCTGGGTTGAACGGCGGCTAAAATTAATGGAGAGTGACCGATGGCCAAAGATGTCGTATGCGGCAAGGAGATAGACGAGGAACAGGCGCGGGCCGAGACTTCGCTGACCGTCCACGGGGCCTCCGAGGTGGACCCGGCGCAGGGGACCCGCATCTTTCACGACGGCCAGTGGCTGTATTTCTGCGGTCTGGACTGCCGGACCAAGTTCCTGGCCAGCCCCGACGCCTACCTCGAGAACAAGTAGGGGCATCCCGATTCCGTCGGGACCGTGCCCCTACGCGCATCAGACGAATCCCATAAGCCAGACCCTGGACCGAACCCGGCCTGGAGTAAAGAATAACCATGCCTGACGCCATAAAGCTCGACCCCAAGAAGACCGCCTTTATCATCATCGACATGGTGAACGCCATCGCCAAGGGCGGTCCCGGCCCCACCTACACGCTGCCCGATAACCGCAAGGACATCGTGGCCAGCTTCCAGAAGATGATTGCCCATTGCCGCAAGGTTGGGACGCCGCTCATCTACATCACCACCCACCGCCGGGCGGACAACGCCGACAGTCCAAAGACGGTCTCCGACATCGGCGGGGGCGGCGGCAATCCGATGTTGCCCGGCACTCCTGCGGTGGATGTCATCGACGAACTGGCCTTGCAGCCCGACGACTTCCTCCTGGTGAAGCCCCGGTTCAGCGCGTTCTACGGCACCAACCTGGACGGCATCCTGCGGCACCTGGGCACCGAGACCATCTTGGTGGGCGGAATCTCCACTCAGCGTAGTGTGGAGGGCACGGCCAGGGACGCCAAGAACCGGGACATGCAGTGTGTGGTGGTCAGCGATTGCTGCACCGCCGGCGAGGTGGATGTCCACGAGATGACCATCAATCACGTGCTGCCGCTATTGGTCCGGGTCCGAAACACGGACGAGACGATCACCGCCCTGAGTTAACCGGTGCCCCTACGCGTGTCAATCTCAGCCCCAATAAAAAGGCCCCTTCCTAATGGAAGGGGCCGTTATTCGCGCCGTTATACGGCCTAATCGTCGTAGGGCTTGAGCTTGATCTGGTGCAGAGCCGGGATGACCTCTTTGCCCAGGAGCTCGATGGAGCGCATGGTGTCTTCGTGCTTCATGGCGCCCTCGTTCCCGTAGATGTGGAGGTATCCGGGGCTCAGGCGCTCGATGATCTCGGTGAATTTCCCGATGACCGTCTCCGGGCTGCCCACGATGATGTTGTTGACGGCCTGGAGTTCCTCATAGGACGTTGGGTTGCCGTATTCCGAGGAACCGGTCCCAAGGGCCGGCCGCGCCCGCTTTATCTCCACCGCGCGCCGGGACTGGTAACCGGGGGGGTCGTTGTGCTCCCTGGGGCCTTTCTGGCGGTGGGCCGCGGTCCACATGAACTCGCGGCCGATCTCGATGGCCTTCTCATCGGTATCCGCCACCACGCAGCGGAGCAGGTACCCGAAGTGTTCCGGGCCGGCCTTGTAGCCAACGTCGCGGGCGGTGTCGATGTAGATCTGCTTCAGCCATTCGGTGGTTTCCACCAGAGCGCCCAGGTTCATGTAGGGGTGACCGTGGGTGGCGGCCCAGACCACGCTCTCGGGACTGCCGGTGCCGGGGAACCAGATGTCCGGGCGGGGGTTCTGCATCGGCCTCACCCAGGGATTGACCACCCGGTACTTGAAATACTTGCCCTCGTGCCGGAAGGGACCCGGTTCGGTCCAGCACCTGATAATCAGGTCGTGGGCCTCCTGGAACCGGGCGAAGTTTTCCGTTGGGTCGTTCCCGGAAAGCAGGGTCTCCACGGCGGTGCCGCGCACGAACCCGGAGATTATCCGGCCGCCGGAATAGCAGTCCAGCATGGCGATCTCCTCGGCCATGCGGATGGGGTCGTTGACCGAGACGACGTTGCCCAAGATGGCGATCTTGACCTTCTTGGTCAGCTTGGCGATGACGGCGGCGTCCAGGTTCACCGCCGGCTTCATGCACCAGTACGAAGCGTGGTGCTCGTTGGTCATGATGCCGTCGAAGCCCACCTCATCCGCCAGTTGGTACTGCTCGTGGTACTGGTTGTAAAGGACCGCGGCCTTCTCCGGGTCGAAGTAGGTGTTGGGAAAGCCAAGGCGTCCCGATTCGTACTTCTCCAAGTCCTCGTTGCCGACGTGCCCATAGGGCTGTTCGGAGAACCAGTAGATCTCGGGATGTTCGGTGGGCCGTTTTAGCTGGTCAACCATTTGCTCCTCCTCTCGCTCCCAGTCACCGAAGCAGGGCGGTTCCCGCCTCGACACCGGGAATTATAGTCAATGGGAATTCTAGTGGCAACTGTATATCAACTCATTGTTGCGGTGATGGGTCTTAAAGCATGTATTTGGTCCTAGATCAGCAAGGAATAGACCACCGCCCTCACGAACCCCGGGCATGGCGGGCGCGTGCCGCCGGGCGCACGGAGTAATGGAGGATTTCTGGCACGAAAGAAAGAAGCTGCAGCGGACGGGCGGTAGGCTGCTAGACGGGAACGGCGGCCCGCAGGTCGGGAATGCGCTCCTCCCTCGAAACGAGCGGCGCGTACGGGCCCAGTAGGCGCTCAAACTCGCGGTGGTAGAACTCGGGCATTACAGCCGAACCGCCTTCGTGGAATTCGCGGAACTGCCGGTCCGTGGTCAAACATTGAAGGATTTTGCGAAAGCGGCCGATGCCCTCTTTAACGCGAAGGGTGCGCACGGTATACAGCAATCGCAGGGTCTGGCTACTGGTCGTGCCCAGCCGCCGCCACCAGAACCGGCGGTTGGAGTAATGCAATAGCATGTCCAGCATTCCTTGGTAATAGGTGACCGGGTCGTAGTTCTTCAGGGTCGTGACCAAATATGGGAAGTAGTAAAACGAGAACGGCATCGCCTCAAGAATGCGCCCGTCCCTCAGGTAATCGTCGTGCAGCGGGGTGCCGCCAAATGGCACCGGGATGTTCAGCACGGGCCAGGCGAACGGCGTTAGAGACATGAACTCTTTGGTCAACTCCACTGGCTCGCTACCGGAATCGGTGTCCAGGCCGAACATGAAGTTGACCTGGATGGCCGGAACGTACGACTGAAGGAGTTCCAGATGCTCGGCTACCGCCTGCACCTTTGCAGCCCCGGTCTTGCTTCCTACCCCGGCTTTGTTGGAGTAATCGGTCCACGACTCCACACCGGGCGCAATGAAGAAGCAATTGGTATCGCGCAGGCGCTGCATGCGCGGCGCTTTGAGCACCGACAGGGAACTCTCCATGATATATGGGTTCCGCTGGCCCTCAGGCACTCGTTCCAGAACGTCCATGGTCTTATCGAACTGCACCGCGAAATTGGGGTCTTGGAAGGTGATTTTCACCCCGGGATAGGACGCGGAGATGTACTTCAGATCAGCCTCCAGTTGGTCCGGAGGCAGCACGGAGTAGGGGTTGTTCCAGTCGGTGCAGAAATTGCAAGTGTAGGGGCAACCTAGGCTGGCCAGCAACGGGACCATACTGGCGAAATAGGGCTTTTTGCCCCGCAGGAAGCTGGCGGTCCGCACATCGGGCATGCGCTCTTCCAGGCTGGGAAGGACCGTTAGTGGTCTTCCACTGGAGACGATGGAATTGAGTTCGTAGTGGCCGCCCAGAATATCGGCCACCAGTTCCCGGTCGCATTGGGTGACTACCAGATCGAAAAAGCGCAGGCAATCTTGGGGAAAGGACTTGGCGTGGGGGCCTCCGATGACGGTGATTGTCCCTTCTCGCCGGTATAGCTTGGCCAGAGCGTAGCTAAGGGCGCAATCTTTGGTGTAGACCGACAGGAACACCATGTCCAGGTTGGCGGGTAGCTTGCGTTTGGGGTCGCCCTGTCCGTAGAAAGTCGCGTAGTAAACCTCGTGTCCCAATTGCCGGGCCCATACGGCCACGGCCTGGGGCATGATGCTGGCATATTGCTTGGTGGTGAGGAAGTCCTCTAGAGTCTGCCGCAAGGTGGGCGAACAACCTGCCGCCAGCAACTCTATGACGCCTATCTTCAAACCGGGCCCAAGCCTACGATCGATTCCAACGCTCTTCCTGCCAAAACCGCATCTTAACAGCAACCCTAGCATACGGGCACCGGCCGGGAATAACAATGCCGGGGCGCTGCCCGCTGCGGGAAACGGCTGTAGCGTCAGCCGTCCCCATTCAGAGCTATTGACTAATCAGTCAGCCGTGTAAGATACATTCAACTTATGAGCACATCATCTGAAACTAATGGGCCGGTCAAAGGTGATCCGCCTAGGGTGGTGATTTTGGGCGGTG
Organism: Chloroflexota bacterium; assembly: GCA_022573285.1. Lineage (GTDB taxonomy): Bacteria > Chloroflexota > Dehalococcoidia > Lucifugimonadales > UBA3495 > UBA9611. The sequence goes on from JACZUF010000007.1 coordinate 67,111, forward strand.
GGTATGGCGGGATCTACACCGCTCTGAAATTACAAAGAGCGGCCCGCCGTGGCCGGATCCATCTTTCTCTGGTGAGTCAAGAAAACTATTTCCTGGCCCACCCCATGCTGGCGGAGGTGGTCTCGGGCAGTATCGAACCACCTCACATAGTGAACCCCATCAGGCGGATGTTGCCCCACGTCCACTTTCATCAAGCCCGAATCCAGTCCGTTGAAGTCGAAAGCCGCACTCTCGTTATCAACCGCCTGGGACAAAGCTCCAGGTACGACCGGATTCCATTTGATCACCTGGTGATCGCCGTCGGCAGCCGCACCGACCTGTCCAGACTACCGGGCATGGAGGAACACGCCTTTCCCTTCAAGACTCTGGGCGACGCCTTCTTTTTGCGCAACCACGTGATCAGCGTATTGGAGGAGGCCGAGGTGGAAACCGATCCCAAAGAGAAGCAAGATTTGCTTACTTTCGTGGTTGCGGGAGGCGGCTACACCGGAGTCGAGGTGGCCTCCGAGATCAATTCTTTCACCCGGGAAGCGGCCAAAAGCTACCGCCGGATCGACCCATCGGAGATAAGAGTAATCTTGCTTCACCGCGGGAGCCGGTTATTGCCGGTCCTGCCCGATAAATTGGCTGAGTTTAGCCACCGGGTAATGCAACGCCGGGGCGTCGAAGTGCGCCTCAACACCGCGATCACGGAAGCCACGTCGCAGAGCGCGATATTAGGCAACGGCGAAACGATCTCAACCAGGACGCTGGTGGTGGCATTGGGTTCAGCCCCGAACCAGTTGCTGGACGTCTTGCCGGGCAAACGGAGCGCAAGAGGCCGCTTGGTGGTGGACGACACGCTGTCCGTCCCTGACTGCCCGGGGGTCTGGGCCGTGGGTGACTGCGCCGCCGTGCCCGACGTTCACACCGGCGGGACCTGCCCGCCTACGGCCCAATATGCGATTAGACAAGCCAAGCACGTGGCCCGGAATATACTGGCGACGATCAACGGAAAGAGCCTGCGCCCTTTTTCGCACCGCAATCTGGGCGTTTTTGTTCCCCTGGGCAGGTTTTCCGGAGCCGCCGAAGTGTTGGGTCTAAAGGTGTCGGGGTTTTTGGCCTGGTGGCTTTACCGGTCCTATTACCTGTATCAGCTCCCTCGATTGGAGCGTAAGGTCCGTGTTGTGACGGACTGGACACTGGAGCTGTTCTTTCACCGCGACATCGTGCGGATGGACATCGCCAGGAGCCAAGGAATCTCCAGGGCGCATTACGAGCCCGGACAGCTCATATACCGGGAGGGAGATCTGGCGCGCAACTTCTATACCATCTTGAACGGCCAGGTGCAGGTGGTGCGCAATGACAATGGTGAAGACACGCCCGTGGCGACCTTGGGCGCCGGTGAATCCTTCGGTGAGGTGTCCCTGCTGCAGGGGATCCGGCATACCGCATCGGTGCGGGCCCTCGACACCACCGACCTCCTGGTAATGAGCGGCGCCGACTTCAAGGCCCTGGCCACCTCCTCCACCCAATTCGCAGAGTCTCTCGCTGATGTGATGCAGCAGCGGCTATCCGGTAGCCGCCGTCCTGAGTCTGCAGCAGACGATGACCCGGTAGCATAGAGGGAGATTTCGCCTGGGAATAGGCTGGGTTAGGGGCAGGTGGGGCGGAATAATTGGGGGCTGGCTAGGATTTGGAGGGGAGGTCGGGCGCCGAAAATGTTCGAGCGTCTACTTGGCTACCTTCGTGCCCTTTTAAGATTTTGCTTTAACCCGTTGATCTTGCGCGCTTCCGAGTTGATGCGCTTCACGAATTCCGCGGTCGTTTCTACTTGTTTTTCCCGCTTGCGCTTGGGCTTGGACCGGACCATGATCGCTTGCTCCCTCTGTTTGGTTGACCGTAATGAATGTACTTATTGCTGGAAAATGTCCCCAGGCATTCTTGGTTTTATTCGAGCACCCTGCGAGACGGCTCACGCCGATCATACACGAAACTGCCCGCTCAAGCCTACCATACTGAACGGTGATCGCAGACATGTTGGTCCGGGCGGACCGATTCTGCTCCATAGACCGGACCTGTCCGGCCGTAAGTCAATGAACAGAAAAGAAAAGGGGCGTCACGATCGAATCGGGGCGCCCCTTTTCTTTGCCTACTGTGGATGGCCCCCTCAGGAGTTAGCCTAGTTGGGGGTCACCGCCAGGGCCCGGATCTCTCCGAACTCCTTCCGCAGCTTGGTCCAGGTGTCGCCGCCGTCTTTGCTCACGTACACGTAGCCGAAGATCGTGGCCGCGGCAACGACGTCGGGAATCTCCGGGTTGTTGGCCAGCCAATAGACCACCGAGTTGGGCTCGACGGGCAGATTGGCCGGGGCCCAGGTCTTGCCCGCGTCCTTGGTCATCTGCACGCAGCCGACGACACCGGGGATGAAATCGCCGTTTCCGACGAACATGACATCGGGGTTGTCGGGCTTGATGATCATGCCCCGGCAGTAGGACCGCACGTCGTCGGGGTTGAACTTGGGGAAGTAGTGGTAGTCCCAACTCTCGCCCTCGTCGGTGCTGGTGGCGAAACCGAAGGGGCTGGTGCAATACACCGCCGAGTCGGCGCCGGGCCTGATGGCCATGCCGTGGATGTCGCCATGGAATGCGTCGGGCCCCAGATCGGGCATGTGCACCCAATTGTCGCCGCCGTCCAGACTCTTGTAAACGCCGTCGACCTCGATGCCGGCCCAGATGGTGTTGCTGTCCCTGGGATCGACGATCACATTGGTGGTCCGTGGGGTCCCGATGGGGCAATCCATGTTCACGCCCATGGACAGTTTGTCCCAGGTCTTGCCGCCGTCCCGGGAGCGGAAGCCCTCGGGGCGGGTGCCGGCGAAGATGGTGTCGGTGTGGGCCGGGTCCAAGGCCACCGACCAGACCTGCAGGTCGCCGATGGGCGAGTCCACGCTCTCCCAGTTGACCCCGTTGTCTTCACTGCGGAACAGGCCCAGTCCGTCGGAACCGGCCAGTATCCTGTGGGGGTTGTCCGGGTAAGTGCGCAGGGCCCTGATATTGCTCTCTGAAGGGATCGGTTGCCGGATCTTTGTCCAGGTCTCGCCGCTGTCGCCGCTCACGTTCATTCCTTGACCGATGGTGCCGACCAAGATGGTGAAGTTGTCCGCCATGACGTCTCCTCCTAAATTCCGGGGCAAATTCGGGGATTGGGCGCCTAGGGAAAATGTTGCGCCTATGATAGCCTCGGCAAGGCAAAAACACCAGAGTCAATCCCATCTTGCGCCGCCGCCCGAATACCGATCAAATGGTAGTGGAAACCACGCAAGCAGACCGGCGATTATCCTGCCGGCTCAATATCGGGATTTAATTTGTTGACACCAGACTAAGAACCTGATCAAAATGGAACCTAAACACCATGGAAACAGGTGGGAGGACCGAGATGGCGCAAGCACAGACGGCGATCTATACCATGGAGGCCTTCGTCGAGGACGTCGAGAACGTCTTTAGGAACGAGTCAGACCCTCACGTCCAAGCTAAGACCGTGTCCGCGTTCTTGAAGAAGTTGCTGGCGGTCCCAGGTTGGCTGGAAGAGAAGCTCGAGCTCGAGGAAGAAGGCGGGTACGGGCGCTTTTCCCTCCACCTAGACGAAGAGTCCGGTCACCCCGGCAACGGCTGGTGGCTCATGGCCTCGGTGCAGAAGCCTGGCCAGGACAACCTGCCCCACGACCACGGCGTGACCTGGGTCGTCTACGGGGTATACAAGGGGGCCATCCGCCAGCGCAAATGGCGCTGGGCCTTCCCCGGCGAGGGCGTGGAAAAGGCCCAGATCGTGGAGCACGGCAGCTTCATACAGAAGCCGGGCTCGGTGGCCTACTTCTTGCCCGGCGAGATTCACGATACGCTCAACATCGAAGAGGGACGCTCATTGGTGGTGCGCCTCGAGTCCCAGAAGCTGGACCGGGTGACCCGCTTCCAGTACAACCCGGAGACCGGCTCCATGAAAGTCATGGACCACTAGCACCGGCGCCAAACCTTGGTTGGACCAAGAGCCCCCGGCTTTAACCGGGGGCTCTTCTTATTGGTGTGCTTAATCTGGTGCGGAGAGGCGCGCCCCCATCCTAACCTTGGTCCTGTGTTTACAATCTGCTCGTCCAACACTTCGGAAGGCGGTTCTTGGGGTAATTCCAACTCCAACTCCCGTCGCCTGATGCGATAACCTTGGCGCCCACCGCGTCCAAAACTAAGGTCTGGTCCTGGAAATCACAGCGGGATAGGTTCTCACCGAGGCGGTCCCTGAGCATCGCCATTGGCTCCGGGTCGGGCCCGATATCTTGAAGGTCATCGAGTAGCCCATTGAGGCGCTCTTTCTCATTATCGATCCAGGTTCGCCTGGTCCGGATCAGACCGACCTCCTCGATGAATACGTCTTCGGAGATCTGGAACCGGGAGGCCAACCGGAGGGCCTGGCTTTCCGCCGCCTGCTCCTCCCGAAACTTGATGTCCAGTCCAGCCAGCTCGTCCTTTAGACTGCGGATCGTCTGTTCCGTAAGGTGCCGTTGGAGCCCGATCGCCGTCAAGTAGGCCTCGGGGTCCTGCAGGACGTTGGCCACGGTATCATACACCGCTTTCTCCAGCACGCTTGCCGAAAACGATTTGGCCGGGCACCGCTCAACGCCCCAGTGCTGCTTGGCCCGACCCCGGCAGTAATAAAAGGACCGGCCGTTTCGGGTCACACCGGTATATACCCGGCCGCAGAGGGCACACCGTATCCGGCCCTTGAGCAGGTAATCGCGCAGGCGGGTGTTCTTGGCGGCGAATCTCTGTTGTAGCGGCGTTTCTCCTGCACCCATTCGTATTCCTCTTCCGATACGACAGCCTGGGTAACCAGACCCTCCAAACGCACCCGGTCCTCTTTGCGCCTCGACCTCGTGCTGCTGTTGCCGTAGGTTCCGGCCCGCCGCTTCTTGGGAGCCACCGCTTGGGTCTTGAGGGCCTCCACCACCGGCATAAGCACGGTTCGATAAGATGCCTCCGATGGTGGTGCTGCCCCAGACCCGGCGCCCTTTGGGGGTGGGCAGTCCCCTCTGGGTCAGTGACTTGGCGATGCTCCAAAGGGTCTTTCCTTCCAAGCCCATCTGCCAGATCTCACAGGCCGCCGCATAGTCGTCATTGGGTACGAGCTGGTCGTGTTCCCACCTCATGCCGTAAGCGCTATGGTAGTTGGGCGGCAGGCCCTTCTTGCTCGCCCGGGTCCGAAGACCGTCCCCGGCTCCCTGCTGGGCCCTGAGCACCGAGCGTTCCTTGCCGAGGGCCAGCGCCATCTCCACCAACTGTCCCTCGGCACCTTCCACCCTTGAGCGGTGATCACGTGTACGCCTTGCTCCCGGCACTCAGCGAGGAAAACCAGGCGCTGTAATCCCTGTGTCTGGAGCCGGTCCCGGTCCAGTACCCCTAGGGCGGCTACCTCCCCCGAGATGATCCACTTGTGTAGCAACTGGAACTGAGGACAGGCCATGAGGTCCAGGCTGGTCCAAGCTACCTTCAGCAGATATCGTGATGGGGTTTCGAACCCGGTTTGGGCCAGAGCCTGCCGCACCGCCCTCTCTTGGGCATCGAGAGACCATTCCCTCTGGTCATTGGTAGACACCCGACACCAAGTTGCCGCTATTCCCGACTTACTCTTCACGTCTCCTGTTTGATGGGCGTCTCGCCCCGGTATCCCCCGCAGGACAGAGATCGCACCGCCCTGGAACGACCTTGCGCAACCTTAGAATTGTCGCCTCTTCTTGGATAACGTCTCTGGCCTCGAACCAACCACGCCAGAGGGACTTCAATCGATGAGCAGTTCCATCTGTCAGTAGACATTTCAAATGATCTCTGTGCGTCTGCTCGATCAAGACAATCCGGTCTTCGTCCGGCACCTGGTCAGCCAAGATGAAGCTCCGGAAGCGTAGCTGAAAATTGCCCCCTGAGTGATCTCTCACGTACTCCGTAGACTCAGGATCCAAGCCTTGAGCGGCAATCGAAGCCCCCTCACTAAGACTGCCGGCGAAACCCTCGATCAAAATCTCAGGGATTTCCGCGGCATCTTGAGATGCCAGTTTGGTGGCCTCAATCTCAAGGCGGCCCATCTCTTTCTCGATCCCCGCGACGTCTTCCTCCCAGCTCCTGACCGCGGCCCAGATCCCGGAGCCAGAAGTATGGTTGCGGAGACCCCTGTACAGCAGGCGCTCACCAGGATCCTCGGTGCCCAAGACCGTCCCTCGGTCCGGCGACTTGGCCCCCTCCGCCAACCGCTCGGCCAGATTAAGCAAGTCCCGGTAGTGCTCCCGGTACCCTTCTCGGATCAGGCCACCTGCACCTGTTCGTGTCGACGCTCTCGGCGTGCCTGCTCTAGGTGATCCGTGACGGTCCGCTGGGTGCGTAGCGCGTCCTTGGCGAGGCCGTCTATCGTGGCTCCATTTTCGTATTTTTCGAGCCACCTGCGGCGTTCGACCGGAGTGATTTTTGTGCGTGTTGGCGTTTGGTACCCCTTGACAAGCCATCTATTGCAATCTGTGAACTTACATTAACTGGAAATGTACAAATACATAAAAATTTTACTAATTAAATGAATAAATAAAGACGAACTACGATTCGTATAGTAATTGCATAGGACCGAATGAACAACTTGCAGAATCGGAGGTTAAAGAACAAGCGGAAAACGGCCGTCGTAAAAGGGCGAAGAGAAGACGCAGAGGTGAAACTTCGACAAGGGAGGAGGAGTCCGCTTCCTTGTGGAGAAGTTTGGACCCGACGTTAGATCAGATGGCAAAAGATCTCCTAAAGACTAACGAGGATTTTGCCTTGCAGCTATTTGCAGCTCGCCTGGGGATCAAGGTGCCGGATGTGACGATCGACGATGTGGTCCAAAGGGAGATCAGGCGCGACCCCGACCTGCTGCGGCGATTGGCAAAAGAACGGGTCAATCGTCTGCGCCACGGGGGAAAGACTGAAATTGAGCTTGCGGAGGAGGCGTTCGGACTAGCCATAAGGATCTCGGAATGGAAAGAAAGCGGAAGGTGGGCTGGGGTCGTTGAAAAGGTCTTCGCTTCAGGGGAAGTAAGCAAATTGGTTGAGGCGATCATCGGGATCAAATCAACGGATCGCCAGCCGGCATCGGAGAAACCCCTCCTTCCGCCCACCAACAATTCAGCCGATGCTGCTACCCGCGTCTTTCCTGGAGGAACTCGTCGCGGAAACGAAGCAGCTTCGCCGCCTTCGGTGTCACCGTCCGATTCCAACCCCCAGCCGATAGGAACCGATACCGGGGGAATGCAATCGCCAACGACTGCGGCTTCGTCGCTGCCACCAACACCAACTTTCCACCAGGTGAGCTCTCGAGACCCCAATGTGTCATCACCGCCGATTGAGAACCGACCGCAGAAAAAGCGTCATAAATTGACTGATCGGTCTCCAGAGGACCGGGAAAAACGACAGCGGATAATCAATCAGGCGATATTGGATTTACCGAACGACCCTGACGGGTCGGAGCCGACGTTAACTTTCGGCCCAAAGATATGAGTAGGGCCTTGAGAGCCAATTGTGATTGAAATTTCCCTTTGGGATATCAAGTAGAAGACGAGTCAGCGCTCGTGGTCCCTTGCGCCCTAGATATGCCGGATGTCGCTGCGCACGAGGAGTTGCGAGAGGGAACAGACCGACTCGAGTCCGAATCGCTCGCTGGCGGCGAATCCGACTGAGGCTAATAGAGAGCCAGTGGACTGCGGGTTATCCGCTCATTACGAGTAATCATTACCGGAATTTTGCCAGATCGTCTAAATGTCCCAGCAATTCCCATCAAGAAAAAAACCCGTTTGAAACCGTCAACAATGAGCGCGCGAATTTTTTTATACTTTTGTTAAACTTTGTTCAATAAATGATTCTGAAGTGTATCCTCTAGGCCTTGTCCGAAGCAGCCTAATTTTTGTAATCCCCAAAAACAACTCTAGACGCTAAGATGCCAGGGATCAAAAAATTTTGCTTCGTTGGTAGACGCAAATCGTTTCCAACGTGCCCACGATTTAAGAGAGGCCCATCGTTACAAGAAAAGATTGAAGTTGCGGTTGCGAAGATCTCGGCCGCGATCGAACAGTTCGACCCGATCAAAGTTTATGCTTTGGTGTCTGGAGGCAATGACTCAACCGTAACGGGACATCTGGCATTGCGCCAGGGTCTTAGGGTCGACGCCTTTGTACACATCAATACAGGCATCGGCGTAGAGCAAACCCGAGAGTACGTAAGAGAATTCTCGGAGTGGCTGGAAACACCATTGAATGAGAAGTTCGCTCCACGAACCTACGAAGAACTCGTATTGAAGTACGGGTTTCCCGGACCGGCAGCACACCGATATATGTACAGTTGGTTGAAGGAAAGGGTTCTGCGTCAGGTTGGGAAAGAGGCCCAGGATGGACAGAATCGGTGAGATAATGTGGGGCAATCGGAAAGCACGGCCGGTCTGGAGGAGAAGGAAATGCTGGAATATAACGTCGCATTTTGGAACGTTGAGAACCTATTCGACGAAGAAGATTCACCCAGGCGGACGGAAAAACTTGAGCGGACCATTGGCCGGGAATTGAAAGATTGGACTCCCGAATTGTTGGACCGTAAGCTTGACCAGTTAGCGTCGATCATCCAGCAGATGAACGATGGAAATGGACCTGATCTGCTGGGCGTTTGTGAAGTTGAAAATGAGCACGTGCTGAATTTGCTGGTGGCGAAGTTGGCTGCCCTCGGCCGGAATTATATGGTCGCCCATGATGATACCGCCGACAGTCGCGGAATCGACGTCGCCTATATATATGACGCCGCCGTTTTTACTGCCGAGGAACAATTTTCCCACTATATCGTGAAAAGGTCTGCCACGCGCGACCTGTTCCAGGTCAACTTCCGAACGAATTCCGGTAATCTCTTGGTCGTGGTGGGTAACCACTGGCCTTCGCGTAGTAGGGGCCAGTACGAGACCGAACCATACAGGATCATCGCCGCTGAAACCTTGGGATATTTCCACGAGCGCATCAGGGCCATACAGCAAAACACCAACGTAGCAGTCTTGGCTATGGGTGACTTCAATGATGAGCCGTTCGACCGGTCTTTGGTCAACTACGCCCTGAGCGAACAAACTCGGAGCAAAGTGACAAGGGCTAGGAGCCCAAAGTTCTTAAACCTGATGTGGCCGATCTTGGGCGAACGAAAGGGCACTTACTTCTACAATAATGACCCCATGGTACTGGACCAGTTCATGGTGTCAAAAGGGCTTGTCACCGGCAAATCGGGAATCACAGCAGATATCAACTCCGCCAAGGTGGTGACGTTTCCCGAGATGGTTGCCACCGGCGTATATAAGAAGCCGGTGCGGTTCGGCCGCGGGACGTCGCCCAACGTCGATGGGTTCAGCGACCATTTCCCCATAATGATGCGCTTAAGTGAAGTTTGACCTTGATTCCGGTTACTGGCTTGAGAGTCGAGATCGGTCGGTCGGCGGGCGGGTGCATTCTAAATTTAACTTGACCCCAACTTGATGCGCACATGCCGCCTGTGGCCGTGATTACCCGGCCCAATGCGATTCCCGGACGTTACGCTTAATAACCGCGTCGGAAGCCGGCCTAATCCTCTTCCTGTAATTGGCTAACTGAGATGGCGCAGTTATCGCACCAGAACCCGTAGATTATCCCGTAGAATGCCATCCTCCCGAACGGGGTCATTCCGCTGTCGATGCTGGCCAAAAATCTCATCCCTTCCTGGCAGCCGGGACAGCGAGGAAAAGGGTCATGCCTGATCCAAGGGGGATAGCCGCCCACCTGGTGGCTGCCAAATCCCGGCGTGGCGTCTAGTCCGCTTCCGTACTGGTTGTGATGCTCTTGCAGAAGCAAAGACAATTGGCCCGGAATTAGATCGCCGTCCTGAGGGCCGTTAGTCATGGGAATCATGAGCCCTTCGGTCCCTTGATCGGTGAATCGAACATGGAGGAATTCGGGTGGATGGGGACACGTATACCAGAAAAATGAAGGGTCATGTCCGCTTTCAAGACCGATGTCCAAGGCGGCGCTGTTTAGCGTCAGAATCCTGGTGGCGGCCACCCGGCACACCGGGCACCTGGGAACACGGTATTGATATCCTCCACCCATATGGTGCGGGCTCTCTTCCCGGGAAACAACGAAGCCTCGAAAGGCATGGAAGTAGACCGAGGCCCTTCTGGTATCTGGAAATACCCCGGAACTTTCTATGTACATCCAGAGGTCATCTTGGTCTTCATCCGGCACGCTGGGCTTTAATGTCAACAAAGCGTCCAACGCTTCATCTGTGCGGAACCGAGCCAGAGCCCTGAGTGTGGCGGGGTCTCCGTCTCTGCGGTATTCTCCGGCGAGCTCCTCAACCCAAACCCCCGGGCCCCCCGATAGAATAGCTCTCTGGACATAGGAATTATCGATTCGGTCTTCAAAATCCCGGAGCCGGTAAGGAAAAGCGTTCGCGATCTCAAAAATGACGCTAAACATATCGCCGGAATCAGGATTCCCCAGATACTCCGCGATCAAACGATCAACCACATCGATCGGCATATCCTTCACAAGTTCGACAATGGCGATCATCAGTTGTTTGTTGTTGTTTAAGATGTGCTCTACAATCTGCCGTTTCTCCTTGCCGAAGGCAGGCAGCAGCGCTAGATAATTCGCGGGAAAAGTCGCCGCATTTGCGTCCTCTGTCGACAATACAAACCGGACGCATTCCGATGCTCCCCTGTCCGGCAGCGTAGACAGAAATATAGCTATATGTTCCGCCTTTTCTTCAACTGAAAGCGACGGGTCGTTTAGTATTTCTGATAGTGGCGAATTCATTTCACCTGCTCACATATGCGGAACGGTGCGTTTAATCTGCCCATAATTATAGGACTTATCCGATGGAAGATTTGGAGACGTTCCCAGGTAGCTAGTGTGGGGGTCATCTGAAATTCGGGCTTAGCTTCGAACTCAGCAACCGGCTACTTCAGGAAGCTCATGAACATGGCGTCCGTCGCGCCATCGAATTTGAATACTCCCCTTGTAACGTTGGTCCGGTATGCCTTTAGATAGGCGCCTACGATCTCGTCATTCAGCTTCCCCTGTGCCTTCAATCCGGCCAGAATCGCCTCTGAGTCACGCCTGAACGCTTGACCTAGATCAGCAGCGTCTGCAACGATCTGTGCGGCTTTATTCCGCCCCCCATAAGTCCGGCTGAGGTCGGCGTGGGTCTTACCCTTTAGGACCACTGTGACGCCCTCCTCCCGAATCGCCGTACGCTCGGCCTTGGTGAGCGTCCGGCCCGATTTGGCTGTCTCAGCCTCCGCTGCTTTGACCAATGCGGCTCTGGAAGGAATGTGGTCTCCAGTCAGATCATCCCTGACAACACCCCGAGATTCCTTGCCGGAGGCTTTGGAAACTCTGTAATCCACCACCTCGAATTCGGTTACAGCGCCGGTCTTCGGTTTCCCGCCCCCGGAGATGGCCTCCAATTCTTGTTTGGTCTTGAACTCGGCGTTCTTGGTGCCCTTGGGGACTTCCGTGACTTTTCCTTCGGCAATAATTATCCAGGGATTGATGAATCCTTCGAGAGTGAACCAGCGCCCACTCATAGTGATTCGGAACTTGCGGAACCGCAAACGCGTAAGAAGATCATCACCTAATTGTCGGAGGCGCTTGAATTGTTTTCCGACGCCCGAAGAGGCTAGGCCCTTGAACAAGATCTTGCCTTTCTTGATAACGAACTTGGCGCCCCGCACCGCCAGTTTGGCTGCGCCCTTGGCCAGCTTCACGCCGCCCTTAACCGCCGCCTTCGCGCCTTTGAGGACGGCCCCGCCCGCCTTGAAGGTCAGGTAGGAAATCAGCTCCACCGCTCCCGCCGCCAGCGCCTTCGCTAGGCTTTTGGCGCCGCCTGCGATGTCCCCATCCCACGCTTTGGAGACGAAGTCGGTAACGTGTCCACCGATAGTTGCAACGGTTAGTCCAATGAACAGCGGCCCCAATACCGCCATGATCGGCCCGATCGCGGCAAGCACTGAACCGCCGGTAGCCACGATCAACGCGATAACGCCTACGATTGCGGCGATCGCCCCGCCAATAATCAATACCTGGTTGTTGGACCACCACGCGGCAATACCCGTCTTCATCATTTCCCATTTGATGGCGGCTCGCTCTCTCGGCGTCAGGCCGTCGTCGGGATATTTAACCTGCTCATTTTCGCCTCCTTCCTTCTGCTCTCCAAAAGCCTCCGCCATCACCGCCGCCATGGACCGCGAACTATCGTCGGACTCGCCAAACTCCACGGCCCCCTGGCCATCAGTAATATCCATCAGGCTGTCAGTCAACTCAGGCGAAAGTTCCATGTTGCTCAATACCTGTTCCACGCCCACGTTGGCCGCAGTAAAAGGCTCCGTCGGCTTGGGACCTGCGTCCTCCGCCAGTACGCCTCCATCATCGGCGCCAGGCACGGCCTTTTCTGCCTGCATGAATTCCTCGGGCGACAGCGGTTCGTCCAGATTGCCGCCAAGTAACTCTTCATACGCCGCGGTTTCAAAGTGGCTGGGTGAAGCTTTAAGGGCTTCAAACAGGTTGCCAAACCGCTCCATCAGTTCCCCAAACTCCCCGCGGACGATCATGCCGATGACGGTGAAGATACCGTTGTAAATCGACTGTATCAGCCCCAAGAGCTTGTCGATTATGTCAGCGAAGAAATCTAATACAGCTTCGACAGCGCTCGTGAGGAGCTCCGCCGCCTTATTGACGACGGCCACTGCCGTGTCAACAACCAGGTCGATGTTGGCATTGATCCTGTCGCGAATCTCCGGGAATGCGAAGAATACGACACTGACCAATCCCTTGAGGAGGAAACCGTAGACCCTGATCATGGCCACGACTGCCATGCGGTAAAGCTCGATGACGCCTTTCACCAGGAACTTGGCGGCCTCGAAGATAAATTTGACCGCTGCGCGCAGCCCATCGTAAATGGCGTTTACAACGCTCTTTAGACCCTCAACGAGCGCGCTGGCGGCCGATTTCACCCAACCCCAGAAGCCCTTGGATTTCTTTTTCGCCGCCTCTTTCTTCTCAGCCGCTTTCGTCTCCGCTTTGGTCTTTTCATTTGCCGCTTTCGTTTCCGCGTCGGCCAGATGCTTTTGAACCTTCGCTTCCCCCTTAGCCTTTTCCGTTGCGATCTTTTCGGTCTGTTCTTGGGTGGCAGTGGACGCCTTCGCCTGGTATTCGGCATCCACCGCTTCGATTTCACCGCGCCACTGCTCTCTCGATGCGGCAACTTCGGCCTGCACTTTGCCTTGTTCGTCAATCTGTGTCTGACGGGTCTCCTGTTTCAGATCCTCTATGCTCTGGTCCGCATCCGCTCTCTCTCGGGTAGAGTCTGCGTCATACTGTTGCTTTCCAATGTCGTACTCGTCTTTCTGCTCACCGATGCGTTCCCTCAGATGGGGCGCCAATGCGTCATCGAACCCGGGGATGGAGTCCATCGAAAATTGCGGCGCCCCGCCCGGCGCGCCGGCGGGCGCTGGCGCGGAAGCTAACTCGTAATCGGCCCCAAGAATTTTATCGATCGAAGCCGGATAAATGTTGCTTTCGCCTCGTTCTATGTCGATCTCCGAGGCGGCATTTGCCTGAGCTTCCTGAACTTGGGCTGCCGATTCTCCCTGGAACGCGCCCATCTGTGCCGGGTCTGCCTCGCCGGTCAAGTCTATGGGCGGACGCTCCCCGGCGCTGGTGCTGACCTGGCCCGACACCATCTGGACGCCTTCGAGGGCATTCTGAGCGCTCCGGCTGAGTTCCGGGTCTGGCTGTGCGGGATCACTCGAACCCCCTCCAACGATGGCAGTGGGACGTATTGAAACTGAGGGCGCTGATTCGACCTTGGTTTCGTATTCCCGGCCCTCTTTGCCAGTTTGTTCTCCATCGAATTTTTCCGTTGGGGTCTCGGAGGCAGGTGCTTCTCCCCCTTGGTCCGCTTCCTCCTCGCCGCTGGGTTCCAGCCCGGTCGGCGCCGGAATCTCCGGCAAGCCTTCTTGGGCCTGGTCTCGCTGGTTTGAGAGCGCGGTAGCCGAGGCGGCCTCGGCCTGAGCGTATGACTCGGACGCCGAAGACGGCAAAATTTCCATCAATTGCTCAAGAATCCCACCGGGATCTTCCGCGGTTATTGCAACGGCTTCCGGAGATTCACCGCCGCCGCCTCCCATGCCGCCGCCCGGGCCGCCTGCATCGCCGCTTGCACCGCCAGAACCCGTGGCTGGCGGTTGTGCCGACGGTCCACCTTCCGCCGTCTCTGCCGCTGGCGCATCGGATGGGGTTTCTCCCGAGCCGTCCGGTTGGCTGGCTGCGGGCCTGACCGGAGCCGGCGCCGGCTCCGGTCCGCTTTCTGCCCTGTCGGGGGGAGCGACCGATGAGGGTTCTCCGGTGGCCGGCTTGTTACTCAGAACCTCGGTTGTATCGGAGGAACCGGAAGGACTGGCAGGCTCAGTGGCGACGTCATTTCCTGGCATAGGTCTAGCCAAAGCCTGTCCCATACTGGCTCGAGTCGAAGTCGGGACCGGCTGGCCTGCTTCATTGGCATCGCCGCCAGTGCCGTTCGGACTGCCGCCCTGCGGAGATGACGGGCCGCCTGACGCCGCCTGATCGTCCACGAAGCGGTTCCCGGCAGTCTGCTGGGCCTGAAGCGTGGCATTGCCCGGACCGCCAACCGTGCCGGCATCGGGTTGGCGGGTGGACTTATCACCCGTTATTTCCGGCTGCCGGACCGGCGGCTTTTTGGTAGTCGGCTTTTCCCGTGTGGTCATCAGATGGAGCTCTGTCTGATCAAGGTAACAATCTCTTTGATTCCGCCGTTCCGGGCGAGGCCCATGCTGCAATAGGGATACCATGGCGGTCGCATTCCTTGTCCTCAACCCGCCAGGTTCGTCCTCCGTCGGCGCTGACCACAGCAGTGCGGCGTTCTTGCCCGGCATTGGCTGGACGGATGATCACGCCAAAGACCTCCTCGTCGGCGAAAGACAAATGGACCGCTGAAATCGCCGCGTCGCCTAACAGACGCCGCAGAGCGTGCGCGCTGTTACGGGCTTTCCAACGGCGTCCGTTCCAGTCCCAAAGTTCCCCATCTGTGGTAATCAAGACCGGCCTTGATCTGGCGTCACGGACAATACGAGCCAAGGAACGGTTTCGCAGACGTTGGATGGCAAAATGACCCGAACGTTTGGCGGTGAAAACAAACCATGAAGGATCATCAAGAAATGCCGCGCACTGTCCCGCCAACACGGCCGGCGATCCGTTGGCATCGACGGCTCTCAGTTGTTCGAAGCCGCCGTCACGGATGGCGCGGTATGCGTCCCACCAAGAGGCCCGGATCGTGACGGGATACCATTTCGCCGAATTCGCAGATAGACACCAGAGTGCCGCCTCTCTTTCCGAAGTCCGAATCCGTTTGGATGGCTGGCTGCCCACTGCCCACCAACCGCCATCCGACGCCGGGCTGACCCAGACCGCGCCTTCCGGGAGCGCCAGACTGCTCCATGCGTCTTGTCCGGATCCATGGAAATGAAAGCTCACATTTTCCACGATCGTCGCCAAGCCCGAGTCCGGGAAAAGACCTACCGCGGCGTCATGGACGGGCCCGCCCAATGGGGCCTCGGGCAAAGCGGACCACTGTGCGCCATCGGCGGACGTGAACAATCTGGGGCTGCGGTCTCCTGGGAGCGCCAATTGCCAGCAGGACCCTGCTGCAAATCCAATCTCGCCGATGCGCCCCACCGGCACCGGCTCTTCCAAGCAACCCTTCACCTGTCCACCAATGGCAACGATGGTCAAGCAGTCGTCGGACCAGCAAAGCCAGCCGCCGCTCACCGGAAGGAGCCTTCAAATCCGGTCAGGGCCGGTGGATAGAACTGGTCGGCGACGAACTCGCCTGCCTCCCGCCCGGCGAGCCCCCCACCAATGGCCCCGCCGATTCCGCCGATGACCGCCCCGATGATTGCTCCCGGCACCGCGCCCGCGCCGCCAAACCAAGCGCCGATGCCGCCCCCAATCATCCCGCCCAACTTGGCACCGCCCCAGCCTCCAGCGGCGGCTCCAACCAGTCCACTGATTTCCCGCAGCGCCACCCTCGGTCGGTCAACTTCGGGAGCGGTGGCCACTTTCCAGACACCGATTCCTATGTCGATCGCGATCAAGATCCGGCCGGCGATTCGAAGCCGGCCGACCCATTTGTTCACGCTAGGCCGGGTTTTCTGAGCCCCCTGAATTATTTCCGCATCGGTCCTTGGCTTGATGCTGCGGGCGGGGTCACCTTGCCGAAGCTGATCGTAGGAGGGGCCCACGGGGTCGCCGTATTTCTTTAGGTTGCTGCGCTCCGCCAGTATCCGCAAAACATCCAGGTCCCATTTCCGGATCTTGACCTTGGCTTGGTTCCGGGCATCCACGACCCATTTCGCCACCGTCTGTCCGGCAGTGGCCGGATCGGCGCCCTGCGATATGGCTTGGGACAGCATGTACTCCGCTTCACGGACAATGGCTGCATTCGACCGCTGATAAAGGGTGCGAAGGACCGCCTCTACTTCCAGCGTGGTACCGGCGCCCACGGCGACATCACCGGCGGCTTCGACCGGTCCGTAATCCTGGCGGGCGATTAGCCCGGGACCGTTGCCTGATTGGGACGACAGGGTGCCCGAAGGCACCGTACCACCAGTGGCCACGGTATCGGCCGCCGCGTGCGCCTCCCGTTCGATGTCATCACTTGGGTGGCTGACCCCTATTGTCCGGGCGGCATTGTTGCCGCGCTGCTGCCGGGTGTGGGCCACCTCATGGGCCAGCAGGTGCTCTCCTTCTTTGGTACCCGGGTCGAGTTGACCAGCGCGGAAGTATACGTCTTCGCCCACGGTGAACGCTTTGGCATTTAACTCATGGGTGGCGGCATCGGCCGTGGAATCGTCGTGGACCCTGATGCCGCTGAGATCGGCCCCAAACGCCTGTTCCATCTTCGCCCTGACGGAAAACGGTATGGGCCGGCCGTGACCGGAGTCCTTTATGGCGGATTCCGTGGCCTGGCCTGGGGAAGCGGGGCCGGCCGCTTGGCGGGAAAGAGTTTCCTGAGCGAACCGGTTTCCCGCCCCACGCTGCGTTTCGCCCATCGGATTTTCCGTTAAGGCCTCCGGCAGCTCTTTCGCTTCGTCTTGCGGAAGCTTTGAGTGGTCAATGAGCCTTAGCGCCCGCATTCTTTGCCGAAACCAGTAGATCTTACGCATGAATCCTTTCAGGCCACAAATGGGCGTCTGTTAAAGTGTCCCCGCCTATTTAGGTTCGGATGCCGCAGGTTCGAGGGGCAAATAGCCTGCATCGATAATCCACTTGAATAATTCAGTGGAGTTGGATGGATCGGGGGCGCTCAGCCGGTGGATGTCTTCTTCATGCAACGCTGGTATCAAGCGGCATAGTTCGCTCCGAACCGACGCAGTAACGCGGAACTGACCGCTGGCGCCCTGTTGTTGATAGTGCAATAGCAACATCATTCTCACCGTCTCTCGATGGAGCAGCGGGTTTTCCGGCGGCTCATATGCCGGCCGTTCTTGCTCCGGCCGGCCCGGCTGGCCGCCAAGAACGTCCAGAGGCTGTTCCGGTCCTTGACCGTTTGGCTCTACTTGCCCGCCGCCGTCTGGCTGGCCAGTTGATACCGGGGTAGCCGGAGTTTCGCCGCCGCTTTCGTCGTCGGCCGGCTGTTCCGGGCCTTGGCCGTCTGGCTCTTCACCTCGGCCTGAATCAGGTGATTGCCGCCGGGGGCGCGAATCGTGGCCCCAGAGATTACCAATCAGCCGCCAGAACCAATCGATCAATCTGATGTGCAACGGCGGTCCTGCCTTTGTGAATGCGCCGCTGGTCGTTTAGGCACGTGTCAACTCGTAGTAGATGCCGAAATCGGACCGTACTATGGGCTGTTCAGTCTTTTCCAGTTCCCTGGCCACGGCGCGGACAAGGTGGCCCATGGAGATGGGATTTTGCTCCGAAGCCGCGGAGAACGCGGCGGTCAGAACACAGTTCCTAATGTTTCCGCCGGTCAGCGCGAATTGACGGGCCAGATATGGCAGATCTATATCTGAGTCTTGGGGCACATTATCCGGTAGCAATTGTTGCCAGATGCGTTCCCGGTCTCCCACATTGGGCAGCGGGAACTCAATGGCCACATGAAGGCGTCTGGTGAACGCTTGGTCCAGATTTTGGCGGAAGTTTGACGCCAGAATGGCGATTCCGGAGTAGGTTTCCATACGTTGAAGCAGGTAGCTCACTTCTATGTTGGCGTACCGGTCATGGGCATCTTTCACCTCCGACCGCTTGCCGAAAAGGGCGTCGGCCTCATCGAAGAACAGCACGGCGTTGGCGGTCTCGGCCACCTCGAAGATCTGCGACAGGTTCTTCTCAGTCTCGCCGATGTATTTGCTGACCACGGATGACAGGTCCACCCGGTAGAGGTCCAGTTCAAGACGCCGGGCCAACACACCGGCAGCCATGGTCTTGCCGGTCCCCGACGACCCGCTGAATAACACGACAAGTCCCCGGCCCATCATGATACGGCTCGAATATCCCCAATCGTCGTAAACCACCTGGCGGTACCGCACCCAATCTTCCAGATGCAGCAACTGGGACTTGACGGCCGATGGGACAACCAAATCATCCCAAGAGTGGAGACTCTCGATTCGTTGAGCCAATCCGGCTAAGGCGTCTCCCGATTGGGCCCGGCAACTGGTGAACAAATCCGACCGACGCAATGTTCCGCCTTCATTGTAGGCGGCGGCGTGCGACCGGGCCCGGGCTAACGCGGTGTCTATCTGCCCTGTGGTCAGTGGGAACCGCTCGGAGAGCTCGGCTATGTCAGCATCCGAGATTTCTCCGTTCAGGGAAGCCTTCCAGATCCTCCGCCGGGCCTCGAAGCCGGGGACCGCCAAATTCAAAGTCAGGGGAGGAACCCCATTTGGCACCCTGACGGAGCCAGATTCCTTTGCCAACAAGAAGACAGGCCCATCGCGTCCATCGTCCGTCAAGTTATCCAAGGCGCCTTCCAGTTTGGGCGTGCCCTGTAGAAGATTTGCTTCCTGTACCGCCAAGATTCCCGCGCTTAACTTAACCTGCCGCAAAACCCGAGCCACCAGGTCTTGCGGGGAGTCATGTTGTGACATTTTGGCGGCATCGAGCACCACCAATTCGGACTCTCGGGCATGAGCGGTGGCCAGATAAGACGCGGCGGATTCATTCAACTCTGCATCCGGGCCGGTGATAAGCACTACTGGGGCGGGCGTCGGCCGTCCTCCAACGTAGGCTCTTAATGACTCGACGGCAATTTGGTAGCCTTCATCAACAACTTGGATATCCAGGCCATCGCGGTGGGTACCGAGCATTCCCTTCAACTCGGCGTCCGCGACAATCCCGTTCAGCAGGAAGGAAACCACGGCATCGTCGAGTACCATTTCACGGGAGAGCATTGGGTTTCGTGATTGGTCCAACGCCGGCCGAAGGTGAATCACCCTATATCTTTGCAAGGCCGCATCCGGGGCAAATGACCGGCGGGCCTCTTCCCATTGGCCGGAGTCTTCGCAAAACATCTGCAGCGCCAAATCCACTGTTGGAGACCGTCGGGTGACATCGTCATTCAGGTAGCCGAATAAGCGGCCGTACCGGCGGTCTATCTCCGCAGCCAGAGTTAGCAGCACAACCTGCCGCTCAAAGGGATTCAGCGCCAAACGTTCTGTTACCAACGGCAGTTGCATTGATAGGCCGTCAGCCAAGCTGGCGGACTCTGACAGGGCATAAAACTCTTGGGCGTCTTTCAAAAGCTCCGAAATCGTGGCGATGGGCGCTTGGTCCAATGCGTCGGCGTTTCCGCCTCCACGGGCGGCATATAATCCGTCCAAGATCGCGTCCACTTCGGCGCTGGATGTGTGCAATCCCAACAGCTCTTCGGGCGTAGCGTTTCCATGGTGGGTCGCGCGCCACCTGAGCACCTGGCGATGGAGCTGTAGGTCCAGCACCAACAACGCACCTTGAATATGCTCCATGTTGGATGTGTATGTGGACTGCGGTGTCATCGTTAATTACTCACGCCAGAGATCCATAGCCATGGGGAGCTGTCAGGCTCAACGGATATTGCAGCCAGGGTATTTCGCTGGCATCGGGAAGCAATGCCAACCGAAGCACAACACCCAACGGTCCGCCTCCAAGGCGAACGGTTAGTCCGGATGAGTCCAAGGCAAGGGAAGCAGGTTGGGCCAAAAATTGACGGGCAAGATAGGCCGGACTAGAAATGCCGAATCCAGGTAGCCGCTCCGCAGTCCGGCGCAAAACCAAGGAGGCAACGACCGACAAATTGGCATCCAGAGGCGGGGTTAACCAGGGGTAGCTCAGGTCGTCACCCAGTTGAAAATGGGCTGCTTCAAATGACAATTCTTGTTTTTCTTGGTCAGACAACGATGTACGCACCGAATTCCGGTCGCCGTGGAGGCTTGTCCACATCGCTGCGGAAGGGGTTCTGCTGGAATCCACCGGCCGGGCTCCTAGCCAGTGTCTCGCAGCGGCATCTCGCAACACCTCAACACCGCGGACAGAGTCCCATACCAAGTCTCTTTCGTGGACTGGGCGGCACCGGGAGGCTATTTCGGGAATCGCCGCTGGCCATTCCGCACCTTTTTCCCCTTGGAAAACGGCGTCGCTCAAGAGATTTGGCGTGTCGCCAAGTCCGGCGAAAATCGCCAACGCCGGATCGTTTTGAAATTTCAGGGCATTCGTTCGGCCCAATGCTTTGAGCGCCACTGCGAATAGGTTGCGTCTGGCTGCAACCTCACCTACCTCGTCATTCCACAGCTCCCACAGCCCAAGTTCAGCCAGGGCAGGACAGATCAAAAAGACGCTGCCTATAGCACTGGTTCGTACCGCGTTTGCGCCGGCTGACCAGATTTCCTGCATTTGGCCAGAGCGTCTTTCAACAACCGGGTCGTCAATTACTTTGTCGATGGTGGCAGGCCGGTCATTCGACCGGGTCGGTGGACTTTCGAACTCTGGAGCACGACCAGAAGCGGCGGCGGGTCCGGCCGATTCGGGGTCGGGGCTGATTTTGGCAGCCTGGCCACCGGCGTCGACCAGTCCGGCTGATTCGGGGTCGGGGCTGATTTTGGCAGCCTGGCCACCGGAGTCGACCAGTCCGGCTGATTCGGGGTCGGGGCTGATTTTGGCAGCCTGGCCACCGGCGTCGACCAGTCTGGCTGATTCGGGGTCGGGGCTGATTTTGGCAGCCTGGCCACCGGCGTCGACCAGTCCGGCTGATTCGGGGTCGGGGCTGGTTTGGCGAATCTGGCCACCGGCGCCAAATGGAATTGGCAACGCAACGCCCACCGCCTCGGCAACAGCGGCTGCGAAGCTTCTTCCTTCGGCGGTAGTTGTGGCTTTCGCCATCCACGGGACCACATCCGCCAACGGACCCGAGGACAATTCTTGTTCGGCCGCCGGATATAGCCCGCTGCCCATCAACAACACCGGCCCAAAGCTGGGGTGAATCCGGACAACCGCGGCCACGTCTACCATGGCCTTTACTGCTTTCGCCAAAGGCTCATCCGGCCTGACGCCTTCGGTGCCCCCGGCAGCCGCCAGCAACAGGCGGAACCTGTCTTTAGCTCGAGACTCAGAATCAGACCGATGGGCCATGGCCACTTTGGGCCAAATAACCGCCAACCGGCGAACGGATTGCCGCTCCGCTTGGGAATAATCTGGGGCTGCGTCCGGAGCCAGTTTCAGAGCGGTCCAAAGCCGCCTCAGGTCTTGCGTCGTCATTCGCTCAATCAGCCGTTCCGCATGACCGGTGGCTTGCAATTCCGCCAACACCGGCACGATCCATCCCGGCCGGGCCAGTAGAAACTGGACGGCAATCTCCCGGGTCTGAAGACTCTTCAATGGGCGGAATTCATCGTAATACCAACGGTCCCAGGCGGCGCCATCCAACAAGTCCCGGAGGAATCGGGTTACGAAATTCTGAGGCGAACTAAAACGCCGTACGTTATCCTGCCCGCCGCGCGCCATCGTATCCTTGATCGACGCGGCCAGAGCGCCACCCCAGCGCCGGGCGATATCGGCCTCTGACATCGCCCGGATATCGACCCACAAGTCCAACTCTAATCGCCTGATGCGAACGACCTCATCTTCCAGATTCATCGAGGACATCGAGTCACTACAAAACGAAGCCAGACTGGTTCGGGCGATTCTGCCGAGCCTATCGCGGATGGCGCCAGGATTCTGGGTCTGTCGCGCCACCAGGATACGGCAAAACATTCGGTCCACAGTTACTTCTAGGTCGGCACTGATGACGTTACTCCTAAGGGAAGTTGAGTTGGAGAAATTTGATTTTGGTCCGTTGGTTGCCGGCGTGACGAGTTATAGAGTTCGCGGGAAATGCCCTGCCAAGTCCTCGATGAAGGTACTGGCGGCCAGGGTCTGAACGCGTCTGAGGTCCCGGTCCAACTCCCTACGAGTTTCGTAGCCCTCGCCGGAGTCACATACTATCTGGCGCTCACCAAACAAGAAGCGCCACCGGTATTCGCCCGCCCGGTCCACATAAACCTGGAACCGGTTGTCGTTCCGGGTGGGGTCGGCGTCGACACCCGCTGCAGTGATGTCTTCGATGGCTGCGCCGGCCGCTTCCGCTCTGACACGAAGTAGTTCGTTGTTGCATTCATCTCTGGTCACGAACCCCTCGCCAGAGTCGGCGATGATCTCATTGAAACCAACCAACAATCTCCACCGGAATTCGTCAGCCCGGTCGAGATATAGCTGGAATCTGGTGGGGGCGGTGCTGAACAGGCATCGAAGCATCTCAGTCATGATATGGGTCGAAAGGATGAACCGGCGCGGGTCATAGTCCACTGCGATCCCGCCCTCTGTGTCCACGTCGATTCCGGCCAGGACCACCCAAGGTCCTTCCGGGCTGGGGGGGCAGGCAAACATGCC
The DNA here is from genome assembly GCA_022573285.1 of Chloroflexota bacterium. GTDB lineage: Bacteria > Chloroflexota > Dehalococcoidia > Lucifugimonadales > UBA3495 > UBA9611. The sequence goes on from JACZUF010000007.1 coordinate 90,125, forward strand.
GTGGACGTCGTCCGCGTTCAGGGGTGCGGTGCTGCGGGCCTGGACCAGGTCTTCTAGGACAAAGTCGCAATTCACCGGGGAAGGCGGGCAAGACGGAGGGAGGTGATCGAAGCATTTGATCTCAATCCCGGCTCGATACCGTGAATTCTCGCAAGGCAGGACGAAATTGCAACGCTCCGGTATCGGGGCCACCGGCTTCGCTTCTTCCTCCTTGAATCTGGCCGCCACGTAGATCCGCTGTCCTGAAGAAGATGGCTCAATTTGATAGCAGTCTCCGCTGATATCCTCGATGCAATCCAACACTAGGACTTTTGGCTCCGGAAGGTAAATCTCGTCTCCGTAAGGCGAAAGTGCATACCCTGCCGTGATCGACACGCTGGGTACGGCATCAGAGAGCGGCTCTAAAAACACCTCAAGCCCGCACACTACCCCGCACCCATGTAGGAAGCGGTTGTGGCGGCGGAGCCGCTCGTGCAGATAATCTTGGCCGGCGGTTAAGTCCCGGGCGGTGACCGCCTGGCGCTGGAAAAACCGGGGCCTCAACAACTGATTTTCACCGAGATGGACGTTATTGCTGCTGGTGGTTGTTACCATATACCGATTCCTTTTCCCAAATTGTTTCTCCCAGCCGGTCACCTGACGCCAGCCAATTAAACCGTTGACAGTTGACCTTAGCCACCGGTATCAACCGCGATATCGTCGCGGAATTTAATCGTGAAACCGCCGCTGGGAGCACTCCCGACACTGCCGTCGGAAACGAAGGGAATATCAGGAAAACCGGTAAAACCTCCGGTTATAGCTGTGATCCCGGTCACGGTCCGGCTGCCGGCGCTGGCTTGGGTCCTGACAATATGAAATGCGCTGATCCAGTCGTTTCCCTGAGTGCCGTTCCCACTGGGGCGGCTGGGTGCACCGGGCCAGATATTATTCCCGTCGAGCGCGCGCGGTTCTGCGCTGACGATGAAGCTGTTGTCCGTTTCTTGCCGAATGATGTAGACATCGCCGCCCGGGAGATTCTGGACGAGCCATGATTTGTTGGCGTTGTCAAAGGTGATAATGGCCTCATCACTCAGAGATACAGTTCCTTCGGAGGCCTGCTTAAATGCATCGATCAATTCCCCGGAGACATTCTGTGGATTGGAATCGCTTCCAAGGTCAACGCCGGTGAAATTGAACAACTCCGGCTCATACATAATCCAGTCACCGCGCAACACAACACTGACCGTCAACCGGCTGATGTCGAGGTCATCCTCATCGAATTTGTCAGTGAGCACTCGCCATGTGGGGTCGTCTTCGGGGATCAACCGCACGCCGATGGCCTTGGCATCGCCATCGCCGGCCAGCTCCGACTCCGTAGGTTCGATCATGGAGAAACTGGTGCGTATCGATGTCTTATCCCAATTGCCGACCTGCCATCGCACCATCCGCTCTTTCGCGGTAACGGCCAAGATGGGCGTGACCTTAACCGGCACACGGCACTCACATTCAAAACCGTTGTCCAGCCAGCGGGCAAGGACGTATGCGCTGCGTTCATGCAGGGTGCGGGTCAACACGGGTTTTTGGAACTCCACGTCCAATTGAAATGTTGTGTTCGCCAAGCTATCCCGGGAGATCAGCTCGTCCAGGTGCCAACTTGAGTTGACCACGTGATTGAATTCTTGGAGTATGGCCGGGTCGCCCGGCTCTCCCTGGGCGCCCCGCGGAAGCTCCAAATCCAATCGGAAATCCCCGCCGGCAATCCCGGTCAGGTTGGCGGTGGCCACAGTTGGGTCTTCAGAGTCGATAATAGTTAGAGATACATCTGTGACTCCGGGACCTCGGCTACCCTCCGCACCATCTGCTCCGGTGGGTATAGTTAATATCAAACGTTGATCGCCGTCAGGGTTAGTTGGGTCAATCGGTTCGAGAGTGGCTGCCAAAGGTCCGGCGACCGCCTGGACGGCAGTGATGCCCGCCCCCGGCGCCAGTCTTAATTCAAGCCGTAGGTCGTCGTTGGGATCGTCAACGATGGCAACCAGATTGGCCAGCGGTTCTAGTCCGGCATCCAAAGCCGTAACCGAGACTTCGGCGATTCCAGGCCCGCGGTCGCCCGTTGCGCCGATCACTCCTTGGGGCCCTTGTGGTATCCCCAATTTAAGAGTTTGATCGCCCTCTGGGTCGGCGGTTATGGGCTCCAGTTCGCCAGTGGCATCGACACCGGGAGGCAGAGTTTCCACGTCGAGGCCGACAACGCCAGGTCCTCTGATGCCTTCAACTCCCACCGGGCCGCGAGGACCGGGGATCCCTTCGCTGATGCCCTTGTCCAACATGCACTGGATGACTTTGAGGAGCGTATTGGTGCTGGGCGCCAACTTCCGGTGGGTATGGTTGTCGATGAAATTGGTCGCGCCCTCCTCTTCCAAGATGCTCTCGTTATGAACGTAGCCTAGGATAGAGGCGATAACGACACCTTTTGCCGAGTCTGAGCACTCCGGACATCCCTCCACGGTCTCATGGATGTATGCGTCGCAGGACCCTTCATTGATGAAGATGATGCTTACGCTGCCTTCAACGCGTGGCACCGGAATCCCGAAGTCGTCCACCGTTTCTCCGGCAACATACAGGCGTTGTCCCAACAGTGCCAATTCCTGAAACAGCGGAGAGCCGCTGGTGGAGACCGCCTGACGGCGCAAGGCCTGGGCCTCATCTCCGGTGATGGATCCCCTGTAATTATTCATTCCAGCGATGTTGACGGTGAGAATATCGCCGCGGTTTCTGATCGATTCGTTCGAACTGAATTCTCTCCGCAAGATGTAGGCCCAATTGTCCCTCGGGGTCACAACCAGGTCCAAGGGTTGAGCGTTGGGGGGCGAACCCAAGTCCAAGTCGTCGACCAATATCAGTTCCGAGAATCTGTCCTGGTCGAGTGAGTCGGTGGAAAGGCCGGGTATGAACGAGTCCAACTCCGGCTCCGCATCCGCCAACCTGATGGAAACACGAAACAGCTTTTGACTTTCAGCACATAGGATGTAAAGAAAGTCGCCGTCGTAGCTGAACTCGGCGGCTACGGGGAGATCGCCGGCCGGCATCGGGAAATCCTTGATACGGTTGTTCGTGGAACCGCCTTGGCCGAACTGGGAAAGGCTAAGTGCGAACAATCTACCGGCGCCGGTCTCGGCCACGACCATCCAACGTCCGTCGGGGCCGATAGTCATATCGTTGGGGTTGACGTCACCACCTAGGTCTTCGTTCAGGTCCTGGGTTTCCGGGTCGGGCGCCGTATCTGAGATGCCTCCGACCCATTCCCGGAGTGGGCCGCTGCGCCAGCGCAGTACACGGCCGGTGTCCGTCAACACGAAGAGGCTGTCATCCAAAAGAGAGACTTCCAACCGGCGTGCAATAGTGGCCTGGTCCAAAGGAAGACTCGCACGAAGGGCATTTTCCGGGTCATTTTCTAATCGGTTCTGATCGAAGATTGCGATCCGCCCATCTAGACCGGCGTCGCTTGCCGGAGCTTGGGCGACGAATACCAAGTCCCCTTGATTGGAACGAGCAAGGGAAGTGGGCTCTTGAGCGCCTACCGAAACCTGCTCCAGCAGCCGATGGTTGCTGGCGTCGTACACACGCAGCCAAGCTTCCGCTCCATCCCATTCGGCGACGTATAATCTCATGAGATTCCGGTCAACCGCCATGGCGCTTGGTTTCCTGACAGCCAGCGTATGCTGCCATTCCAGGCGGGCGTTCAGCGGGTCCTCTGCTTCAGAAACCGGAGGTTGGTCGTTGGCGAAGATCCGGTAACCCTCGACCACCCGGTTGTGTTCGGTGTTGTATTCGTCGCATCGGCAATCGTCCAGGAGCGATGGCACCAATTGGGTATCGCATTCCTGGTAGGCGGCCCTGATATAGACGTTGGTAGTGACCAGGGTGCCGTCGGCATTTTTCTTTAACAGGTTCTCCAGGCCCACGCCTTCTTCAATCATTTCGCGTAGGTCGATGACTGTCCGGTCCTCGACAACTATCTCGTTGCCGCAGCAGTCCAGAGCCAGGCCTGGATTCAATACCACGAACCGATGGGCGCAAGCTTTGTTGGGGTGACTCTCTATCTTCAGCCCGCAAACCGCTCCTTCCCCGTGAAGCATGCTGCTATGCAACCTGTCTTTGCGCCTGAGGTAGGTCTGTTCCAACTCGAAATCGGCTGTCACCAGCAATTTCCCGTCAAAATACCGGTTCCGCTCAAACGGGTGCAGGTCGCAAGGCTCGCAACTAGCAGTTGTCAATTTCGTATCCACAGTCATAGCTCGCGGTCTCCTTAAGGTTTCTTGAAGGAATGGCAGGCGGAAATCCCGTATCGGGAAGATCTCAACCGCGTCTGCCCTAAAATCAAAGCCGCCGATGGGCTCGGACTAGAAGGAAGTACGTTCCCTCCAATCAGAGGCATATCCGTTCCGTCTTCTTCGGGCAAGACCCAATCCTTGGGGCTGCCCAGGCGGGCGTCGATGCCCAGCGCTGCTCCGCAACTGGTCTCCGAACTCAGCCGCACTCCCGCAACGAGGGGCCGTAGGCTATGGCGCGTGTGGGCGGGCTTATTGGCCTCAATGAGGCGTTGAACGATGTAACGTTTTTCGTCAGTGTCGATCGTGTTTTCAGGCAGCACCACTGTGAAGTGGACCGAGGGGTCTCCCGACGGCTGTCCCAGCCACAACCGCATCGCCGCGGACACGGCCTGGCCCTCGGATTGATCAACGCCCAGGTTTTCGCCGCGAAAGTGCTCTACGACCTGCGGCATTGGTTCCTCAAGCCTGCAATGTAGCTGAAGCAACATACGCAGGCCGTAGATCGTCCCACGCCACCGGTAGAGGGTAACGATGTTTTTTATCGCCTTGCGCCTCTGGTCCTCGGTCCAGCTCTTTTCCAAAGTCAGGTCGAACCATGAGGCGAGCCAAGGCAAAAAATCGGCCGGGGCGCCGCCAACATCTAGGCGGGATGGGAACACCTCTATCTCGCTCTCGATCTCACCGAAGACGGTATCGGTTAAGGACAGCAGCCGGTCCAATACATCGCGGCCACTTTCATCGGCGTGATAGGCTGCCGGGAGGTATTTCAACGATGATTCACGGTGGGCGTAGGTAAAGATGCGGTCTATGTAAGGAGTCCGGTCTCCGGGACCGTTGAGGGCCACCGCCAGATACAGATAGCGCCCAGGACCGGACTGGACCAGCCATTCCTCGGAATTATCCGGAGCGCTCATCCACCCCTCGGTTGGCAACGGCTCATCTTCAGAACCTTTGGGAGAGACGTCCGGCCTAAGGACGTCACTGGTAAAACTGAAGAGGCGCACGGAGGTCCGCTCCGGGGCATCCATTTCCATGACAACTCGATGCCAGGTATTACCCAACCGCCCGCTGTCTAAGGCTTCGGTCCGAAACAGGCCGCTGGTCTGGTATTGGGCGACAGGTGGCCGGTGTATCAGATATGGGCCAGAAGAATCGCCGCCCAGCTCCAATCGACCGTCGGAATCAATTGCCAAACCGGTTTTCATCGGTTCGGCGGTTGTTGGGCAGTCGTCCGCCCACCTCAGATTTATCTGATCTCCATCAAGGACCAGCCGTGATTCAGGCAATACTGAGGCGATGAATTCGGGAAGAAGGCCGTGGTATGCGCCGGTTAGGATTGAGTCGTAGACTTCATTTCGCTGGCTCTGCCAAATCTCCGTTTCAAGCTGAAGCCTGGTTGACTCGGAACCGCTCCGGATCTGCGCCAAAGCCTCTTCCTCGATGAGCTTTGCGGTGGCGGCAAGCTCGAGGTCAATAAGCTCGCTCAATTCCCGGGGCAGAAGACTGGCGCGTGCCTCGGCTTCCTCCTCAAGAGAGCCGCCCTCGCGGGCATTTGTCATGATGTCGGGAATGTGGAGTTCCAGCCATCGGTCAACCTCCCCTTGAAGTTGTCCGATCTGGGGCATCAATCGGCCGCGGCGGTCCAGGATTACGATGTCCTCCGGGCCGTCGATTCCATCGCAAACCACGTAGGCCCGGGATTCGGCATCCACCAAAACACGCCGGGGAATCCAGCCGTCTGGCAGCCGCCCAACATAAGACAGTTCCGGTCTGCCCTGAGAGTCCAGTTTCCAAATGAACCCGTTGGCGTCAGCCACGTATAGCGCGCCCGTCGGCCCGGTCGAAACATCCACGGGTACCCAATCGGCCGCCTCCGAATCCACTGGACCTGCGCCGCCGCCTTCCTCAGGGACCGGTGACTTTAGCGGGCCGACGACGCGCCTAATGGCCAGACCGGGCAAAGTGAGCACGATCACCCGGTTGTTTCCTGAATCGGCGATCACCAGGTCGTTTCGCAAGTTGATCGTGATGCCCAACGGCGTGTCCAACGAACGAGGCGCCTCGCCGGTCGGGACATAATCCCCTTCTTCGTTGACCTCGTATCCGCCTAAAGTTGCCAGAGGCCAAGGTTCCCCGTCGCAATATCTCCAACGCAAAATGAGGTGTCGGACCGGGTCCGACATGATGATGTCATCTCCCCAAATCGCTACGCCCCTTGGCAGAGAATGCCCGCCAAATGTCCCGTTGGGCTCGGACATTTTGGGAGTGAGCGACTCGAGCGGATTCAGCGACAGACGGCCATCGTGGGTGGAAATTTCGTCCATTTCCAAGGCCCGCCAGCCGGCCGTGTCGTCCAGGAGCAGGTCATAGGGTTTTACCAATCGTTGGAGGACAGTCGTCATCACGGCCCTCCACGCAGGTAGTTCACGGTTAGGTCCAGGGGTTGCACCAAAGCCAGGAGGGCGCCGTCTTCCACCGGCATGTCACAGCAGGAATAGGCCGCCACCACGTAGGTACGCAATTCAGTGGCATCTTCCTCACCTTCCCGTCCTATTTCAACTGCGCTGACGGTGATCGTCCGCGCCTCCGGGACGCATCCCTCCGCCATGTCTGGGAACTTGTTGATCTCAGCTTGAATCAGATCATCTTGGGCTCCAAGGAGGGATTCATCGACCTCGAAGTAAGGGCGGGTGTCGATGTCAGTCCGGGGCAGCAGCTTCAGCAGCTCCAAATTCTCCACCAAAAGGACGCCTTCCACCGACATGACTTCATGTAAGACCTCTGAGTAATACACATTTCTGCCAAATTGCCAGCCTTGCCGGTCCAGGCCGCCCTCCAGGGGATGGAAATATTTGGCCAGCCGGTCTGAGATTGCCTCCTTCACCTCCAACAGGTCGGCGTCGTCCTTGGTCCGCACGTTGATCAAAACCGAAAGGTCGTGGTAGAGCGGACCCATCACACGGACCTGGGATGTGATGAGCCGCCGTTGGTCCAAATACCGGCAGACCAGTTCACGGCTGCCCGCACTGGGCACGGGCCTAGAATCCCTACTTTGGGGCACAATGACCACGTTGATGATACTGGAGCCGTCTCCGGAGTCCTGCGATGCATGGGCGGCGGCACGGGCCACCAAGGCGCCCGGGGTAGCCATGGCCAACTCCGCAAAGTCCTCCAGTGTCACCGCCCGGTCCCGGGTTTTGAATAGTTCCCTTGGTCCGGTGACTTTGGTCGATTCCAGAGGCTCCTCATCCTCTCCGCCGATGGCCGGGCGGTAATTTGTCACCTCTTCCACGTCGGGATTGGAAGTGACCATGTCGGTCACGGTTTCCTGCCCTACGTTTCCGGTCCGGCCGCCGCCGTAGCGGTAAGACCGGGCCACAACATTGGCCTGTCCGGCCAACGGAATTCGGCCGTGCAGGCCATCTCCGAAAATTATTTCTCCTGAAGATCGGTTCAGGATGAAATGTTCATCTTGAGGGCCGGACGCATGGAAATCAGAGGTCAATTCCCAGGGCTTCGGGCCTTGGCCCTCATCGACTTCCAATTCCAACGGTGGGTCCGCCAAGACCGGGCTGTAGCGGAGGGTCATGATCTGATTGGGCGTTCCGCTACTAGATCCTACGACTTCATCCCGGGCCGTTAATGCTGCCGCGGCTTGTACCGTGTTGGTAACCACGCGGTCAATATCGGGACCGGTTACATAATCTCCGCCTACGAATCTGACACGCATCCAGTAATAAAGCGGCGGGTCATCCTCATCTTCTTGAAAGAGGGGCAGACCCAGGCTGCTGTACTTGGTCTGGGGTATCTGTCCCGGCACCTGGAAATACACTTGGCCGTTCCGGCTTAAAGCGCGGGTGCCGTCGTCGGTTTCTTTGACGTTTAGACTGTCCCATGCCTGGCCGTCCCACCATTCCCAGGCCAATTGAGGACCGCCGACCGATTCAACGCTGGGACCGCAATCCGAGATTGCCGGAGCGTCCAAGAGGTCTTGCCCTTTCTCAGTCAGATAGATCTGCAGGCCGACTTCCTTCCTGGGGAATGGCTGTTTGGATTTGAAGGCTAGGATCATTGAAGCGCCGGTGGTCGCGGGGGTCCCGAACGGTGCAAAACTGCGGCCGGAATTATTATTGTCTTGGGTGATGTCCTTCACGGCTTCGTCGTCATCTGTGCCGTCGTGCGTCAGTACCAACTCCAAACGCGCGGTGATTGCGCGAAGAGTCCGCTCTGTTTCGAAATTCACGGGTTGCGGTAGATCGCGGGCCGACGAGCCTACCACGGTGCCCTTAGGTATCAATACATCGGCTATATTGGCATCAGTTTCCAAATCTTCCTTCAAAATGAAGGTAAGGTCCGCCTGAGCCGGTTTGGCCGGCGTTTGCTCGATCCCCAGCAACTGAAGAAACTTCAGGTAGTTAAGCTCCGGCAATTTGTTCAAGCGGTATAGGATGGTTTCAGATAGCCAGGCTTGTAACTGAAGCAGAGTGATGCCGGGGTCGCTCTCATTCCAGTCGGTCCATTCCGGCAGGTACCGGGGTATGCGCGACCGGACCTCCTCAAAGAGGCTCTTAAAGTCCCGATCGTCAAGTTTCGGTGGTTGCAGCGGCATTTCGTTGACCTTCTATCCGCCGGTTACCCCTTCTTGGAGAAAGAAGGGGTAGACCAGGTTGTGGTATGCATTGTTGGACCGGATACGGTAGTCCACGTGGACCAACAATAGGTTGGGTTGGCCGGGATCGTCCTCTACTCGAACGTCAGCCAGATCTATGCGAGGCTCCCACCGGACCAGGGCTTGTTGGACCTGATGCCCTATGGCTCCCCGTGTGTTGGCGTTGTTGGGCGCGAAGACGTAGTCATGTATCCCGCAGCCAAACTCGGGCAGCATGATCCGCTCTCCCTTGGAGGTGGAAAGGACTATCCAGATAGCCTCCGCAACGTCTTGCTCTCCCCAAGACATGGAGAAACCGCCGCGTCCGTTGACCCGTAACGGGAATTTCCAACCGGTGCCCAGAATGCTGCTGCCGACCATCTAGCCCCCAACCAACACGGTCGGGTTGCCACCCAAAACCGTACCCACCGCATTGGTGCTATTCTGCTCCGTGGTATCGAACATCCTAATCACAGCATTGCTATTCGCAAACACCGAGCTGGATCCTTGTGGGAAAGTCACCTCTTTGCCGTTCGTTCCCGATTTGACGCCGCCGGATGTTCCGGCCTCGTCACCAGAGGTGTTTTCAATTATGCTGGCGGTGGTGACAACCTTCGCGCCGCCAGCTAGAACGTCCTCCGACGTGTCTTTGGCATCGGACAATTGCCCGATGCTCGGATAGGGGATGGGCACGTCGCCGGACGGGGTTGGGGTCAAACAGACGTTCGGAAAGGCGAAACAGATTCCGCTATCGTCGGTTGTTATGGGCATGCCCATGATTACGAGACCTCCAATACGGCTTCTTCAAGGCGGTCTTCCCAGGGAAACGTCGCCCGCCACGTGATCAGGAAATGACCGGCGGGAACGTCATACACCACCGTATCGGCGCCTTCCTCCATAACTACCGGCGGGTTGGCAATAATGTCACCGATTTTCACGGCGAGCGTTGGTCTCGGAGGTATTGTCACCCGCACGACGCCGGCCGGGCCGTTAAATTCCACTTTTTCTCCTTCCGTCAGATGAGCGGCCAGGCTGGCGTCGCCCGTTAGATTACTGCCGTTGAAAAATGTGTTATTAAACCCATCGGGCAATTTGCTTGGGTCGTCAAGATCGGGCCTGAAGTCCAAAGCGTTGCCCGCCTCTAATTTCCTCGCACCACTCAGTCGAGTGCGCCAACCATAGTCCAGGTTCAACGGCGGGTCGGGCAGGAATCCTGCCCCCCGGTCGATGCGTATCTGGCCGAATCCTCCAAAATTAAATTCGTCGCGGACCGCGGCCAGGTCCAGACCCGGCTTGGAGGGCACGATGTCGGATTCGATCCGTATGGCGAGGTTGTCCACATGAAAGCCGTCTTCGCCGTCGGCCGGCGCTTCTGGCTCGAACGTGGTGTCGGCCATCAAGATTTCCTGCTGCTCTCCAATGGAGCCGTCTAGTTGTACCGTTTGTTTCACTATGAACACGCCCACCTTTTCCACTCCGCCGCCGGAAGCCCGCCCGGAGATCACGAAGAAGTTTGGATAGGGAAATCCCTCTTCGACTTCGATTTGCACGTTTAATTCACTTGTCTATTGTTCCAAAATAGCTAGGGATTTAGGTCGATTTTTGTGCTGCTCACGGTTATGGCGTCGCCGGTTAACTCGATCGAGCTCCCATCAGCCTCAATCTTGATGGTCTTTTCTTCCATGACGATGCTAGAATCCTCGCCAACTTTGAGGGTGATCTTCCCTTCTTCCATGACGATGCTGGGACTCTCGCCGCCAAATTTGAGGGAAATGTTCTTGTTTTCGTCATCCACGCTAACTAGATGCCCGTCGGTGGTCACGATGTTGACGGTTTTTTCATCTATAACGATGCTGGGAGTCTCGCCTTTGAACTTGAGCGAAATCTTTTCTTCTTTGTCGGTATCGTCGAACTCCAGGTAATGTCCGCTGACCGTTTGAATCGTTCGCACCGACAGTTTTTCCTCGCGGGGCTGTTTGTCCTCTCCGTTCCAAAGGAACCCGATGATGTAAGGGAAGCGTTGGCTGCCATGCTCAAACGCCAGTAAGACTTCGTCACCTTCCTCAGGCATGAATTGAGTCCCCCGTGAGCCACCAGCCATCGGCACGGCGATCCGGGCCCAATTGCTTAACGTCTCCTCCTCGGACATCCACTTAAACGTGACCTTTATCCGGCCCATCTTGTCGGGGTCCTTTAGTTCTTTCACGATGCCTGTGACCACGCCGCCGGAATTGTTCACTTAAGCTCCTCCATGCGGGCATCAAACTGCGTGGTGTATCCACCGTCACCCAAGCTGTGGACGCTCTTGGTAATCATGTACCTTCCGCTGAACCGTTCGCCCAGTCCCTTGATAAACACCGGGCGGCCTGCCCGCAACTCCGGCACGCCAACGGTGCTTCCGGACCCAGTGACCAAGTCTTTGGCCATACGCGACAGGTGGTCCTTGGCTTTCTGCTTGGCTTCCTGGTCGTTCTCGATTGGCTCGTCGGCCACTACCTCTTCCGATCCCGCCAGCGCCGAATGGATCTTCGACATATCGGCCACATTGGGCAGGCCCTTGAAATCCAAGTCGTCCCAAGATGCTTCGACGGTGATCTCTTTCTTCTTTAGAGGGTCCCAGCCCCTCACTTTGACGGTGGCCACTTGGCTTCTCGTTTTCAGCGTCGGTTTGAAGTTGATTAAGGACTGCCCCCACGTCAACTCGTAAGTAGCGGCTATACCCAGATCGGGCGGGTGGAAATGGAGCTTGGACGTTGTCTGGCCGTTCTGGTCCTCCTCTTCGATATAGATGTCGTACCCGTTATGGCGGGCCCGCTCCATCAGAAAGATAATCGGGTATTCGTTGTTGATCAGGATGTAGTTGTGCGGTTGCTCGATCGAGCTATTGGCGGAACTGGTCACGAGCTCCAATTTCAGGCTTGAGCGGCCGCTTTGGTCTTGCATGATGCTGTCCAACACCGCCTGGGCGATCTCCGAGTCCTTCTTTTTCTCGAATGCCATCGTTTTCTGCTTGAAGTGCAGTTTGTAAAGCTCGTTGAGCGCCCGAACCTGGAGGGTGGGCTGACCGCCGGCCGGAAAGTCGGGGCTGAGGGAGACGATCTGGCCTCGGAGCATAAGCGTCATACCGCCCCGGTCCAGGTAACCCATGTATAACTCCACGTCCTTGCCGGGATCGAAGATGTCGCAATCTACATATTTGAAATCTCGGGCCTCGGCATCCCAGTTGTTAATGGTCATCTCAAAGGAATCCATCGCGTCCAAACTGTCGGTGTAGGTGACCGATAGCACGTCGCGAACGACATCATCGCCCAGCGTCTGTCCTCCAATCTTCACTTCAAAGGCTGGGACGTAAAAATCGTATTTGGTGTATATGGCTACCGGCTGATCGGCCATATTTCATCCGCCTCTTTTAGGACCGCACCGGCGGTAATTCAAGCACGGTGCCGGCTTCCAATTCCCGGGGGAAAATGATGCTGTTGGCCTCGGCGATAACCGGCCAAAGACCCGGGTCCCGGTAGGCCTGATAGGCGATCTGGGGGAGGGTTTCTCCCCTTTGTACCGTATGAATCCGGGTGTGGTCCGACGACTGGAGGTTGAGTTGTTGAAGTTGGGTCTCCAGAGATTTGTACTCTTTGAGCGACAGAGTTAGAGTCGCCCTTAGAGGTATGCCGTCGGGAGAGAACATGGTGAACCGCTGCTCAACGGTCTCAACTATGCAATCAAAAACTTTTCTGGTCCCGCCGACTTGGCCCGACTCGTTGATCAGACCGGGAAATTCGTCGCCCCAGCCGAAGCGGCAGCGTGGCGGCGCATGGTCCTCGCCGGACATCTTCACCAGTGAATAGAATTTATTGGTCCGCTCGGTGACCGCTTTGGCTCCCGATGCTGTCCCGTCTTCAGTGGAATCGAAGAACAACTCCAGGGTTATGGTCTCGGCCTGGCCGCGTATAAATTGAAGAATGGGGCTATCGATGCCTGGAATGGCTATCTCAGCGGTCTGAGCCGCCTTGGTCATGCTGAATTCCGTGGGGTTGAACTGGACGTCCATCTTCTCGGCAACGTTGCCGTTGGCGTCCAGCCGCTCCACGTAGGCCTTGATATATGCTTCGCCCATGACCATAGTTGCTACATTCCCTGTCCGGCACCCTGCCGCAACGGTGTGCCGAAATTGCGTTCGCGTTTGGCCTCGCCTTCAATCTGTAGTTTTTCAAATACGCGAACGAGCACTGCATTGACGATGCGGTCCATAGCTTTTTGAGAAAGCAAGTCCGATACATCCGTTGCCGTCAACGCCGTGTCGACCTCGTTGATGCGTACGTCTGCCGCCATAATCAGATGACCCCCCTCAAGCGATTCCGGTCAGAATAGAAGCGCGCCAAGATCAAAATTTTCCAGCCGCTCGTGTGCGATCTCCAGCGTTTCGATACTCGACCCACTCTCAGTTGCGTTTAAATCGGGGCCGGTGTATTTCACGGCCAGCCCCCGGTCGAATTTCCATGCCGCCACCGGCAGTTTGAATTCATTCTGTACGATGATTAGTCCGTCCCTTCTGTCGGGTTTTCCGTCCAATAGGGCCCGGTGCCACATCCGGAGCTGCGGGTCCAGAGAGACGCCCCTTTTAAGAATTATGTTGGAGAAGGTGAACCGGGAAGGAAATATGTGCACTCGATCGTTGACCCCGCCCTCCCGGTATTCCTCAATCTCCATAGTCGATTCGATTCCGCTGCATTCGCTGAAACTGGCCACGCTGAGCGGCAAGATGCTGCCGCTGTCCAGCAACTGCACCAAAAAATTGAAAGCCGGTACCGGATCGATTCGTAAACTAACCGTATTACACCTCCGAGACCTGTAACTCGTCGGCAGTGAACCCCAGTCTCAAAATGATGAACTCGTAAGGCACTGTAGGCGCGACGCTAACCTCGGCGATCACCTGGCCCAACGCTTCAACCTCAGGCGGGGTTGTCGTGATGTCACAGCGGACGGTGTACGCCCCGCCGGCAGATCCTCCGGCGAAGGCTCCCTTGCGCCATAGGCCGTCCAGAAAGTTGGTGAGGGCCATCTTTATATTTAGCCTAAGCTCCGTACTATTGGGCTCGAACACTGCCCATCGCAAGCCGTCGCGAAACGCCTCCTCCAGCATGTTCATGAGCCGCCGTACATTGACGAACCGCCAGGCGGTGTCGCTGCTCATGGTGCGGGCCCCATAGATCCGAATGCCCCGCCCTGGAAAGCTTCTAATCGCATTGATACCTAATGGATTAAGCACACCGTGCAATACGTCATCGACCTGTGTGGCCACGTTTTCCACAAAGGAAAGGACTCGATTTGCCGGTGGACGCCACACCCCTTCAGCCAAGTCGGTGGCGGCAAAAATTCCGGCCACATGGCCAGAAGGCGGTACTTCCCTTCCGCCCACGGCGCTGAGATTCAATGGGTCGCGGACAATCAGCCAGGGGTAGTACAGGGCGGCGAAAGGCGTATCGAATCGGGCGCGCCAGGACTGGAGGCCGCTGACACTCAAGGTCCCGCCGCCGGGCGCGCGAGGAGGATCGATTATTGCGAATCGGTCCCGAAGTTCCCGGCATTGCCGGACCATTTCATCCTGAGCGTAAAATATATCCACTTCGCTGAAGACTGGCGGTTGGTCCGTTGGGTCAAGCGTAACGTTCAGCGATTCCATCGAGGAGATTCTGATGATGCGGTTGTCGTAGCCGTCCAGGGTGAACAATAACTCGATCTCGCCTTCGTACAAGCTTGAGAGATTAAACGAGCCATTCCCATCGGAGATGTCTGAGTGGATGTCCAGACCGTCGCTTGCTTCGATACGAACGCCTTCCAGGTCCTGTCCGGTTACGGCGTCGGTCACTATCCCTTCAAGCGTGCTCCGGCCCAGCCGGGCATCCAAGGCGCATTCGTCGACCCGTCCAACGGGAGACCGCACCGGCGCCACAGGTTCTTGAGGTTGGGCCATGAGATCGGGCATGGACAATAGACCTACCTCGTCCACGGCTCTCAGCGCCGCCAAACCGGACTTGGTCTCTGGCGCGGAACTGGCGCTGCCGATATGGTCGAAAATGTTCAGATTTCGCAAGCCATCTACCCCAGACTCCAAGGGCAGTCCACGCAACGGAAATTTGGGGAGTCCGTCTCCGTCCCCTACCTCCATCTTGATGAAATGTGAAACACCGTTTACCTGACCCGGCGCAAAAAGGGTGTGCTCAGGTTCCGGAGAGAGTCCAGCAAACCTCTCCACAACCTGGCCGTCTTCCTCCACCAAGAGGGTGAATTCAAGAGACTCGACACCGATGGAGTTGGCGTCGCTGGATTGGACGAAGCCTTTACCGGTCAATGGCTCACTTAATTCCAGCAATTTCAGGACCGGGTCGACCTTCACGATACTGGCGATCACCGGTTCGTCCGGCCCTCCTTGTTGGGTGAGACGGACCCGGCTGTTGGACTGAAACCCAGCGATGCTGTCGACGGACAGCAACGTGTCCACCAGACCATCGATGTGAGTGTGCTGGGTTGCAGCCAAACTGACCGCCTGTACCGAAACCGACAAATGGTTACCCCATTTCCCGGGATTTACCGCGGTGATGTGGTAGGCCGTGCTTACGTCGCCATCGGGTATGTCGGCGCTGGCAGCGACCGCTGCATCAACGTCAGCCACGCGCACGACCCAACAAACCGTGCCGCCATTCTCGAAGAACGCCCGAACAGAGTAAGCGAGATTTGCGTAAGTCAAGAAACCGCCGAACACCCGCTGGAATTGACGCCAGTCGGTCAGGCGCTGCGGGTCGTGCAGGGGGCCTCGCTCAGCCAAACCAACGAAACCCGCAGCGTGTGTTCGCTGGGCCGACAAGGGCGGCGTTTGAGTGGACCGCTCGAAGTAAACTCCCGGTGTCAGATAGGTCGTCATCGTTCTACCGATTCAACCTAGACTTCCAACTCGACGCCTTCGTGGCTGATCTCGATGGCCTCTATGGCCGCCTCATTGGTTGTGGAGCTCAGGGCTGGACCTTCATATTTGGAGACCCAGCCATTTACGAAGTTCCAGCGGAGCACCGGTTGGCGCGCTTCGTCCAAAAGGATGATGGCGCCACCTTTGCGTTCGGTCATGCCGTCCAAAGTGGTCTTCCGCCAGTCCCAAAGCTCTGTGTTGGTGGTATACCCTTTCTTCAAGGTAATGTTGGAATAGGTTAAGAGGCCCGGCAGCTTGCGAGCGGTTGGCTGGTCGGCTCCTTCTCGATATTCAATGATGTCCGACTCGGCGGCGATACCGCCAATTTCAGTGAATCCTGCGACATCGATTCCATCCAACTCCACGATGAAGTTAAACTGAGCATAAGGGTCATTTCTTTGCTGAACCATTTATCACCTCCGTGAAAGCGCTCGGAATCTAATTATTTAGATCGGCTGTTCCTAGCTGCTGGAATCCAAAGTCTTTTGCGAGATGCGGATTATTACGAACTCCGCTGGTTTTAGAGTGGCGATGCCAACCAACACGATCAGACGCCCGTTGTCCAGATCGTCTTCACTCATAGTGGTTGGGAAACCGCACCGCACGAAGAAGGCTTCGTCCTCGGTCACCCCGGCCAAAGCGCCGTTCAGCCATAGGTTTTTCAAGAAGCCGTTGATGGTGCGCCGGACCCGGGCCCACAGCATCTGGCCGTTGGGCTCAAAGACCACCCATTGCAGTCCCTCCTCCAGAGACTCCTCAACGTAGATGAACAGCCGGCGGACGGGAATGTACCGCCACGCGCTGTCTGAAGTTGTGCACCGGGCGCCCCACACACGTATCCCGCGGTTACTGTCCCGGAAGTCACGTAGAACGTTAATGTTTTTGGGGTTAAGGATGTCCTGCTCACGATCGCTGAGCTTGAATTCCAGCCCGGTGATCCCCCGTATGGGAACATTGGCCGGCGCTTTGTGGACACCGCGGTCCCGGTCAGTGCGTGCGTAGATCCCGATCATGTGGCCGCTGGGCGGGACCAACCGCCCCTCCGGTTCCAAGGGAGCAAGGGGGTCCCGGATCCGCATCCAGGGGTAGTAGATCGCGCCGTACAAGCTGTCAATGTTGCTGCGCTGGACCTCAATGTCATTGGATTGGCCGCTGCCCATCACGGAACCCCTCGCTGAATCCAACACCGCAAACCGGTCTTTCAGCAGCGCACACTGGCCAACCAATTCGGCATGCACACTTGCGTCGCTTATTCCGGGGGCGGCCAATATGCTCACTCCATCGATGTCGGCCAGGGCTTTTATACCGGTTCGTTGAGATGGACCGTTGTCTTGGCCTAGGTAATGGTCAACCGTTGGAGCATCGCCATCGGCGCCTCCCGCAAGGGTGACCACGGCGCCGTCTTCCGTCCGAGGCAAGTTGAACGGCGGCGTCTCAGTGGATTCTTGAGACGTGACCGCAATTAACTTTGACCGCAAGTTGACCACGTCCTCGACGAACCGGGGCGCATCGGAATCCAGCGACAATCCCTCGAAGGATTCGCTGGTGACACCGTCGCTCACGATGATCGCGAACTCGATGACCCGCACGGTGGTGCCGCTTGGGACGTCGCGGTCTAGATTCGACGATAGCGTTATCTGTGTTCCGTCGATGGAGGAAACTGTGTGATAGGTCTTGGTAGTCCCATCGTCGATCTCGATGACCGCGGCGGCGTAGAAATTGCTGGTGGACTGCATCCGGAGACCGGTGGAATCGCTGCTACCGGCCGTTGCCAGGGACAAACCGTCTCCTGCGTCATACGCCTTCTCTATGGCAAACGTGGCGGTATCCAGCGTCACCGAGCCGGCGCCGGTGTCAACGGAGTCAATTTTTACCAACTGGGCGACATCATCTTTGGTCAGCCGGGCCAGATCTCCGTCCCTGATGCTAGCAGTGTCTGACACGAAAACGGTGGGATTGTTCGCCGCCTCCCGGATCACTCCGGTGATCTGGACGATGGTGCTTCCTGCGCCGCTGTAGTCGTTGGTCAGCCCGCCATCCCATGTAATCGCCGGAGTGGCATCCTTAGTGATGGTCACTGTCTCCGAATCGTTTGCGCCGTCGTTGAACGTTACTTGATCGTCGTCTACCAGGGCGTCCCAACTTTCGGCGGTCAAGTCGATGGTCTCGGCGGTGTCCGCGGGCCCATTGGCTGCGAAGGCAAGAGCGGTTGATGCTAAAGTCGTTTCAACACCCGAATTTTGGGTGAGCGCAACGGCTCCATGCATGGTCGCGACGCTAACTTCGATGGAGTCACCCCAAACGCCTTCACTGGATGCGTCAATCTTCAAGCTGGCATCACCGGCGCTGGGGAGTGCAATGTTAGGGCTCCCGCTCAAGGACACCTTACAACCGGCCATAGTGAACCTGAGGTCTAGAGTGGAGGCCAAGGTCACAACTTTGGTCTGGCTGGCATACGCCGTGACCTGGCGGCGTTTGGTCTCGGCGTTTCCGGCAATGTCTTCTCTAAATGTCAGAAACGTGCCAACGCTTACGCCCAGCAGAGAAACCAATTTCACAGAGTCTCGGGCAGTTTGGTCGTCAGCCGTGTCTTCGGCCAAACGGGTGACGTAGCCGTCGTTCAGAGTGATGGATGACGCCGTAGCGTTATCACCAACCACGCGGACGATGTAAGCCCGTTGTCCGCCGTTATTGAAAAACCCGTCTACGGCGTAGGCCAAGAATCGATTGTCGCCCCACGTTTTGGCGTCCAAATAATCTCCGTACTTCCGGATAAAATCCGAGAAGCTCGTCACCAATTGGGGCAAACCGGTGCTGGGACCTTTTTTAGAAGCTCCGACGAGACCAGCAGTGCTAGTGCTGACCCCTTCAATGGTCTGGGGAGCAGGTTGTTCCTCGATGTATACGCCGGGATGTAAGTACTCGGGCATCGTTCTATCCTCCAGTTTCCTGGTTTTATGGGGTTGGTCTCAATGCGATCGTCAGGTAGTTGATGGGCTTGGAATAGTCCGGCTCATAAGTGACTCTGGCCGACTCGAATCCTGGCGCTTCGGCCGATATTTCGACGGACAGGGCCAACGGAAGCGGTTGGGGCATCTCGAAGTTTCCGTCCGCGTCGGCCACGGTTTCGGAACTAGTCAGCACTTCCACACTGGCGGCGTCGATACCCTCGGATCGTTCGCCGGACCGGTGGACCTTCCCGGTCAACGCCACCTGGTTCCGGACCAGGACTAATTCGATTCCAGATTTGGGCAGCCCACCTCCGTTGAAGAGGGTTATCGTCGGATCTTCGATTCCGACCGCCGTCATGGGAACTTCAACCTCGGCCGGTTGCCCGGCAGCCGGACCGAAGCTGAAATCGACAGAAGCCTCCTGGTAATTGTCCGCGGACGCCACTACCCGGAGCCGGAATTCTTCGCTGGCCAAAAGAGTGAACGTGCTCCGTGGCGCACCAAAAAAAGCGAACCGGCCGTCCTTCTGAACCTTTTGGCTCAGAGGGACCGGTTCACCCGTAATCTGGTCGATTAATTCAAGCATCAACTCTCCCAGCGGCGCAACTCCGGTGAGACCGTCGATCACGGTCCCAGATACAAGCACCTGCATGACCAGGGTTGCGCTGCGGACGGTCATTACCGGGCTCCTAGATCGGACGTTGTTTGATGCACATCGATCAGACTTTCCAACACAGCCCGTTCTTCCAGCGGAGTCCGCGAGCTGTCGACAGCAACGGCCTGCACTTGGTAGCAGACAGAAAGGCGGTAGGGCTCATTGAATGCACTCCAGATCCGCGTTAGCTCTTCCAGGTTCACGGGATTGGCGGTGATCCGGATCTCGGGGCGGCTTGTCCTAAAATCGGAATCCAAGAAGTTCGCCCGTACGATGGAATTGGCAGCCAATATCTGCACTGAGTGGCCCAGTATCACCAAGTCTTCTTCTGGCGAGGCGCCCATCGGGGTCAATAGATAGGAGAGGTCCAAACTGACCGGGGGATATTGCTGCTGATCATTCCCGATGGGGATCAAATTTTGATTGTTCATATGAGCATTGGGCAGCACTTGGTAGAGATACAATGAAACCAGCACATCGGAGTTGCCATCGGCCAAATCGGCGGGAGAAGCCAATGAAATATTGTTCTCTGAAGTGAATGAACCACCCACTTCATCGTCACCGGCTAGGCCGTCGAATAATAGTCCGCGTATGTGCAGACTGATGTCTTGGAGTATCCGGTAATCGCTCACCTAATCTTGGCCTCTCCACGTCTCCGGTTCTTGTTCGGGGTGTTGGATTCGGGTTCCCTACTTTAAATCTGATCGCGGCGGCAACCTGGACCGCCAGAAATTGAGCCACCTCTTGATTCGCCGCCATCCGTTCGGGGTGTTCGATTCATTAAGGGGCTGCTCACCCTCGATGTAGCCGCCGATGAATTCACCTACCTGGTCCAGATGGTTCACATAGCGCTTTTTCCCTGTGCCGACGTGCTCCACCACACCGCGAATCTCCCGGCCTTTTCCACCTCGCCCGCGGGACTCGTTCCAGAGCCTCACGACGAAAATATCTCGGTAAAAGCTCATCACACCTGGCATGGTGTGGCGGAAATTTTCCTTCGGCCCTTCAGGCATAGCATTCGCGGATTCCCGAATTTGCCACCAAATAAAAAGTTGGCGCTGTCGTATCGGCAGCGCCAACTTATCATCTGGAATTCACCGTAATGTCACGCCTCTGTCACCAAGGCGTCACATCAGCTTTTTAATAGGGAATATCATGTGGATGGGTCTTGATTCCGACCCTCCAAGGCACGGACGGCCTGCTTGAGTTGAGATTTTGCCTCGTCGAGTTTTCGCATCGCCGTCTCCAATTTGTGCACCGTCTGATGTAACGGCCTGGTTTTCCCGGAATCCGCGGACCCCGCAGTCAACGAATCGCCGCCGGTTGCCAAGAACCCATACAAGGACTGGGTCTCTTCCATGGGGGGAACGCCAAGTTCGGATTCAAGCAGGTTTTCGCAGACTTTGTATTGACGTCGCGCAAGGGCCCGTCGACCATCTGCTAGATAAAGACGCATTAGGTCCCTGTGGACATCCTCACGAAGAGGCTCGACCTCAAGGATCTTTTTGGCATAGGAAATCCCTTGCTCCAGGGCGCCCTGCTCTTCCGAGTACCGCATCAGGCGAAGCAGGCCCGTCAGGTAATAGGACCGGAATCGCTCCCGCTGAACCAGGACCCAATCGTCGTAAAATCCTTCCATCAGGTCGCTGCCGTAGAGCCGTATGGCGGTTTCGATTTCATTGATACGGCTGTAGGGCTGAGACTCATCCAAAGCTACGGTTGAGACGTTGAAGGCACTTTCAAAAGCCTCAACGTCTAGCCAGTAGTCACTCTCCCGATTGAAGCTTATTTCCTCGGGATAAATAGTCACCAGGTAGGTACCGCGGGCCACGCCGTCTGGCTCGAGAAGGGACCGGAGGCGCCAGATTGCTGTGCTAAGGCAGCTCCGCGCCTTTGCTTCTCCGCTTTCACCCCAGAAGAGGCCCGCCAGCACCTCCCGAGAGAGACTGCGGTTGCGGTGAAGCACCAGGTATCCAAAAAGGGCTTTCAGCCCGTGGGACAACCGCAAGGGGGACGATAGCCCATTGTGATTTATCTGGACATTTCCAAAGAGATAAATATTAAGGGTAGTCATTCGGACCTCTACATGCTGCGAAAATCGGGCAACTGCGGCAATAGGGAAAGCGAATACTATGGATGGTGAATCTCGATGTGAAATTGGCGGGACATCTGTTGAGTTGTCCAACGAATGACCTCCTATCATCCTTCTTCTTATCCTTTTTCGGCCAAACTCTGATAATCGCACCGCGGAGCGGTCTTCCAGCTGTCTTCGTAAATGGACAGACCGTTCGTATCGTCTTGGTCCATTTGGTCCGTTGAATCGCTTAGGCAGAACTGCCCGGCGACATTCTCATCATTCTGATATCTCTCCGGCGCCCGTATCCTTAGCAGAGCGTCCGATTCTTAGAGTTGCTGCGAGGTACGAATTTTCCCACCGTAGGCGGCAGGCCTGCGGCATGGACCGCCGTCGACATAGTGGATTTTGGATTGCCCATGGCGGCGACAACCTATTGGGGTAACCAAGCGTTAAAGGACAGCTTTCATCTCGTCTTCCCAGATACGAAAAAGCTCGCTCTCCCCTATCATCTGAACCTCGTACATCTGGGGGAGTTTTATGGGTGGGTCGCCTTGTCTGGTGCTTTTTTCGGTAGCGCTTTGACAATACCGTGTTTGCCCCTAATTTCCTTGGCTTTAGCATCGTCGCGCCTCAGAAACAGGTCGTTTACTGCAAATTTCGGCATTAGGTTTTCCTTCCGTTTGATTCGGAGATTCAACCCGCAGGTAGTCGTTGCTAAATCGTTGCGCCCCTTCGTGTGTGCCAGACTTAGTGCCCTGGCGCGTTCGGTTGGTGAAGAATATCATCAGCCAGATAACGATGCAAAGTCGACGAATGTACCCTGTTGACTGCTACCGATAGGTAAACAGGATTGGCTGTTAGTTAAGGATATTTCAGGTTCTCTGAGAAAATCGCTTCTACCTCTTCAACGGCAGCGGTTTGGCCTACCCTAATTGCTTCGGCAGTTCTCAAGACAAGATCAGAAGTAATACCTGGGCCATATGCCCCAAAGCGGAAGGCCCGTCCCGAAGACGGACCATCTTGCCAGGCTGAGAAGCTTTAAAATCTCTGAGCTTAAGCAACTCAAGAATCGATATCCTCCTTCCTATTCTCTCCGTCGCCTCTACAGCTTAAATTGGGCCGATGCTGGTATCCGCCTTTCCCTCCAATAAAATTCCCTCTCCGCCGGAAAGCATCTTGAGTCTATTGTCTAGTTCCCGCACCAACCGAGAAGCCTCCGGGTCGTCCAACATCGTGTTAATGTCATATCCGACCTTGGCCACGTGGCCACATGGAGCTTGGCCCCCGGCCCTGAGGTGGTTTGATAGGCTGTCCAGTGTTCCCTTCTTGTCATGGAGTTTGAACTTCAACGTCCGCTTGCCCTCATTTACGGTCTCGGTTATTTCGGAGACAGCTCGGCTAGCACCGTGCGTAAGCTCGGCCAAGTCTTTGATACGCACCCCATCCGGCCCCCACTCCAAATAGTCGGCCATATTGCTGAATGCCAATCGGGCCATCTCTTGGACAACTATATCCTGTGTTACCTTGGTGCGCTCCGACCTTTCGGCCATCGCGGCGGTGATTTAAATATCATTTCAGTCGGCACAGTGACGGGCGCGGGCGTCCTTCCAAGTGACCTCGCATTAAACCCACTTGTTGGCCGCAAGGTCGTCTTATGGGCCGATAACGATGAACCGGGCAAACGGCACATGCGCTATTGATTACGGATGCTCGATATACCGTTTCGGAGTTCATGACCCGCTGGCTGGACACTTATGCAGCGACCAACGTATCCCTCAGAACCGCCCTCGGGTATCAGGGTCAAATCAAGGGATACATCAAACCCACCGTAGGCTCCGTTGCCCTTCAATCTTTGACGCCAAGCCAAGTCCAGAAAATATACTCAGACATGCTTGACCGTGGCCTGAGTCACACCACGGTCTTGCACACGCATCGAATCCTAAAAGAGGCTCTGGGGCATGCCGTTAAGTGGGGAATTCTCGCCCGTAACGTAGCGGATGCTGCTTCACCGCCGAGGAGAGAGCGGACACAGATGCCCATGTGGGACGTCTCGACCATTCACCAGTTCATCGACCTGTCGCATGACACCTGATTCGGCCCCATCTACGAGTTTGCCGTGCGTACAGGTCTGCGCAGGAGCGAGATATGCGGTCTGAACTGGGACTCCGTTGACCTAGAGGCGGGGAGCCTGTCCGTAGTCGCAACCCTTCAGCAAATCAGGGGCCACGGCTTGGTAACAGGAACCCCGAAGACCAAAAGCTCTCGCCGGACGGTGACCTTGGCTCCAGAAACCATCGACCTCGCGCGCCAGGTGCAGGGAACTCAAACATTGCAGCGAATCGAGTACGGGCCGTTGTGGCAGGATACAGGCACGTTTTCACTCGGCCCGACGGGTCCCCCGTTACCCCTGACCGTCTAACCCAGGACTTCTCCGCTCTCGTACAGAAGCACGACTTGCCTCACCTGACCTTCCACGGGCTGCGCCACGCCTTCGCAACCCTTGGTTTGGTGGCTGGCACAAACCCAAAAGTGGTGTCTGAGGCTCTGGGTCACTCCAGTGTCAGGATCACCCTCGACCTGTATTCGCACGTACTGCCGAACATGCAAGACGAATTGGCGGGAGCCGTGGCCAACCTCCTCAAGCGGGAGTCCTAGGCCACCTAGCCGAAAAAAGTTTCGTGCACTTCTCGTGCACTTTTGGCCATAAAAAGCCCACTGCCTAATAATCAGAGGGCCTTTTCGTGCCTACAATGGCGGAGGGAGTGGGATTCGAACCAACGATGAGGTTGCCCCCATAACGGTTTTCAAGACCGCTAGTAAACTCCAAAAACGAAATTATGGGCGGGTCTTCACCAGCCGATACCCGTCTGTTGATTTCCGAGGCTTCAATGAAGGGGGTACAAGAAGTATTTAAGCCGTGCCTAATTTCGTTCTAAAGGACGAAAAGTTTATCACCACTGAAC
Source organism: Chloroflexota bacterium (assembly GCA_022573285.1). Lineage (GTDB taxonomy): Bacteria > Chloroflexota > Dehalococcoidia > Lucifugimonadales > UBA3495 > UBA9611. The sequence continues at coordinate 114,693 of JACZUF010000007.1, forward strand.
AAACATCGGCAAGACCACGGGGATGTATTATTCCACGGTAGGCGTCATGCAGTCGTCGTTATGATTTCGACGCAATTAGTACAATAATTGGCCGGGGTGAAAGGATTTGAACCTCCGGCCTCGTCGTCCCGAAAGACGTGCGCTACGAGGGTGTATTCCTTTTTCCAGGAATTCGAACAACGGAGGTCGGTAAATTGTAAACGGGAGACCTTCCCCCGCATGCGGAGGAAGGGACTATCGCTCTTTCTGCGATTTTCCACTGTAGAAACTCGAGTAGATGCTCAAAAATCTCCCCCCACCCATGTGCCCGATCGTACAGTGGGGGCAAGAGTTCGTCGAAGTCAGCCCTCAATCCGCGAAGTGAACCTGGATTCCCTAAGTTCACAAACGAAGTGCAACACCAAGTTAAGGTGTTGTCATGGGAAACCGATATACGCAGATCACCATTGAAGAGCGGTGTGAGCTTGCCCGGCTACAGGCTGCTGGGAACTCGATCAGGC
>JACZUF010000048.1 GCA_022573285.1 Chloroflexota bacterium
GGACCACGCCATGCTCCTATATAGCGAGGGCCAATTGGCGGGCCTGCCCACCGAGTCCATTGCGGCCTCCGCCGGCTGCGGCAACCCCACGGCCCTGGCGGGCCTGCAACCGGGCGAACGGGTGCTGGACCTGGGGTCCGGCGGCGGAATCGATTGCTTCCTGGCCTCCCAGCAGGTCGGAGAGACCGGACACGTAACCGGGCTGGACATGACCCCGGCCATGCTGGAGTTGGCCCGGGCCAACAAGGCCAAGCTGGGCATCGAAAACGTGGAATTCGTCCAAGGCGAGATGGAGAAGATGCCCATACCCGACGCCAGCGTTGACGTTATCATCTCCAACTGCGTAGTGTGCCTGTCCCCGGACAAGGACGCGGTGTTCAGCGAGAGCTTCCGGGTGCTGTCGCCCGGCGGCAGGATCCACCTGTCCGACGTGATGGCGCTGACCAACGATGGACCCAGCGTATCCTCGCCCGAGGACTGGGTCTCCTGCACGGCGGGGGCCGAGTACATCGACGTGTACCGTGACCGGCTGGTCCGCGCCGGGTTCAAGAACATCGAATTCACCAGCGAGTCGGTGGATTACATGGATAAACACTCCGAGCGGCCCCCCACCAACACCGCCGGCTACAAAGTCGTGGCCCACAAACCGTCGTAAACACCTTCGTTCAGGCGGAAAAAGACGGGGTCTCAGTACGGGACCCCGTTTTATTATCTGCGCAAACCTAAATTGATGTAGGGGCGGGTTTCCAACCCGCCCTCACACTCGTAAACCACGTCGGTATCAGCCAGAACCTTTGTGGGCCGACCGCAATACCTGCGCCGCGATTCCATCGTTTCGGCAACCACCATTGCGATGTAAAAGGGCAGGTTGGAAACCTGCCCCTACATACGATTCCGACTCGCCCGACACGTTGCTATCCCAGGCTGATCCGCTTGAATCCCTCGGCGTAGGTCATGCCCACCTTTTTGCCGGTGTCGATCCGGCCTTGGCGGAACCAATCCCCCGCGTTCTCCTGGTCGACCTGTGTCTTGTGGGCCTTCAGCGCCTTGATCGCAGTGTCCATGTGGGCTTCGACATCCACGAACTGGTCCGAGCTATCGCCGCCGCCGGCCACCCAGACTTCCCGAACTTTGTGAGGCTCCAGACCCTCTTCCAGCAACTCCGGGAAGGTCATCCGGTCCCGGGCGGTGGGGAATACCGCGCATAAAGCGGCCTCTCCGGCCGCGAAGTGGTCGGGGTGTCCCACGTAATAGCCTGCCTCGGTATCCCGCGATGGGCTTCCCACGATCACCACGTCGGGCTTATAGCGGCGGATCTCCCGGGCGATGTCCCGCCGGAGTTCCAATGTGGGCTCCAGATAGGAATCGGGGTAACCCAAGAAGACCACCTCTTGCAACCCCAGGACCTTGCCGGCTTCCCTCTGTTCTTTCTCCCTTATCTTCACCAACCTTTCGCCGGTCATATCCGGGTCCGAGCTACCCTTGCTGCCGTCGGTGCACAATACATAGACCACATCCCAGCCCTCCGCACACCACTTTGCCACCGTACCAGCGCAGCCCCACTCGGCATCGTCCGGGTGGGCCATGACAACCATCCCTCTCCGGAACGGCTCCTCATTTTCCGCCATGAAAATCTTCCTCCCCTTGCGTCGCCCATTTAATCGGCGGCATGAAATTTCTCAGCCCAAAACCTGCCGGAGCAAGGGCCGATTTGGCATTATTCAGGCGCGTCGCAGGCTCGATCGCAGACTCGATTGGAAGTGTATCATAGGCCCTCTGCAGCCGCTTACGGCAGTCGGTCCGGCCGTTGCCGCCGGGGCGCTCTGATGCTAGCCTGGGCTTGGACCGAAAGCCGGCGCCGGAATCTCTTGAGGAGCAGGCCCCATGCCCACCCTCTGGGCCCAAACAGCGGAATACGGCAGTATCTCGGTCGGCGACGACCTGCCGATACTGGTGAAGTTCGAGTTTCGACCGCCGGTTCGAGATGGGGCTGAGGCCCCCAAAGAGGAACCGGTGAACACGGAAAAGCTGACCGCTTTCGTGAAAGAACTGCTGCTCAAGGCCTTTCCGCCGGACAACGTGAACAACGAAAACACGTCGATCGAAACGGAGATCTTGACCGAGTTCCTGCCCGGCGACACGGTAAGCGTATGTGGCCAGGTGGTCGGCAAATCGGATGAGGGTGGGAAGCGGACGGTGGAGTGCCGGGTGACCGTGGAATCTCAGGACGGGGAGACGGTGGCGAAAGCCAGGGCGGTGGTCAGCTTTTAGAGCGGCCGGTCCTGGAGATTCTTCTCCGCCTGCGAGCCGTGGGGCGCGGCGGTCTTTCCGCCGCACTGCTCTCCCCTGATTCTTGGACGGAGGCGGCTGTTTGGTCCGAAGCCGCATCATTCCCGGCCATCTCATGGCGGTACCTGGTCCATTGCACCTGAGTGACCAGGGTGAGCAGGATCCCGGGGACGTAGAACGTCATGATCGGCTGGTACGACCCTGCCTGCAGCCATTTGAAACCCATAACCGCGCCTACTATCATGACTGCCCAGGCCGCCCCTCCAACCATCGTGTTGTTGTTCCAAGGAGAGCGCAGGGCCAATATCGCCCCGGCAGGCCAGAAGATGAACATGGGGACCATGTATTCCGGCCGGTAATACCAGGGTCTTGGAAAGGACGGGCCTTGGGGTTCCTCTTCTTGCATCCCGCGTACCTGGATCTCGTATTTAAATCTCGAAGCCTAGTTGCGTGCCAGCAGCACGTGGAACTCCATCGGTTCGATGGCCCGCTCCTCGCGGATGCAGGCGACCGCATATTCAATCCCCATGCGGGCGAAGCCGGAATATTCCAGGACATTGTTCCCCAGAATGACCAGCGGCAGATCGCCGTGCAACTCCACGCCGATCTTGCTGGCGTCCTCTTCGTCGATACGCAGTTCGATCTGGCGCCCGGTCAGGCGCTCGATTTTTTCCTGGATCCGTCCCACGAACTCTTGGTCTTCCACTGGCTGATGCCCTCCTTGGGCGGCTGATGCCCTCCCCCAGGCCCGATTAGGGGAAGCGCGGTCTAGTCTCCCGCTGCCGTTTCATTCTAACACCGTGGCTTTCCCTAGCGGAACATGCCGGTTTCAGACTCCGGACATAGTCAGCGCGATGCACACCCTGGGGATTAATATCGGCCGGGTCCACGCCCCGGAAATGGCCCTTCTACAATCCTATTGACACCCATTGCCGCCTTCACGATAATGACCTGAACCCTAGGCTCGATATCTGGAATCTCTAAGCTCCGGCGCCGCCACCGGACCACCCCGAAGTACAGGAGCAAGATGGCCACCGTCAAGTATTCCCTGGAAGAATTCACTCAAGACATGGAGTCCCTGCTCCAAAGCCAGCCCGGCAACCAGCAGATATTCGACAAGGGGTCTGCTTGGCTCGAGCGGTTGGTCCGCAACCCCGACTCGATCCCCACGGAGTTCCGCGTCCCCACGGGAGTCGGTTCCCGGCCAAATCACGCCTCGCGCCTGCTCTACCAGGGCGAGAGCGGCCTGCAGGTTACCGCAGTCGTCTGGGGCGCCGGCGAACACTTGGGCCCCCACGACCACCGGACCTGGGGCATGATCGGCATCTTGGACAACGCCATAACCGAGACCCGGTACCGCCGCGTGGATGACCGCGACGTGGCGGGCTACGCCAGGCTGGAGAAGGACCGGGCCGCCACCTTCAAGCCCGGTGAAATCACCCTACTGGTCCCCGACGAAGACGAGATCCACCAGATGGACAACCACACCGACAAGCCGACCGTGGAGATTCACGTCTACGGCACCGACCTCCGGGGTTTGGAACGGAGCAGCTACAATCTGGAGACCGGCAAGATCACCAATTTCCGCACCACCAAGTGGGACAACTGCTAGAGAGTCGTGGCGTAGGGGCATCCCGATCATATCGGGACCGTGCCCCTGCGCCGTTGGCGAATAATTTCGCAATTAGCAACGCAAATCCAGGTAGATGATGGCATCGGGACGTGTGCGCCAGGCTTGGTGTCTGGCGTTTCGTCTTGATTGGCCCATTCCGGCAAAACAGCCGGCCACATAACTAGGACCAAGGCAAGATCAAGGAGGGAATTTAAATGGCCAAGAAAATTTCGTCCCAGGACTTGAAAAATCTGTTGGATGGCAGCTCTCCCTTCGCGCTGATCGACGTCCGCGAGTCGGGCGAGTACAACGCCACCCACATCCCAGGCGCGTCCCTCATCCCCAGGCGGCGCATCGAATACATCATCGAAAGCTCCATACCGTTCAAGGGCACCCAGGTGGTCGTATGTGACGACGACGGGAGGCGCGCCGAGTTGGCCGGTGCGACCTTAGATAAGTTGGGCTACAACAATGTCTTCTTCTTGGAGGGAGGCACCAACCGCTGGGCGAGCAACGATTTGCCCACCGAATGGGGCGTAAACGTGCCCAGCAAGGAGTTCGGCGAGATGCAGGAAGTGGTCCACCACGTCCCTGAGATCACCGCCGACGACCTACACCAGAGAATCGAGAACGGCGAGAAGCTGGTCATTCTGGACACCCGCACCCCGGAAGAATACCAGCGCATGTGCATCCCCGGCGGGCGCAGCATGCCGGGCGGCGAGTTGGCCCTCAGGATCACCGATATAACCAAGGAATTAGACCCCGATACCACGGTGGTCATCAACTGCGCCGGCCGCACCCGCAGCATCATGGGCACCCGGGTCCTGCAGCGCATGGGCGTGCCGGCGGTGGGCCTGAAGAACGGCACCTCCGGCTGGCTATTGGCCGGTTATGAACTGGAATTCGGCGCCGACCGGGTTGCGCTCCCCGAGGTTTCCGCCGAGAGCAAGGCTGCCGCCGAGGAATACGCGGCGCGGCTGGCAAAAGAGGACGGCGTCCGTTATCTGGACGTTCCCGCCCTGCGGCAGGTGCTGGCCAAACAGGGCCAAGAGTCGGTCTATCTGATCGACGTGCGCACCGAGGAAGAATACAAAGCAGGCCACATACCCGGCTTCCAATGGTTCCCCGGCGGACAGGCCGTGCAGCGTTCCGACGATGTGGCCGTGGTCAAGAACGCCACTTACGTCTTCTGCTGCGACGGCAAAGTCAGGGCCACCGTCACCGCCTCCATGTACCGGCAGATGGGACATCAGAACGTCTTCGCCGTGGACGGCGGCGCGCCCGCCTGGCAGGCTGCCGGCCAGACCATCGAGACCGGGTTCCCGGCCCGCAGCGTCGCCACCCTGAGCGAGGCGGAAGCATCGGTGAAAAAGATATCCGCCCAAGACCTGAACGCAAAACAGCCGGACCTGGTCCTGTTCGTCGACACCAGCCAGGACTTCTCCCAGGGGCACACCCCAGGGGCAAAGTGGATCTCACGAAGCTGGCTTGAGATTGAGATTGGTGCGGCCGCCCCGTCCAAGGGCGCGTCCATCACCGTAACCTGCGGCGACGGGCGCGGTTCCACTCTGGCGGCGGACACGCTGCAAGGGTTGGGCTACACCAACGTCTCGGCGCTCGACGGCGGGATGGCCGCCTGGAAGCAGGCCGGCCTGCCGGTGGAGGAGGGCCTGACCGGGATTGTGCGCCCGCCCTCGGACATCAACTACCTGGGCGTGGACCGTAGCTACGCCGAGATGATGAATTACCTGAGGTGGGAGACCGCCTTGGGCGAGAAATACGCCGCCGATTGATACCGGCCCCGATAACCTCAATGGATGCCTTAGGGCAGAAAGCGAATTTAGAGGAGAGAATCGATGGCGACGAAGCAAGATTCCGGCGCGGTCCCCGATTTTCTGAGAATGGACGAGGCGATCGGCTCGGACCCCGCCAACGCCGAAAAGACCGGCAACTGGCACGGCTGGCCCACCAAGGACCTGAACCCGGTCACCCTGATGGACGACCAGGGCCGCACGGTCCGCATCCGCACCCCGGTGATGGACCTGGAAGGGCTGATTACTCCCACGGACCTCCACTACACCGTGCAGCACTTCGCTGTCCCTCCCGTGGTGGAGACGGACAAGTGGGAGCTTAAGCTCCACGGTCAGGTCAAGAACCCCATCACCTTGAACTTCGACCAGCTTCGCCGCTTCCCCGGCCGCAGCGTCCGGACGGTCATGGAATGCTCCGGCAGCGACGCCACCTTCTTCGAGTATTTCAAGGATGAAGGACCCAAGCCGTCCCGCACCCAAGAAATGATGATCCTAAGCGCCAGCGAGTGGACCGGGGTCCCCTTGGCCGCAGTCTTAAACGCCGCCGGCATCACCGACAAGTCGTTGTACGTGCGTGCCGTGGGCAATGACGAGGGAGTCCCCGATTCCGCCGCCGAGGGCACCAAACCCTTCTATTACGACAAGGGCCTGCCCATGCAGAAAGCCCTGCACCCCGACACCATCCTGGCCTGGGCCCAGAACGGACAGCTTCTGGAGCACCTGCACGGCGCCCCCGTCCGCCTGCTGGTGCCCGGCTGGTCCGGCAATTGGTCGGTGAAGTGGATCACGGATCTAGAAATTTTGGACCACATGCCGGACTGCTGGTACCACTACCAGTTCTATTACTACGCCGACTCGGCCGACGACCCCAACAAAGAGCTGATCACCACCCTCGGCGTCAAGTCCATCGTGACCCAGCCCAACGACGACACCGAGAAGATGACCAAGGGCGTCCACATGGTCCGGGGCTACGCCTGGAGCGGCGCCGGCGCCATCTCCCAGGTCGATGTCAGCGTCGATGGCGGGGAGACCTGGCACGCCTCCCACATCGAGGAGCCCCGCGACCGGTTCATGTGGGTCCGTTGGTCCTACCGTTGGGACGCGGACAAGCCCGGCAAGTACAACATCATGTCCCGCGCCCACGACGAAGTGGGCCGCGTCCAGTCCCGCGAGCCCCGTTACAACAACATGCGCAAGAACTTCAGCGCAATCGTGGGATACCCCGTAGTCGTCGAATAAGCGGTCATCACCCCAACAAGAAATCCGGAGAAACCAATGCCGATAATCGACCATGCAGACATCCGCCTGGCCCCCGTTATGGAACGGGTGCGGGAGCGGTATCTGGTATCCAAAGACCAAGGTGCGGTATCATTGACCGTGAAAGAGGTGGAGATTTCCCCTGGCTGGGAAGGCCGGATGCACACGCATCCGGTGGATGTCTCCATCCAGGTATTGTCCGGCGCCATTCAGGTCATCCTGGACGGCGAGGTGCGGACGGTACGGGCGGGCACCACTTTGTTGGCCCCGCCAGGCGTGCCCCACAAGCTGATACACCATCTCTGGACCCCGGCCGTATTATTGATCACCTATCCGTCGGCCGAACTGGAGACCGACCACCTGGAATAGCCGAAATATCTTCTTGAAGTGTCTTTAGGAGTGCCCCCATGGCCCTGCCGCAAATCGGCACCAAAGCGGAACCGCAGATCATTCCCACCAACGCCGGTCTTCGGACCTTCGCGGCGCCCCCTCAGGCGTTGCAGGAGAACATAGTCAGCAACGACCTGTTCTACATCCGCAACCACTGGACGGACAGCCCTGAGATCGACATCGACACTTTCCGGTTGAAGGTGGACGGAGAAGTCGAGCGCACCATTTCTCTGTCTTTCGAAGACCTGAAAAAGCTGCCCCAGAAGCGGTTCCAGGTGACCTTCGAATGCTGCGGCAACAGCCCGGTGCCCGAGTATTACACCAAATCCCTGCGCATCAGCTCGGTCATGGAACAGATCAAGGGCCACGGCATCATGGGCAACGCCGAGTGGGCCGGGGTCTCGCTGAAAGACGTATTGGAGTTGGCCGGAGTGAAGGACTCGGCGGTCGAAGTGATGTTCGAGGGCGCCGACCACGGCCCCGACGAAGTGGTGGGCGACCCCGCCGAAGTCACCTACGAGCGCAGCTTGCCCATGGCCAAGGCCCTCCATCCCGACACGATCTTGGCCTATGAGATGAATGGAGAGCCCCTGCCCAAGGAACACGGCTATCCGCTGCGTCTCATGGTCTCGGGCTGGTACGGCATGAATTCGGTCAAGTGGCTAGTGGGCATCCACGTCTTGGACCACGAGTTCCAAGGGTTCTACCAGACCCAGCGGTACATGACCATGAACGAGCCCGGCAGCCCGGTGCCGTACCGCTTCTACACCAAGCTGCAGGTCAAATCGATCATCACCAACCCGGTCCCCGGCGAGATCATCCCCGCCAGCGGCTACAACCTGGCCGGCGCGGCCTGGTCCGGTGAAGAGGACATCGAAGAGGTGGAGATCAGCACCGATGGGGGCCAGACCTGGAACCCGGTTCAGAAGCTCCATGACCGGGAGGCCTACTCGTGGTACCGGTGGGAGCACTTCTGGACGCCGCCTGCCGAGGGCAAGTACACCATCATGTGCCGCGCCACCAACGTGGAAGGCGTCACCCAGCCCATGGAGTTCCCCAACCCCTGGGACGGCCGGGGTTACGGCAACAACATGGTCTTCCCCTACGATGTGGAGGTCCGGGCCTAGTTCCGGGCGCAACGGGTCCGCCGAAGCAGAGGTGGAAGTTTGATCGCTTCAAGACAAATACCGGTTACGCTCACGTTCTCCGTGGTGCTGGCCGTGGTCCTCGCCCTGATCATATTCTTCGGGGCGTGGGCGGTGTCGGCCGACGTGGGCAGCCAACGCACCTTAGCCTTTGGCCTGCCGGGCACAACGCCCACCCTCAGCGGCAGCAGCCTTCGGGATGAAAACTCCGGGCCATATCAAGTGGGCCTCCTCGACGGCCAGCGGTCAGCTCGCGACACCTGGTGGGGCAGTGCTTTCCTGAGGGCCTGCCCTTTGCACTAGGATTTACCTCGTTTTCGATTTAATATGAATCTAAAATGACTGGGGACCGGGCGGAGATTTGATCCGCCCGGTTTCTCTTGAGATACCTTCGCTTATTTGGAGCAATGCAGATCAATGGCAGTAACCACCAACCCAATCCCCGCGGCCACCGGCAAGCAAAGAAAGATTCACCGGGCCTGGATCATCCTGGGGATCCTGGCTGTGGCCCAGATCGTTGGACAATCCATCAGCATGGCGGCCGGAATAATGGTCGCGCCTTTGAACGACCCAGACGGCGGTTTCGGCTGGAACATGGGCCTGATCGGCGCCGCTCTGGCCACTTACTACCTCTTCGGCGCGTTGGCGGCCCCGATTACGGGCATGCTTGGCGACCGCTACGGCGCCCGTCCCCTGATGTTCGCCTGCGGGGTCCTCTACGCGGTCAGCATGATCTTGATCGGGACCGTAACCCACCTCTGGCAGTTCTTCCTGTACTTCGGCGTGCTGCTGTCCGTAACCCAGTCCCTGGCGATGGTGCCCCTGTTGGCGTCGGTCAACGGCTGGTTCAAACAGCGGCTGGGCCTGGCTACCGGGCTGCTCTGGGCCTCGGGCGGGGTCGGAGCGGCGGCGGTCGCCCCCTCCATCGCCGGTCTCCTGAACGCAGTCGGCTGGCAGGCCACCTTCACCTACATCGGCCTGGCCGGCGGCGGACTGCTGATTCTATTAACTCTGTTCTACCGTTCCAAACCCGCCGATGCGGGAGCCACGGCCTTCGGCGCTCGGGCGGACGACCCGCCGGAGATATTCAGGGGCAAAGAGATCGAACGGTTGCGTCTGAAGGTCTTCAACAAGGCCATGCGCCGCACCAGGGCGTTCTGGAACCTGCCCACCATCCACGGCCTGGGCTGCGCCGGTCACGGCATCATATTGATCTACTCCATCCCCTTGGCCATCGACCAGGGGATCAGCCTATCGGCGGCGTCGTTCATCCTGGCGCTCATCTCCATCTTCAGCATCGTGGGCCGGTTCATGGCGCCCATCTTGGCCGAACGCATGGGCGCCAAGCCGGTTATGATGAGCGCCCTGTTCGTCCAGGGTCTAACGGTGTTGGTGTTGTTTTGGGCTCAAGACGCCTGGGCCTTCTACCTGTTCGCCATGCTGTTCGGTTTGGGATTTGGAGGCGAGATGTCCGCCTACCTGGTCGTCAACCGCCAGTATTTCGGAACGGGACCACTGGCAACCCTCTACGGATTTGAGATGATGGGCGCTCTTTCGGGCCACGCCATCGCCACGATATTGGGAGGACTGGCCATCTACGTCACCGGTTCGTTCAATCCGGCGTTGGTCATGTCCATGTTCTTCAGTTTTGCCGGCGTGCTGGTAATATTCAGCCTGGAGTCCGGCGCCAAGGTCCTCATTCCCGACTGGGAGGACGCACTGCCACCCGAGGCCAAGACCACGCCGCAGTTCGCCAATCAAGCGGAACGGGCCGCTCTCTTGGAACAAGCAGCCGGAGACTAACGGGCGTCCCTATTCTGCGCGCCCCATTTTAATCGAGGGTTATTGGCATGGCTGAACTCATCGACCTGACCCTAACGCTGGGCAGCGGCCGGGTCAGTCTCGTGCCCGGATTGGTGGGAGTGGAGCTTGAGCCGATCCAGACTCACGCCACCCACGCCCGCTCCAACCAGAAGCTGTGTTTGGCCACCCACATCGGCACCCACGTGGACGCTCCCTACCACTTCATCGACGGCGCGGCCACGATTGAGGACATGCCCCTGGAGAAGTACGCCGGGCCGGCGCTTTTGCTGGACCTCCGCCCGGTGGCCAAGGGGCAAACCCCATTATCGGTTTCGGAGCTTGAGAACGCCGGCGCCAGCCCTCAGTCGGTCAGGGACAAGATAGTGGTCCTGTTCACCGGCTGGGCGGAGGCCGAGTCCGGCGGGCCGCGCTTCTACGGACACGGCCCCTATCTCAGCACCGAAGGGGCCGCCTTCCTGGCCGAATGCGGGGCCAACGCCGTGGCCGTGGACTTCCCCATCGACAAACACCCGGACACCCCTCTGTCCACCATCAAAGACTTCCCGGTGCACCGGCTGCTTCTGGGGCAGAACATCCCCCTGATCGAGAACCTGATCAACCTGGACCAGTTGCTGGGCAAAGAGTTTGAGCTCTGGGCCCTGCCGCTGAAGCTCAAGGGGGGAGACGGCGCCGCCACCAGGGCCGTGGCCCGGATCCTTTAGCCTCTTTCTACGATGGACGAGCCGGGCGATACACCGATCCTCCTAGCCACCGGAAACGGGGACAAACAACGGACTTTCCGGTCGTTGCTTGCCGGTCTTCCCCTGGCGCCGGTCACCCCCGCCGAACTCGGTATCAGCGCCTCTCCCGATGAAGACGGCGACACTCATAAGGCCATCGCCCGGGAGAAAGCCATCCGGTGGTCGGAGGCCGGCTCCATGCTGGCCATCGCCTCGGACGGCGGCCTGGCGATACCGGCTTTGGGCCCTGCCTGGGAGAGCCGCCACACCCGCCGTTTCGCCGGCCCGGCGGTCGACGACTCCCAGCGGGTGGACCGGCTGCTGGAACTCATGAAGCCCTTCACCGGAGCCGACAGAAGCGCTTCATGGGCCGAGGCTGTAGCCATCGCCCATAAAGGCCGCCTATTAGCTTCCTGGGACGTACTGGGGGCGGACGGAGAGATCGCCCTGGCCCGGCCGGCCCGGCCGGTCCCCGAATTCTGGGCCTTCACGGTCTGGACCTTTCCTCAGTACGACAAGACCTACAACCAACTAACGGCCGGTGAACGGGATTCCCTCAACGACCATTGGGCCCGTCTGGGCCACCTGGTCCGCCGCTTCTTCCAGTCGATCTTCGTTCCTCCAATGGGCTAAACGCGGTGAGTTAGACCCGGTGAATCGGCCATGGTGGTGCGCCCAGTACCTTTGGGATACAATTACTACCCGTGCCTGACCAGGCCTCCAACGCCATCTTCCGGAGACCGTGACTCCATTGACCACCACTGAAACGACCACAAAGACCCCGGGCGAGTACAAGGCCCCCGAGTCCATCGAAGATGTGCAGAACCTGCTGCGCGATCAGCTCTACATCACTGACCGGGCGTTGGCAGTGCCCATATTCCTGGCGATGAAGCTACAGCGCCCCCTGTTCCTGGAAGGGGAGGCCGGCGTCGGCAAGACCGAGGTCGCCCGCGCCTTGGCCACCGGGCTGGGCACCAAGCTGATCCGCCTGCAGTGCTACGAAGGCCTGGACGTGAACCAGGCGGTCTACGAGTGGAACCACGCCCGCCAGATTCTGGAGATCCGCCTGATGGAGGCGGCGGGAGACGTTGACCGCAAGTCCGCCAACGCCGACCTTTTCAGCGAGAACTTCCTCATCAAACGTCCGCTGCTCCAGGCCATCGACGAGGCCCAAGAGAGACCGCCGGTGCTCCTGATCGACGAGCTTGACCGCTCCGATGAAGAGTTTGAGGGTTTCCTTCTGGAGCTCCTGGCCGACTACCAGATCACCATCCCCGAATTGGGCACCTTCAAGGCGGCGCATCCACCCATCGTCATCATCACCTCCAACCGCACCCGGGAGATCCACGACGCCCTGAAACGCCGCTGCCTCTATTACTGGATCGACTACCCCGACTATCAGAGAGAGCTCCAGATAATCACCGCCAAGATCCCCGGCGCCCCCAGGAAGCTGGCCCAGCAGGTGACCGCGTTCATCCAGGAGATGCGGGAGACCGAACTCTACAAGATACCCGGCATCTCCGAGACCCTGGACTGGCTGTCCGCCCTGCTGGCCATGAACCAAACGGAACTGGACCCGGCGGTGATCGACGACACTCTGGGCCTGATGCTCAAGTACCAAGATGACATCGAGGCCGTCAGAGGAGAACCGGTGCGGGCCATGCTGGAACGCTCAAAGAACCGCGGGCCACGCCGGGGAGGCCGCCGCAGGTAGCCATGGCCGGCCCGATTCCAATCATCCCCAACGATGCCGGCCCGGACGGCCATATCCTGCACAGCTTGACGCTCTTCGGCGAGATGCTGCGCCGGGTTGGACTGGAGGTGGGCTCGGGCAACATGCTGGACCTGGTGCGCGCCACCGACCACGTGTCCATCGGAAAGCGGGGAGAGTTCTTCCAGGCGGCCCGCAGCATCCTGGTCCACCGCAAGCAGGACCTGCCCATCTTCGACGAGGCTTTCCAGGTGTTCTGGCGCAAGCCCACCGACCGCAGCACCACCATGGACCTGCGCTCTTTGGGCGAGCAGAGGCGCTTCCGCAAGCCCCAGGTAAGTACGGGCAGGGACGATGAACCCGAGGGAGCCGGGGCCATTGAAGGCGATCCGGACGACGACTCGGTCCAGAACGTGGACCTCAGCCGCACCTACAGCGCGGTTGAGGTCTTCCGCCAAAAGGATTTCTCCGAGTTCACCTCCCGGGAAATGGCCGAAGCGCGCCAGATGATGGCCAACCTGACCTGGGACTTGGGCCGGCGCCGCACCCGGCGGTTGGCTCCCGGCCGGTCCGGTCCACTGGACCTGCGGCGCACCATGCGGCGGAGCCTGAAATACGGCGGCGAATTCCTGGAACTGGCCTTCCGGTCTCCCAAGGACAAGCCCCGCTCCCTGGTGCTCATCTGCGATGTAAGCGGCTCCATGGAACGCTACACCCGGATGCTCCTCCAGTTCATCTATACCATCGCCGAGGGTTTCCAACAACTGGAAGCCTTTTTATTCGCCACGCGTCTGACCCGCATCACCCGTAACCTGAGATACCGCAGCATCGACCAAGCGATAGACGAAGTCTCCAAAGCGGTGCCCGACTGGGCCGGCGGCACCCGGATCGGCGACGCCATCAAGACTTTTAACTTCCAATGGTTGCGGCGGGTTCTGCGGGGCCAGGCCGTAGTTCTGATCATCTCCGACGGCTGGGACCGCGGCGACCCGGAACTGCTGGCCCGGGAGACTTCCCGGCTACAGCGCAGTTGCCACCGGCTTATCTGGCTGAACCCCCTCCTTGGTTCTCCCAGCTACCAGCCCCTAACCCAGGGAATGAGGGCGGCGCTGCCCTACATCGACGATTTTCTGCCGGTCAACAACCTGAACAGCCTGGATTCCCTGTCCCAGCATCTGAGCACATTGCGCCCGGACCGCGCGTTGGGACAGGCCTACCGCCCACCCGCCGCCGAAGAACCGGAACCGGAACCGGAGCCCGTTGCCACACGGGACCGGCCCATCGACCGCCTAAACCTGCCCACATTCCAGCATCCCATGTGGGGAAAGAGACCTTAGCCAAGTGGTGGGGTTCAAATAGCCGGATGCGCGAATCAGGTGCGGACCGGCCAGACCGTCAACCGCAGCAGCCATACCACGGCGAATGCCAAGGCCGCCAGCGCCCCGCCCGCCACGGCGTCCAAGATAAAGTGGTTGCCGGTGAGCACGATGGCGAAGAAGGTCAAGACCGGATACAGCAGAGCCAGGAGCCGGCGCCAGCCGCGCAGGGAATTCCAGAACAACACCGCAAGGATCACCGTCCAACTGAAGTGAAGACTGGGCATGGCGGCCGAGATGTTGTAGTAGGAGGCCATGCCCTCGCTGCCGTAGAATTTGGGCCCGAATTCTTGGATGGTATCCAGCAATTCGACGCCGGCGATGGCGAAGGGTGAGGCCACCGGAAAGACCATGAAGGTGAGCATCGCCCCGGCCAGATCTACGAATATAACCGTCCGGTAAAAGTTGTAGTCCCGTCGTTTCTTGTTGAACAGGACCACGGCGGCCAGCAAAACCACCGGCCAATAGGTGATGATGTACACCCAGTTCATCGTCACCACCAAGAGCTTGGCATTCTCCACGGCCCAGGACTGCCAACCCGGCTCCCAAAGAAACCCCAAGTCCTTCTGCAGAGAGACTATCCTGTCGCCGTTGACCAGGCCCACGGACCGGGTGTCGTTGTGGACCAGACCCTTGGTGACCACATAGACAAGATACGCGCCAACGTAGAGGGAGATTTCGCTTAAAGCCGCACGCCTATCCCGAATGGTAGAGATCACTGGGGCTACCTACCGGCCCGGCGGAGTTGGGACCGGTCACAGGAAGCCGTAATGGTCCGCTGTTGGAAAGGTATTCGCCGGAACCAGTCCAATCGGCCGTTGGTGGCTGTCCGACAGCCAGTTCCCCATATTTCCAACAACCCCCGCGGCTGGCCCGAACTTCGAGCGCGTGTTGGATAGTATGACGGGCAGGAAAAACCGCCTGCGAAACCCCAGCTCAATGGTCAAATACGAAGCTAGAACCAGCAGTCCGCCACCGATGGCGTCCATGATGTAGTGATTGCCGGTGATGGTGATGGCGAACAGGGTCATGGTCGGGTAGACGACCCCAAAGACCTTGATCAATCTGTTATTCGTCCGGAGGAACATGATGCCGAACATCACCGTCCAGCCGAAGTGCAGGCTGGGCATGGCCGCATAGGCGTTGTAGTAGTTGGTCAACTCGCGGCTGGCGTATCCCGACGGGCCGAAGGCATTGATGGTGTCCACAAAGTATTCGGCGATCATCCGGGGCGGGGCCAGCGGGAACAACATGAATCCCACCAGCGCAATTAGGAAGCTGATGAGGACGACGTTCCGGTAATACCGGTACCGGTCGCGGTTGGTGAAATACAGGATTACCGCGGCGGTGACCACGATGGGAAAGAAGGTGACGATATAGGCCCAGTTGAAGAAGATGACCAGCGACCTGGCGCTTTCGATGGCCCAAGATTGCCAGGCCGGTTCCCAGAAGAAACCCGCGTTCTTCTCAAATTCTATTACCCGCCGGGCGTTGGCCAGAGCCGTACCCTGGAAATCGGAGAAGACCAGGGCGCGGGTGTACATGTAGACGAAATAACCACCCGCAACAATACCTATCTCCCTTAGGTGTGGGAGCCATAATCCGGACACGTAAAATTGACGGAAGGTATTTTTGATCGTAGCCATTTTCAGGCTCTGATGATGACCGCTTGCATTCAGGTCCGGCGGAGCATCCACGCCACCGAACGCTCGTGAATCATCTGTCTCTGATGCGCCGGCGGCGAGGCGGTTCTCGTCGCTCAACGCAGTCTTAACCCAAATTTTGCCAGATAATCATCGAAATTTCTAGACCCTGGTGCCGCGAGATTAAACTGGCTCTTCGGTTTTTGCCTCCGCCTGGTCTGCACCTTGCCCGTTTTGGGGGGCGTATATCGTTTCGGAGGCGGGCGCCTGATTGCCAGGTTTTGCCCCATTTCGGTTGCCGGGTTTAGCGCCGTTAATTTGCAACACCACCGGCTGGGGTTGGAGGTCCACCGGTCCGCGGTGCCTCGCGGCGCGGCTGCCTAGGTAAACGCTACAGTCCAAACATCCGACCCATTCTTCAGGAATGAAGTCTTTTTTGTACAGGCCTCGGGCTGTGGTGTATTTAGCGTTGTTCCAGACCTCTTTGACTGACGATTCGTTGAGGTCGCCAAAATCCTGGGTCTTGTCGGTGAGATAGCAGCACGGGGCGAATCCGCCGTCCCAGTTGATCACCGCGGTCCGCCACAACCGCCAGCAGACCTGGCCGTCCTCCTGATAGGGTTTGTAGAAGGGGTCGACCCGCAGGTACTCTGGGTGCTGGCGAGGCAGCCACCGTTCAGCTTCAGCGGGGTCGTCCTCACCATGGGGAAAGTCCACTTTCTTGAACACCAAGGAGTCAACTCCCAACTCTGCCGCCAGGCCCCGGGCCTCGTCAATTTGGTGTTCGTTCTGCCGCATGACGATGAATTGCCATTCGATGTGGGGAGTCTTTGAGCCCAGTTCACGCTTCATCTGGACCAGGAGCCGCAGATTATCCAGCACCCGGTCCAGATGACCGCTCACCCGGTAGATCTCATAGACATCCTGGGTCACCCCGTCCAGGGAAACGATCATGACATCCAGCCCCGACCTGATCACCTGCTCCGCCATCTCCGGGGTCAGGGGTTTGTTCAGATTGGAGCTGATTATCGTGGCGATCTTCTGCTTGTGGGCGTACTCGATATACTCATGGATCCGCCGGTTCAAGAAGGGCTCGCCCCAACTGTACAGCGTGAGCCACATGCAGGAATGCTTTATCTGGTCGATAGTCTTGGTGAATAGGCCGTAGTCCATCACACCTTGGTCCCGGTGGATGGTGCCCTTGCCCGTGTGGCACAGAGGGCATTTCAGTTGGCAGATGTTGGTGGTGTCAATCTCCCATTCGTAGGGAGAACCCCAGATGATGCGCCGGGTAAATCGAAGTTGGATCTCCACCCGAATAAAGTTCCAGAACTTACGCCAACTGAAGTAACGGGTAGCCAGCCAGAACCGCTGGTCGCGGCGGCCGTCGGCCACGGAGTTAATCACGCCGCCGTTGACCTGAAACCAGCGCTCGCCAACGTAGATGGCCGCCTTCAGCAACCAAAAGAAGGGGTTGTATCGGACCATTATCTATCCGGTCAAATGCGTTCCTGGAAGAAATTCCGGGGAAGCCTGGAATATCCCTCGGGCCGAAATTATTTGCCGGGGCTTGGCCGCCCCGTCTAAGCGCCAATGATACTCCCACCGTAGCCGGTCCATCAACCGAGTCGGAGAATTTTGGTCCTCAAATGGGGAAATTAGGAACTAAACTCGTGAGCCCTGATAAATTGACTCGGTTCGAACCGGCAGAGTATCCTTGT
Source organism: Chloroflexota bacterium (assembly GCA_022573285.1). Lineage (GTDB taxonomy): Bacteria > Chloroflexota > Dehalococcoidia > Lucifugimonadales > UBA3495 > UBA9611. Next base: position 17,499 of record JACZUF010000048.1, read on the forward strand.
CACACACCTGCCGACCCCTTCTGCGGCACTGACAGCACCGACGGCGGTTGAAGAGGAACCGGTATTGAGCGACAGAAAACAGGTTTTTTCCCCAGCCCAACGATCGCTGGTGACCGAGGTGATCAACCGCATCATCCCCGCCACGGACAAGCTCCCTGGCGCGGGAAACCTGGGGATCGCGGCCTACATCGAGGACGCGGCTGCCGGCACACCCGGCCTGACCCGCCTGTTCAACGACGGGCTGGCCCAGATCACGGTGGCTGCCGGGCAGGACTCGGCCGGCGGGTTCGAGAGCCTCTCCGACACAGCCAAAGACGACCTATTAAGGTCCATGGAAGCCGCCAATCCCATGTTCTTCGAACAGTTGGTCCTTCAGACCTACAACGGTTATTACACCAATCCAGAGGTGTTCGAACTCATCGGCTATACGGTCCCAAAGCCGGCCACGCCGGGCTCCCATCCGGAACTGCTGGATGTGTCCTTGCTGAAGCAACAGCGCGACCGGGAGCCCTTCTGGAAAAAGGTCTAACGGATAATCTCCTAGGCCGGTCCGGGCTGCGCGGAAGCCTGCGCAATCGGCCATTTAAAGAAGGCACGTCATGCCAAGGGAAGATTTCGACCTACAATTAAATCAGCTTCAGCTAGAGGTGGAGACCCTCGCCCAAATTGTGGGCAAGTCCATCAACCGGGCCGTCGACGCGCTGAAACGGCGAGACCTGATCGCTTCTCAGGAAGTCGTGAACGACGACGACTACATCGACCAGAAGCGGTTCGAGATCGAAGACCGTTGCGTGGACATGATTGCCACTCAGCAACCCATGGCCGGCGACCTCCGGGCCATCATCGCGTTGCTGCACATCGTGGTTGAATTGGAGCGAATGGGTGACTACGCCGAGGGGATCGCCAAGATCAGCCTTTCCATGGGCGACGCGCCGCCCCTGAAACCCCTCATCGACATCCCCCGCATGGCCGAAAAGGCCACCACCATGTTGAACGACAGCATCGACTCGCTGCTGAACCGGGACATGGTGAAAGCCCATGCTGTTTGTCAGGCCGACGACGAGGTCGATGACCTTTATGACCAGGTATACCGGGAACTGCTTTTGTTCATGATCCAGGACCCGGAGACCATCCAGAGGGCAACCTACCTGCTGTGGGTCGCCCACGACCTGGAACGCATCGCCGACCGGGCCACCAACATCGCCGAGCGGGTGATCTTCCTAGTGTCGGGCAAGTTGGTGGAGATAAACGTCTCCCGCTACTAGGCCCGGTGCTAGAAGCCGTTTCAAAATGTGGTTCGGCAAGCTCACCACGAACGGAAGGCGGTGTATTTACCGTTCGTCCTGAGCTTGTCGAAGGACCCAACAACGGGCGGAACAAGATATTGAAATAGCTACTAGGCCGTGAAGGCCAGCTGCAACTGGCCCTTGGGCGCCATATTCGCCTGCACCGTTGCCCTGTCGGGTAGGTCCCACTGCCGCCGCACCCGGTCCACGGTGTCCAACACGCCCTTGGTGTACTCCTGAGGCGCGTAGGTCTTGTGGTAGAGCCGGTTGTACCCCGGAGCCAGGTGGGGGTAGGCCTCCCGCAGCATGGGCATGAACCACTCTTTTGAGCCCGGCTTCAGGAACAACACGTTGGCCCCCAGGTACTGGGCTTTGTGCCTGTGGGCCGCTTCCACCACCGCCTGAATGTTCGCTTCGTCGTCGGTGATGCCCGGCAGCAACGGGGCCATCATCACCCCGGCGGAAACCCCGTTCTCCACCAGGTATTGCATGGCCTCCAACCGGGCTTGGGGTTGCGGGGTCCCCGGCTCCATCATCCGCCACACCTTCTCGTCCATGGTTCCCACGCTGAAATTGACGTGGACATCGGCCACCTGGCTAAGTTCCGCCAGGATGTCGGCGTCGCGGCGCACCAAGACCCCCTTGGTGGTGATGGAGACCGGGTTCTGGAAGTCCCGAAGGACGTGGAGGATGCGGCGCGTGATCTCGTATTCGGCCTCGGCCGGTTCGTAGGGATCTGAGGCGGTGCCGATGGCGATGGGCTCCCGGCGCCAACTGGGGCGTTTTAGTTCCATCCGCAGCACCTCGGGAGCGTTCACCTTGGCGAAGACCCGGGTCTCGAAGTCCCGTCCCGAATCCATGCCCCAGAATTCGTGGGTGGGCCGGGCGTAGCAGTAGGTGCAGGCGTGGCGGCAGCCCCGGTACGGGTTCAGGGTCCACCGGAACGGAAACCGGGGAACATCGATCTTATTGAGCAGGGTCTTGCAGTGGATCTCTTGAACGTCGGCGCCTGCCATTTGCCCTCCCTAAGTTGCCAGCGTATAATTACAACGTATTAAAACATTCGTTCTAATAATATGCTTTAGAGAAGTGGCCGTCAATCAAGGGAGGTCAGAGACGCACGCTGAGTAGATCTCCCTTCCCCTGATTAAGATGATTCACCCGCCAGCTCACGGTGTACGACCACCCCTGCAAGACCGACCTGGACATGGGAAGCGCACGGTCCGAGTCCTACGGAAACGAGTTGCCGCTCCGGTTCAAGGGCAGGCTCGCCGATGCTGTCTTTGTCTCCCTGACGGCCAAAGACTCGGCCCCCTTGGCCAGATCCCTGCCCCGGCACCAGTGGCATAAAACAGGAGAGCGGTACCGCTAGGCCGCGATACCGCTCTCTATAATCCAGGCTACCTTAAGTGCCCTCTATCTCGTCTACCCCGCCCGCATTCGCCCTGCGCTACGAAAAATAATCAGATTAATTGACAGCATACCGATTAGTATGGATAATCCCCATGGCAGTATGGAAAATATCTAATTCGGAAAGTAAATATCCGCCCAGTGTTAATATCAACTGTAGACTACAGCATAAATTGATGTCAATAGGTGCATACCCTATTTTATGCGATTTTCTAATATCGCAAAAAATCCTTTGGCGGACGACTAATTATCGCTGCATCACCGAATTCGGATTACATTGAGCCCGGGCCGGATTCACGACAGGGGTTCAACAGCTAGTGAAGCGGTCGTCAAATCGAGAGGGTGAATAATCATGGCTACTTACATAAGGGGCAATCCAGCTTCGGTCGAAGGAATAGTCAAGAGGGGTGCCAAATCTGCGATTGCCCCACTTCTCACCTTAAGTGTTGGCACTGCCGGCGCCAGCCGAAACTGGCGGTTCATAGAACGGATGATTGACGCAGGGAGGTTGCATCGGGTGCAGTCGGTGGTCATCTATGACTATAACCAGGGTACTCTTGATAAGATTCGGAGGCGGTCGACCAAGGTGAAGGGGCAATACGGCGCTAGCATTCATTTGCCAGAAACGGTCAGGGCGTCAGACGGGTTCTTGTTGAACCCCTATGCCTTCGGTGAATACCTGGGCGTGATTGACA
>JACZUF010000049.1 GCA_022573285.1 Chloroflexota bacterium
CCTGGGGCGTGGCTGGCTCCTGTTCGCCGTTCTGGTAACCTTCGCCGTCGATACCGGGGCCTACCTGGTGGGACGCGCCGTGGGAGCCCGGCCCATGGCCCCAAGCATCAGCCCCAACAAGACCTGGGAGGGAAGCCTGGGCGGGTTCGTTTCCGCCGTGGTTGCCGCGCTGGCTCTGGGCTTGGTGTTCGACCTGGGGATTCCGGTATGGCAGCAGGCGGTGATCGGGGGCGTGGTGGGCGTCGTTGCCCAATGGGGAGACTTGATGGAGTCCAAGCTGAAGCGGATTGCGGACGTTAAGGACGCAGGTAGTATAATCCCTGGGCACGGCGGGCTGTTGGACCGTTTGGACAGCATGTTGTTGGCCTTGCCGGCCGTCTATTATCTTTTGGTTACGGTGTTCGTCCCATGAAGAGAATCGTCATACTTGGGTCTACCGGGTCCATCGGACAGCAAACCCTGGACATCGTCCGCGCGTTCCCAGACGAGTTCGAGGTGGTGGGTCTGGCCGCCGGCCACAACGTCGAGTTGTTGGCGGAGCAGGTCAAAGAGTTCAACCCCAAGCACGTCTGCTGCATAAAGCCGCCCGCCAAGGCCTTTTCCGGCCCGGGATTTACTCCCGAATTCACCCCCATGGAAGACATGGTGTGTCTGGACAACGTGGACCAGGTGATGGTGGCGCTCATGGGCAGCGTGGGCCTGGTGCCGACCCTTAACGCACTCAAGTGCGGCAAGTCCGTCGCCCTGTCCAACAAAGAGCCCATCGTCATGGCCGGCGGGTTGATAAAGGAGTATGCCTCGCGCTACGGCGGCGAGGTGCTGCCGGTGGACAGCGAGCCCAGCGCCATCTGGCAGTGCCTGCGGGGTGAGGACAACGAGATACTTAGGTTGCTGATAACCGCCTCGGGAGGGCCGTTTCGCACCACACCCATCGAAGAGATGGAGGGAGTCACGCCGGAGCGGGCCCTCCAGCATCCAACCTGGAAGATGGGCAAGAAAATAACGATAGACTCTGCTACGCTGATGAATAAGGCGTTCGAGGTGATCGAGACGCATTGGTTGTTCAACGTGCCCTGGGATAGGATTGAAGTAGTGGTCCATCCGCAAAGCACCATACATTCCATGGTCGAGTTTGCAGACGGCTCGGTGAAGGCCCAGATGGGACCACCGGACATGCGGTTGCCGATCCAGTACGCGCTGTTCTATCCGAAACGGCTGCCCAACGCCATGATCCCCAGGCTGGATACGAAGAAATCCCACTCTCTGACCTTCGAGCCCTTGGAGCCGGCGCGCTATCCTTGCTTCGGCCTGGCCGTCTCGGCGGCCAAGAAGGGCGGCACCTATCCTGCGGTGCTGAGCGCGGCCGACGAGGTGGCGGTCCAGGCTTTCTTGGACTGCAAGATCGGCTTCACGGAGATCCCCAGAGTCATCGACCGGGTGCTGTCCGAACACGAATCTCTGCCCGGCGATACGGCGGAGGACTTTCTGGAAGCGGACCGCTGGGCCTCGGGACGGACGGCCGAACTCATCGGCGGTTAGAGATCCCTTACGGTCTTGGGGCCGTATCTTCTACGACAGCTATTAATAGACCTTAGCGCTAATTTTTACAGATAAATCTTCAGATCGTTTTAATGGAAACCGCGCTCATAGCCATCGGCTCTCTGGTGCCACTGCTCTTAATCCTGGTGGTCATCCACGAGTTTGGCCATTACGCCACCGCCCGCGCCATGGGCGTAAAGGTCCTGGAGTTCGGCGTTGGGTTCCCTCCCCGGGCCTTCGGCTTCTACACTGGAAACACGCCTGTTCTGATCGACGGCGCCACCCGGTTCATCGGCCTGTCCGGCCCATCGGAATTGCCCCGAATTATCGGGGAGCGAGTGAAAGTCAGCTCCACCGAGGACGCCCAGGGCAACCTGGTGGCCCGGATAGTCGAGCTGAGCAAGAAGCCCGCCAGAGGGGAACCGGCAGAGGACCGGGAAGAAAAACGGGAAGAAGAGCGGCCCGGTGAGGAAGACCTCCTAAGACACGAGGGCAAGGTACGATCGGTGGGTGAAGGGTCGTTCATCCTGGCCGACATGCTCTACTCGGTGAACTGGGCGCCCATCGGCGGGTTCGTCCGTCTGGCCGGAGAAGCCAACCCCAACGTCCCCCGCAGCCTGGCCAGCAAGGGCACCGGCACCCGTTTCCTGGTCTTGATCGCCGGGCCGCTGATGAACGCCATCCTCCCGCTGCTCATCTTCACCGTGCTGCTGATGATCCCTCAGGACGTGGCGGTCGGCCGTCTGGTCATAGCTGAGGTCGGGGAGGGCACGGCGGCCGCCGAGGCGCAGGTGAAAGTAGGGGATATCGTCCTCCAAGCCAACGGCCAGGCCATTGAGAACCGGCTGGGATTTACCCGTGAGATCAACATCAACGGCGGCTCACGGATGGAGATGCTGGTCGAACGGGACGGGCTGGAACTGTTGTTGTTGGTGCGGCCCAGGTTCGATACCGAGTCGGCACGCTGGCTGGTGGGCGTCATACCCCGGTTGGATGACGTCACGATCGTAAGCCGGTCCCAGCCTATCTGGAAGGCCATCCCCAACAGTTTTGTCAACACCTGGGAGATGTTGGTGCTGGTCAAACAGGCCATCGGCGGGGCCATTGGGGAGGGATCGTCGCCCGAATTCTCCGGCCCCATCGGGATCGCCCAGATCACTGGAGAGATCACCCGCAACAACGGCTGGTACGGGTGGCTGGGCGTGGGCATACTGCTCAGCATCAACCTGGCCATCCTGAACATCCTGCCCATCCCCATGTTGGACGGAGGCCGGATATTCTTCGTGGTGTTGGAGTGGGCGCGCCGCGGGAAGAAGATACCGGCGGAGAAAGAGGGCATGGTGCACCTCATCGGTTTTGCGCTGCTGATCGGAGGCATCGTGCTGGTGAGTGTCAACGACGTCAGCCGCCTTCTCGAAGGCCGCAGTTTCTTGGGCTAGCTTTCCTCAACCTGCGCCTCTCGCGTGCCTCCCACTCTGGCACCTTTTCCGTCATTCGTGTACCATTAGCCTGTTTTCGCATTGGATGGCGAGGTATGCCAAATCAAGCGTAATATTTCACGAATATCACCTCTTCGTTCTGATTTTTGAGGAGAGAGCGGAATGAGCAAACGTCGAGTAACCAAGCCGGTCTATGTGGGCGGCGTCAAGATAGGCGGCGGAGCGGACGTCACAGTCCAGTCCATGACCAAGACCGACACCCGGGACGTGAAGGCCACGGTCAAGCAGATCCACGAACTGGAAGAGGCAGGCTGCGAGGTGATACGCAGCGCCGTGCCCGACGCCGATGCGGCGGAGGCCATGGGCGAGATCAAGAAGCAGATCCACATCCCTCTGATCGCCGACATCCACTTCCATTACAAACTGGCGCTCACGTGTCTCGAAGGCGGCATCGACTGCCTCCGCCTGAACCCCGGCAACCTGCGCAACGAAGACCAGGTGCGCGAGGTGGTCAGTGCGGCTAAAGAGCGCAACGTGCCCATCCGCATCGGCGTCAACTTTGGCAGCCTGCCCCCGGTGGGCGGCATCGGCCGCACCAGGGGTTTCTCCCGGCACATGGACCTGGTCAACCGCCTGCCCAAGGCCGGAGATGCCCAGGAAGGCGACTACAGCGTGGTGGACCACATGGTGGCCACTGCCCTGTGGGAGATCAGCCTATTGGAAGAACAGGACTTCGACCAGATCAAAATCTCCATGAAGGCCTTCGACGTTCCCACCACCGTGGAGGCCTACACCCGTCTGGCCGGCATGATGCCCTATCCCCTGCATCTGGGCATCACCGAAGCCGGCACCCCGATGGCAGGTTCCATCCGGACCTCGGTGGGTCTGGGTGTGCTGCTCTATAACGGCATCGGCGACACCATTCGGGTCTCGCTGAGCGGTGACTCCACCGAAGAGGTTGCGGCCGGATTCGAGATACTGAAGTCCCTCAACATGCGCAAGAAGGGCGCGGTACTGGTGGCCTGCCCCAGTTGCGGCCGGGCCGACGTGGACGTGATCAAGCTGGCCAACGACGTGGATGCCCTGCTCAAGAAGGGCAAGAAAGAGATCACCGTGGCTGTCATGGGGTGCGAGGTCAACGGCCCCGGCGAGGCCAAGGACGCCGACGTGGGCATCGCCGCCGGGGCGGGCCGCGCGGTCATCTTCCGCAAGGGCGAGAAAGTGCGCGTGGTGCCCGAAGCGGAGATGTTGACCGCCCTGATGGAAGAGGTGGAGAAAACGCCGGTTCCTACCGGCGACTAAATCCCCCCAGCCCCAACCCTAAGCCGCTCTTGTACCGGACCGGCCCGGACTCCGCTCGACGGGCTGGCCGGTCTCCGTGGCCTTGGTTAACGGAACAAGTTCCGGCTTGTCTACGGCCTTCAAAGGCTTTGCTTGTGTAGGCCCTCCGTCCCTCATCCGCCTACGGCCAATCGCTATAATGTATTGGCTTCGGTGTATGGGATATGACTGGCTGGAGCTAAACCCGCTTCAAATACTCCCGTTCGAACACTCCCAAGGGGGCTTCGCCCAGATATGAAATTCTCCCGGATGGTCTCCAAGACGCTACGGTCTGACCCTCCCGACGCCGAAACCACGAGCCACCGGTTGATGCTCCGCGCCGGGATGATCCACCAGGTGGCCGCCGGCGTTTATACCTACCTGCCCTTGGCCCTGCGGTCGCTGCGCAAGATCGAAAACATCCTCCGGGAAGAGATGGACGCCGCCGGCGGGCAGGAATTGATGATGCCTGCGCTGCAGCCCCAGGAACTCTGGGAGCAGACGGGCCGGAAGGAGGCCTTCGGCGACAACATGTTCTCCTTGCAGGATAGGCGGGGCCGCCCCATGGTGCTGGCGCCCACCCACGAAGAAGTGATCACCAACGTGGTCAAAGCCAACGTCCAAAGCTACCGCGACCTGCCGCTGATCTTGTACCAGATCCAGACCAAGTTCCGGGATGAGGCCCGCCCCAGGGCCGGTCTGGTCCGCGGGCGGGAATTCGACATGAAGGACGCCTACAGCTTCAACGCCGACGAGGCCAGTCTGGACGAGAGTTATCAGGCCATGGCCCAAGCCTACCGCAACATCTTCCGGCGCTGCGGCCTGCCGGTTTTGATGGCCGAGGCCGACAGCGGGGCCATCGGCGGCAAGGACTCCCACGAATTCCTGCTGGCCTCGGCAACCGGAGAGGACACGGTCATCACCTGCCCGTCCTGTTCCTATACGGCCAACGCCGAAAAGGCCGAGTCCACCTACCCTGAGGTCCCCGCCGAACCGGAAATGGCCCTGGAAGAGATCAGCACTCCTGGGATTAAGACCATTGCCGGACTGGCTGAATTCCTCAACGTACCCGAGTCCAAGACGCTGAAAGCCGTTTTCTACATGTCCGACGGCGAACCCGTGTTCGTCACCATCCGGGGCGATCTGGACGTGAACGATGTAAAGCTGAAGAACGCCCTCCAGTCCCGCGACCTTCGCCTGGCGGAGGACGACGAAATAAAGGCCGCCGGCCTGGTTGCCGGTTCCGCATCGGCCATCGGGCTCAGCGGAATCAAGCGGGTGGCCGATGTGTCCATTACCAACGGCAACAACTTCGTCGTCGGGGCCAACAAACCGGACACCCATTTCCAGGGGGCCAATTACCCGCGGGACTTCCAGGCGGACATCGTAACCGACATCGCCCTAGCCCAGCCTGGTCAACTTTGCCCCCGCTGCGGTCACATATTGGAATCCATCAAGGGTATCGAGGTGGGGCATATCTTCAAGCTCGGGACGTTCTTCAGCGAGGCCCTGGGCGCGGAATTCCTGGACAGCGAAGGACAGCAGCACCCGATAATGATGGGTTGCTACGGCATCGGCGTGGGACGGTTGCTGGCGGCGGTGGTGGAACAGAACAACGACGAGAACGGCATCGTGTTCCCGGCTCCGGTGGCCCCGTATCAGGCCCATCTGGTGGGACTGAACCTGTCCGATCAGGAAGTGGCCGAGGCGTCAGACAAGTTGTACCAGGAATTGGAGGCCGATGGGATCGAAGTGCTTTACGATGACCGGGAGGACGCGGCGGCGGGCGTTAAGTTCAACGATGCCGATCTGATGGGCCTGCCGGTGCGGCTGGTGGTCAGTCCCCGGAATTTAAAGGCCGGCGTGGTGGAGGTCAAGGGGCGGGCGGAGTCCGAGGCCGGCAGCGTGCCGCTGGATGGGGTGGTGGCAGAGGTCCGCAGACGGCTGGCGGCTGGCGCGGAGTAATTCCCTTTACTATCCAGCGGACCCTGGGCCCGGCTCCATGCAAGAAGACAGGTACTCCAGGTTTTTTAACAGCGCCGGCGCTATCTTGCCTTTGTGCGAGCTGGACAGCAACAGCAGCAGGCGCAGTTGGGCCGCCAGGTCCGCGGCCAGGGCCCGCTTGGCCTCCGCCACTGTATCCCCTTCCACCGGCACCCGGACCCCCGACAAAGGCATCTGAGTGCGCGATTCCGCAGCCCAATACTTGTCCAGGCTGTCCAGGATCACGATGGGGACCTCTTTCTTCAATACGAAGTTGGCGTCGGGAGCGCTGTCCGAGGGGCGGAGCACGTCCACCAATACCCGTGTGGACTCTGAATGGCTGATGTGGAAGACGGCGGCGTTGGGCTGGCTGGTGGAGATATTCTTCCAGGTCCAGTCTTCCGGAGTGGCACGGTCCAGGCCGGGTTGAATCTTGATCGGTGTGGTGATGTCTTCGGCTAGAGGACGGTCATCCTGCGGCATGCCCGTCTTCCCCCTCTTTCGATTCTTCCGAGCCGTCCAGTTCCCAGGCCGCGTAGACCTGATCCGGCAGGGAGATGGGCCCCACGGCGTCTTCGTACTCCTTCACGTGCTTGGTGGTGAGCAGGGCGATGGCCTTGAGCATCTGGGGACTGACCTTGATGCGGGCGCGGAGGATTGGCTCCCGCTCCTCCATCTGCTCGCCGAAGAACAACACCGCGGAATACAGGCTGCTGAAGATGTGCATGGAGTCGCTGTAGAACGTGATGGGGTCGAGGGAGCCCCCTTGGGATGTCTGACCTTCGCCGGCGCCTTCTTCGGTGCCCTCTTTGGCGCTTTCGCCGGGGTTCACGTAAGAGTCTTCCTGGGGGATCTGGTCGTCAGGGGGTACGTATGGCCGTTGAATGATCGGCATGGGACCTCCACAGATAACGGGCTCTCGCGGTGCGGGACCGCTTGCAATCACACTGTAGTTCTGCGTTCAGACCTGCGGGTCTGGGCCGGGCCTTATTATACACGCCTGGCACGGCCACAAACCCCGATGCCCGATTCGGCCGCACCAATATTCCAGCCAGCGCATCAAATTTATTGAAGATTAAAACGGCCAGGGGAGCCAAACAAAGTAATGTCAGAGATCGGCGATTTCAGGAAATCCAAAGACCTATACTTCGGAGGCGACCAAAATTCGCCTCTCACTCCGGAACAACGGAAACGGTTCAGAGGGTTGCAGTACTTCGCGGAAAACTCGGAACTGCAGTTCGTGCTGTCTTTGGAGGAGTTTCCAACGGACACCAAGGACGTGATCCAGATGGCAACCAGTTCCGGAGAAACGGCTCCCCATCTGCGGTGGGGCCAGCTCAAGTTCGAGGTTGACGGGGTTCCTGTGGCGCTGACGGTATACCGCGATCCGGACGGCGATGAGTTTTTCCTGCCGTTTATGGACGCCACCACCGGAGAGGAGTCCTACGCGGACGGCCGCTACCTGGACCTACCTGCCAATGGAGACGGCCGCCTGGTGGTGGACTTCAACTACGCCTACAACCCCTACTGTGCCTATAACCCCGAGTGGAATTGCCCCATTTCCCCTTCCGAGAACCGGCTTCCGGTGGCCATCACCGCCGGCGAGAAGGCATTTACTGATGCCGAAGGCCACTAGGCCGCTGTCTGCTTTTTCACACTCGGCGCACCGCGGGTCAGGTGGTAGTGGCCCACGGCGATGGCCTCCCATTCGTGGGTGGTCCGTCCCTGGCCGATTAGCCCCAACAACAGCATGATGGCGTAACCCAGTTGGTCCCGGGAGGCGTTGGGATGCCCGGCGATGGCTGCCCGGACCTCCTGGGCCGTGTAGGAGAATTGGGGGAGGCCGCGTTCCGAAGACCATGTGGCCAATGACGATATCAGCAAGTCCAACGCAGGCACCGGCCAGTTGATGCCGCTGGGTTGGCAAAGGGCCATGACCTGAGGCTTCCATTGGCCGGCCAGTTCATCCAGAGACTCGACCAGGTGGGAGACCCGGACCTCGGGTTCCAACTTGCGCCGGGTCGAGAGCCCGGTTACCCCGCTTTCAATCACCTCGCCGTCCTTGAACACCGCCCACCCGGTCTCCCTGACCCCTGCGTCCAGGGCCAACAGCACCGGACGGACCGGGAGCACGGTCATAGAGCCACCACCGTCGCGTCCATCGCGGCTACTATAGTCTGGGTCGCCGGAGTCTGGGGAGCGGACGACAGAGGGGCAGCCACAGCGCCTAGGAACTTCTGCTCCGGCTGCTCCGATACGCTCGGATTCGAGACTTGTGGGGCGTCATCGATGTGCGATTTCAGTTGGTACAGACCGGTATAGTAGTAGGTGCCGCACTGAAGGCAGAGCCAGTCGCCGTGGTCCGCCGCCAGGTCTCCCTGGCATTTGATGCAGGTCTTTAGCCGGAACCAATTCACGATTCATCCCGTTGAGGTCTGTCCTATCAAGTTTGCAATCCGGGGCGTGGCTATATGGGCTGGGAGCATGTCTGCTTCTCCGGCAGAGTCGAGCGCCGATTCCATCAAGCGTCCTCCCCGATATATCGGAACATCGGGGGGCCTAACCGACCCCCGGATTTTCCGGTAATCAACAGGGTCAATGTATCAGAACAATTGTTCTAATTCAATTATTATCTGTCAGAGAGAGGCCACGTTTCGGAGGATAAAGATGCCCCTTGAGCCTGGCAGTCTTGACCCTTGAATTGGCGGTTTCTATAATTGTTTGTTGCGTGCGTGATTCGCCTGCGTGATTTAATTGTGCTTGACCAGCGACCTGGACCTCCGGAGGAACACCCCGATTGACCGAGCCCTCAGCCCAGCCTCCGACGGCGCAGAGCATCGATGAAATTATCCGCTCCGCCTTGGCGGAGTTGGAATCCCTGGAAAACCTGGAAGCCGTAGACCAGTGGCGCGTCTCCTACTTGGGCCGCCGGGGCAGTCTGACCGCCGTCCTTCGCAGCCTGTCGTCCCTGGAGGTTGAGGAGCGCCGGACCATTGGCGCACGGGCAAACCAGGCCAAGATCACGCTGGAAGACCGGCTGGAAGACCGGGTCCGCCACATCAACGAAGATGCGCTGAAGCGCTCCGCCAGCCGGGACCGGCTGGATGTCACCCTTCCGGGCCGCCCGGCCTTGGCGGGCCGGCTCCACCCCACCACCAAGATCGTTCGGGAGATATGCAACGTCTTTGTGGCCATGGGCTTCGGCGTTGTCGAAGGCCCGGAGGTCGAGTGGGACCATTACAACTTCGAGATGTTGAACATTCCCAAGGGCCACCCGGCCCGGGACATGTGGAATACCCTTTGGATGGACTATGAAGACCCGGCGGGCGAGAAAGCCATGCTCCTGCGGACCCACACCTCGCCGATGCAGGCCAGGGTCATGGAGAGCCGGGAACCGCCCATCAGGGTTGTGGTGCCGGGTAAGTGCTACCGGTACGAGGCCACCGACGCCACCCACGAATGGCATTTCTACCAGGTGGAGGGTCTGGCCGTTGGCGAGGGCATCACTTTTGCCGACCTCAAGGGCACCCTGTACGAATTCGCCCGCAAGATGTTCGGCGAGGAACGCCAGATACGCTTCCGCTGTGACTACTTCCCCTTCGTGGAGCCCGGCGTCGACCTGTCCATCGACTGTTTTGCCTGTGACGGCGACGGCGACGGTTGCCGTATCTGCCGGGACAGCGGATGGATCGAGATTTTGGGCGCCGGAATGGTCCATCCCAAGGTCTTGGAGGGCGTGGGCTACGACACCGGGAAATACACCGGGTTCGCCTTTGGCATGGGCCCGGAACGCATCGCAATGCTGAAATACGGCATCGACGACATACGCCATTTTTATGCCAACGACCTCCGGTTCTTGCGCCAATTTTAATAGTGCCATTTGTATTGGAAATAGAATTCTTGGACCGTACATCACGGCTTGCCGTGGCCTGACGGCCGCTTTTCGGGCCCCTGCGAGTGCATGAGCCTGCCGGTACACGAGATAAATGATGAGAGTGCCCCTTAGCTGGCTCAAACAATACGTGGACGTTGACCTGCCCGCCCAGGAATTGGCCCACCGGCTGACCATGGCCGGTATCGAGGTGGGCGAGGTAAAGGTCATCGGCGGCTGGAGCGAGGTCTTCGTCGGTCAGGTGACCGACGTCCGCCCCCATCCCAACGCCGACCGGTTGCGCCTCTGCGTGGTGACCACCGGCCCGGAAGGATCGGAGGAACTGGAAGTGGTCTGCGGCGCGCCCAACGTGGCCGCCGGGCAGAAGATATGTTTCGCCAAGATCGGGGCCTACATCTACAACACCCACACCGAGCGGCATGAATCCCTGGAGCCGGCCAAGATCCGGGGCGTCGAGTCCCAGGGGATGATCTGCTCCGAGGTCGAGTTGGGTCTGGGCGACGACCACACGGGCATCATCGTACTGCCCGACGACGCTCCCACGGGAGCCCTGCTGGACGACTATCTGGGCGACACCGTCTTGGACCTGGAACTCACCCCCAACCGCCTGGACTGTCTATCGCTTCTGGGCGTGGCCCACGAGGTGGCGGCCCTGACCGGAAAGAAGGTCAAAGAGCCAGAAGCAAGCTACCAGGAAGCGGGCGCACCCATTGCGGAGCAGGTCAACATCAGCGTGGCCGACCCGGACCTGTGCCGCCGCTATACCGCCAGCCTGCTTCAAGGCGTCAAGATAGGCCCCTCGCCTCAGTGGCTGCAGGACCGGCTGACCCGGGCGGGCCTGAGGCCCATCAACAACGTGGTGGACGTCACCAACTTCGTGATGATGGAGTACAACCAGCCGCTGCACGCCTTTGACCACGACCTGATCAAGGACGCCACCGTCATCGTGCGGCGGGCCAGGCCGGGAGAAACGCTGACCACACTGGACGGCGTGGAACGCAAGCTGAGCGTGGAGAACCTGGTCATCGCCGACGCCAACGACCCCATCGGCCTGGGGGGAGTCATCGGCGGGGCCAACAGCGAGATCAGCGACGCCACGGTGAACGTGCTCTTGGAATCGGCCACGTTCAACGGGGCCAACAACCGGGAGACCGCCCAGTCCATGGGGCTGCGCACCGAGGCCACCCTTCGGTTTGAGAAGGGCCTTCGCCCGGAGTTGGCGCCCATCGCCCTGCGCCGCGCCACCGGGCTGATCCAGGAGGTTGCCGGGGGGACCGTCGCGCCGGGTATCGTAGATGTTCTGTCCGACGAGGGCGCCGATGCCCCGGTGGTGCCGCTGAGCAGCGAGAAGATCAAGCGGATACTGGGCATGGAAGTGGACCTAAAGCAGGTCCAGGGAATTCTAGACGCCCTGGGATTCACCTGGGAGTCCGCCGGCGACGGTGAACTGAAGGTCACCGTGCCCTACTGGCGTAACGACGTCAACATCGAAGAGGACCTGGTAGAGGAGGTGGTGCGGTCCATCGGCTACGATTCCGTCCCGGCCACCATGCTCTCTAGTCCCATCCCCTCCCAACAGCCGGTGCCGATCATAGGACTCCGGGACCAGGTCAAAGACCTGTTGGCCGCCGCGGGGATCCAGGAGGTGATCAACTATCCGTTGGTGACCCTGCAGCAACTGGAGCCGTTCGACCCGCTCGTCCGGACCAACCTACCCCTGCGGGTGGCCAACCCCTTGAGCTCCGACCGCGAGTACCTTCGCACCACCTTATTATTCAGCGTGCTGGCCAACCTGGCATCCAATCAAGGGCACAGCGCCGGGCCTTTCCGGCTGTTCGAGGCCGGGAGGGTCTTCGAGTCAGGCGGCAAAGACCTACCCGAGGAACGGGAGACCGTCGCCGGCGTGCTGGCTGGTCTTCGCCAAGAACCGTCTTGGCTTGAAGATGAAAGCCTATTGGACTTCTACGACGCCAAGGGCGTGACCGAGTCGGTGCTGGACCGGTTGGGCGTAGCCGTCACCTACGAGCCCGTTGATAATCCGGCGTTTCATCCGGGACGCTGCGCGGTCATCAAAGCTGGTGACGCGGTGCTCGGCATGGTCGGCGAGGTCCACCCTTCCATCAGGGAACGGTTGGGTCTGGAGCAGCCACAAGTAGCCGTCTTCGAGCTCTATTTGAAGCCCATCTTGGCCGCCCTGCCCCAGTCCCTGAGGCAGTTCGAGGCATTGCCCAGATACCCATCCGCCACCCGTGACCTGGCGCTGGTGATGCCCACCGACGTGACTGCCAGTCGGGTGACCCAGTTGATACTGCGCCACCGGGGCGTCGACCGCGCTGAGTTGTTCGACATCTACGCCGGGGAGAGTATCGCCGAAGGCTCCAAATCCCTGGCATTTCACGTATACTTTCAAGCGAGGGACCGGACCCTGACCAACGAAGAGGTGGACCGCTCGCTGGACGGGCTGCTGCGGACCTTGGAACGGGAATTAAACGCCACGCTGAGGACTTAACGAGCTAACGACACTAGTACCGAGATTTGGCAATAGCCGTTAAAGTCATCCGTTCGTCCTGAACTCCGTCGAAGGGCCTCGGCTTCGGCGCAGTCATGGTTCGCCCCGATTTGAATCGGGGCACCACGAACGGTTGGCAACGCGGATTATCGAAAGGAAGCACCAGAATCTAATATCTGGCAGACCGGACCGGGAACAATAGCGCATATGACTAGTCACCAACACGGCCAACAACCCAGTGAGGGCCCCGTCCACGCTCACGGCCATCGCCACGCCGCCGAGGACATGCTCAGCGTGGAGGAGGCCTACGAGCGGGTAATGGCCAGCTTCCAAACCCTGGAGGCCGAAGAAAAGCCCCTGCTGGATTGCATGGGGCAGGTGCTGGCCGAGGACATACTCTCGCCGCTGGCGCTTCCCCCGCTGGCCAACTCCGCGATGGACGGATACGCCCTGCGCCACAGCGACATAGCCGGGGCGTCCCAGGAGAACCCCAGTAACCTGAGGGTCATCGGCCTGGTGGCGGCCGGTCAGATGCCCGACAAGTCTGTCGCTCCCGGCACCGCCGTCCGGATCATGACCGGAGCGCCGGTGCCCGACGGCGCCGACACGGTGGTGCCCTTCGAAGAGACCGACGAGGTGCAGCGCAAAAAGGAGGGCAAACCCCTGGACCAGGTGGCAATCTTCGCCGACATGCCCGTGGGCTGCAACGTGCGCCCCGCCGGCGAGGACGTGAGCCTGGGCGCTTTGGTGCTTAAGAAAGGCACGGTGGTGCGGGCGGCCGAAGTCGGAGTTATCGCCTCGCTGGGTTTGGACAAGGTTAAGGTCATCCGCCGCCCGGTGGTGGCGGTGTTGGCCACGGGGGACGAACTGGAGAACCTCGGCGCGCCCCTGACCGGCGGCAAGATCTACGACTCCAACAGCTTCAGCGTGGCCGCTTCGGTGGCGGCCAGCGGCGGCATACCCAAAATATTGGGCATCGCCAGGGATAACCTGGGCGACCTGAATGCCAAGTTGGAAGCCACTGCGGGGTCCGACTTGGTCGTCACTTCGGCGGGCGTCTCCAAGGGCGATTATGATATCGTGAAAGACGTGCTCAACGAAAGAGGCGAGATGAACTTCTGGTCGGTTCGAATGCGGCCGGCCAAACCCTTGGCATTCGGGCACCTGAACGGTCCCGGAGGCAAGAACATCCCCCTTCTGGGCCTGCCTGGCAATCCAGTGAGCGCCATGGTGGCCTTCGAAATGTTCGCCAGGCCCGCGATACGCACGATGCTTGGCAAGGTGAAGATTCCCCGGCCCGTGGTTGAGGGTGTGCTGACCGGCCCGATCCACAACGACGACGGACGCCGGGTCTATGCCCGGGTGGAGGTAGAGCTGAAAGACGGAAAATACCACGCCACACCCACCGGTCCCCAAGGCTCCAATATCCTAACTTCCATGTCTAGGGCCAACGGTCTGGCAATATGTCCCGAGGACTTGCCGGTCAAGAACGCTGGCGACCAGGTACAGATCATAATGTTGGACTGGAACGAAGAGGTGCAAGTATGACGACTCAAGACACCAATGCCGAAGAACTGGTTGACGAGCAGCCGGAAAAAGAGAACCCCATGTTTCTGATCAGCGTCGATCGGTTGGTCAAACTGGAGCGGTCTCCAGTGCATCTGGTGGCGGGACGGTTGGCATCCACCAGCCCATCCAAGTCGAAGCCGATCAATGAACTGGGCGAAGTGAAAGGCCTGATCCGCGAGATATCCCAGAATTACAAGAACGACCCCAACTACATCCGGTCGGACATGCCGTTGCAGGAGATTGTATTCCGTACGCTGCTGGCCCGGAACAACCGGCCGATGTCTCTGGCGGACCTGCATTATGAGCTAACGGAACGCTGGGCCACCCCCGTCCGGCCCATCGTGATAACCGAGGAACGGCTGCTGCGCATCTTGGACAGCGACACCTACTACGGGTTTGCCAGGAAGTAGCAGATCGGCTCTCGGCCGGGCCCATTCCCAGGACACAGGAATCTCTGGGCACACAAAAAAACCGGGGTGTGAAAAACACCCCGGTTTTTATTCGACCAATTTTGGGCTGCCTAGGCGGCGGCCAGTTGTTCGTTGGCCACGCCAACCAGCTTGTTGAAAGCCTGGGTGTCCTGGACGGCCATATCGGCCAGAATCTTTCGGTCCAATTCAACCCCGGCCAGTTTCAGACCGTGCATGAATTGGCCGTAGGTGATGCCCGTTTCGCGGCAGGCCGCATTTATGCGGATGATCCACAGACGGCGGAAGTCGCCTTTACGCTCGCGGCGGTGCCGGTAGGCGTAGCTCCAGGCGTGCATGACCGCTTCTTTGGCCCATTTGTAACTGCGGGAGGAAGCCCCGCTGTAGCCTTTGGCGGCCTTTAGTATCTTCTTGTGGCGGGCGTGTTTAGTTACGCCACGTTTGACTCTAGCCAAGGGTTGATCTCCGGAAAGGGGATTCTCGCTTACCCGTAGGGAAGCATCCGGTGCAAACGTTTGTAGTCTGCGCCGTCGACTGCGATCTTGTCGGAATATTTCCTGGTTACTTTGGTGGGCTTCTTGCGCCTCAGGTGACTGCTCATGCGCTTGCGGCGGAGCAGCTTGCCGGTGCCGGTGATGTGTATGCGGGCCTTGGCCCCTTTGTGTGTCTTAAGTTTTGGCATCAGCCAATTCTTCTACCTGGTCCTGTTTTTTATCTACTGGGGCGGCTGCCGCAGCCTTCTTCGTCTTTTTATCTACTGGAGCGGCTACCGCAGCCTTCTTCGTCTTTTTATCTACTGGGGCGGCTACCGCAGCCTTCTTCGTCTTTTTATCTTCTGGGGCGGCTACCGCAGCCTTCTTCGTCTTTTTATCTTCTGGGGCGGCTACCGCAGCCTTCTCCGTCTTTTTATCTTCTGGGGCGGCTACCGCAGCCTTCTCCGTCTTTTTATCTTCTGGGGCGGCTACCGCAGCCTTCTCCGTCTTTTTATCTTCTGGGGCGGCTACCGCAGCCTTCTCCGTCTTCGGGAGGGCCGGAATCAGCACCATGGACAGCGCCCTGCCTTCCATGGCTGGGGGACGCTCCAAGCGCACTTCGTCCTTCAGCTCGTCGGCCACCCGCTTGAGGACCGAGAGGCCCAACTGCTGGTGGGCAGCTTCGCGGCCGCGGAAGCGGACCGTGAGCTTGACTTTGGACCCGTCGCCAATGAACTCCCGAATCTTGCGGGTCTTGGCTTCCAGGTCATGAGACCCGATATTGGGCCGGAAACGCACCTCTTTCTGCTCGGTGCTTCTCTGGCCCCTCTTGGACTCGCGTTCTTTCTTCGAGGTGAGGTATAGGAGTTTGCCGTAGTCCAGTAGCCTGCAGACAGGGGGATCGGAGTTGGGAGCCACCTCAACCAAGTCCACATCAGCGTCGCGCGCGAGTTGGAGCGCACGGGCGAGGTCCATCACACCGAGCTGGGCCCCATCGTCGCCGATGACTCTTACCTTGGGGCTGTTTATCCGCTCGTTGACCCGATATTGTCTAGCTATACTCTGCTACCTCCGATAAAATCCTCACTATTTGCGTGAAAGATAGGTGGAATCACTCTAGCATACCCCCTATGCAACGTCAATCAGAATTCGGCCTATCCCACACCCGCTAAGGGCTGCGTCCGTACCGTTGCAGCAGGCGATAAACCGCACCCGCGCCAAAGTTGATGGCATCCACCGGCACACGCTCATCGGGGCCGTGAATGGTCGCGGCGAAATCCAACGTATCTGGCAGCAACATCGGCAGAAATCCGTAAAACTGGATGCCCAGTCGAGCAAATAGCCTGCCGTCGGTCGCCGCAGGCATGAGCATGGGCACGGGTATGCCCTCCGGGTCGGCCTCCTTCAACACGCTGCTCAGGGTGTCGAACAGGCCCAGGTCGGGCCCCGCCGGCCCTGCGTCGTACCGCAGCACTTCGATCTCGGCGCCGGCCCCGGCAACCTCGGCCAATTCGGACACCAATTGCTCTGGGCCAAGGCCCGGGAGGAGCCGTCCGTCCAAGTCCACGGATACCTCGTTGGGCACGACATTTAACTGCTCGCCGCCGCGCACCAATGTGGGAGTGACCGTGTTACGGAACAGCGGGCTGAACGTTCGGCCCCTGGGCCCCAACAGCCTCAGGGCAATGGCTGTGAAACGGGGGTTCAGCAAGGCCGCGATCCCGGCGCGGGCCGGCAGGGACAGGTGCTTGCCGATGGCCTGAAACATCATCCGGGACTCGGGCGTTACGTGGACGGGAAGCTGACGGGACTGGACCCGTTGCAGGAACCGGGCCAGCCCGGTCATCGGGTTGTCTCGTTGGGTCAGTGAGGCGTGGCCGCCCACACCCCGGAACGTGGCCCGAAGGTGGCAGACCTGTTTCTCCGAGACCATGATGGGATAGAACCGGCGGCGGCCCAGGTTGAAACTGAACCCGCCGAACTCACCGATGGCGTATCTGACCCCGTCGAATTGCTCCGGGTGATTCTCAACCAGGTAGCGGGCGCCCAGGTCCCCACCCGCCTCTTCGTCGCAGACCAGGGCCAGCACTATGTCGCCTGCGGGCGTCATCCCATCGGCCTTGGCCCGGACCATGGCGTAGAGCATCATGGCAATGCCGCTCTTCATGTCCAGCGAGCCCCGCCCCCAGAGGTAGCCGTCCACCAGGTCTCCGCCGAAGGGTGGTTGCCGCCAATGGGCCGGGTCCGCGGGCACCACGTCGACGTGGCCTTGCAGCAGCAGGGGAGGCGCGCTGCCGTCGCCGGGCAGGCGGGCGATGAGGTTGGGACGGCCGGGTGTTTTGGCGAGGACCTGGTTCTGGATGCCCGCGGCGTCCAGCAGTGACTTGATGTGTTCGATGCACTGCCGTTCGTTGCCCGGCGGGTTGGTGGTGTCGAAACGCACCAGCCGCTGCGTCAACGCGACGGGGTCTACGTAAGCAGAGTCAAAGGCGGGAGAGGGAGTGGCGGGCACGTGCTATTCCGGTGAAAGGAGGCGGCGAGCTATTCGTCGGACGGGTCGTCGCCCAAGTCTAGGTCCTGGTCTGGATCGAGGTCCAAGTCCACGCCTGAGCTCAGGCCCTGCAGGAACTCCTCGACCTTGGGGGAAAGTGGGATGGTCGAGGCGCTGCCTGCCTGGTTCTCCCGGTCGTAACGCTCTTCAAGCCGCTCCAGGAGACCGGCGACCTCCGAGGTGTCCGAGACGATGTTCTGCAGGGAGGCGTACTGCTGGCGTCCCCGTTCCTGGTCCGCCAGGCGGCTGGGCAGCCCATAGAGTGTGCACAGGATCTCCATCAGCCGCGCCGTTCCGGTGAAGTCCTCTTCAACCTGGAAGTATTGTGGCAGATGGACTACAAAGATGCGGGTCTCGATGTCCATCTCCTCGATGGTCTTGGAGATCAGATAGGTGATGGTTGTGGGCCCTTCGTAGTCGCTGGGGCGCACGCCGACCAGTTTGTATTCATCTTCGTTGCCCGCGTCCACCGTCCCTCCCGAGACCAACAGCTTACGGGTGTGGGGCACCATGTCGTACATCGCGCCGATCATGGAGTAACGTTTGATCCCGAAATACTTGAGGACCTCGATCACGGAGTCGGTGTAGTCCTCACCGTAGAGATGGGGCTCCAACAGGTGCAAGGTGATGAGGTCGGGACCGTGCTCCCGGACGCAGGCGCTGATGGTGGTGGACGGTATGCTGTACTCCCTCAATCCCTGTTTCAGGATCGATTTTGGACGGTAGCGGGTGAAGTCGTAATAGCGCCCCGGCCTAACCAACCGCCCAATCTCCTTGGACTTAAGATGGCGCTCCAGACGCCTGAGGGCCAGGGTTCCCACGTTTCCCACGTCGATCCACGGCCTGAGGACCGCCAGTACATGGGGGTCTTTAAGCTCCGGCAGAGGCTCTTGAAATTCAAAATCGCCGATGCGCATAGCTTTAGTTTGACAGTGGGGAATTAGATTTACAAGAGTAGGCTATTCGGGCTACGGGTAATTCCAGTTCCGGGCTTTCTCCAGCCACGGCGCCGTGTGCTGGAAACCTGAAACTTGATATCATACGTAGCTAGAAACTGAGGCCGGACCCACCCCGAATACACTTGGACTCCGCCGTCTCCGGTCCACCGCCGCGCCGGCCTCGCACCCCAGATCAAAGAAGGATCAATGCCGGCCATATATTCAGCGGTCCTGACTGCCATCGGAGCTACTTTCCTGCTTGCTGCCTGCGGCGGCATGGCGACGCCCACCGTGGTACCCGATG
The DNA here is from genome assembly GCA_022573285.1 of Chloroflexota bacterium. Lineage (GTDB taxonomy): Bacteria > Chloroflexota > Dehalococcoidia > Lucifugimonadales > UBA3495 > UBA9611. The sequence goes on from JACZUF010000049.1 coordinate 18,946, forward strand.
AAACGGTGGAAACTGAAAAAACCGGGGTCTCCCAGGCGGCCGCCGCACTACCCTTGTGGCGTTACGTGAACAGCGGCTGGGTTTCGCCGTTGAACGAGCAGAACGCCAACGCTTTCTCCCGGGAATTGAGGGCGGTTATCATAACCAGCGCCCAGGAGATGGACGAATTTAACCGCACGGTGGTCAACAAACGCACCCGTGGCACCGGCGCCACACTGAGCCGCCCCGAGTTTCCCGGTTCGGTGGTGCTGGCGGTGTATCTGATGTGGCTGCCGGTCCAGGGTGACCCACTGTCGGTGGTGGGTCTGGAGATCAATGGAAACCGTGCCGTGGTGGAACTCGAGCTTGACGAAGACCCCCAGGGCCGGGAATTTCCCTATCTGTTTGCGCCCATGACCATGGTGACCGTCGACCGCTCGGTGTTCCCGGACCAGGGGCCGGTGGAGTTTGAGTTCCGGTTGGACGGCGAGGCTATGCTGACGATTTCCGACCCATTGGACTAGAGTTTCCGCAGCGCACGCCCTCAAACGACTGGACCTAAAACCGAAAATTGGCCGATGCGTGTAGGGCGGGTTTAAACCCGCCCCTACGCCGGGGGGCGATTTCTCTGCTATGGACGGGCCACTGGGCAAGCCTAGCTATGCCTAATGCCTGCAACCATTAAAACGCGGCTTCGCCGCCCGGCTAGCATTGTCCCATCTGCATTAAGCGGCCTTCCCGCCAGCCGATCTGGCCGGCCCGGACCGTTAGGAAAGTGTCCAGACGGACCTTGCCTTCCTGGGTGTGCCCGGCCGAGTCGATCCACTTGAAGTTGCCCTCGCGCAGGTCGAACACGGCGGCGTCTCCGCTCATTCCGGGCGCCAGGGAGCCGATGGAGCCTTCCAGGCCCAGCACTTTGGCGGGGGTGCTGGTGCTGGCGGCGATGGCGTCGCGCAGGGACATGCCCATGGCGTGAAACTTGCTCACCAGGTCGTTCATCTTGTAGACCGTGCGGTCCGGCGGCGGGTTGTGGATATCGGTGCTGATGGTGGTGGGCGGCAGCCCCTGTTCCAAGGCGGTTTTGGAAACCTCAACATCGCAGTGGATCCCGGCGTGGGCCACGTCCATGATCACGCCCCGGTCGGCGGCCTCCCGAACCTCGGGCCGTATCTTGAAATTACGGTCCAGGATGTTCTCGGGGTGGCCGTTGAAGGCGTGGGTGCTGATGTCGCCGGGCCCCAGGAACTCCAGGATTTCGGGCAGCGGTATGGGCGTGCCGCTGACGTGGACCATCAACCTAGTGCCAGCCTGGTCGGCCACCGCCCTGGCGGCCTTCATCGCGTCGTGGGCGTTCCAGTAGGCCACTGCGTTCACATGCATCCGCACCTTGACGCCAAAGCAGAAGCCCGGGTTGTTTTTGATCGCGTCGGCGGTCTGGTCCACGTCGATCATGCGCATGTCGTGGAGGCCTCCGCCCAGCAGGCGGTTGTTGGCCAGCCCCACGCCGCTTACATGCAGAAAGGCCAGCAGACGCGTGTGATGGGCCGGGAACACGTAGTCCCGCATGGCCTCGTAATTGAGGAAGCCCGCGCTCCCGGCGTCGATGCCGGTGGTGGTGCCCGAAGACAGGCAGATCTCGTCGGGATGGACGGCCGTTGGGTTGCCAC
>JACZUF010000076.1 GCA_022573285.1 Chloroflexota bacterium
TGGGCCGGGAACACGTAGTCCCGCATGGCCTCGTAATTGAGGAAGCCCGCGCTCCCGGCGTCGATGCCGGTGGTGGTGCCCGAAGACAGGCAGATCTCGTCGGGATGGACGGCCGTTGGGTTGCCACCGTGGTAGAAGTGGCCGTGCAGGTCAATCAACCCAGGGGTGATTAGCTTGCCGGTCACATCGACGGAGTTGGCCGCAGCCGCCGCGTCGATACGTTCGGCTACCTTGGCCACCAAGCCGTCTTTGAAGGCGATGTCCCGGCGTCCGTCGATTCCCTGGGCCGGGTCCAGTACGGTCCCTCCGGTGAGCAATAGGTCGTAGGCGGGTGCGGTGGTCATCTACGTCCCCCCTAAAGTCTACTTAATTATTAGGACTGATTCTCGGCGTCATCTGCCTCGGCGGTCTCTTCATATTCCGGGTATTCAAGCCGCCTGAGGCGCGGGTAGACCTGGACCTTGGGGCTCTCCAGGTCCTCGTCGGTTATCTCGGCCGATTCCTCCAGCGGATTGATGCCCCATTTCTCGATGACCTCTTCCGTCAATTTCTGGACCACCTGGGGCGACCGGCCTTCCAAACGGCCCAGATGGTAGGCGAGGGTAACGGCCAACTGGTTCTGGGTGATCTGCTCAAAGGCGTCGCTGGCCTTCAGGTCCGCGGGCATACCGCCCGACTGGTCCAGGAAATCGTCCAGCACCTGGCCCATTATGTCGGTCAGGCCGCCCAACTCGATCTCGTGCATGTAACCGGTCAGCCGATCGGTTAGATCGACGATGCCCTCGGCGGGCAGCACGCCGTAGATTTCTTCGGGGATATGTTCGTGGGCATTTTCGGTAGTCATGGGTGGAGGGCCCCCAGTCTTGGTTGGGCGGCAAATAGTTTATCACGCTGGGGCATAGACGGCGGTATCAATAGCCGGTGGCTACAGTCGTCAGCGCCCGCACAACCGGACCCATAACCCCCCATAGGATGCCCAGGCCCAGGGCGTAGTCCAGCATGATGATCGCCACCAGCAATCCAGGGCCGCCGCGCTGCAGCTTGTTGTAGGCGGTGGCGTGTTCTCTGGGCACGAACCCGGCCATGACCCGCGAGCCGTCCAAGGGGGCCAAGGGCAACAGGTTGAATACTCCCAGCAAAAGATTGAAGAAGATGACCAAGGCCAGGATGTCGGCGATGCCGTCGCTGAGGCCCCCGGTCATCACATGGGCTACCCGGTCCAGGGAAAGGCCGGCTGGGACCAATATCCCCACCTTGAACGGGATGGCTAGGAGAAAGGCGAAGATCAAGTTGGACAGCGGTCCGGCGGCGGCCACCAGGGCAGTGTCGGTGTGCCCGCGTGATAGTTGCCGGGGGTCCACCGGCACCGGCTTGCCCCAGCCAAATCCGGCGATCAGCATCATGATGGTGCCGCCGGGGTCCAGGTGGCGCATCGGGTTGAGACTCAGGCGGCCCAAGCGCCGGGCGGTGTTGTCGCCCAGTCCGGTGGCCACCAAGGCGTGGCTGAATTCGTGGACGGTGACGGCGGTGATCAGGGCGAAGGCAACCAAGACCGTCAGGCGGAGAAAGCCCGACGGGTCGTCTTGGAGCAGTTGGAAAGAACCCAGAAGCATGGGTTAGGCCGGAGCGGGGGGTCGGCTACTCGTCGTCCTCGTCGGGCTCGGGGGCCGGCTCCTCTCTCTGCGCAGAATAGGCCGCGCCGGGCAGGATGGCGTTGGACCTGCCGGACCGCTCAGGGCCGGGCTTGGGCATGTCCATCAGCGATTTTTTCAGCGAATTCAGGGCCTCCTTGCCGGCGGAAACGTCCAGCACCAGTCCGTTGATACCGGCGGTGCGCAGGACCTTTAGGTCGTCGGCGCTGGGAGGTTCGGTTATCTCGGCCAGGAGATACTGGCCCAGGCGTCCCCGGATCCGGGCCACCTTGGCCAGGTCGTCGAGGGTCCAGGAGGATGAGGCGCCGGCCAGGGGAAAGAGCACGGCGTCCACGGGCAACGCGCTGATGTCCCGGAGTTCCTCCACGCTGACGGCGGGGTCGATGCACAAAACCTTGGCCGAGTCCTCGGACGCCACAGCGCCGATGGAGGTGCCCTTAAGCTGGAAGGCCAGTAGTTGGCAGCCGCTTTCCAGGTAGGACTTGGCGTCCTCGGAGCTCAGGGAACCGGTCCTGACGCCCCAGATGGAATCGGAAAGGGAATCCTTCAACTCGCCGATCTGGGCTGGGCCCTTCAGCCCTGCGATGATTATCCCGTCTGGGGAAACACCGGTGGCGGTGGCGGCGCCTTCCTTGTGGCTGCCGGAGACCTGGACTATCAACGCCAGCCCGGGGGTCTTCTCGGACCTGGCGGGTCCGAAGCCCATGCGGGCGGGGGCGCCTTCGATTATCTCGTCCAGACGGTCGATAAACTTACTCATTTAAACCAGTACCTGTAGTTTAGGCTACTTAGTCGAAGCAGACTAGGTAGATCGTGAGTGATTGGGCGATGCCGGAGAAGCGGACGGGGCACGAAATCACGCCGTGAGCGCGCTCCCGGCTGATTATACTCCATAGCCGATTCCACCGGCAGACCTGGATGGTAGATATTCTGTATCCTTGACACCGTATGCCTCGCAACGCACCATCTCTGCGAGGTGGCGCATCAAATGCGTCAGTGGCCAATTGTCTCCACTCGAGGCCATTGCCCTTTAACTGGGAGGAAACATGGCGATCGAAAAGATGGACCTGATCAAGAACCCGGAGACGGCGCCGTTCTCCAAATTGAAGTATCTCAGGCGGCTACCGGAAGACGAGGTTACCGAGTTCTTCAACCGCCTGTTCAATCTAAATGTGGAGGCCCGGGAAGCCGGGGACTGGTCGTTGGTAGACCATTTCCTGGAGGAGCAAGAGGACAAGATAGCGGCGCGGGTCGCCATCCCCATGGGTTTCGACGACGCCCCCTGGTCGCCCTTCAAGAAACGGTTGTCCGAGTCGAAGGTGGCGGTCATGACCACCGGCGGTGTCTACGTGGAGGGCCAGCAGCCCTTCGACACCGACGGCGATTGGAGCTACCGGGAGATTCCTTTGGACACCCCGCTGGACCAGTTGCGGGTGGCCCACACCCACTACGACACCACCGGCGTCGCCGGGGATGTGGACACGGTCCTGGCGATGCACCGGCTGCTGGAACTGGAGGCCGAGGGCATCGTGGGCGAGGCCCTGACGCCAACCTACAGTTTCATGGGCTATATCCCCGATCCGTCCGGGCTCATCGAAGTGACGGGGCCGGAGGTGGCCGGCCGGCTCAAGGATGACGGGGTCGATGGAGTGGTGATCGGGACAACTTGACCCGTCTGCCATCAGTCCGGCGGACTGATCGCCCGGGCCATCGAATCGGCCGGTATTCCCACGGTGGTGCTCATGGTGGACCGTACCAGGGCCGAGACCATGTCGGTGCCCCGCGGGTTGGTGCTCCGGTTCCCATTCGGCCGCCCCTTTGGCGCGCCAGGCAACTCCGACCAGCAGCGGGTCGTGTTGGAAGACGCCCTGACCATGCTCAGTTCGGCCCGGGAGCCAGGGGAGGTGCGCACCATGCCCTACCGCTGGCGCCGAGAGGACTACGGCCGCATCCTGGCCGAGCGCCACGGAGGGATGTCCGCGGGTATCTAGCCGACTACTCGACCCCGTACCGCTTCTCGCCGATTCCAACCCAACCGGGGGAATCCTACGCCTATCATTGCCCCGTTTCGTAGGCGTGCCGTATAATTGCGAACACATGAAACTGCAGGGATTCTGGTAAATTTGACGAGATGCTCTTAGCTGTAGACGTTGGCAATAGCATGGTTAACCTGGGCGTCTTCGAGGACGACCGCCTGGTGGCCAACCTGCGGGTTTCGACGGACGCCAGGCGGTCCGCCGACGAGTACGGCCTCATGCTTCGGGACCTTTTGGCTCTGAACGGAGTCGACCGGTCGGTGATCACCGACGTGTGTATCTGCAGCGTAGTGCCGCCCTTAACCGGTGTCTTCGAAGAGCTAGCCGAGACCTATTTCAACGTGAAGCCCCTGACGGTCACCGCCGGGGTGCGGACCGGACTGCAGATCAGCTACGACAACCCCCGTGACGTCGGCGCCGACCGGATAGTTGACGCAGTGGCGGCCATCGAACTGTACGGCCCGCCGATCATCATCGTTGACTTCGGGACCGCGACGGTGTTCGACGCCGTCTCCAAGGATGGGGTCTATCTGGGCGGGGCCATCGCCCCCGGCATAAACGTGGCCGCCGAGGCGCTGTTCTTGAACACCTCCCAACTGCGCCGGGTGGAATTGGTGGCCCCCAAGTCCGCCATCGGTACGAATACCACCACCGCGCTGCAGGCGGGCCTCGTGCTGGGCTATGCCGGCCTGGTCACCGGACTGGTGGACCGGTTCAAGAGCGAATTGGGACGAGACGCCAAGGTAATAGGCACCGGCGGCCTGGCCAACATCATATCCAAAGAAGCCGACATCTTCGACACCATCAATCAAGACCTGACGTTGATCGGGCTGCGCCTGGTCTACAATATGAACAAGTCCAAATGAACCAAGCCAAATCACAGGCATCGGAAGAGAACCGTGGCCGGACCGCTGGCGGATAAACACGTAGTCCTGGGCGTCACCGGGAGCATCGCCTGCTACAAGGCGCTGGACCTGGCCAGCAAGCTGGTGCAGGCCGGAGCTTTGGTGGATACCATCATGAGTTATGGGGCCACCCAGTTCGTCACGCCCCTGGCCTTTCGCAGCATCACCCACCGGGTGGTGGTAACCGACACCTTCGACCCCGGTTCCGAGTACAGCGTTGAACATGTGGCCCTGGCCCAGCAGGCCGACGTCGTGGTCGTGGCCCCGGCCACCGTCCACTGCATCGCCAAGTTGGCCCTCGGCCTGGCCGACGACCCATTGACCACCACCATCGTGGCCGCCAAGTGCCCGCTGGTGGTCGCCCCCGCCATGGACGGAAACATGTACGACCATCCGGCCACCCAGGCCAATCTGGCCACGTTGCAGGAGCGGGGCGTGGTCATCGCCGGGCCCGGCACGGGAAGGCTGGCCTCCGGTCTGACCGGCGTGGGCCGGCTGTTGGAAACCCCCGAACTACTGGGCCATATCTCCTACGCCATGGGAAGAAACGGCGACCTGGCCGGGAGAACGGTCGTGGTCAGCGCCGGCGGCACCATGGA
>JACZUF010000050.1 GCA_022573285.1 Chloroflexota bacterium
TCTGGAACGGCAATCTGGATGACATGACCTTCGTCGGCGATGCCGATTACGATATGGTCATCGTCGAGATGGAGCATCAAGGGTTCAGCTTTAACGATCTGCGGACCATGCTCCAGTTCCTGATGAATCGCAAGAAGGTGGCGGAAAACGGATCGCTGCAAGCGGACCCGGCGCCCTTCGTGCGGGTGCCGCCCAACTTCCGGGAGCGCAACCAGTGGGTCCTTAAACAGGCCCTGGACGCCGGGGTGTACGGCCTGGTGCTGCCCCACCTGAACAACGTTGACGATGCACAGGCCGCGGTGGTGGCCGCCCGCTACCCTCAGGTGCCCGGCGTGGCCGACTTCGAGCCCAGGGGCGAACGGGGCTGGTGGGCCCGCATCGCCCCCCGCTACTGGGGTTTGACCCCCACCGAATACTACGATGCCGCCGACCTTTGGCCCCTGGACCCCGACGGCAACATGCTGTTACTGGGCATCATCGAAGAGCCGGAGGGCGTGAAGAACGTGCGGGACATCCTGCGGGAGGTCAAGGGCATCGGCGCCATCTGGGCTGGGCCGGGAGACATGTCAGTCGCCATGGGGCACAAGGGCAACGCCAGCCACCCGGACGTGCAGGCCAACCTGCTGACCATACTGGAAGCCTGTAAAGAATTTGGCGTCCCCTGCGCCACCGGCTGCACCGCCGATGAGGTGCCCATGCGCTTGGAACAAGGGTTCCGCATAATAATAACGTCCCCCGAGAAGACCACCAGGGGTCTGGACGAGGGACGTAGAATCGCTGGGCGCTAGTACCGGTTACTCGGTGCCTGCGGCGGTGTCTCCGGCGGTGCTGCTGGAGCCTTTTCCGGGACTCTGTAGGAACTTGAAGATGGGGGCGTCTGAGGACAGGATGACCGTCGTCCGCTGGTTCAAGAACGTCTTGTAGGCCTCCAGACTCCTCTGGAACGAGAAGAATTCGGGGTCCTTGTTCAGGGACTCGGCGAGGATCGAGATGGCCTGGGCCTCGCCGTCACCGCGGAGCCGGGAGGCGTCTCTGTCGGCTCGAGCGAGGATGACCTCAACCTCCCGGTCGGCGCCGGCCCTCCTGGTGCGGGCTTCTTCCTCACCCTCGGCGCGCAACCGGCGGGATATCTTTTCCCGGTCGGAGCGCATCCGCTCAAAGATCCTGCCGGCCACCTCAACCGGGAAATCGGCCCGCTTGATGCGGATGTCAACCATCTCGACACCGAAGGGCGGGTCTTCCTGGGCCAGGTTCGCCTGGACTGCCGCAATCACATCGTTCAACAACTCCGTCCGGGAGTTGGTGGGCCTGACGCGGGAGTTGCCCTCAGCGTCGGTCACCGGTTCGCCGAATTCGTCCAACTCAACGTCGCCGCCGATGATCTCTTCACGGCTGCGCTCGGCGACCTCGGCGCGAAGGGACGAGTTGATCCGTTGGGCCAGGATACTGCGGGCGTTTTCTTCGGTGGTAAGCGTCTGCAGGAACGCACGTGGGTCGGTGATCCGGAACCGGCCGTAGACGTCGATCTCCAGGATGTTGATGTCCCGGTCCAAGAACTGGCTTGGTGGCGCATCGATCCGCAGCAACCGCTTGTCGTAGTTGATGACGGTGTCCACGCCGAATGGGGCTTTCAGGTAGAGGCCGGGTTCGGTCCGAACGGCCCGCACGTCACCGAAGCGGGTGACCACCACCTGCTCAGTCTCGTCCACCACATACAGGCCGGTGCTCAGGGTTATTATGGCCAGGATAATCACTACCCCGGCGATGATCAGGTTCCTCATGGAGACCCCTTTTAATTTTTAGTAACTATCGGTTTGCCGTCGAAGTTTTTCAGTGTGATTTACGGGCTAACCTACGGGGTAGCCGGTCCAAGCGGGACTGGAACGATTCCGCCCTGGCCGCCGAGTATCAAGACCGTGTTCGCATCGGGCGAAACGATTATCTTGTTGATCGACGGCAGTATGTCTTCCATCGCCTCCAGGAACAGTCTTTCCTGGGTGACGAGGCTGGTAGCCGGAACAGCTAGGTTCTCCAGGTTCAGGTATTGGACGGTGAACTGGTCGCCGGCCTGAAGTGTCTCTCCAGACTGGACGCTAAATGTCACGATGTTGGTGGACGGGTCGAAACCCAACACTGAGATGTCCACACCGCTGGCTTCTCCGCCGTCGGGGCCGTCCACCACCGTGATGTCGGCGGCGGAGATCCCGGTGGCCGGGTCGTTGTCGCCGTCGGCGTTGTCGGTGTCCAGGGCCTTGTTGACCAGGCGGACGCTGAAGGGCCCGGCGCCCACGAACTGGGGGATTTCCAGGTCTTCGTTGCCCAGGTAGGCGATGGAGAAGGCTTCGCCGATGGTCAGCTTGCCGGTTTGTGCGGCGAAAGAGGTTGAGAAACCGCAGGTCTGGGTCGCGGCGGTGGTTAGGACTTCGTTGGCGGTGAACGCGCATCCGGGCGCTCCCAACACAGTTATGCCGGAGACCAGGATGTCGAACCCGTCACCGTCTAGGTCGGGCGCCGAGATCATGGACACGTCTAAAAGCCCGATGCCGGTGGTTGGGTCGTCGTCGCCGTCCGCGTTATCCGTGTCCTGAAGCACGTTTGCCAGTGTGATGGACCGGTCATTGAACTGGGCCAAGATGGACAAGAACTGGTCGGCTTCACCCTGGGCCCTTTCGATCCTGGCCCGTTTGAACGCCTCTGCCGGCTGGATTATCTGCTCCGCCTGGCCCCTGGCTTCCGGGATCACCTGGTTCTCGTAAGCCTGGGCCTGGTTGGTGGCCGTCACCTTGTCCTGACGGGCTTGAAGCACGTCGTTGAAGGCGGCTTGGACCTCCGACGGCGCCTCCACCTTCTGGAGTTGCACGCTGACGATATTGATGCCGGTGTTGTAGCCGTCAAGAATCTCTTGTAGTTTTTCCCTGGTATCTATCTCCAGGTTAACGCGCTCCTCGGCCAGGACCTCGGCGAGGGAACGTTGTCCCACCACCAGGCGGAGGGCCGCTTCAGTGGCGTCCTTCAATGTCCGGCCGTCCGGCCGGCCTGGGGCAATGGTACGTTCCGGCCCGGCGTCCTCTCCGGGGTCGTCCACCCGGAAGAGGAAACTGGTCAGGTCCTTGATGTCGTATTGGACCACCATCTGCACGTCGATGATGTTCAGGTCGCCGCTGATCATCTGGGCTTCCACGGGCACCGGTGTGTCGGCCACGCCTTCGCCGCTCCGGAAGCCGAGTTCCAGACGGCGTACCAGGTCGGTCCTGACCACATCTTTCTTGCCGATGGGCCCTGGCCACCACCAGTGAAGACCGTTTTGAATCACGGGAGTGTCCTGCGCGTTTCCGAACAGGCGGAGTACTGCCTGCTCACCGGGGCTGGTTTGATAGAGCCCGGTGGCCACCCAAATTACTACAATCAGGCCCACGATCAGGGCCGCCGCCAACCCGACTCCGCCGCCCCCCAAACGCTGGGAGATACGGCCGATGCCGTCGCGGATCTTGGCCAAGATCTGCTCAAAATCCAATTCTGGTCGACTGGGTCCGCCTCCGGGTTGATACATTTTCGTCTTTTCCTTATGCCTATCCTGTTTTGTGCGGCGCCGGCCAAGTTTATCGGGCCGGACAGCCCATTATTCCCAAAGCCTTGTAGATTCTATCATCTTCACCGCTCTCTGAACCACAAGGCCGTCTCTCGGTATTATGCACCACACCCGCAGTACGTTTTCCGGCGGCCTTTGGTTCGGCCGGGCCCGGCGGGTCTACCTCTTTGGACCCTGATTAGCCTGATGAAGTAGCAGCCCGCCTGTGCCGGGGGTACGGCGGGGGGTATAATACTGCCGCCCAGCAGACCGGTCTGCCCGGTAAAAAATTCAGTGAAGGATCAAGCAGATGACGACATCTGGCCTAGATGTAATTCGGGGAAATGACATGACCCGGATCAGGGCCGTGTGCATACACCAGCGCGGTCTGATCTACATAGTGCCCGCAGAGCGTAGTTGGGTCTGTGACCAAGAGTATCTCCCCGCCCATGCGCTGGCCGGGTTCTTCAGGGATCTCAGCGCCTTGGAAAGCCCAGAGGTCCGCGGGTTGATGCAGCAGTGGGGTATCTATTTCCGCGAACTGCCCCAAGAACAAGAGGAGGCCGAGGCAGAGGACGCAAAGGCTTAACTCGATCGACGGCAAACATCATACCTGAAAAATGAAGGGCGCCCCGACTTTGGTCGGGACGCCCTTCATTTTTTATATCTACCGGCGTGGCGGCCTCGGCCGCCTAACTTTCCGCGTCGTTCGAAGTCGATGGCAGCGAAGGCGCCGGTTGGGGCGCGGTCGGCTGTGGGTGGGCCGGCGGTTGTGCCGGACTGAAGGAGGGCGGCGTCTCCGGCGGAACGGCCGGGTTGGCCTCTTCGTCGCCAGGCTCCTCGCCGCTGTTGAACAGCCGGTTCATCGCCTCGCCCGAAACCGTCTCGTGTTCGATGAGGTATTCGGCCAGCCTGACCAGCTTGGGCTTGTGGGCTTTAATTACTTCAACCGCCTGTTCATAAGCACCGTTCATCAGGCCGGTAACTGCGTGGTCAATCTCTTCCGCGAGCTTATCGCCGTAGTCCTTTTCCTCAGTGCCAAGATCGCGGCCGAGGAACACCATTTCCTGGACTTTTCCGAAAGTCCGTGGTGCGCCTAGCCCATCGAGGCTATGAGAATCTTTGACTACGATTGTGACCGGTTCCACGCCTTCCGCTATCAGCTCTTCGTTGAGCTTGGCAAGCAGGAACCGCTCCTCCTTGCGGGATTTGAACTCGGAGCCGTCGGCCAATTTTACGAGCAGGTCGTTACCGTACATCTCAATTGAGGCAATACTGCCGCTTCGGGCTTTCTCGATAACGGTGCTGAAAGACATCGGTGTGTAAGCTTTCGCGCTGAACATTCCGTATCGCTTGATCATGCCCAGCGCCAACTTGGTGGCCTGCTCTAGGTCATTGCTCGCGCCGGTGGTCACCTCGTCGAATATGATCTGCTCCGCGACCCGTCCGCCCATGGTAACGGCCATTCTGTCGCCGAACTGATTCTTGGTCCACAGGTACCGGTCCTCCTCCGGGACCAGAGACGTATGGCCACCCATGTTGCCCCGGGCGACGATCGAAATCTTATGTACCGCGTCGGCGTGGGGCAGGGCCCAGGCAACTAAAGCATGGCCGGCTTCGTGGTAGGCCGTCATCTCCTTTTCCCGGGGGTTGACCATCCGGTTCTTACGCTGAGGGCCGGCGATGATCCGGTCCACGGCCTCTTCAAAATCGACCATGAAGATCGACTTCTTGTTGCCTCTCGCCGCCATGATGGCCGCTTCATTGATCAGGTTTGCGAGGTCGGCGCCGCTGAATCCTGGAGTCTCTTTGGCCAGTGCGTCAAACGTGACTTCCGGGGCCAGGGGCTTCCCCGCGGCGTGGACCTTCAAGATGTCTTGGCGCCCTTTGATGTCGGGCAGGTCCAAGGTCACCTTGCGGTCAAAGCGTCCGGGTCTCAGCAGTGCCGGGTCCAAGATGTCTGGACGGTTGGTGGCGGCGAGCACGATGATGTTCGTGTTGGTCTCGAATCCGTCCATCTCAACCAAGATCTGGTTCAGGGTCTGTTCCCGCTCGTCGTGCCCGCCGCCCAGACCGGCGCCCCGGTGGCGGCCCACCGCGTCGATCTCGTCCACGAACACGATACAGGGGGCGTTACGCTTGGCTTGATCGAACAGGTCCCGGACCCGCGCCGCTCCGACGCCCACGAACATCTCCACGAATTCGGAACCGCTAATGTGGAAGAAGGGCACCCCGGCTTCTCCGGCCACGGCCCGGGCCATCAGGGTCTTGCCGGTGCCGGGCTGTCCGACCAACAGGACGCCCTTGGGGATGCGGGCGCCCAACGCAAGGAACCGCTCGGGGAATTTGAGAAACTCGACCACTTCTTGGAGTTCCGCTTTGGCCTCGTCCACTCCGGCCACGTCGTTGAACGACACCGTGGGCTTGTTGAAGGTCGTCATCTTGGCGCGGCTGCGGCCGAAACTCATGGTCTGGTTGTTGCTGCCTTGGGCCTGGCGCATCATGAACAGGATCAGGCCGCCGAAGAAGATCAGCGGCAAAAAGTTCAGCATCAACCCAAATAAGCTGCTCAGGCCGCTGGAGCCTTTAAAACTCACCTGCACGCCGGATGGCGGCCCAATTTCCACGCCGCTTTCGACCAGCAGGCCGATTACGTCTGTGTCACTACCGATACGGCTGGTAAACCGGTCGGTCCCGGCGGTGCTGGTGCCCCTGGGGAAAACTGTGAGCTTCCGGCCGTCAATGATGATCTCCCTGAGGTCGTTGTTCTTGGCCATGGCCACCACGGTGGTGAGAGGCTCTTCACTGGGGCCTCCTAAGCTGGGCAACAACGTGTAGAAGATCACGATTACACCGATGATGATCATCAGGTACACCATACTGTTGCGAAGCCACCGGTTATTACCCATGTTCACCCCTTGATTCCTCTTGCCCAAGCCTACAGGCTCACCGACCCTATTTTATCGGAGTGAGCCTGAAAATGCAAAGCCGCCACGCCCATTCCACGGCGCGTTCCCCAAGTAGCAGAACGCTAAGTTCGGTCCTTCACCCTATTTTGATGCGGTACGGGATTGGGAGATGCGGACGAGCCAATTTTGTTGTAGAATTCACCCGGCGCGTGAAAGCCTCGAATCTCTATACTTTAAAATACGCTTCGGAAGGCAACGCGGATCGGCGGCCGTACCGTTGCCCATCCACGTATTCGGCGCCGACGGCCGAATTGATCTAAAAATTAGGCAGAGAATTGGAGGGAATTATGGCAGACTACGCACATCCCGAATCATTGGTTAGCACCGATTGGGTGGCCGAACACGGCAAAGACGCCAACGTTAGGCTGGTCGAGGTGGATGTCGATACATCGGCCTACGACAAGGGCCATATCGCCGGCGCGGTGGGCTGGAACTGGCAATCCCAACTCCAACAGACGCTCCGCCGGGACCTGGTCAGCAAAGAGGACTTGGAGAAGCTCTTGGGTTCCGCGGGGATCGACAACAACACCACGGTTATCCTCTACGGCGACAACAACAACTGGTTCGCCGCCTGGGCCTTCTGGCAGTTGAAGTACTACGGTCACGGTGAGATAAAGCTGATGAATGGCGGGCGGGCCAAATGGGAGGCGGAGGGCAAACCCCTTACCACCGACGCCGCCAACCCCGGCTCCAAGTCCTACCAGGCCAAGGCCCCCAACGAGAATATCAGGGCCTACCGCGACCAGGTGTTGAGCAAGATCAACGCGGCAAGCGTCTCGCTGGTCGATGTCCGGGCTCCCGCCGAGTTCAGCGGCGAGCTTCTGGCGCCCGAGAACCTGCCCCAGGAAGGCGCCCAGCGCGGCGGCCACATCCCCGGCGCGGCCAACATCCCGTGGGGACAGGCCGTGGCCGAAGATGGCACTTTCAAGTCGGCCGACGAACTGCAGGCCCTCTACGGCGGCAAGGGAATCGACGGCAGCAAGGAGACCATCGCCTACTGCCGGATCGGCGAGCGCTCGTCCCACAGCTGGTTCGTTCTGACCCAGCTACTGGGTCACCAGAACGTCCGCAACTACGACGGCTCCTGGACCGAATGGGGCAGCATCGTGGGCGCGCCCATCGAGAAGTAGCTTCAAGTCTGGCCTCGAAGACCGTGCCCTTGGAAAGACCAGGAGGGCTGCAGAAATGCAGCCCTCCTTTTTTGTACGGGTGGTCCCGTATCAAGGCGTGAAATGCCGCATTGCATGTCTGAACACCGGCCACCGGCGTAGGGGCACGGCACTGCCGTGCCCCTACGTGCACAGGCGCCAACGTCGGGACGACAGTGTCTAAGCCCGCAGTTTTCAAAATCCGGGGTGGCTCAATGTCTCGTTTACGGGTTTACGTAATTGCCGTTGCCCGGTTGAGCCGGTTTTCGTAGCGTTCGTAACAAAATATTAACAAAACGGAAACATCCATGTAACAGTTGCGTAACCCTCTGGAAATATCCGGCCCCTAGACTGGCTTTCGAAACCCTTTCTGGGGACAAGGAGGCAAAGATGCTAGTCGAGACAGCGCCACAATCCAACGGCGCCCGGATACTGCGGAGGTCACTGCCCTTCGCCATTGCCGGGTTGGTGGCGGTTGCGATCATGACCGGATACAACGTGGCTTTCGCCCAGGACATAACATCGGATGCGGACAAACTGGCCGTGGATGACAATATCATCTGGATGTTTGGGGCGTTCTTGGTCTTCTTCATGCAGGCCGGGTTCGCCTTTCTTGGCGCCGGTCTGATCCGCGCCAAGAACACGACCAACTACATGACCAAGAGCTTCATGGACTTCGCCATCGCGTCGTTGTCCTTCTGGGCCTTCGGTTTCGCCCTGATGTGGGGAACGTCGCAGGCCGGCATCGTCGGCAACACCAATTACTTCTTGACCGACGCGAATGACGGCCAGACCTATGTCGATTTTGTCTTCCAGATGGTCTTCGCCGGCACCGCCGCCACCATCGTGGCCGGAGCGGTGGCCGAGCGCACCAAGACCCAAGCCTACCTGGCCTATAGCTTTATCATCGGGGCAATCATCTACCCGCTGTACGGCCACTGGGCGTGGGGCGGCGGCTGGCTGGGGGCGCTGGACAAAATCGACCTGCCGGCAGCGGCGGACTACGCCGGTTCCGGCGTGGTGCACGCGGTCGGCGGCTTTGTGGCTTTGGCGGGCGCGGTTGTGGTGGGCCCGCGCATCGGCAAGTTCAACGCGGACGGCACCTCCAACATACTATCGGGGCATAACGTGCCCTACGTGGTCATCGGCACATTCATACTGTTCTTCGGCTGGTTCGGGTTCAACATCAACGTCGGCGACTCCATCGGCCTGAACGCCGCCAACACCCTGCTGGCGGGCGCAACCGGCTCGGTGGTCGCCCTGTACATCCAGCTGGTCCGCACCGGCAAGACCGACATCCTGATTGCCTGTAACGGCGCGTTGGCCGGACTGGTGGGCATCACCGCCGGGGCGGGCTACGTCGAACCGTGGTCTGCCGTGACGATCGGGGCCATAGCGGCGCCGGTAATGATGGGGTCTTTGAAATTGATCGAACGGGTCTTCAAGATCGACGACCCAGTGGGCGCCATCTCGGTACACGGGGTGACCGGACTCTGGGGCCTGCTGGCGGTGGGTATCTTCGCCAATGGGAACAACGGGGTTGAGGGTCTGGTGGTTGGGGAAGGCAAGCAGATCCTGTCCCAATTGATCAGCATGGGAGTGGTGCTGGCCTGGGGTCTGGTGACCGGCTTTGCGCTGTTCTTCTTCCTCAAAATCACCATGGGAGTCCGGGCAACCCGAGAAGAAGAGCTTGAAGGGTTGGACATCTCGGAGCATGGCCTGCCGGCTTACGGCGACGACTGACCCGCCGGTGCGGCCCGCGGTCTATTCATTCGGACGCATTGAGTCCGTGCCCGTTGGGATTGGTCTAGGGAGCTGGGGGCACGAGCATGTCTCGACCGGAGACGCCGTCAGGGGGTCCGTCGTCCCCCTGACGGATTTCTCCGGGGACTATTGCAACAACCGCGCCTAGATACCCGGAGATGTAACAAACATTTAACAACTACGAAAATTATCTGTAACAAATAAGAGGCAAACTAAGCTAACACTTAATCGGAGGAAGGGACTGATGATCGCACTGATAGCAGCGGGAGTTTTCGTAGGGTTGTTCGGGATGTGGGTGGTCCTTCCGCGGTTGTTTCTCCACAAGTAATCTCATGTCACCCGCGCGGGTGGGCTACGGCCAGGCATCCGCGCTCAATAACGTTAGGCCAAACAATCCATGCTAGCCGTTGGGCGGTACAGCATGGATTGTTTAACGTCTAAATAAAAACGACGGCGGTGTAGGAATGATCGACTCAGGAGATACGGCATGGGTCCTGGCGGCTTCGGCGCTGGTGTTGCTGATGACGCCGGGATTGGCGTTTTTCTACGGCGGCCTGGTCCGCAGGAAAAACATAGTTTCGACCATCATGTACAGCTTCGTAACCATTGGGATTGTGGGAATAGTGTGGGTCCTCTGGGGCTACAGCCTGGCTTTTGGCCATGACGTCGGAGGATGGGGATTGATCGGAGATCTGGAGTGGTTTGGACTGAAGGATGTTTCCGCCGACGCTCCAGGCCCTTACTCGGACACCATCCCCCATCAGGCATTCATGATCTTCCAGGCCATGTTTGCCATTATCACCCCGGCGCTGGTCACGGGCGCGTTCGCCGAACGGATGAAGTTCAGCGCACTGTGCGTGTTCATAGTGCTGTGGGTGACCATCGTATATGCCCCGCTGGCCCACTGGGTCTGGGGCGCCGGCGGTTGGTTGGGTGAGTTGGGCGCCCTGGACTTCGCCGGCGGCACCGTGGTCCACATCAGCGCCGGCGCCGGAGCGCTGGCCGCGGCCTTGGTCATCGGCCGCAGGATCGGGTTCCTCCAAGAACCCATGGGACCCGCCAACGTGCCAATGGTCGTTCTAGGCGCGGCCCTGCTCTGGTTCGGCTGGTTCGGATTCAACGCCGGGAGCAGCCTCGCCGCCGACGGTGTGGCCACGAATGCCTTCGTGGTGACCAACACGGCCGCCGCGGCATCCATGATTGCCTGGCTAATGATGTCCTGGCTGTTCGATAAGAAGCCGAGCGCGGTTGGCGCGGCTTCCGGCGCCATAGCGGGCCTGGTGGCCATCACCCCGGCAGCCGGATTCGTCGGACCGATGCCCGCTTTGATCATCGGTTTGGGCGCGGGCGTCTTCTGCTACGGCATGGTCAAACTGCTGCTAAAGCTCAAGGTTGACGACGCCTTGGCAGTCTTCGGCGTCCACGGCGTCGGCGGCGCCTGGGGAGCGTTGGCCACCGGCCTCTTCGTGGGCATAGGCTACGCGGCCTTGGGCGACGGCGTAAGCCGCGGCGAACAGATCGTCAACCAGTTGATCGGTATCGGCGCTTCGTTCGGCTGGTCCTTCGCAATCACTGGGGCCATCATGCTGGCCCTCAAGTACACCATCGGCATCAGCGCCGACGAAGCGGGCGAGTCCACGGGCCTGGATATCACCGAGCACGGCACACCGGCCTACGAGCCTTAGCCGAAAGGCCGATTTCCAAGCTGAATTCCCGACGGGCAGGGCCGGCCTGAACCGCTGGCCCTGCCTGCCGGTCATTGCGGCCCGCCTTTAGGCGAGCGGAAACGAGGCTGTCGCAAAGCCGGTATACTTAGATCGCTGAAGCTGATAAAGGAACCGGTCTGGAGGACGAACATGGACGCAGAGCGGGCTGCGGAGCGGGACTTCGTGGTACGCACAGCCCAGGAGAATGACGTCAAGTTCATTCGCCTGTGGTTCACCGATATTCTGGGCCATCTGAAGGGGTTCGCCATCACGGTGGAGGACCTTGAAGACGCCATTGAGCAGGGTGTGGGGTTCGACGGGGCCGCGATTGAGGGTTTCGCCCGGATCGATGAAAGCGACATGCGCGCTTTCCCGGACCCGACGACGTTCACTCTGCTGCCCTGGCGTCCGCGCGAAAACGCCGTGGCCCGGATGTTTTGCGACATCCGCACTCCGTCCAGAGAGCCGTTCATCGGCGACCCGCGCTACGCTCTCAAACGCAATCTGGAGCGGCTGGCCAGCAGCGGCTATACCTACTATGTCGGCCCCGAGCTGGAGTTTTTCTACCTGAAGGACTCCCAGACGCCCGAGCCCCTGGACCAACAGGGCTATTACGACCAGGTCTCAAGTTATCCCGCGGCGGACCTCCGCAGGGACACGGTGTTGAACCTGGCCGACATGGGCATCCCGGTCAAATATTCTCACCACGAAGGCGCCCCCAGCCAGCACGAGATAGACCTGCAATATACCGACGCCCTTACCATGGCCGACAATGTGATGACCGCCAAGTTGGTCATTAAAGAGTTGGCCCAATTGAAGTCCGCCTACGCCACGTTCATGCCCAAGCCCATCTCCGGGATGAACGGCTCCGGGATGCATATCCACCAGTCGCTGTTTCAGGGCGACAAGAACGCCTTCTTCGACCCAGACGACGAACACCAACTGTCCATCACCGGTAAGCGGTTCATCGCCGGCCTCCTGCACCACGCGCCCGAGATCACTCTGGTGACCAATCAATGGGTCAACTCTTACAAGCGGCTGGTGCCTGGATTCGAAGCTCCGGCGTTCATATCCTGGGCCCACATTAGCCGCTCGGACCTGATCCGGGTGCCGGCCCATAAGCCCGGTTACGAGAGCTCCATGCGGGTGGAGTACCGCGCCCCGGACCCGGCCTGCAATCCCTATCTGGCCTTCAGCGTGATGCTGGCCGCCGGGTTCAAGGGTGTCCAACAGGAATACCCCGTGCCTCCCCCGGTAGAGGGCAACGTGTTCGCCATGACCGCCGAGGAACGTCAGGCCAAGGGCATCAAACCACTGCCCGGCAGCCTGGGAGAGGCCATTATCCTGGCCGAGGAAAGCGATTTGCTTCGGGAATCCCTGGGCGAGCACATCCTGCACAGCTTTATTCAGAACAAGAAAATTGAGTGGGACGAATACCGGGCCACTGTGACCGACTACGAGATTGCACGGTATCTGCCCATCCTCTAGCGGTCTGGCCATCGCCTGTCTTACTGCGCCGGCCCGGCACGTCGAGTGTAGCCAGTTGATTGCCGGGTCTTTCCCGCCCCTTTGACTACTCCGCAGGTCCCACGCTGAGAGTGTAGCTGGCCGGTTGCCGGGTCTTCTCCGCCAATGAACCCACCGCTACGATCAGCCTTTCGCCGACCCGAGGCGGCAGGATGGTCAGTTTTCCGGCATTGCCGGCATCCAAGTGCACCCGGCGCACCTGAGGTTCGTCCCCCACGGTGAGCAACTGGACCTGGAAATGTTGCCGCACCACATTGTCGGTGAACACGAACCCCCTGGCTTCCCAACCGCCGTCTTCAGCCGCTATCCCGGCAGCCTCGATGGACAGGTCACGGAAACAGACTCCAATGCCGTTGATGGCGTCGTCGGTTACGTATTGGAGGCGGACCCAGAGGTCTGTCCCGGCGTATGGCGAGAGATCGACCGATTCTTGCAACCAACCGTCGCTGAGGCCGGTGTAACCAGGGCCGAATCCATTGCCGATGGGGTTCTCTGGAGAGGTTGCCGGGGTCTCGATTATCCGCCAGGTCTGTCCGCCATCGACCGACACTTCAACATAGACGTAGTCCCAGGCCTCTTCGATATCGAACCAGACCTCGTATTCCAGAGCGGCCGTGGACCCTGCCGGTAATTCGACGCGACGGGCCAAAGTGGAGTCGATGGAGTCGCCTGAGTTGCCCCACCAACACCCGGCAGCGCCCAGGTCGACGGGCAGCAACCGAATGGTGGTTTGGCCCTGGAATGACAGCATGACGGGTTCGGAGACCGACTCTAATTCAATGTACTCTACGGCGTATTGGGGGATCTCCGACCGGTACTCATCGAACCCCTTGATACTCCCGGAGACTGTGGCGCTCACATCCAGGTCGTCATAGCCCAATATCCCGTCTCCGTCTAGGATATTGGCGGCCGCCCACTCCCGAAACACATCCTCGAACCGCGATTCGTATCCCAGGTCCTTTAGGAATGCGTCGATGCCCGCGATGCCGTCTTCCGGCTGGGCCAGGAGGGGCCTCAGGTCGCTCCGGCCGCCGTAATGCTCAGTGAGGAAATGCATGAATAGGGATGAGGCACCGTAGTTATTGACGCTTCCAACGGGAGAGACCGGCCAATGGACCAGCGAAGTGGGAGCCCCTCGGAGGAATTGCCGGATGGATAACGGGGTGCCCAAGGCGATGCTGGTTGCCAACTCAGCCAGCCCTTCGTTGACCCAGGTGTCTTCGGAGGCGTCGGCGTTCCAGTGAATGGCATGCTGTAGTTCGTGAGCCAGGACTTGTTCGTAGTTGCCGCCACCCGGAGGGACGTCGAGGGCGTTGATGTAGATGATTTCGCGCTGGTTGCTCCGGGGCCTGACGCCAGTCGGGTATTCGTCGGTGGAACTGAAGTAACCTGCCACGCCCCTTAGGCTGGCGTTCAGTATGTTCAAACGGGGGTCATTGTCGATCCCCGGGCTCCATTCGTTGCCGAAGACCTGGGTCACCGCCGGATAGATGTCTTCTTCGAACCGGGATGCCGAGCGTTCGATTTCGGTCCGGCTGAAAATTAGGCCCTCCTCGAAGTACCAATAGGCATGGGGAGTAACAAGAACCAGTTCGAAGGTGCTCTGGTAGGCTATTGTATCGGCCAGGTCCACCAGCCAGAAGGTGTCGGTGCGCCCAACCGAATATTCCACGGTATCGCCTAAGACGGTCCTGGAGATGTCGCCGCTCCCCGGCACGAGTTCTTTAGTCAGCCGGAAAAGATCCCGGTCTGGCGCTTCGCTGAATTGCCTGCTCCGTTTTGTATCGCCTGGAGCCGCAAGGACCGCCGATTGGGTTTCTGTGGTGGGAGTGGGCCGATCCACGGACTCCGGTGTGACGGTTTTGGTCTGCTTTGGGGTTGGAACGGGGGCCGTCGGTACATCGCCCGGCGAACCGGAACAGGCAACCAGACCAGCGATAATTAGGATTAGTCCGGACCGAATAAAAATCTTCATGGATGGCGTAGGACCAGCTTCTTAACTTCCAATGACGTTATACCGGTTCATCGCGATGTCTATATTTTCTTCCAACATACACTGCACCGCGGCGGCGGCGTCTTGAACGGCCTTGGCGATTAGGGGCTCTTCCGGTTTGCTGAATCGCCCCAGTACATGGGGGATGGACTCGCCGTTTTCAGAAGGCTGACCGACCCCAATCCGCAACCGGGGAAAATCTTCTGTGTGTACGGTAGCGATGATGGAACGGATGCCGTTGTGGCCGGCGTGGCTGCCTGCCGTCCGGAGTCTAATGCGGCCAACGGGCAGGGCCATCTCGTCATACACCACCAGCAGGTCGGAAGGGCGGCCTCCAAACCGGGCCAACAGGTATTCTATGCCTTCCCCGCTGTTGTTCATGAAGGTTCGGGGTTTGGCTAACACCACGTCGTGACCGGCGATTCGTCCCCGGCCCAGGACCGCCTTGGCCCGCCGCTCACTCAATCGTATGTCGGCCCGCTTGGCCATGAGATCGATGAACCGGAACCCCACGTTGTGCCTGGTGTAGGAGTATCGGGGTCCGGGATTCCCGAGGCCGACAAGTAGGAGCATGTTTAATCCAATACCTGTTTGATGAAGGAGACCAGATCAGAGTCTAGCGTGTTCGCTAAGGAAGAAAGCTCGCTGGCCTGGACGATCTGCAGAAACTCCCGCCAGCGGTCATCGGCCCTCCCGGCCAGGGCCTTTTCGACCAGGCGTCTGCTGAGTTCCTGGGTCTTTCCGCCCAAGGCCATGTCAACTTGAGGGGCCAGTCTGGCCAACTCGGCCGATGCAACGGTCTGCTCCAAGCTGATGCGGCACTCGGGGCAACATGGCTCGTTGGAAAGGTCCAGTTCGCTTCCCTGGAACGAACAGGGAGGAGGTCCTGGAGGCAGCCCGGCCAGTTCTTTTTGCAGAGCGGCCCCCACCGGCGTTCCCAGTTCACTTAGGGTGTTCAACAATGCCAATGCGGCCATTTTCTTCTTGGCTTCCTGCAATCCAGATTGAAACACGGGTAGCGCGTCATGGAATTGCCGGTGATGTTCCCGGTAGGCCTGGGTGTACCGGATCTTGAATCCTTCCGCGTCGCGGGCAACGGCACTCCAACCCCTGCCTCTGGAGTTGGTCAATCGTGACGGCGAAATTGCGGTCAGCAGGGTGTCGCGGTCCACTGCCAAGTTCGGAAATTTCACCGAGGGCACAAGTGCGTTGGCTAGATACCTCTGGGCCTCGAAGATCTCGCTGGAGTCGATGTCCAGACTGACTAGTTGCCGCAGCGTCTCCAGGTCTCCCTTCAACTCTGGGAGTGCTGGATAGACAGCGCGTACGGAATGATATATGGCGGCGTAGCCATCTCCGGAGATGCGGTCCAGCCGCCCCAGTGAAGCCCGGAGCTGGCCGGTGTCGCCCGTTGCTCCGGGTCCGGCGTCCCAGTGGACCTCCAAGGAGTCCAGGATACGGGACGCCGTAGCGATATCCCCAGTGATTGATCCAAGAGACCGGTTTAACTCCTCATCCGCCGCATCGCCGCCGATGGAGGCTAGTTCGGGGCAGAGGACGGAAAGGTGGTGCCTGGCATCGATGAAACGCGGCGCGGAAGCTGGGCCGATGGACGCTGCGTAAGACGCCAGATCGTCGTCCCAGGCGAGCAGCGGTATCAGGTCCGGGGTAAGCCTCGCGCCCAGCAGTGGGCCGCCATCCGCCATGAACATCGCGGCGTCGTCAGTCAACTGTATCTGATGCTCCGGGTGCTCGTGACGGATGAACAACGTCAGAAACAGGGAGGCCAACTGGCCGGTCAGTCCGACGTCATAGGCGAGGTAATGGTGCACCTGGGCAAAAGGCGCTGGTCCATCAGCGATCTGTTGCCGAATCAGGGAAAACACCTGGCATTCTAAAGGGT
This sequence comes from Chloroflexota bacterium, assembly GCA_022573285.1. GTDB lineage: Bacteria > Chloroflexota > Dehalococcoidia > Lucifugimonadales > UBA3495 > UBA9611. The sequence continues at coordinate 16,579 of JACZUF010000050.1, forward strand.
CGTAGGAGCCGCCAAGACCGGGGGAAGGCAATCCCAATGCCGGGCCCAAGCGTCCCAACAGTTCCGGGTCGGCCCCTGGTTGGCTGAATATGGACGCGAAGAGTCTGCCGGCGTCATCTTCGCAGATTGGGTCCTGGAGGCCATGGCTATCCAAGGGGAGATTCGGATAGAAGCGCGCCAGAAGCCACGTAGCCAATCTCTGCATCCATTGGACCGGATCACCACCGGAGTAGATTTCCGCGGGATCTGGCCCTGGACCGTCGTGGACACAGATAACGCCCTTGGAGAACCGCGCCGATTCCTCTGAGATCAACTGTTTCTCCAAATCGTGTTGCCGGTCTCTGAGGGCGGTGTTGATGGCCGCGGCGTCCACGTCTCTCCTGGTGAGGTAAGCTGCCTGCTCGGCCGCCGTGATTTCGCCGATGATCCGGGTTGCCTGCCGGCCGGAACGCGAGGCCGGGAAGCAAACGGCGGTCCTCTGGTCCACTATCTTCGGGAGCCCGCTCTTGGGTCGTTCCTGAAGTAAGACAATCTTGAAGTGGGAACCGTCCCCTGGACCTAGGCTGAGTTCGGGAGACCGACGCCTCGCCCAGACCACCTCGCCCCGGTATTCGATCCCCTGGTGAACGCCGGTTATGGAGGTGACGGCGTCCATGGGAAACAACCCGGCCCGGGGCGTCCGGTCCAGTGTGGTATTCAACCGGAGGTCTCCCCGGCTTCTAATGAAGGGTTGTCCAACAGCTTGACGAAGGCTTCTTCATCCAAGATCTCGGTTTCCAGGCGCTGGGCGGCGGCTAGTTTTGAACCTGGGGACTCGCCCACAACCAAGTAATCGGTTTTCCGGGTGACCGAGGACGTTATCTTTCCGCCCAGGTCCTTGATCCGCGATTCGGCTTCGCTCCTTGAGAACCCGTTGAGAGTCCCGGTGACAACGAACGTCTTGCCGGCCAAGGGCAGGCCTTCGGCGCTGGTCTGCCGGGGCTCCTGTTTCATACTGACGCCGGCGGCACGGAGCTTTTCGATCACCGATTTGTTGGCTTTGACTTGGAAGTAGGAAGCGATGCTGGCCGCGATTTTGGGGCCGATGCCCGGTATCTCCGCCAGTTCCTCTTCCGTGGCGGCGGCGATCTCGTCGATGCTGTTGTAAGCCTGGGTCAATAACTCGGCGACCTCGGAACCCACATGGATTATCCCCAGGGCGAACAGAAGCCGGGGAAGCGGCTTTTGCTTGCTGGCTTCGATGTTGGCCATGATCCGGGTGGCCAATTTGTCTCCCATGCGCTCAAGCTGCAACAAATCGTCTTTTTGGAGGGTATAGAGTCCTGCCAGATCGGTGACCAGTCCCTGGTCGATCAAAACCTGGCACCACCGCTCGCCCAGGCCGTCGATATCGGTGGCGCCCTTGCTCACGAAGTGTTTGAGCAATTCGAAGAACTGGGCCGGGCATGAGGTGTTGGGGCACCGGTGCATGGCTTCGTCTTCCGGCTTCACGATCGCCGTGCCGCACACTGGGCATTCTGACGGCATCCGGAATATTTTTTCATCCCCGGTCCGCCGGTCCAGGACCGGCCCGATCACGTGGGGGATGACGTCGCCGGCGCGCTCGATGGTCACCCAGTCGCCCAGCCGGATGTCCTTGCGGTGGATGTCCTCTTCGTTGTGGAGTGAGGCGTTACGCACGGTCGCCCCGCTGACCACCACCGGCTCCAACACGGCGTAGGGGTTCAGGCTTCCGGTCCGGCCGACGTTTATCCCAATCTCCAGCAGGCGCGTGACGGCCTGCTCGGCGGGGAATTTGTAGGCGATGGCCCAGCGCGGCTCCCGCCCGACGACCCCCAAGGCGTCCTGAAGGGCCAGCGAGGAGACCTTCACGACAACGCCGTCGGCTTCGTAGGGCAAATCGTGGCGGGCTTCAACCCAATAGTCATAGAAGTCGATGACCTCTTCGATCGTCCGGCAGATACGGTTGTGGGGATTGATTCTGAACCCGAGGCTCTTCAACCACTCCAGGGCCTCCCAGTGGCCGTCGACCGGCGGGGGAGCGCCGGCCCCGGTAAGCGAATACACCCAGATCTCCATGTTCCGGGAGGCAGTTACCTTGGGGTTCAGGTTCCGCACGCTGCCGGCGCCGGTGTTCCTGGGGTTCATGTACAGTTGCTCGCCCTTGGCCGCCAGCTCCTCGTTCATGCGGCGGAACTCTGGGATGGGGAGATAGACCTCCCCCCGGACCTCCAGGCGGTCCGGAGCGTCCTCCAGGAGTGATAAAGGGATGGTCTTGATGGTCCGCAGGTTCTGGGTGACATCTTCGCCCACGGTCCCGTCGCCGCGGGTGGCGCCCTGGATGAAAACGCCGTTCTCATAGGTCAGGTTGACGGCCAATCCGTCGATCTTTAGCTCACAGACTAGGTCGAATTCCTCGTCGTCAACCAGGGCTTTGGTGCGGCGCAGCCAGTTTTCCAGGTCCTCGCGGTTGAAGGCGTTGGCCAGGCTGAGCATTGGGGCGGAGTGTTCGACCTGGGTGAACCCTTCAGCGGGAGCGCCGCCGACCCGTTGCGTCGGAGAGTCCGGGGTCAATAGTTCGGGGTGTTCGGATTCCAAGCCACGCAATTCTTGGAGCAAGCGGTCGTATTCCGAATCGGAGACCACCGGATCGTCTAGCACGTAATAGCGGTGGTTGTGGCTGTTGATCTCTTGCCGCAACTCTGCAGCGCGTTTTGCCGCCGTCTGCGCCATCGGGTAAATTCCTCGTTACCGGGCTGAGCAGAATTATAATATACGCTCTTGGCCGGTTCTCTCTACGGGCGTCGTTCATTCCGGGTCATTGGAGGTTTCCATCAACTGACAAGGCCAGGGCAAAAGAACATGAGTCATCCCGGAGTTTGGTAAAAAGTTCAAACTCGTATAAAAATAGCTTGCAAGAAAAGACCCCTTCAGGTGAATTGGTAGTGTCCACACCGATTACCAGGAGGGGTCTTCTCAATGTCGAACACTATCACAGGCAGCCAGCAATCCCAAGGTATGGCCAAGCAGCTTCTGGTATTCTTGGGCCCCCTGGAGCAGTGGCT
>JACZUF010000077.1 GCA_022573285.1 Chloroflexota bacterium
GGCGGTTGTATTTAGGCGGTTGCGCTTACGCGCTTAGGCCCTGCTCCGTGAATACCGACCGGGCCACGCGCATGGCCGTGCGGGAGTTGATGTACCCGCCGTAGAGGATGAGGTGAACGAACACCTCCATCACCTGTTGGGGGGTTACGCCCACCCGAAGCGCTCCTTCGATGCGGCGGCGGATCTGGCGGTCGTATTGGCCCATCACGGTCATGGCGGAGAGGGCGCAGATGGCGCGGCTCTGGGGGTCTAGGTTGGGCCGGGTGTAGATGGCGCCCCAGAGATATTCTTGGATCAGGCGCTCGACCTCCATCTCGATCGAATCGGGGTCTTCCACCGGATATAGGGTTGACTCGCCGACGTGCTGTTCGTAGCTCTTCTTGCCTATCTCGAATAGTTCGTCAGCCGATTTACCGGTGTCGTAGACTTCAGTTGGCGTGAAATGGATACCACGGTCCTCGAATATCTCCTTGGTGGTGCGCATCGCGCTCTCCACCGCCGGCACACCCACGTAGAAGGTGAGCTGGATGAACACTTCCACCACCTGTTCCGGCGTCACCCCAAGGTTCAGGCTGCGTTCGATATGGCGGCGCAGGAGGGGCAATTGCCCCAAAGCCGTCAGCGCCGACATGGTGACCATGCAGCGATGCTGAGGGTCCAGACCGGGCCGGTTCCAGACCTGGCCGAACAGCGCCTCGTCGATGATTCTTTTCAGGTCCGGGGCCAGTTGGTCGATCCCAGGCAGAGTGTAATGGCTGGGGTCGCCCTTGGCCATGAGTGAGCGCATGGCCTGGCCCTTTTCATAGCGGTCGTTCAGGGTTTCCATCGGGCGCCTCCTGGCGTCGAAAGATAGGTCTATCGCAATCAGCCGTCTAGATGACGGCCATCACTTCCTCGGAAAACCGCGCCATGCGCTCCTCGGTTTGGTGGGGGTCGGCGGTGCGGAAGTCGAAGATCAGGTGGGTGACGCCCACGTCGGCGTAGGTCTGGACGTCTTGGCATACTTCATCGGCCGAGCCGGTGAACCGGCGCCGGGGACCGCTGGAGTCTCGGGAGTCGTACAGGGGCGCCTTCACCGAGACCTGAATCTCCGATGGGTCCCTTCCGGCCTTCTTGGCATATTCATGGAGATAGACCAGGTTCTCAGCCAGTTCTTCGGGTTCCAACGGAGTGGCGGGAATGGCGCCCACGGGATGCCAGGCGTTGCCGATACGGGCGGCGCGTCTGATGGCCGGTTTGCTCTGCCCTCCGATCCAGATGGGCGGATAGGGCTTCTGCACCGGCTTGGGCAGGAAGGTGATACCGGAGAAATTTACGTACTTCCCATCGAACTTCGGGTCGTCCTTGGTCCAGAGCTCGATGAATGCCCGCAGGTACTCATCGGTTACCGCCCCGCGCTCGGCGAAGGGGGGCGTGTCCAGCAGTTCGAACTCCTCTTCCATCCAGCCGACGCCGGCGCCCAGGATCAGCCGCCCCTTGGAGAGCACGTCCAGGGTGGCCAGCATCTTGGCGGTGAGTATGGGGTTGCGGTAGGGAATGATCATGACGCTGGTCACCAGGCGGATGCGTTCGGTGACACCGGCCAGGAATGCCAGGGTCGTAACCTGTTCCGGCCACTCGCCGTCCCCCGATTGTCCGGCCTGTAGGATGTCGCCGGTCAAGCTGTAAGGATAGGTGGAGTCCACCTGATTGGGCTGCAGGATGTGGTCGGGCATCACCATGCAGAAGAAGCCCAACCGGTCACCCAGCTTTGCGATGCCCGCGAGGGCGCCGGGCTCGGCGGCGGCGCCGCTGTTGGGGAGGTAAAAACCGTACTCCATTGCCCCTACTCCAACAATCTATTCGGGCTATTTTGACGGGAAAGCGTCCGGTGGCCGGTTGCGGACGGCGGGTGCGTCTCAGGCAGGAAAACGTGCCTGGATGCCGGTCCGGAGGAATCTTCCAAACTATATATCGGTGTGGCGGGCCTGTCCAATCCGATTGAAGGGGAAGGCGGTCGAATGCCCCCGATTTTCTTGACACCTTAGAGGGCGACTTGTAGACTTGGCGTGCACTGGAACTGGAGGTATTTCGTGACTACGCCCGCGACTTTTTTGACCGAGGAAATGCGCCAACAGGCCATTGGCCAGAAGAGCGCGCCCCGCACCATAGATGTTGAGAAAGGCGCCATCATCAAGTTCGCCCAGGCCATCGAAGACGACAACCCGGTCTTCAATGACGATCAGGCGGCCCGGGAGACCCGTTACGGCGGACTGATCGCTCCACCCACTTTCCTCCGGTCGGTGGGGGTAGACCGCCCCACATATCCCTTCGACCTGCCCTTCACCCGTTTGCTGGACGGCGGCAGCGATTGGGAATACTTCCATCCGGTGCGGGCCGGCGACCGCATCACGGCCGTCTCCGAGATAGCCGACATAAACGAGCGCACCGGACGCATGGGCCTCATGATCATCACCTCCATCGTGGTGACCTACCGCAACCAGTTCGACCAGGTTGCCGCCATCCAGACCAGCACCTCTATTAGATATTAAAACTACGGATATCAGAACGCCCAACGGGGCGACGGGAGCCTAGGCATGTCCGAACAGGTTTACTGGGACGAAGTAGAAGAGGGGACGGAGTTGCCGTCTCTGGTGAAGAACCCCACCACCCAACAGTTGGTCAAGTATGCCGGCGCCTCCGGCGATTACTACCAGATCCACTACGACAAGGACTTCGCCAAGAATAACGAGTTGGATGGCGTGATACTTCACGGCGCGCTGAAAAACGCATTTCTCGGCCATCTGGTGACCAGGTGGATGGGCCCCGAAGGCGACCTGAAGCGCCTGGCCTGCCAGTACCGGGGCATGGATATTCCGGGGAACCCGATCACGGCCAAGGGCGTTGTCACCCGCAAATACCAAGAGCAGGGCGCCAATCTGGTCGACTGCGAGATATGGCTCGAGAACAAAGACGGTGAGAAGACCACCCCCGGTTCGGCAACCGTGGCCCTGCCTTTGCGCTAGGCCACCGGTCCTTTCCCGTAGCCCCATCAAGAATCAGCAAGTTAGCTACAAGCGGCGGCTTAGGCTGCCCAAAATCGATCCAGGTTCCGATTTAAGCCAAGGGAGGCATCAATGGCGGAAATGTTGAACGGTAAAGTGGCGATCATCACCGGCTCGGGCCGCGGTATCGGGCGCGGTGTCGCCATGAAGATGGCCGCGGAAGGAGCCAGCGTGGTGGTCGTTGACCCCGGCGTGAACGTGGACGGCAGCGGGGCCGACACATCGGTGGCCCAACAGGTCGTGGACGAGATCAAGGCCGCGGGCGGCAACGCCGTTGCCTGCATGGAGTCGGTGACCACCATGGAAGGCGGCGAGAAGATCGTCCAGACTGCGGTGGACAGCTTCGGCAAGCTGGATATCGTCGTCACCTGCGCCGGGATCCTCCGGGACCGCATGATCTTTAACATGGCCGAAGAGGAATGGGACGACGTCATAGCCGTCCACCTAAAGGGCACCTTCACCGTGGTGAAGCACGCCTGCATCCTGATGCGCCAACAGCGCTCCGGCACCATCATCACCTTCACTTCCGAATCCGGCCTCATCGGAAACTCGGGCCAGGCGAATTACGGCGCGGCCAAGTCCGGCATCGCCGGGTTCACCAAGGTCGTGGCCAAGGACATGGGCCGCTACGGGGTGACCTGCAACTCGATAGCCCCCAGGGCCAGCACCCGTATGATCGCCGACATCCCCGGCAGCGCCGCCGAGATACGGGCCCGCAGCGGCGTGGCCCCCATCTCCGGGGAGGAAGACCTGGCCAACCTGGACCCCGACCACATCGCTCCCTTCGTGTGCTACCTGGCCACCGATTTCGCCGAGAACATCAACGGCCAGACCTTCTTGGTCTACGGCGACACCATCTCGCTGGTGTCCCAGCCCCGGCCCCAAAAATCCATCTACGAGCCGGCGGGCACCTGGGACCTGGAAAAACTGGCCCCCATGGCCCGAGACATCCTCACCAAGGATATCTACAATCCGGCACCCGCCAGGGATTAGGGACGAGCTTGGCTGGCGATAGGTTTGCTGGCGCCTGGCGGCTGCTGGAGTGCTACGGCAAGTGGTCCGACGGCCGCATCAGCTATCCCTACGGCAAAGAGCCCACGGGCCTGCTGATGTACGACGGACATGGCAGCTTCTCCGGCCAGATAGTGGCCAACGGGAGACCGGCGTTCCAGTCGGGCAACCTGCTGAAGGGGACTGCCGAGGAGATAAAAACAGCGTTCGAGGGATACATCGCCTATTACGGGACCTACGAGGTGGACGAGGCAAACGGCCAGATGACCCATCACGTGGAGGGCAGCCTGTTTCCCAATTGGATCGGCGATGTCCAGACCAGGATTTTCCAGTTCGAGGGCGAAAGATTGCGCCTGAACACCCTGCCCATTAAGGGGGCCAAGGCCGATCTCACCGTGACCCTGCTGTGGGAGCGGGCCTGAGGGCCCAAACAAAATACAAGACCGGCGATTTAGTAACGAATGGAGAGTCTCTAATGGCTGACCTGCTTAAAGACAAGGTGGCGGTAATAACCGGCTCGGGCCGCGGCATCGGCCGTGGCGTTGCCAAGCTGATGGCCGCCCAAGGGGCCAAGGTGGTGGTGGTGGACCCCGGTGTCAACGTGGACGGCACCGGCGCCGACTCGTCTTTCGCCCAACAGGTGGTGGACGAGATCAAGGCCGACGGCGGAGAGGCGGTGGCTTGCCTCGAGTCGGTGGCCACCATGGCCGGCGGCGAGAAGATCATCCAGACCGCCCTGGACAGCTTCGACCGGCTGGACATCGTGGTCACGGTGGCCGGCATCCTCCGGGACCGCATGATCTTCAACATGACCG
>JACZUF010000051.1 GCA_022573285.1 Chloroflexota bacterium
CGGCAAGCCCGGAAGCCGATGGGGTCGCCTTCATCAAGGCATTCAAGGACGTTTTCCTGATAGGCTCGTCAATGGGCCTGCTGGCGGCATTGGTGTTCTTGGCCGGCGGATGGCGTCTGGCACGGGCCGGGCCGAATGCGGAGATCCCGCAGACCGATTGACGCAGACCAAAGCAGAGCCGCTGATGCGAGGCTGGTTTGACGGAGATAGCAAAATCTCGGCGGGAACACCTACTCGGCGGCATCGACCAGGAGATTCGGCACGCTTGAACAGACGGAGGTTTCCAGACCGGCGTACCCAGCTTGAGATGGGTATCGTCGGGCTGATCAGAATATGTTTGGTGTTTAAAAAAATCGATAACAGGACGGAGGAATACGATGACTTTGGATGAACGTAACGAGAATCCCCTTCGGGTTTTAGCCATCTCGGGTAGCCTTAGAAAGGCGTCCTTTAATACTGGATTGTTGCGGGCCGCACGGGAGATCGCTCCTGATGGAATGGAGATTACGATCTTTGACATCAAAGATCTCCCATTCTACGACGGAGACGTCGAGTCCCAAGGCGACCCCGCGCCGGTAACGGCGCTCAAATCGGCCGTGCGCGACGCCGATGCCGTGTTGTTCGCCACCCCGGAATACAACTGGGGGACCTCGGGAGCTTTGAAAAACGCCATCGATTGGGCTTCCCGTGACCGGGAGGAGGGCTCGTTAATGGGCAAGCCGGGCACTATCATCGGCGCCGGTGGGCGGGCTGGCACGGCCCGGGCGCAAATGCAACTGCTGGAGACCCTGGGGGAAACCGGCACCATCGTAATGGTCAAACCGGGAGTGATGGTCATGGCATTTGCACCTATGAAGTTCGACTCAGAAGGAAATCTCATAGACGAAGAAACCAAAGAGTTGCTTCGAAGACACCTGGATGAGTTCACCAAGTGGATAACCCAGCTCATCCAACCACGCGAGTTCGTGCCACATGCCTGTGAAATGGACCTTGCGCCTGCCCAAGCATGAAGTGCGTGAATTCAAGTTTTCGACCCGCCGTTCAGGCACTTCATGTCCGATGGGCCGGTCCGCGCCAGCGGCCTGCCTGAGCGGGCCGCACCTGTCTTGACTGGCCAAAGGGGCCCTTGTTACACTCTGAACGTGCGGGCGGTTAGCTCAGTTGGTTAGAGTACTTGCTCGACACGCAAGAGGTCACTGGTTCGAGTCCAGTACCGCCCACCATTTAAACGCGTGACCGCACGTGGCAACTGCGTAACCGCACACGGACCTTCCGCTTGGTTTTTATCGGCAGACCTTAACCCGATCCCAAAGATACACTGGCGGCGACCTGTGGCTTGAATCACTGGAGCTTGCCCGGTATTGAAATTGCGAGTTAGTGAAACAGGATGGACGCCGCTCAGTTATTCAAGAAAGCACCCAATCCCAAGATTCCAAAATTCAGCGCCGGTGACACCGTCAAGGTCAACTTCCGGATCAGGGAAGGGGAAAGAGAACGGATCCAGGCCTTCCAGGGCGTGGTGATCCGGCTTCAGAACGGCAAGGGACCAGCCGCCAACTTCACCGTGCGGCGCATCACCGCCGGCATCGGAATCGAGCGCGTATTTCCGCTGCATTCACCCCTGATTGAGTCCCTGGAAGTGACCAGATACGGCTCGGTGCGGCGCGCCAAGCTCTACTACCTGCGCGGGCTGCAGGGCCGGGCGGCCCGGATTAAAGAATTGAATCCCGTCCAGCGCCGGCGGGCCCAGGAAGATGCCGCCGCAGCGGAAGCCTCGCTTGCCGAACAGGCCGCTCTGGCCGCGGAAGAAGCCGAAGAACTGGAAGAGGAAGAGTCGGCCGCAGAGTCGGAAGAACAGCCCACGGAAGAACTGGAGGAAGCGCCGGTCGACGAGGCCGAAGACGCGGCGCCCGAAGAATCAGCCGAAGATCCGGCTGACGAACCGGCGGAAGGTTCTGACGACGAGCCTGCTGAGGAGCCGGTAGAAGAGCCTCAAGAGGGACCCACCGAAGAAGCTGAGGAAGAGTCAGCCGAGGAACCCGCTGAAGAGCCTGACGACCCACCGGTGGAAGATTCCCCTGCCGAGGAACCTCCGGCGGAAGAACCGGAAGAAAAATAAACCAACCGAACCACGGCCCGCACCCAGCGGGCCGTGGTGGTTTTAGGCAGGTCCCAAACAAGTCTTACGGACGGGTCGGCTCCTTGATGGCCTCTTTACATGGCCTATGATGGTTAGCATGAGATACGCGGAAGTGGCGGTGGACGCGGCGGTGGGCCAATCGCGGACCTTCTCCTACTCCGTCCCGCCCCGGTTCACCGTTGAACCAGGACAACTCGTCTGGGTCCCCTTCGGTCGGCGGGTGCTCCAGGGCTTGGTCGTGGAACTGGTGGCCGTGCCCAATGTCCCCGAGACCAGGGACATCCTACAGCCGGTGGAGCCTTCGCCCCTCATCGGCCCCAAGCATCTCCAGTTGGGCCGCTGGATCAGCGCCCGCTACCGGTGCTCCCTCTTCACCGCCTTCGCCCCCTTTTTGCCTCCCGGATTCGAGGCCCACGTCCGTTCCCGAATCACCGCCGTCCCAGGCGCAGACCCGGCCAATGGCCGCCTGAGGCCGGAATCGGTTGCCGCCCTGGCGGAATTATCGGAGAAGAAGACCGGATTGGATGAAGCCGACTTCGCCAAGCTGTTGGGCGGCAACGGCAACCGGGAGCTGGCCCGGCTGGTGGACAAGGGGTTGGTCCGGCGCCGGTTGACCATGCCCCGGCCCAGGGTGGCTCCCAAGTACGAAGCGTTCCTGATGCCGTCCCGATTGCATCGGGACGCCGAGGCGCCCAGCCTCCCGCCACGTCAAGAAGGGCTGCTGGCGGCGGTGCGGGAGCAGAGGGCGCCCTATCCCGCCGCCCTGGCCAACAAGGAGTTCGGCAATGGGGTGGGCCAGGCCCTATTCGGCAAGGGACTGGTGGCCATGGAATGGGTCCGGGCCGACCCGGCGGCAATCATCAGACCCAAGCCGGCCTCCGGCCGGGAACAGCTTACTCTGACGTCCCACCAGTCCGAAGCGCTGTCCAGGATACAAGAGGTCCTGGATGACCCCGAGCTCCAGCCGCGCAGTTTCTTGCTCCACGGCGTCACGGGCAGCGGCAAGACCGAGGTCTACCTGAGGGCCATTGACCAGGTTGTGCGCCAGGGCCGCCAGGCCATCTTCCTCGTTCCCGAAATTTCCCTGACTCCTCAGACGCTGGAACGGGTCAACGCCTGGTTCCCCGGCCGGGTGGCGGTGATGCACAGCCGGCTGACGCCGCGCCAGCAGTTCGACCAGTGGTGGGACATCCGCGAAGGCAAGTACGACGTGGTCGTGGGCCCGCGCAGCTCGCTGTTCGCTCCGCTGCCCGACCTCGGCCTGATCGTCGTCGACGAAGAGCACGAGTGGACCTACAAGCAGATCGAGACCCATCCGTTGTACCATGCCCGCACCGCCGCCCTGGAACTGGGCCGCCTCACCGGGTCGCCGGTGCTGATGGGCAGCGCGACCCCCGACGTGGAGACCTACTACGCCGCCACCCGGGGCCGGCACACGCTGTTGGAACTTCCCGACCGGGTGAGCGCCGGACCGGACCGCGTATCCCGGCTGGCGCAGGTACAGGTCTGCGATATGCGCCGCGAATTGCGGGAGGGCAACCGCAGCATATTCAGCCGGGTCTTGGCCCAGGGCCTGAAAGATTGTCTCGCCGATGGGCATCAGGCGATATTGTTCCTGAACCGGCGCGGCGCATCGTCGATCGTCCAGTGCCGGGACTGCGGCCATGTGGTCACCTGCCGAAGCTGCTCCGTTTCGCTGACCTACCATTCCACCCAGTCACGGCTGCTGTGCCACCGGTGCAACCGCCGGGCCAGGATGCCAAACACCTGTCCAACCTGTGGCGGGACACATATCCGCCAACTGGGAGCGGGCACCCAGCGGGTGGTGGAAGAGGTTAAAAAGCTGCTGCCCAAAGCCACGGTCGACCGGTTGGACGCCGACGCCACCCGTTCCGGCCAGGACCTCGAAGAGACCATGGCCCGGCTATCCAGCGGCGACACCCAGGTGCTGGTGGGCACGCAGATGGTGGCCAAAGGCCTGGACATACCCAACGTGACCCTGGTGGGAGTGGTGCTGGCGGATATCGGCCTGTATCTGCCCGACTTTAGGTCCGGAGAACGGGCCTTCAGCCTGCTGTGTCAGGTGGCCGGGCGCGCGGGCCGGGGCGAGGCCATCGGCCGGGTGATAGTCCAGACCTATAACCCGGACCACTACGCCATCCGGGCCGCCGCCGCCCAAGATTACCGGGCCCTCTACCAGCATGAGATCGATGCCCGGAGGGAGTTGGGAAGCCCGCCGTTCAACCAACTGGTGCACCTGGTGTTCCAAGACCGGAACGAGAGTCAGGCGCAACGGCAGGCAACGGAGACCGGAAGAACGCTGTCGCAGCGGGCCCAGGCCCAGGGCCTGACCGACGTCGACGTGGTGGGCCCCGCGCCCGGAATCCCTTCCCGTATTCGGGGCCGCTACCGCTGGCACCTGACCCTCCGCGGGCGGGGGCTGCTGCGGTTCATGGAGGGCATGGAATTCCCGCCAGGCTGCACCGTCGACGTGGACCCGGTGCACGTCTTATAGCCCGCTTTACACTCGTGAGAGGCGTTGAATATAATAACTAACGTCCCCCAATACGTGATTCCGGCCAAGAAAGGCGCGGCCTAGCTGCCCCGCTGTAACCGGTATTCCCACACCCGCGAGGTGGTCCCAGTGGCGATCCTGAACATGCGTATCTTGCCTGACCCCATTCTGCGGAAGCAGGCGAAGAAAGTGGCCAAAGTTACGCCGCAACTCAAGAAACTGGTCGAAAACATGGTGGAAACCATGCACGACCAGAACGGCGTGGGCTTGGCCGCCAACCAGGTGGGCTCGCTCCAGAAGGTGGCGGTGATCCAGACCCCCGACATGGAAGAGCCCATGGTGCTCATCAACCCCGAGATCATGAAGAAAGAGGGTGAACGCCAGGTGGAAGAGGGCTGCTTGAGCGTTCCCGGATACCGGGGACTGGTCACCCGTTCCGAGAAGGTCAGGGCCAAGGCCATGGGACTGGACGGAAAGATCTACCGGGTTAACGCCGATGAATTGCTGGCCCAGGCCCTGGAACACGAGATAGACCACCTGAACGGCATCTTATACATCGATCACTTGGTCGACCACGAAAGCCTTTATAAGATTACCTACGCTCCCGACGACGAAGAGTTTGAAGAGGACGGCGTTGAAGATGAGTCCGAAGCGCCGGCGGCGCCCGTAGTTGCTGAGACCTCCGCTTCGGGCGGTGAGGACTAAGCGCCGCCAACTTTCGCCATCGTTAAGCCGGGAATCCGTCCCCGTGGGTCAGGCCCGGTTTGCCTACCCGCTTGGACCATTGCTCCACGCCGCTCGGCCCATGACTTGCAGCCTATGATCAAAGAACTCGCCGCTTTCTGCGCCTCCCGCGGGACCGACGCCTACCTGGTGGGCGGGTCCGTCCGTGACTGGTTGCTCTTCGCCAGACCCGGCCGCGACATCGACATAGCCGTATCCGGAGACCCGGGGACCATCGCTCAAGAGATCGCCGAGAAATTTGGCGGCACAGTTGTTCCCCTGGGCCCAGCCCACGGCGTGGTGCGGGTGGTAACGCCCGGCAACGCCCCCCGTGCCACGGATGATTCCGGTCAAGATGACGCCCCGTGGAACATTGACGTGGACGGGTTCTCCGGGACCATCGAAGACGACCTCAAACGGCGGGATTTTTCCATCAATGCCATGGCCATCCCCTTGGCGGAATGGCCGTCGCCCGATTCGATCATCGACCCATTGGGAGGCCGGGCTGATCTGGCCGGAAAGACCATCCGCGCCCTGGGACCGTCGGTGTTTCAAGACGACCCCGGGCGGCTGATGCGGGCCATTCGCTTGGCTGGCCAGTTGAAATTCCGGGTGGAGCCAGGCACCTCCAAACTGATCGCCGCCAACGCCCGTTTACTGGCCACCGTATCTCCAGAACGGGTCAGGGAGGAATTCCTGAACATCCTTGCGCTGGACGGCGCCAAGGGACAGCTTGAGGTGCTGGACCACTTCGGCCTCTTTGAGCAGGTGATACCTGAGCTCCAGTCCGCCAAGGGTGTCGACCAGCCCAACATGCACTACTGGGATGTCTGGGGCCACACCATGCACACCGTCGAGGCGGCGGAGCTCTTAACCAAGGGGCACCAGAATTCGCCAATCTATTCCTGCGTGCCCTGGACTCAGGATAGCGAGGCCCATTTCAACCGGCAGGCCACCGACGGCCACACCCGCGGCACGGTGCTGAAACTGGCCGCGCTGTTCCATGACATCGCCAAACCCCAGACCAAGTCCCTGGACGCCGCCGGCCGCACCAGGTTCTTTGGCCATTCGGAACAGGGAGCCGAGATAGCCGTCAAGCGCTTGGCCCAGCTTCGCGTCAGCGCCAAGGGCATCGAGATGGTGGCTAAGATGGTGGAGCAGCACCTGCGTCCCACCAACATGAAAGACGGCGACGAATGGCCCACCAACCGGGCGATCCACCGCTACTTCCGGGACGTGGGCGACGTGGCCATCGACACTTTGTATCTATGCTTGGCCGATTATCTGGGGGCAAAAGGCCCCGAGTTGGTACATGAAGACTGGCTTAACCATGCTAGAATGGTCGGGCATATCCTCCACGTAGGCACGAGTGAACCGGTTTCCCCCACAACCACCCGCCTCATCACCGGACACGACCTGATGACCCACCTCAACCTTCAACCGGGGCCGGAGATTGGCGCCCTATTGGAACGCGTCGAAGAGGCCAGGGCCGGCGGAGAAATTGAGACCAAGGAGCAGGCCCTGGAAATGGCTGCCAATGCACTGAAATATCCGGCCGAACAACCGGCTGCGGAAAACCGCCCCAACGGGCCGGACTAGCCGATGCGCTCCCGCAGCATACGCATATCAATCTCGATCATCTTGATCCTGGGCATCGCCGTCGCCGCCCTGGGATTTAAAGACATCAACATCGACATCCCCGGCTTTCCCCAGATAGAACGCACCGGCTCCGGACCATTGGGGCTCAAGCTTGGTCTCGACCTGCGGGGTGGCGGGCACCTGGTCTACCAGGCCGACACCGGCACCAGGTTCGACGTGACATTCACTGAGCCGGTCACATTTTCCGATCTGAACGGCACACTTGAAGAACTGCGGTTCGGGAATAATGACGCTAAGTTGGAGGACCTCCAAGTGTTGCCCCTCGGGGTGAACCGCTTTCAGATCCGCACCGGCATCCTGTCCGAGGGCGACCCCAGGCGGACCGGCCTGAATGAAGCGTTAACGGCGGCCCTCGGCCCGCTGTCGGTCTTTCAGGCCACTGTCATCGAGGAACCGACGCGGGACCAGATGGAAGGGGTGTTGAACAACATCACCCGCCGCGTTAACCGGTCCGGGACCGAAGCGCCGATCATTCAACTATTCGGTGATGACCGGATCATCGTCCAGCTCCCCGGGGCCAGTGGCTCAGTCACCGAGATAGTCCTTGCCGAGCCTGCTCCGGATGCGGAGGTTGAAGTGACGCTGCGGACGTTGCTGGCAGAGGCCGGGTATGAGGATTTCGAGGTGGAACGCAAGGATGAAAGCACCTTCAAAGTGCGGTCGAACACCGTAAACGCCGAGACCCAGTCCGCGGCGGCGTTGGCGGTCAACTCGGAGATAGGCGCATTCTCCCAATTCCGGGTGAACAGCGGCATCGACGATGCCAAGTCGTTGATCGGTGCAACGGCCCGGCTCGAGTTCAAAGAGCGGACTTGCGATACCTCAGCGTGCATCAACTTCACCGACGCGGACCTGGGACTGACCGGTGACGACCTTTCCCGGGCCGAAGCCAGCACCAACAGCCTGGGTATTGGGTGGGTGATAAACCTCCAGTTCAATGGCCGAGGCTCGGAGATCTTCTCCGACCTGACCCGCCGCATATCCACGACGGAGGCGCAAACCAACAAGCGGATCGCAATCATCATGGACAACCGGGAGTTGCTCGCCCCGGTGGCTCGGGCCTGGATACGTGATGGCCGCACCCAGATCAGCGGCAACTTCACCAGAGAAGAGGCCCGCACCCTTGCCATCCAGTTGGAGTCGGGCCGTCTGCCGGTGCCGCTCAAGCTGATCCAAGAGAGCGATGTCGATGCTCTGCTGGGGTCCGAGTCGCTGCGCAACAGCCTGATTGCCGGCTTGGTCGGTTTGGGTCTGGTGCTGGTGTTCATGATTATCTATTACCGCATGGCCGGGGTGGTGGCGTCTTTTTCCTTGGTGTTCTACACCATCGTGGTATTGGCGATATTCAAGATGATTCCCATCACGCTGGAGTTGGCCCACATCGGCGGGTTCATCCTCTCCATCGGCATGGCCGTTGACGCCAATATCCTGATCTTCGAGCGCATGAAAGAAGAGGTGCGCATCGGCCGCACGTTGGCCTCATCCATGGAGGTCGGGTTCAACCGGGCCTGGCCCGCCATCAGGGATAGCAACATCTCCACCATGATCACGTGTCTGGTGCTCCTGTGGTTCGGCGACCGGCTGGGTGGCGGCCTGGTCACGGGTGTGGCCATTAGCTTGTTCATCGGCGTGGCGGTCAGCATGTTCACGGCCGTGATGGTCAGCCGGAACCTGCTGCAGTTAATGGCCTGGATCGGGCTGGGCGGAAGGATCAACCTGTTCACCCCAGAGCCGCTCCGGCGCGACAGCCAGACGGCGATGCAAATCCCGGCCCCGGCCCCGAGGGGAGGACGTTAGTGGTGGATGTTGTCGGCAAGCGGGGCTGGTACTTCCTGATCTCCGCATTGATCATTTTTCCGGGCCTGATATCGATGATGGCCCCGCCGGGCTGGCTATCCTGGGATTCGGGCCTGCGGGCGGGCATCGATTTCAGCAGCGGTTCCGTGATGAACGTTACCTTCCGCCAACCGGTGGAGGAGGCCCATATCCGGGAGCGCATGGACGAGCTGGGCCACCCCGAAGCGCTGATCCAGAGGATCGGCGGCACCAACTTCTTCATTCGCACCGAGGTGCTGAAAGAAGCGGTCGGCGACGGTCAATCGGAGCGGGAGGTCATCGAGCGCGATCTGGAGAAGTTCCTGGGCATGGAGCGGGACCGGGTGGAATTCGACACCGTCTCTCCCATCGTTGCCCAAGAAACGGTCAGGACCGCCTTTTTCGCCCTGGCCGCGGCATCGGTGTTCATCATGTTCTTCGTGTGGTACGCCTTCCGCCGGGTGCCTAAAGCACACCGGTATGGCGTCAGCGCCATCCTGGCCCTGGTCCACGACCTCATCATCATCCTGGGAATATTCTCGATCCTTGGCAAGGTCATCAACCTGGAAGTGAACTCCATGTTCATCGTGGGGTTGCTGATCGTGGCCGGCTACAGCGTAAACGACACCATCGTGGTCTTCGACCGCATTCGTGAGAACGTGTCGCGCCATCCCGACCGGGACCTGGCGCCCATGGTGAACCTGAGCATCATGGAGAGTATGGGCCGGTCGCTGAACACCAGCATCACGACCTTGGTGGTGCTGCTGGCCATGTTGTTCATCGGGGGCAACAGCATCCGTGAGTTGCTGCTGGTTCTGGCCATCGGCGCGGTGGTCGGGACCTACAGTTCCATCTTCATCGCCAGCCAGTTCCTGGTCATGTGGGACCGGGGCGAGATCGGCCGTATCTTCAAGCGGGGACCGGCGGCCGCAGCCTCATCGTTGCTGCATTTAATCGGCCGCTGACGCGTCCCGTGACGTCTAGTCTCGGCCTTTAAACTCCCCCAGCGTGAGGCAACAGGACGATCCGTCCGGTGGGTTTTCGTTCCGTCACCAGCCGGTAGGCCTCCGCCGCCTGCTCCAGGGGCAATTCCAGGTTCACCACGGGCCGCATTTTGCCCTCCAGCGCCATCCGGCCCGCCTGCTCCACCATCGATCTTGACACCCCCGATGCGCCCAGGATCCGGGCGTCGCGGAAGATGACCTCCGCCGGATTCAAGCTGACGCTCTGCCCCAGAATCTCGCCCAGCAACACCAACCGGCCGAATTGGGCCAGGCTTCTGAGGGTCGAGGGAAACAAGGCTGAGCCCACGGTATCGATCACCACGTCTGCGCCCTCGTCCCCGGTCATGGCCATCACCAACTCGGCGAAATCCAAACCGCCGTCTCCCAGGACCTCGGCGGCGCCCAGATCGCGTAACGCATTCTCCTTTTCGGGGGACGACGAAACGGCCAGCACCCGCGCTCCCAATGCCGCCGCCGCCTGTACCGCGTGGGAGCCCAGACCCCCTCCCGCGCCGGTGACCACCACCGTTTCTCCCGGGGTCACTTGGGCCGTCTCCTGGACCGCCTGGAGGGCCACGCCCATCGGGCAAGCCAGCAGCGCCGCGCCGATTGGGTCCAGCCCCTCGGGCACCTTGACCAGGCTGTGTTCGGAAAGCGCCACGTACTCGGCAAAGCCACCGTCGCGGCCGTGGCCGATGCCCTCGCCCTCCCGGCACCGGTGCTCGCGTCCGATGGCGCAGCGGTCGCAATGGCCGCAGGCCTCGGTGAGGATGCTGACCACCCGGTCTCCCGGCTGTAGCCCGGTGACTTCATTGCCGGTCTCCTCCACCAGGCCCGATATCTCGTGGCCCAGGACCACGCCGGACCCGACACCGCGGCGGAGCACACCAGCCATCACCGACCGGTCGTGGTGGCAGAACCCGCAAGCAGTGACCCGCACCAGGGCCTGGAAGGGTCCCGGTTGGGGCGTGGGGACGTCGATCACCTCCAGCACCGGAGGGTCGCCCGCTTGCTTCAGATGCAGGGCTCTCATACCGGTGGATTATATTCCCAGGGGCGTATACCGCCAAGGCGGCGCTACCGTATAATTGGCGATGCCAATCCAACCCGCCCAGGCTCAAGTTAGAGGCTGAGAAGGCGTTGAGAGTCAGGGTTTCCTCAGAGGGTAAGGAATGAAGATTGGGGCCCATGTTTCCACGGCCGGAGGCATCGGTAATGCGGTCGCCAGGGGCCAGGAGATTGGCTGCGAGGCCATCCAAATCTTCGGCTCTTCGCCCCAAACATGGGCTTTTAAGCCCGTGCCAGGTGAGCAGATCGAGCTTTTCAAGCAGGGCCTGGCGGACGCCGGAATCGGCCCGGTGTTCTTGCACGCCATCTACCTGATCAACCTGGGGACTCCCAACAAGGACAACTTGCGGAAGGGCATCGACTCCTTGATCAACTACATGAATTTGGCGGCCAACATCGGCGCGGCCGGCGTCATATTCCACCCGGGCAGCCACGGCGGCCGGGGCTATGAGGCGGTGCTGCCCCAGACCGTGGACGCCATCAAGACGGTGCTGGACGCCTCACCCGACGGGCCGTGCCTGGCGGTGGAAAACATGGCCGGCATGGGTCAGCATATCGGGGCCAGGTTCGACGAACTGGGCGGTATCTTGCAAGCCGTGGACAGCCCCCGTCTGAAGATATGCTTGGACACCCAACACGCCTTCGCCGCCGGTTACGACCTGACCAACCCCCAGGGGATACGGGCGATGCTGGACGAGTTGGACGCCGGCCCCGGAAGCGCCAACGTCGTGGCGGTCCACGCCAACGACTCCAAACGTGTCTGCGGATCGGGGGTGGACCGCCACGACAACATCGGCGACGGGTTCATCGGGGAAGAGGGGTTCGCCGCCATCATGGGCAACCCAGCCTTCGCCGACGTGCCCTTTCTACTGGAGGTGCCAGGCTTCGAGGGCCATGGCCCAGACCGGCAGAATATAGACATCCTCAAGAGGATCAGGCAGCAGGCCGGGCTCTCCCCTTGATCAACATAACCAACCGGGAATTCGTCCGTCTCGTGCGCCAAGCCTACCGGGAGATGCCCGGGGAGGTGCTCCAATCGCTGGACAACGTGGACGTGGTGGTTGAGGAATGGCCCGGACCCGATGACCAGGACCTGATCGACGGTGAGGGGTCCCTCTTCGGGCTCTACAGCGGTGTGCCCTTGACCGAGCGCGAGGGCGGGGACCCCATGTTGCCCGACCGGATCGTCATTTACCGCCAACCCATCCTGCGCAGTTGCTCCAGCCGCACCCAGGCCGAACGCGAGATCAAGGTTACCCTCTGGCACGAGATCGGCCACTACCTGGGCATGAGCGAGGATGACCTGCACCGGCTGGGGTACGGCTAGTGGCAACGGTTCTGAGCCGCGCCGGATGGGCCATGGGCACCGGTCTGGGCATAGGACTGGCCCCCATCGCTCCGGCCACCGTGGCCAGTCTCGCGGCGGTGCTGCTCTACGGGTTTTCTCCCCTTGACGAAGATTCCACCGGCTTCTTCCTGCTCTGCGGACTGGGTTTCTTGGCTGGGATATGGGCCTGCCAGACCCTGATCACCGAGGCTGACCATGACCCCAAGCGGGCGGTCTGGGACGAATTCGCCGGCATGTGGATAACCTGTTTGTTTCTGCCCAAGACCCTGCCCTGGCTGGCGGCTGCGTTCGTCGTGTTCCGGATATTGGACATCCTAAAACCGTGGCCGGTCCGCCGGTTCGAACGGCTCCCAGGAGGTCTGGGCATCATGGCCGACGACCTGGCGGCCGGGGCGGCCGGTGCCGTTGGGCTGAACGTGGTCTACCGGATTTTTTTCTAGGCGGCGAGTGACGGGCAACCGAGGGGAAGCCTCTACACATCATGGGCAGGAATCCAAATGCTGTTGCACTTGGTCGTCAACAGGGCAAGAAAAGTCGGTAAGGCTGGGGCAGCAAAGCTAACGCCGGAACGACGGGGCGAGATTGCGCGTAACGTGGCTCAGGCAAGGTGGGAGCGGAGGTCCGTTGGTTCGTAAGTTTATTCCAATGCCAACTGAATCCCCTCAACGTCCCCAACCTCCTCAGAATCTGCAAGCCCAGGAATACCCAGTTCCAATTCTTTAACGGCAGTGAATTGGTTCATTACATCCAAATTAGGCATGAGTGCCCCATCTTGGATTTTTACTAGGTTTTGTTCGCGGAGAAATTTGAGGTCTCTTTGAATGGTTCTTCGCCCAATGTCTTTGTATATCGGGTGCGCGTAAACCTCGCTCATCGGCACAGGGTCTCGATTCAGGCTCATTAGCAGATGAAAACCGCGTGCTCCGGCTTTAGTATCAAAGAGCCCATGTGCAAAAAATGTTTCTCTCGCGTAGTCCCGAAACGAAATCATTTTCACTTCTTGAAGCACATCTGCATGCACACTCTGAAGTTCACTTGCCAATCCACGTAGCCCAAAAATGATGAACGGTGTCAAATCTCCTTCCGTGTTAAATCGAACATTGTCTAAGTTCCGCACGTACTCTTCACGATGCTGATAGTAGTAGTTTGCCAAGGAGTAAAACCCGCGCGCATTCACTTTTGCTTGATACAACAAAAGGCCTTCGACTGCTCGCGAGGTTCTTCCGTTGCCGTCACCAAATGGGTGGATGCTGATCAAATAGAAATGCGCCGCTAGGGCTCGAATGATTGGGTCCCAATTTACCATCGGCGGCGTACTGAACCGTTCAATGAATTGTTTCATTAAGTCCCTAACTTCTTCTCCACTTTCGGGCGGAAGATAATCCGCCGCAGTGACTGGACCGTTTCGATATTTACCGGGTGTATTGTTTTGGTAATCAATGTCCTTGGTCATCAGTTTGTGGATATTGCAGATCAAAGGTTCCGTCAAAGGCCGGTTTGGTTTCTTTTTAATTAGGCTGGCAATGAAATACATCACCAATTGAGCATTGCGAACTTCCTGTTCATCCCTTTCTCTTGATGGAGGGAGGGTTCTTTTATTTGGAGAATCCATTATTTCACGGACCTCTTGAGTAGAAACCTGAGCACCCTCTATCGCGGTTGTCCCTCGAACTGCCCTCATAATGTTGACAACATCTAGTCGCTCTTGCAGGTAAGGCGGAATAGGGATATCAGTAATCACCATGGCAAGGGCACGGCTTCGCTCCACCAGCTTAATCAACTCTCCGCTGGTGAAATCGATCTTCAAATCGAAGTGTACATTCCAATATGGCATCTGCTCCTCCGCAATTCCAAAACTGCGACAATGTCGCGGATATTGTCGCTATTATGATATCATAGACTGAGTCTAACCGCATTGCGACGTTGTCGCGACAATTGACGCAAGCCAAGCTTAACAATAACGGCTTTTCGAAGAATTGCTTGGGTCGTCGTACTGATGCACTACCCGGAGCCTGGTTCCATTGCCCGCCAAAAACCCCTATGTTATACTCCGACAAGCATCAACCTGCCCCGTTCCAGCTTCGGCCCAGGCGTCGGACCGGAAACCGGCGGCAGGGATTTTGCGGGTCTCGTTGCCCACCTGCGGCGGACTCTCGGACGTAGCCGGCTAGATTGGCCGGTAAAGAGGAATAGGCATAATCTATGGTAGAGTCCCTAGAATTACCGGCCGAGCCGATGGAGGAAGAACCCCAGTCGGCCCCAGCCACGGCCACGGCTCCAGAACCAGCCCCAGCACCCGTTCCCGCCGCTCCCCCGGCTCCTCCTGTGCGGGAACACCTCACGATGAAGGCCCTTCTCGAGGCGGGAGTCCACTTCGGGCATCAGACCCGGCGGTGGAACCCCACCATGAAGAAGTACATCTTCACCCAAAGAAACGGCATCCACATCATCGACCTTCAGCAGACCTTGGGCATGATAAACACCGTCTATCAAGAGATGGTGGACCTTGTGGCCAAGGGCGGCAAGGTCCTGTTCGTGGGGACCAAGCGCCAGGCGCAAGAGGTGATACAGAGCGAAGCCGAGCGCTGCGGCATGCTGTACGTCAACCAGCGTTGGCTGGGCGGCACAATGACCAACTTCCAGACCATTCGGACCCGCATCAGTTACATGCTGGAACTCCAGCAGAAGCGGGACCAGGGCTACTTCCGTGTTCTACCCAAGAAAGAGGGAGTTAAGCTCCGCGACACCCTGAACCGCTTGGAGAAGTATTTCACCGGCGTGCGGGATATGACCGAGGTCCCCAAGGCCATCTTCGTCATCGACATCGGCCGGGAAGACATCTGCATCGCCGAAGCCCGGCGCATGGGGGTCGATATCTTCGCCATCGTCGACTCCGACTGCGATCCCAACAAGGTGGACCACATCATCCCCGGCAACGACGACGCCGTTCGCTCCATCCGGTTGATCACCAACCGCATGGCCTCCGCCGTCCTGGAAGGGCTGGCCCAGCGCGAGGCCATGTTGCAGGCGGAAGCCGAAGAGATGTCTGAAGTGGACGATTCGGCGTTTCTCGCTGCGTATGTGTCACCCGACGACGAGGAGGAGGGTCTTCCCGAGATGGAGGGCCTGGATACAACCACCGTTGCCGAGGTGGCGCCCGCGGCCGCGGCGGCTATTTCCCCGGTGGCCGAGGCGCCAACAGAAGAGCCGGAGGCTGAGGCCGCAGTGACTGAGGAAGTAGTGGAGGAGCCGGTCGCCGAAGCGGCTGCGCCCGAGGCAGCCGCCGAGCCCGAACCAGAACCTGAGCCGGAACCGGAACCTGAGCCAGAAACAGATACTGAAACTGAAACTGAAGAAGCAAGCGAGGAACCGTCGAAGGAATAACCTTCCGGTCCCGTTAATCCACGGCCTGCCATCGGCCGGCAAGAGGAGCACTCAATTGGCGGTCAGCGTTGAAATGGTCCGGACCCTGCGCGACCAGACCGGAGCCGGTATCATGGATTGCAAAGAAGCCCTGGAAACGTCCGGCGGGGACCTGGAAAAAGCCGTCCTAGCCCTTCGTGAAAAGGGGACAGCCAGCGTGGCCAAACGCGTGGGCCGGGCTACCAACGAAGGTGTCATCGAGACCTATCTTCATACCGGAGGACGGGTCGGGGCCATGGTCGAGCTTGGCTGCGAGACCGACTTTGTCGCCCGCACCGACGAATTTCAAAAACTGGCCCACGACATTGCCATGCAGGTCGCGGCCATGGGCCCGGTCTACGTCGATCAGGACGAGATCGAAGAAGGGGACGCCCGTCCTCCGGCCCAGATCAGCCTCATGCAACAGCCTTTCATCAAAAACAGTTCCTCGTCCGTCGGTGAAATGGTCAAGGAGTTGGCCGCCAAGGTCGGAGAGAATGTCCGAGTGGTCCGATTCAGCCGATTAGCAGTCGGCGAATAGTCTAAACTGAAGGTATGGCTGAACCTAGATACCGCCGCATAGTGCTGAAAATCAGCGGTGAGTCTCTCAGGGGAGAGACTCAGTACGGCATTGACCCCGCAGCAGTAAATTACCTCTCGGAACAGATTGGCGAAGCCGCCAAGCTGGGCGTGCAGATCGCCGTCGTTATGGGCGGGGGCAACATCTGGAGGGGGGAAGCGGCCGAATCCAGGGGGATGGACCGGGCGACCGCAGACTACGCTGGTATGCTGGCCACCATAATCAACGCGTTGGCCCTTCAAGACGGTCTGGAGCAGCAGGGCATCGATGTCCGCACCCAGAGCGCCCTGCAGATGCAGGCCGTGGCCGAGCCGTACATCCGCCGCCGGGCCATCCGCCACCTGGAAAAGGGCCGGGTTGTGCTTTTCGCCGCCGGCACGGGAAACCCCTACATGACCACCGACACCGCGTCCGCGTTACGGGCCCTGGAGATCAACGCCGATGTGCTGCTCATGGCCAAAAACAACGTCGACGGGGTCTACGACTCCGACCCCAACGAAAATTCCGACGCCGTCAGGTTTGGCAGCCTGGACTACATGGACGCCCTGAACATGCGTTTGGCGGTGATGGATTCCACAGCCCTTTCACTCTGTATGGACAATAAACTTCCCATCGTGGTCTTCAACGTCTTTGAACCGGGAACCATGGGCAACATCCTAGCTGGCAAAACCGTGGGTACACTTATAACTGGGAGGGACTGATTATGCCTCCAAAAGGTGGCGACACCGACTTGACCCCAGAAGTCGTGCTGACTGGGGTCTCCGCCAAGATGGACCGCGCCGTGGATGCCTTCAAGCGTGACCTGACCCAACTCCGCACCGGGCGGGCTACCCCGGCGCTTGTGGAGAACGTCGAGGTCGATTACTACGGGTCCATGACCCCGCTGAAGCAGATCGCCTCCATCTCCGCGCCAGACGCCAAGGCCATCATGATTCAACCCTGGGACACCGGGTCGCTGCGGGAGATCGAAAAGAGCCTGATGACCTCTGATATGGGGTTCAATCCTTCCAACGACGGCACCACTATCACGGTGCCCATCCCCCAGCTAACCCAGGAGCGCCGCCAGGAAATGGTCAAGCTCCTCAAGCGAAAGATCGAAGACGGCAAGATCTCCGTCAGGAACGTGCGGCGGGACGGCCTGGAGTCGCTGCGGAAGCTGGAGAAGGACAAGGCGATCTCTCAAGACGAGAACCGGCGTGCCCAGACCCAACTACAGAAGACCACCGACGGTCACACCAAACAGATCGACGAGACCGGTTCCGCCAAAGAGGCGGAGATACTGCAGGTCTAGACCCGTGCCGGTTGAGTCTGCTCCACCCCACCCGCCCGCCGGGAACGGCGCCAACGCACCAGTCCACGTTGCTTTTATCATGGACGGCAACGGACGGTGGGCGCAAAAGCAGGGCCTTCCGCGCATCGCCGGTCACGAAGCCGGCGTGCAGTGCATCCAGGGCATCCTTGAGACCCTGGCGCCAAAGGGGGTGAAGTTCGTCACCCTCTATGCCTTCTCCACGGAGAACTGGGGCCGCCCCCAAGAAGAGGTCGATGGCATCATGGACGTCTTCTCCGAGGCGGTGGCCAGTCAGACCCAGGCGCTCCACGAGAAAAACGTCCGCATCGTCCACGTGGGCAAGACCGAGAACCTGAACCCCGACCTTCGCGAAGCCGTGGCCGAAGCCCAGCGTTTGACCAGGAATAACACCGGCATCACACTGAACGTGGCCTTCGACTACGGCGGCCGCGCCGAGATATTGGAAGCGGTCCGGCGCATCATCAAGGACGGGCTCGATCCGGACGTGATCGACGAAGAGTTGTTCAGCCGGTACCTGTTCACCGCCCATTGCCCCGACCCCGACCTGATCATCCGCACCGGGGGAGAACAGCGCATCAGCAATTTCCTTCTGTGGCAGTCGGCCTACAGCGAGATCTACCACACCCCCACCCTGTGGCCCGACCTGGGCGCGGATGAACTGGAGGAGGTGCTGGTGTCCTTCAGCCTCCGCCGCCGCCGTTACGGCGGTCTCAACCCCGAAGACCAATCCCCCGAAGACCAGGCTCCCGAAGCTCGGGCCCCTCAAAAGTAGGAACAAGGATAGCGTTCTTGCTCCAACGGTCGCTTACGGCGTTGGTTGGAATCCCCGTTCTGCTGGGCGCCATCTGGTTGGGAGCCCCCTGGTTGACCGTGTTGGTCCTGGCCGCCGGGTTGGTCGGCATCTGGGAATTCTACCGGATGACACCGGCCAACGTCGGTCCCCTGCCCGTTGTCTTGGGAGCCGCCTGGGTGGCGGCCCTGCTCTTGGGGGCCCAGGCCGCTTCCGGCCGCGACAACTTCCTGATCATTTCCGGAGGCGTGATGGCCGCCGGGTCATTCGCCGCACTGCTCTGGTTCATCGCCTTTTACCGGAGCGGCAGCTTTCCCATCGGTTTTTGTTACCTGTTCGGCGGGCCGCTCTACGTCGGATTTCTCTTGGCCCACGCCCTGATGCTTAGGGAGATTACCGGATCCGGAACGGGAGAGGCGGTGGACCTGGGGCGTGGCTGGCTCCTGTTCGCCATTCTGGTAACCTTCGCCGTCGATACCGGGGCCTACCTGGTGGGACGCGCCGTGGGAGCCCGGCCCATGGCCCCAAGCATCAGCCCCAACAAGACCTGGGAGGGGAGCCTGGGCGGGTTCGTTTCCGCCGTGGTTGCCGCGCTGGCTCTGGGCTTGGTGTTCGACCTGGGCATTCCGGTATGGCAGCAGGCGGTGATCGGGGGCGTGGTGGGCGTCGTTGCCCAATGGGGAGACTTGATGGAGTC
>JACZUF010000078.1 GCA_022573285.1 Chloroflexota bacterium
CTTTGGCCTCGCTAAGGCCCTTCTCACCGCACAATTCGGCAAAGGCCGCTTTGCCCAGCCCCGCCAGTCCGCCGAACCGGGTCAGGAGCCGGGACGATAGCGAGATCACGTTCTCGCCGGCCGAGCCCGTGCGCAGCAAGATGGCGACAAGCTCGGTGTTGCTGAGGTTTTTGGAACCGTACTCCACCAGCCGCTCCCTGGGCCTTTCCCCGGTGGGCATGTCGCGGATGGTGGGTTGGCGTGGGGAGGTCTTGAAGGTGGCGGCGGGAGTCGCCATGGGTGTCAACTCGCGTGGATGATTCCTGGGGAAGTAGGCTGGCCGGAACCAAAGCTCATCGGCGATGGCCCCGGCCTCATAGGAGTAAACCAGTCCATTTGAGCCCAGACGACGGTTTATTTCAAGACGCAACTGTCAATGGAGCGGCCAGGGGAGCAATCAGGCGGCGACTTCGGTGGTCTCCACCGGATAGAGCGCCCGCCAGCCGTCGATCCCGCAGCTCCTTGGAAGGAACCCCACAGCGAGGAAAATCAGCGGGAACGAGAGCGGTGACCGCTCAACCAGGCCGGACGCCAGGGCAGTCACCGTCAAGACAACGGCGATTACCCCGAAAACAAGGATAAATTCGGGCAATTGGTACCTCTATCAGAGCATTTCCGTTGACCGTTGGGGCTGGCAACGGACCCGCTCATCTTGAGCTCCGACCGGGTTCGGGAGTCTCCCTCACGATTACATCGGGACATCGGGGGACTTGTC
Source organism: Chloroflexota bacterium (assembly GCA_022573285.1). Classification (GTDB taxonomy): domain Bacteria; phylum Chloroflexota; class Dehalococcoidia; order Lucifugimonadales; family UBA3495; genus UBA9611. The sequence goes on from JACZUF010000078.1 coordinate 755, forward strand.
GAAGGGCGGGATCAGAACTTGGAAAATTCGCCTTCGTCGCAGGTGATGAACTCCAGCACCACGGTTTTGCCGTCCTCGGTTGCGGTCACGCCCCGTTTGATGGCGGGGATGATCTCAGACGGGTTGGTGATTTTCTCGGTGTAGGCGCCCATGGCCTGGGCGACCTCCGAGAACTCCCCCGACAGGGTCTTTACGTTGTATTTCTCTAGGGCCACCGGAAACCGGCTGTTGTCGTAGATGGACATGTATGCGTTGTTGATGACGATGGTCAGTGTGGGTATTTGGCACCGGACCCCGGTCTCCACGTCCAGGCCGACGGTGCCGAAGGCCAGGTCGCCCATGACATTGATGCAAAGTTTCTCCGGAGCGGCCATCTTGGCGCCCATGGCCAGACCCAGGCTGTAGCCCAGTTGGGTGGACTTGCCCCAGCCGATGAAGCTGCGGGGCGCGCGGGCCTCCCAGAAGGGGCCCAGATACTCCCTGGCGCTGCCCGACTCATGGGTGATTATGGTGTTGTCCAGGTCGACGGTGTGCATCAGGTCCCAGACGACCCGGTAGGGGTTAATGGGCGTCACGTCGGAGGTCAACTTGGGCATCCACTTGGCCAGCCAAGCCTCTTTGATCGACGCGATGTCATCCTGGAGGACCTGGTTCTTGGTCCGGGGACTGCCCGCCTGGCTCTTGAGTTCGTCCAGCAGTTGACGCAGCACCAACTTGGCATCGCCCAGCATCGGGTAGTCGCATTTGAACTCCCGGCCGATGGCGTCTTCGTCGTTGGTCGTGTGGACGATGGTCCTGCCCTTGGGTATGGGCTGGGCGAAGTTGGTCTTGGTGAAGCTGCAGCCAACGCCGAAGACCAGGTCCGCTCCCTTCAGGTACTTGTCCACCATGGCGGTGGTGCTGGGCCCGGCGCAACCCAGGGCCAGGGGGTGGGTCTCGGGGAAGCCGCTCTTGCCCGGCAGGGTGGTCATCACCGGGGCCTGGAGGAACTCGGCGATCTCGATCAACTCGGGCGTGGCCTCGGCGTACAGCACGCCCTGTCCGGCGTGGATGACGGGCCGGCCGGCGGCCAGCAGGGCTTTGGCCGCGCGGCTTACGTCGGCGGGGTCGGCCTGTTGCAACACGGGGTGGGGCGGCTCGTAGTTGAAAAGCTCTTCGGGCAACTCCGCGGTGGCCACGTCCTGAGGAATCTCCAGCAGGACCGGTCCGGGGCGGCCGGTGCGCAGCTTAGTGAAGGCCCGGCGCATCAGGTCGGGTATGCGCTCGACGATGTTCATCTCTTCGGACCATTTCGTGATGGTCTCGTAGCTGCGGGTGGGATAGAAGTTGGGGTGGATGCCCCGTTTTTCTCTGGGCATCCCGGCGGGCAACAAGAGAATGGGGACGGACTCGGAATAGGCCTGGGCCACGCCCCCGAAGCCGTTCTCCGCTCCGGGGCCGTTCTGCATCATGAACACACCGATGCGCTTGCCGTTGGTCACTCTGGAATAGCCGTCCACCATGTGGATGCCGGTGCCTTCTTGCCTGAATATGATGGGGCGGATCCCGGCGATGGCCGCCGCTTCCAGCAACGGCTGGTAGGGGACGCAGCCAATCCACTCCACACCTTCCATGCGCAAGATATTAGCAATCGCTGTAACGCCGTCCATGTTTTAGCTCCTGATCTTTACCCGAACTATGCACGGGCTGTATGGGGCCATGATTTCGGGCCAGTGTAGATTGCACCCCAATGGGTGTCAATCTGGGCCGGGAGGCGTCGCGGAAGCCAGAACGCCGGGATTTAGAATTCGGGCTGGAAGCTCCAGGGCACAAATCGGGATGGCGTTATCTTGATCACCGGGCTTTCTTCCAGGTCCATCCCCTGGTATTGGGGATATTTTTCCCGGAGCATGGCGATGGCCCGGGCCCATTCCTCACCCTCTTCCAGCAGCCCGGCGTCGCCAAACACCAGCACGTAACGGAGACGGGACCAGTCCTCTTCGTAGTGGTCTACGACCAGGGACACCTGAGGGTTGGCCAGGATGTTGCGTACCCGGCGCAGTTGTCTGAGCGATGTGGACTTGGGTTTAGCGTCCAGCACCGAGTAGATGGCTGTGCCATCGTAGACGTAGCAGACGGGAATCACGTGGGGCCGGCCCTTGGCGTCGGCGGTGGCCAGGTGACCGGAGCGCGCGGAACGGAGAAAGCGGTCTTGAGCGGGAGAGAGTTTGAGCACGGGGTACGGGCGGGGCCTAGACGTCGGCGCCGAAATCGAGGGGGTCTTCGAAAAATTCCATATCCTCCAGCTCGATGCGGGCGGCCTCTTCCAGATTGGCGTCGCCGTCCTTGGCGCAGGCCATGAGCACCTTTTTGGCCAACGGACCGCCGATCTTGCCCAGGGCGCTGATCCCGGCCAACTGGACCTCCGAGTCGTCATCTTCCAACAGTAATATCAGATGGGGCACCGCGTCTTCTTCGCCCAAATCACCGCAGGCGTGGGCGGTTTCATAGCGGATCGACGGCTCCTCGTTCTGAAGTTCTTGAAGCAACAGGGGAAGCCAGGCGGCTTCACCGGTGCGGCCCATGGCAAAGATGGAACTGGCGCGGTAATCCGGGTCCAGACTCTCGTAGGCCAGCGTGATGTGCTGGTTGATCTCCATGGTGTTGAACGGCGCCAGGGCCTCCATGCAGCGCCGCCGGACATCAAGGGGCTCCTCTTCGTCTTCAAGGACCTGCATCAGATTGTCGTGTACCGCCTCGCCGTCTTTGGCCAGCAGTTTGCCCTCCTGGGCCAACAATGGGAACCGCCCCAGGGCACGGGCGGCGGCGGCGCGCACTTCGGAACCTTTATCCGACCTCAACACCTCGATCAGTCCAGGGATGAGCGAGCGGTCTTCATCCTCCCAAAGGCCGTCCATGGCAATCACCAAAAGCGGCTCGTCTTCGCCGTTGAGGCACATCTTAAAGATGGCGGTGAAGTCTAATTCTGGGTTGTCTTCGGCAAGTTCCACCATGGTCGCGGCGATGGTGCGCCGCCGTTCGATGGGGATCGGAAACCAGGCCTTGGCGAAGAGACCCAACTCCTCAGGGGATAGGTCTGAGACCTCGTAGAAGTCCGCGGAGGAGATATGCCCCGTTGGGTCTGAAGCGTTTTCGAGGAAGAATTCAAATGACATTGATCCCCGTCTCCGGCCTGGGCCGCCGCGGTCGTTTCAGGCTCTGGGTTGGGCTCCTAGAAACCCTGCCCAGGCACGTTTTTCCAGTATAGCATAGGGAAACCGGACGAAAACAAGACGAAAATCAGCCCTCCCGAACCCGCCGCAACGCCGCCGGGATCTCCGGCAGGAGGTCGGATGCGGCAGCCCCGGTGTTACCCAAGCGGGAGACGATTTTCTCGCCGGCTTCTCCGTGCAGATAGACGCCGCAGCCGGCCGCGACGGCGGGGGGCAGTCCCTGGGCCATCAGTCCGCCGATAATCCCGCTGAGAACGTCTCCGGTGCCGCCGGAGGCCATGCCCGGATTGGCGAACGGGGCCACCCTGACCATCCCGTCGGGCTGGCCGATGACTGTATTGGCGCCCTTTAGCACCAGGCAGACGTTCCACTTGGCGGCATACTCTCTGGTCACGGCCACCCGGTCTTTCTGGACCTCCGCAGTCGAAAGTCCCGTCAGTGTGGCCATCTCTCCCGGGTGAGGCGTGAGCACCATGGGGCCGCGGCGGCGCTCCGGCCAACCGTCGATCCGGGCCAGGGCGTTCAGTCCGTCGGCGTCCACCAGCGCCGGAAGTCCCGAGAGCCCGGAACCCTCGCCGCCGAACAGAAGGTCTTCGACAAACTGAATCGTGCCCTCGGACAGGCCCAACCCGCAACCGACCAGGATATTGGTATAGCGGCGGGACCCCC
>JACZUF010000008.1 GCA_022573285.1 Chloroflexota bacterium
TGTTCCGATTCCGAACTCGTACTTTTCCAGGGCACTGCTTTCCTCCCCATGACCATTTCCTCCATGTTCAGGGAAAGTGTTACCCATGTGCCCGGTTTATGTGTTACCAATGTACCCGGTTTATACCCATCCTAACCTTCCCCCTTGCGAGGGGGAAGGGACTAGTTCTCTCCCCCTCCAGGGGGAGAGTTAGAGTGGGGGTGAAATGCTAATCGTCAGTTTCACATTGATGCGGCACTAGAAAGCCGCCGACTGCTACTTCCTGCCGAACAGCCGGGCAAAGAACCCTGGCTTGCTTTCAGTTTCGTTGAGTCCGTGGCCGTCGGATTCGCCGGATTCAGCACCCTTTTCGGCTAGATACTTCTCCGGCTCTTTGTCGAAGGCCACCTTGCAACCGGGAGCGCAGAAGTAGTAGGCCGTGCCCTGATGTTCGCTCTGCCCACCGGGCGGGTCGGCGGTGTCCACATCCATCTTGCAGACCGGGTCAATCGCTGTCGCCATCGTCATTTCCTCCGGGTATGCCTTCTAAGTGCTATTGCCGGTTCAAGCCGCGGAGCAGGCCAGACATTTGCCCGCCGGGTTTTTCTGTTTCAAATCGCGAATGCCCATCAGACCTTGGCCCGCCGCAGCCTCAGGGAATTGCTAACCACGGTTACCGAGCTGAACGCCATGGCCAACGCCGCCAGGGCCGGATTCAAGAAACCCTGTTCTCCAAAGAAGAATTCCAGGCTGCCCGGCACGCCGCCAAGCCCTTGGAAAACGGGGTACAGGACCCCGGCGGCCACGGGAATGAGCATCACGTTGTAGAAAAAGGCCCAGAACAGGTTCTGCTTGATGGTGCGGATCGTCTGCCGGCTCAGGTTCAAAGCCGCGGCCACGCCGTTCACGTCGCCCCGCATTAAGGTGATGTCCGCCGACTCCATGGCCACGTCGGTGCCGCCGCCCATGGCCAGACCCACGTCCGCCTGGACCAGCGCCGGGGCGTCGTTGATGCCGTCGCCCACCATCGCCACCACCCTGCCTTCGGCCTGCAGCCTCTTGATCACTGCGGCCTTGTCCTGGGGCAGCACCTCGGCCTCCACCCGGTCCATGCCCAGTTGACGCGCGATGGCGTGGGCGGTCTGGGCATTGTCGCCGGTGAGCATCACCACTTCCAATCCCATGCTCCGCAGCTTGCTCAGTGCTTCATGGGCCTCCGGTTTCAGCGTGTCGGCCACGGCGATCAGACCCATGGCCGTCTCGTCCGAAGAAAGGAACATGGGGGTCTTGCCTTGGGCCGCCAGCGCGGTGGCCTTTTCCACCAGGCCGTCCAACGGCACCCCGGCGTCCTCCATCAATGCCAGATTGCCGAACCGGACCGTATGCCCGTTCACCTGGGCGGTGATGCCCCGGCCGGGAATGGCCTGGAACCCGGACACAGACTCCAATTTCAATCCCCGGTCCTGGGCCTCGTTGACGATGGCCTGACCCAACGGGTGTTCGGAACCACGCTCGGCGGACGCAGCCAGGAATAGAAGTTCCTGTTCGGAGGCCCCAGGGGCCCCAGAGACCACCAGGTCGGTCACAACGGGCTTTCCGGTGGTGAGCGTGCCGGTCTTGTCCAAGACCACCGTATCGACTTTGTGAGCAATCTCCAGGGCTTGTGCCTGCTTGATCAGCACCCCCATTTCGGCGCCCTTGCCGGTGCCCACGATGATGGCGGTGGGCGTGGCCAGCCCCAGGGCGCAGGGGCAGGCTATGATCAACACCGAGACCAAGACCAAGGTGGAGAAGGTCAGGGCCGGGGCCGGGCCCAACAGCATCCAGAACAGGAAGGCGGCCAGCGCCGCGACGATAACCGCGGGAACAAAGTAGGACGCCACCTTATCGGCCAGCCGTTGGATGGGCGCCTTGGAGCCCTGGGCTTCCTCCACCAGACGGATAATCTGGGCTAGGACCGTCTCTCTGCCCACCTGAGTGGCCTGAAAATACATGGCCCCGTTGGAGTTTATGGTCGCCCCGTAAAGTTGCTGGCCGGGGCCCTTCTCCACGGGCATGCTTTCGCCGGTGAGCATGGATTCGTCCACTGCCGAATAACCCTCGGTCACCAGGCCGTCCACCGGAATTTTCTCTCCGGGACGGACCAGTACGATGTCTCCGAGAACGACCTGGTCCACGGGGATGTCCACCTCTTCGCCGTCCCGCACCACCCGCGCCGTGGTGGGCCTGAGGCCGATGAGCCGCCTGATGGCCTCCGAGGTGCGGCCGCGCGCCCCTGCCTCTAGGAAGCGGCCCAGAAGGATCAGGGCGATGATGATGGCCGCGGTGTCGAAGTAGACCTTGGCCTCGATGCCGCTGTCGGCCAGCACCCCCGGTGAGAAGGCGTCGAGCAGGACCACCGCCGCGCTGTAGACATAGGCGACCGTGGTGCCCAGCGCGATGAGGGTGTGCATGTTGGCCGTGCCGTGTCTGAGGGCGCCCAGGCCGGAGGTGTAGAAATTGGAGCCGGCCCAGAACTGCACCGGCGTCGCCAAGGCCCACAGCAGGAAGGGATAGTAGCCTTGGGCCATGAACTTGGAGACCCACGGGAAAGCGTCGAAGGTCCCGAGAAACAGCAGGATGGCGCCGGTTCCGGCGAATACCAGACGGTTGCGCAGTTCCCGGACCTCTTTCACCTTGGAGAGCCGCTCCAGTTCCCTTTCCTGGTCTCCTGAGTCGTTGAAGCCCTCGACCCGGTAGCCGGCCCCTTCCACCGCCACTTGCAGGTCGGAGAGTTCGGCCAGGCCCGGCACGAACTCCACCGACGCCCTTTCCACGCCCAGGTTCACGTTGGCCTTGGCAACTCCCGGCACGCTCAGGAGGGCGCTTTCCACGTGACTCACACAGGTGGCGCAGGTCATGCCGCCGATATTCAGGGTCGCCGATTGGGTGCCGATCTTGTACCCGGCCCCGGCGACGGCGTCCTGTATCTGCTGAACGGTCACCTCGGCGGGAGCGAACTCCACCGAGGCCTTTTCGGTGCCCAGGTTGACCGAGGCTTCCACCACGCCGGGAACGCCCTTGATGGCGCTCTCCACGTGGCCCACGCAGGCGGCGCAGGTCATGCCTTCCACCGGAAGGGTGATTTTCTTTATATCTTTCTTTGTCGTAGCCATTCTTCCAATTCTAGGGACCGGGATTCTTGCCCGTTACGCGCCCTCCGCAAATATCAAATTTCCCTTTGACGCGCTCTGGCGGAGTTTTTTCAGGTCCGCGTATTCCGGCGAGTTATACCAGGCCTTGGCCCGCTCCATGCTCTCGAACTCCAGCACCACCAGCCGCTTGGGAGTCCACGTTCCTTCGGCAACGTCGCCCTGGGCGCCCCGGACCAAGTATTTTCCGCCGTAAGCGGCGACCGTTGCGGGCACGCCTGCCGCATATTTGGCGTAGGTGTCCGGGTCGGTAACCTCAATGTCTCCGATCAGGTATGCGGCCATGTTTATCTCGCTCCCCGTTTTTTTAAAATGTTCCTAGATTGTCGGAACTATTGCCGGATCTAGGTGAAATTGACGAATACCATTTCACCCCCACTCTAACTCTCCCCCTGAAGGAGGAGAGACTGGTCCCTTCCCCCGGCGCGGGGGAAGGTTAGGATGGGGGCGATTCACCTATTGGACAGGATGTACAGGTCCTTGAGCTCTTCAACGATCTCTTCGGCTCGGCCGGTCTGGATGCCCTCCACGACGCAGGACTTCAGGTGCCCCTCAAGCAGCAGGCTCTCCATCTTCTCGATGGCCCGGCGGACGGCGTAGGTCTGCTTCAGTATGTCGACGCAGTACTTGTCCTCCTCCAGCATCCTCCGGATGCCCGAGAGGTGTCCTTCGATGTAGCTCAAACGCTTGAGCGCGTCCTCTTTAACCTCGGTGAACATTCTGGTCCCTCCCAAACCCCTACCCCCTGGGGGTGGGTTTACACTTAAATATTACTTCCTGCAAGTGGGCCCGTCAAATGAAAGGTGCAGATAGGTTAGTCTGGCCCCTGCCAGAGCGATCTTATGATTTGCCGCTTCCGGGCCTTCGATACCAAGGCAATTTCTTTTGGTCCGGTGGCCAACCGGACTATGGCTCAATCTGGGTTGGCACCAAAGACTCCTCTTGAGACGGAGCGCGTGTGCAGTGAGTATCTATCCAGCGGAATGGGAACTCCCACCGGTCTCCGGCCTGCGAAGGTCCATGGGGCCCGGAATCTCCGAACTCCAGGTCGAACCACTTTCCGGGTGAACCCCAACGGCCTTTTTGGTTTAGCCAACGCCAGTCATCCGTCCAATTCACATCGTCGGGCGGAATTATTTTGGCTTGGACCAAGTGGCGAGCGCCTTCCTCCCAAGAGGTCGTGTAGTCCACAAGCCTCCGGTTACTCTTTAAAAGGTCGGCGGCCATGGCCGCCAAGGGTGGCGCCGTAGGGTACATAGCCGGACCGTAGAAATAGTTGGCGTGGGACCCGTTGGCCACATACACGACCGGATGAGTGCCGTTGTCTTCGACTTCAAGATCGTCGCCGGCCTTCTTCACCTGGGGCCAAGGAAGCCAATGACCTCCCATATGGGCGGAATAGGCGCAAACTGTCGGCTTGGGCCCCTCCTCCGTGAGCTTGAAAACGATCATGACGGTTTCCCAGTCCATTTCGTGGGTGTTCCAAAAATCGTTGTAAAAGTAGGCATACCAATATTGGGCAACAATCTGATCCTGATTCGCGCGTTTTCCCGATATTACTCGAGCGTAACAGGACCTTCCAAATTCCTGCCGGTCTTTGGGAATCGCTGCATAAGCACTCCAAAAGGCATCCCGATTGTTTGGTTGAGTGCCCGGAAGAACGTCAAGGTCCTTCCCGTAATCCTTCCTCTGCATCCGGTCCAGCATTTGCCGCCAACCGGTCGTCTTACCCCGCCCGAATCTGAATCTTGTGTGCAGCGTGGAGTTCTCCAAGACCAGCTTGACGTCTCGGGGATGGTAGTCGTACTGAAGGGGAGAATCGTGGGGATAGTCCGGACTTCGCTCCCGGACACTGTTCTCAGGGATCTCCGGGTAAAGCACCAGAAGCGGGGCGTAAGTCCCGAGAAGATCAGCGTCAGCAACAGAACTAGTCATTAGAAAGCCTCCCCACCCATACTCATGGGATTCTTAAACGAAAATATTCTCAGCGGTTGGCTAATGCTCCCACCGGGAGCGCGCCCCATGCCACCAGACCAACGCCATGCCAGCAACCCAGGAGACGAGGGACAGCCAGCCGGTCCAGTAGGCGATTACTCCAGTTGCTAATGCAGTTTCACCATCTCTTAGACCACCTCGGGTGATAGGGTCGGAAACCGCCGCTCCCCCAAACACCCCGATGCCTATAAACGTCACTATCAAAATTGCCCAAATCTCTCCTCGGCTAACGAACCGCCAAAGAACGCATGTGCTTACCAAGAACTAGGTCCGAAACCACAACAACCCACTGGTAGCGTGGAAATTGGCATGAATATCCCAATTCGAATATCTACGATGGTCGACAGCGCCGTTAATTTCGATGATCGTGTAACCAACCACGTTCAGCTCCACAATCCCCATTCCGATTTTCGCCCCGTATTTTACGAAGATCCCCTTCATCAAACGCCTGCCTTACACTCAACTAGGTCCTGCAACATATGGGCACTCCCCAGACAAGCGGGCTCGTTCCTTCCGGTCATTGCAGGCGGCCTTGGCCGGCCCAGCAGCATCACAATTGGGACGGCACCATATTCTCTGAGTACTTTTCGTAGAAACGGCTGTTGAACAACCCTTCCGGGTCGCAACGATTTTTCAGAGCCAGAAACTCATCCCAACGAGGATATGCCTGTTGTAGCTGTTCCTTGGATGCGATGATGTCGAAGGTGAGGTAGTAGCTGCCGCCCTGCTCCAAACAGGCGTTGAGCAACTCATCGGTAGCCTGCTCCAGTTTCGCCACCCACCGGCGGTTGTTCTTTTTAGCCAGGTAGCACGGAATCATACAGATGGTGTCCTCCGGGGAAAAGGACAAAAGGGCTTCGTTGTTGCCGGGAACAAAGCGAAAGTGGTTGGTCAACACCGGCAGATCGTCTTCATACTTCTTCAAAATCTGTCCCGCCTTCTGCATGAACGGCAGGAAGTTGTCTACCGGCACGAAATACTTTTGAAACAGCAACTTTTGGAAGGCCGAAGGTGCAACGTCCCAAATGAGCAGGCGGCGGCTGCGCAAGGTGACTTCCGGTTTGTTGCTGCCGCTCCACATGAGGTGGAACGCCCGGCGGCGAGTGAACTTGAAATTGCGCTGAAGCCAGATGAAGACATTGAACAGTGTTGGGTTGGTTTCATCCCGCTTGAGCTGGTCCAGGGAGTATTGCCGGTCATCGCCGACGTATTTGTAGGTGACGTAGTATCCCTGGTTGCCTTCCGGGTCAATAAATCCGTAACAGAGAGGCGTGTTTTCAGGGTCGCTCCGCACCCGGTCAATATAGGCAGCCAGGAGGGGTTTCAGGTTCATGAAGACCACTTCGGTCTTCTCAATCACCCGGTCGTCAACCAGTTGTAAAGTGACATCCACTACTATTCCCAGCAGCCCGTAGCCACCGACAACCGCCCGGAAAAGCTCTCCGTTCTCTTGCCGGCTAACCGTTACGATTTCGCCGTCGGCCAACAACAGGCGCAGCGAGATTATATTTTCAATAATCGGCCCGTAGTCGATGGACTTGCCGTGCACGTTGCAGGCGATGGAGCCACCAATGGTGAAAGTATCGAACTCCTGTTTAGTGGTCACGGCCAGGCCCGCTGGTTCCAGGATTTTGGTCAAAACGGCCCAGGTCGCCCCGGCTTGAACGCGAACGGTTTTGTTCTGCTGGTCCAGCTCCAGGACCCGGTTTAGATCTCGGAGGTCGATCATAAGGCCGTCTTGGCAGAAGGAGTGCCCGCCGGCGCTGTGGCCCGAGCCTCGAAGTGAGACCTTGGTGTCGCTCCTGGCGGCGAATTTGACGGTCTCCACCAGGTCGGCCTCCGTCTGGGGCCGGGCCACGTTCTTAACGCCGGCCTTTTGCATACCACCCCAGTCGGTGACGTTCCGGCCGGGCTTCAAAATGCGTTTTAGGTTGGCATCGGCTTGTACCATCATTCCACCCTACCTAGGGATATCTCGTATCAGAGAGGAACCATCCGAGTTTCCAGGAAAGAACCCTGAACCGACATCGGTTGGTTACGGCTTCAAATCCGTTAAAGGCCACGGCCGCTTAGGCTCCCACCTTGGTCAATTGCTATGGCTCTTGATGAACTCCACCAACCTGGGGAAGATGTCGATGTGGCAATTTTTGCCCATGAACACATCCTGGTGCCCGTAATTGGGAAAGACGTGAAGCTCGTGCCTGCCGGGAACTATCTCTTCCAACCTTTGGTGATTCACGATATTTGAGTCCGTGAACACCTGATTATTGGCGCCGGTCATGAAAAGGACCGGCGTCTCGATCTCTTGGACATGGTCGAAGTAGTTATTGGGCAGACGGTCGTACTTCGAATTTTTGGCGTCGTATTTGACCGCCGTATTCCCAGCTTTGACCATCTTCCGGACGTGCCGGTAGTAATGAACACTGGTGGGCCCGTACAGGTCGCCACCCCGCTGATGGGTCACATCGTGAAGGTTTTCGTGGCTGTACAGAGCAGGATGGCCGCTCCCCCACATGAGGCTTAGAATGTGGCATGCGGGCACCTTGCATTCCCGGTGCACCAGGGAATTGGCTTTGGACAGCATCTTTCCTCGGGTGAGCCCCGGGTCGGAGCTCCAGTCGGGGTTGATGTAAGGAAAGCCCATCACGTATTCCATAAGGAACGGAGTGAACTGGAGTTTAATGTTCGACCACCGGGAAATCCTTGGCGTCAAAGCAACGGAGTTGGCGATGGCGCTGGTGATCCCTGTCACCGCCTTGCCGAACAAACTCATGGTGAACGAAGCAGACCCCAGGCAGTGGGCGATGACATGCAGGCGTCGGTCGCCGATCTGCTCACGTATCTTGGCGATGGCGGGCGGGTAGTCGAAGAGGGCTATGTCGTCCAGATTGAACCGGTGCCGGCGCAGGTTGTAGGGGTACCGGTTACTCATCCGGAAATCCAGGCACCAAACGTCGGTATACCCGTTATCCAACAAATACTGGACCAGGTTTACGTGTTCCGGCATTATGAACATATCGGTGGATGTGGTAAGCCCGTGGATTATCAGGACGGCGTCGTCGCTCGGAGCCCGCTTGAACCGCAGCATGTGCAGCCCCAGCTTGTCCTCAGTACTGAAGTAGTGGGTGGAAACTTCGGCGTCTGGTACGCCTTCCAACGTATACAGCGGAAATTGCCTTGCCACCTTGGACCTCCCTTCGACTCAGCGCTAGTCTGAAATCGGCCATGGGGTATATCGCTTAAATCCCTTACCCCAAACCGTAGGTCTTCCAAAGCTGGCCCGCAAAGAACCGACCAAATTTGGCTTTAGCCCGGAGCCCCTCTTTGATGTTGCGGGCGTTGTTGGCTTGCATTGTGGTCATCTGACGCGCGAAATCCGCGGTCTCGATCTTCAGAACTCCCTTGCCTGCCATCGGACTGGCCGCACTATCGCCGTCGTAAATCGTGACGTAGAGAGTAGTGGTGTCGGACCACATGTCGAACCCTGGGTCATCGTGAATCGACTTGAAACCCTCGAAGAAGTAGACCCTTCCCTCCCGAGTGGTCATGCGCATTCGGTATAGCATCTTCCGGGCGTTGGTCAGGTCCGGGTCGGCCACCAAAAGGTTGAACTCTCCCTGAGTGGCCATCAGAGGTTGGTCAGACAGCGACGGAGCCACCACCGTGCCCACCATCTTCGCTTGGTGGTTGGCATCTTGGAGCATGGTTTCCAGGTCATCGGAGATGATGGTCAGCGTAAAATCAAGGGACGAGCCGCTCTCTTTACCTAGGTCCGCCGCTTCCTGGTAGTCACCCTCCACCAGCGTGGAGAAATACCCGCGCATGGTTTCGGTGAACTGGATACCAACTTTTTCGGGTTTTGGCGATGAAGCCGGCGCCGATGGCAACTCATATTTGATTTCCCAGCCCCGCTCTTCAGCCAATATGCGGCAGGTCCGCTCGGCCAGCGCCGATATGGTGAGTAGGGGATTTACCCCCAACGGGCGTGGCACCACCGCGCCGTCAGCTACGTACAGTCCTTGGTGTACATCGGTCCCATTGGACCCAGAAAATACCTGTCCCTTGTGGTTCACCACGCCGGACGAAGCGTCTTCGCCCATCACGCAGCCGCCCAGTGGGTGTACGGTTACCACATTGTGGTTGGTGAGCTTGCTCCAGGTGGGATTTTTGACGTAGGTCCCTCCCAACGCCTTGGTGGCCTCTTTGAGGCGGTCGTTGCCAGATTCGAAGTTTGGCTGGCTGCCCACGCCCGGCCAGTCGATGCGCAGTTCGTCTTTTTCCAGGGACATCCGGCCGGCGCCGTCGTCGTAGCTCATGATCAAGTACACCTGGGTATTGCGGACCGCTCCGTGATAGGCGCCAAACAGCAAACTGCGCCACACCCGCAGCTTCTCTTTCAGCTTATCCCTCAGCCCACGGTCCGTATCCTTACCCACCAGCCGTCCCGCGACCGCAAGAAACGGGGGGATAAACCTGGCGAGCGCGCCCGTGACGGAACCCTCTTCGATTATCATGCCGTCGTCCAATTCTGGGCGTTCACGCAGGTCTATCACCGAGGTGATACAGGGTCCCACCGGCGTCCTTTTTCCCGGTTTCCGGTGGCCAAATCCGACGGGGTCGATATGGCGGTCGTTGTTATAGCCGAAGCCCAACACATCTCCGTTGCCGCTGAACCGGTTACCGAGTTCACCCGACAAGGGCAAGCCGGCCTCTTGGGAACGAAGCAGTATCTCGGTGGAACCGAGTGTGCCGGCAGCGAGGATTACCAGATCAGCGGTTACGAATAAGGTGGGGGCATCGAAAACCTCGCGGCCGCATTCCATTAATTGATAATGCACGACCCAGCGGTCGCCGGAGCGTTCGAGACGGCGTACTGAAACCTTGGTGAATATCTCCGCGCCGTGGTTCTTGGCGTCCGGCAAGTAATTCATGAGGACCGTGTTCTTGGCCCCATAGTTGCACCCAGACATGCAGTCGCCGCAGAGGGTGCAGGCTGCTTGCTGTACGCCTACGTGATTGACGCGATCGGCGAAATTCACGTTGATCGGCGGCCGGTAAAATTTCTCTTGCATCCGGTCTGCCGACAACTGGTGGGCGTTTAACTTAGCCAATTGAGGAAAGTCATCGGGGTACGGGGTAGGCTTGAGCATCTCCTCGGCTCGTTGGTACCCGTCCTCTAGCGATCCCGACAAGTCGTTACGAAGCTCGCCGGGCCACCGAGGGTCCTCGAACACGCGAGTTTCGGCCCGAATCGAGACGTTGGCGTTCACCAGCGAGGTGCCACCCAAACCACATCCCAGAAAAACGTTGATGTCATTGTTCACCCGGATGTCATACAGCCCCGTGGGCGAGCCAATGTGCCGGCCGGCCAAGGTCACTTGCACTTCCGGCAGGGCGGTGCGCAAACTGTTGGGGTATTCGCCAGGCTGCATTTCTTTGCCCCGCTCCAGCAAGCACACCTGCTGACCAGCCCTGGCCAGCCGCGAGGCAGCGATTCCGCCCCCATAGCCGGAGCCGATAACCACTACCGAATAGTGGTCCTTGAGGTCCCCGATGGACGACGACAACCTAGGCATATCATCACCCTCTTGCCAACGCTAAATCCACCCAGCAATTCACCAGATAATCAATATCTTTCAAAACGCTGCGGGCAGCCTTGCTCTCAAGCAGAAGGAGTACCCGAGAGCTATATGTCCCGAAAGGCTGGGCCTTTTGCTCCGGCGTCCCAATCCCCCGGTCCTACTCTCATCCGTGACCTCAACCCTCGCAGATTGAGGGGATACTTAATAAGGAGGCGAATCTCCAAGTTGAAGACCGCATAAACTAACCGCAAGTTTATAAATTGGTAATTTTTTTGTCAACAGGCATGATACCGTGAATGATTTGACCTGTCCCACTCCTCCTTACAAAGCAATCCTTCCCGGGAAGGACGCGAATTATAGGAGCAGGACCCTAACTTAGCTATCTATCTGATTTTCCGGGGCCACCTCAGAATTAGAAGCGAACATGTGGAATCAAAGAACCAACGGTAAGTACCGCTTAGTAGCGTCGGACAATTGCAAGGAGGGCTAAGTCAGTGGCTCTTGATGAGGCCGTCTAGTAGGGCGGCCGCGCCGCCCGCCGGAGGAACTACTCTACGTACCCATTTTTGAGGTCCCAGTCCAGTGCCGCTTGGCTGCGCTCGGACGGGTTGCCGTAGCCGCCTCCCCCGGACGACAGGCAGTAGACGTGGTCGCCGGGGTTGACCACCACCTCGGTCTCTTTGGATCGCAGGACCCGCTCCGTCCCGTTGGAGATGATCTTGTAGAGATGGGGGAGCCCGTCCTCACCGTCGAATAGTCCAAAGGGCGGCACCACGATGCCGTCGCCGGCGGTGTTCAGCAGGGCCGGGCCTTCCCCCTCGTAAATTAGGTCGCAGACCCCGCCCAGTCCGCCGCGCCAGGCGCCTTTGCCGCCCGAGTTGGGCCGCAGCTCATGCCTCCTGATGAAGAAGGGGAACCGCTCCTCGGTGACCTCGATGCTGGGGCTGCGGATGCCGCCCGCCACGTTCACCTCGCCCACGCCCGGCCAGCCGTCATAACCGTAGGACGCGCCCCCACCGCCCCGGGCCAGGAAGAAGTGCCAGATGAACTGCCGGCCGGTCCGCGGGTCCTTCCCGGTGATGGCGTAGCGCAGGCGGCGGGAGAAGCCGGCGTTCACCGCGTGGGGCACCGCCAGGGACAGGGCCTTGAATATCGCCTCCACGATCTCCTCGGCGCAGTGGTTGGTGCTCATGCAGACCGGGGCCGGCGGGTTGGCGTTAACGATCAGGCCCTTGGGGGCGATGATCTCCACCGGCCGCATCGAGCCCTCGTTCTTGGCCACGTCGGCCGGGGCCACGTACATGATGGCGGCGTGGGCCAGGGAGCGGGTGTTGGCGTAGGCGCTGTTGATGAACCCGGTCACCTGGGGACTGGACTCGCCCAGGTCGATGGTCATGGAATCGCCGGCGATGGTCACCTTGGCCCGGATCGGTATCAATTTACTGTCGAAGCCGTCGTCGTCCACCAGGGACTCGCCGTGGTACACGCCGTCGGGCCACTCGGATATGAACTGCCGCACCTGCCGCTCGGTGGCGGCCAATATCTCTTCCACCGTGGCCAACAGCCGGTCGGCGCCGTAGCTCTCCAGCAGTTCGGCAATCCGCTGGGCGGCGATCATCACCGAGCCGATCTGGGCGTTCAGGTCGCCCAGGAAATTCTCGGGCTGGCGCACGTTGGCCGCCAGCATCTGCAACACGTCGTCCCGGGGGATGCCCCGGTCATACAGCTTCAGGGGCGGTATCCGGATCCCCTCCTGGAATATCTCGGTGGCGCGGGCGTTGTAGCCGCCGTGGGTGCCGCCGCCCACGTCGCTGTGGTGGGCCCGGTTCACGGCGTAGAAGAGCAGGCGTCCCTGGTGAAAGACGGGCCGGATGATGGTGATGTCGGGCAGGTGGCTCCCGCCGAAGTAGGGGTCGTTCAGGATGAACAGGTCGCCTTCGGCCACCGAATCGCCGAAGTAGTCCCGCACCGCCGCTCCGGCCACCGGCAGGGCGCTGACATGCACCGGGATGCCCTCTCCCTGGGCCACCAGTTGGCAATCGGCGTCCAGGATGCAGGTGGAGAAATCGCGGCTGGAGTTCAGAATCTGGGACATGGCGGTCCGCAGCATCACCTCGGTCATCTCCAGGGCGATGGACTCCAGGCGGTGCTCAACCACGGCCAATGTCACCGGGTCGGGGCGGTCCACCGCTCCCAGGTCAGGAACCGACGCCGTGGATTCCAACGAGACCAGCAGCTCTATACCGCCGTAGGGATCGATCGTCGCCGTATCGCCGGGCTCGACCAACACCGTGGTGAAATCCGATTCCAATATGGCCGGGCCGGTCACCGTACTCCCCGGCGGCAGCTCTCCGATCTCATAGACCGGCGCATCAGTCCATCCCCCCAGGTAAATGTTGCGCCGCCCCTTCTCCTTGACGGCCTTTTTGACGGTCTTCTCCGTGCCACCATCCCCGATGTCCAATTTGGGCGGGTCCATCTTGGGCAGCCGGCCCACCGCGCTCGCCCGCAGGGTCACCAGCCGTATCTCCTGCTCTGACTGGCTGTAGGAGTAGAGTTCCCGATAGCGTTGGTGGAAATTTTCCGCCCATTGGGCCAACAGCGTCTCGGCGTCTTGGGCCAGGTCCGGGAGGGGAACGTTGACCTCATAGATCTGGTCGAGGTACCGCATGTCGGCGGACACCGAAACCTCGATATCGGCCTCCGGCACGCCCTGGCCCAACAGTTTTTTCTCGCCCTCAGACCTCATCCCAGCGACGATGGACCTGACCGAATCCAGGTCTATGCCCAGCAGAGACGCCGGATACGACCGGGAATAATCGTATCTGAGGTCGGTGGACAGCATACCGTGGGCGGAGAGCACTGCGGCCGCGGCCGGTATGATCACCTTCTCCACTTGGAGTTGTCTCGCCACCTTCCCCGCTTGGAGGCCCGCCGCGCCTCCGAAGGCCAACATAGTGAACCGGCGGGGGTCCACGCCCCGCTGGACCGACATCAGCCGTACGCCCTCGGCGATGGACGTGGAAACCACCCTTGAGATACCCTCAGCCGCCTCGATCATGGAGAGTTTGAGCGGTTGGGCCACGTGCTCTTCGATGGCTTTCTCGGCCAGGGCCGGCTCCAGTTTCGCGCTGCCGCCCAGGAAATTGGCCGGGTCCAGGTAACCCAGCGCCAGGTTGGCGTCGGTGACCGTCGGGCGGTCGCCACCCTTTCCGTAGGAGGCTGGGCCGGGCAGGGCCCCGGCGCTCTCGGGCCCCACCTGCATGATGCCGCCAGGACCGACCGAGGCGATGCTGCCGCCGCCGGCGCCCATGGTGTGGATGTCGATCATCGGGACCGATATCTTCCACCCGCCTTCAAATTTCTCGGTGGTGAAATGGGGCTCCCCGTTCTCGATCAAGGAGATGTCGGTGCTGGTGCCGCCCATGTCTAAGGCGATGAGATTGGAGTGGGCGGCCAAGCGGCCGTAGGCTGCCGCGCCGCTGACCCCTCCCGCAGGACCCGACAGTATGGACCGCACGGCCATCCGGCTTGAGTCTTCGATGGGCGCGACGCCTCCATTGGACTGCATGATCAGGAAATCGCCGCCTTGCCGGAACGAGGCCAAACGCTCTTGGAGCTTTTCCAGATACCGGCCTAGCACCGGGCCCACGTACGAATTGATCACCGTGGTGCTGAGGCGGTCGAACTCCTTTATCTGGGGGATAACCTGGGACGAAAGGGAGGTGTACATCTCCGGGAACTTGGCCCGGATGATCTCGCCCACGCGGTCCTCGTGCTCGGAGTTCAGGTAGGAGAACAGGAAGCAGACGGCCAGGGCCTCCACTCCTTCGCGCTTGAAGTTATCCAACGCCTCGATCAGTGAATATTCGTCCAGGGGGACCATGGCGCTGCCGTCGGCCCGGACCCGCTCCGGCACGTCGGCCCGCAGGTACCGGGGCACCAACGGCTCAACCGGGGTCATGCGCAGGTTGTAGCGGTCCTCTTTCAGGCCCTCCCGCATCTCCAGCAGGTCCCTGAAACCATCGGTGGTGATCAGCCCGACTTTAGCGCCCTTGCGCTCCACCAGGGTGTTGGTGGCCACGGTGCTGCCGTGGATGATCATGTCGGCAGACGCCAGAAAATCTTCCAAAGACAGGCCGTGAGCGGCGGCCGCGTCGTTGAGGCCGGCCATCAGCCCCTCAGAGGGGTCGTTGGGCGTCGAGGCAGTCTTGAAATAACGGGGAGGCCGGCCTTCTTGGGCGACCACAAAGTCGGTGAACGTGCCACCCACGTCGATGCCGATCACGTACACGGTCAGCTACTCTCCGGTTTTGATTTTCCTGGTTGGTGCCGTTCCGCCGGTATTCTAACGGCGGGGAGCGGCGCCGTCCAACCAGAAATCGGGGCAGCCTCGTAGCGTCACTTCCCTGGTCCCCGGGGTCCGGCCCACGAAGCCCTGTTCCGATAAGAAGGCGGTGACGGCACGGCCCAAGGCCCCGCCCAGGTGATGCCCCCGCTCCGTCCAGTCCAGGCAGCCAAAGGCGAAATTGCCGGTGGACTTGGCCGCCGCGGCCACATCCACTCCCCGTTCCGCCATCGCCTGGAGGCCTTTGTGGGTGAGGGCGTAACCGACCCTGTTTCCGGAGGCGGGCCGCGGTCCCTCTTCCAGCCAGCCCAGGCCGATCATCTTGTCCATCAGCGCCACTCCGGCCACCCCGGCCAGGTGCCCGTAGCAGGTCCGGGCCCGGCGCAGGCGCGAGTCGCGCCGCACTTCCCGCTTCGCCTGGGAGCTGAGTTTGGGCCGCATCCTGATGGGCTCTTGGCCGATTGTCTCATTGGACATGTTCCGCCTCCTCCGTTTTCATGTGACCGCGGGGTTCGACAAGAGTTCGCCTCAAAATTGTCATTCTGAGGCGGTAGCCGAAGAATCTCGTTGCTGATGTACCAGCGCTGACCGAGAACAAAGAGACCCTTCGCTCCACTCAGGGTGACAAACGAGGAGAGGAACCAGACCCACAACTCTGTCATTCTGAGGAGCGGGCCCCGAAGCGTCGGGGAAGAATCTCCCGTTAGTCACGTCAGCAGACCCCTCGCTACGCTCGGGGTGACAGCGGTAGGCGTACGTGGAGCAAAAGGCGGGGCCGGCGTTTCCGCAGGCCCCGCCGCATCTGTGCTGAGTTTAGTCCGGGCGAGGCCTTTCAGCCGCCGCCGAGAGCGGGAAGGAAATGCACCTCGCTGTTCTCCTGCACCCTTTGCAGCATGCCCAATTGACTGGTCTCTCCGTCGACTATCACGGCGATACCGGGGATCAGGTCCTCCTCCGTCTCGTCGCAGAGGAATTCCTTGACCCCGGGGTACTGCTTCTCCAGGTTGTTGATCACCTGGCGGACGGTGCTACCTTCCACTTGGATTTGCTGCTTACCGCCGGTGAGCTGTTGCAGCTTGGGCGGTATCCAGACCTCCGGCATCTGGGCTTACTTGCCCTCTTTGGCCCAGAGGGCCTCCAAGACCTTGTCCGGAGACATAGGCAGAGCGTTCATCCGTACGCCGATGGCATGGTAGATCGCGTTGGATATGGCGGCCATGGGCGGCACGATGGGGACCTCGCCGACGCCCCGGACTCCGTAGGGGTGAGCGGGATTGGCCACCTCGACGATCACCGTGTCGATCATCGGCAGGTCCAGCGAGGTGGGCATCCGGTAGTCCAGGAAGCTGCTATTCAGCATGACGCCGTCGTCGTTGTAGACGTACTCTTCGTTGAGCGCCCAGCCGATGCCCTGTACCACGCCGCCCTGGATCTGGCCTTCCACGTAGCTGGGGTGGATGGCCTTGCCGGCGTCTTGCACGGCGGTGTACCGCAGGATCTCCACTTTTCCGGTGTCGGTATCGACCTCCACGTCCACGATGTGGGCGGCGATGGACGGGCCGGCGCCGGGAGGATTAACGCCCGCTGCGCCGACGATGGGACCGCCGGTGGGGACCATCCGCGCCGCGATCTGTTTAAAAGTCAGCTTAAGTTCCGGGTCCGACTTGTGCTGGAGAACGGCATCTACGTACTCCACATCCTCCCCCGGAATCTCCCAGACCTTGGCGGCCCGCTCGATCATCTGCTTTTTCACGCTCTGCGCGGCCTCGTAACAGGCCCAGCCGGACTTGAAGGTGACGCTGCTGCCGCCGGTGTTGGAGGTGAAGCCGATGGAGTCGGTGTCGCCGACCTGGGGCTTGATGTCCTCGACGGGAATGCCCAAGACCTCGGCGACGTGCTGGGCCATTGCGGCGCGGCTGCCGCCGATGTCCGGCGAGCCTTCGGTCAGGCTGATGGTGCCGTCGGAGTTGACCACGGCCACTGCCGAGGCGGGGCCGGTGTTGTTGCCCCAGAACCCGGTTGCAACCCCGCGTCCCCGCAGCTTGCCTTCGAGTTTGGTGTTGTAGTGCTGGTGGTCCTTCGCCGCCTGCAGGGTTTCGATGTACCCGACCTTCGGGGTCATCGGGCCCGTGACCCGGCGGACGCCCTCTTTGGAACTGTTCAACAGCCGGAACTCCAACGGGTCCATCCCCAGCTTCTCACAGAGTTCGTCGATGGCGGTCTCCATGCAGAAAGCGGAAGCCGGTGCGCCCGGTGCCCGGTAGGCCGCCGACTTGGGCCGGTTGACCAGCACGTCTGTGGCTTTCAGGTGGGCGTTGGGGATGTCGTAGTGGCCCATCATGCATTGGGCGCCCGGCGAGACGGGCGACCCGGGGAAAGCGCCTGCTTCGTAGACCAGGTCGGCCTCGGCGGCGATCAATTTTCCTTCCTTGGTCGCGCCAAGTTTGACCTTGATCCTGGTGGCCGAAGTGGGGCCGGTGGCCTCGAATACCTCGGTCCGGGACATCTGGACCTTCACCGGCCGGCCCGATTTGCGGGACAAAAGGGCCGCCACGGGCTCCACATATACGATGGTCTTGGCGCCGAAGCCGCCGCCGATCTCCATGGGATAGGCTTTGACGTCGGAAACCGGGATGCCCAGGAAGCGGGCGGTGTGGTCGCGGACCGTGAACTGCCCCTGGCTGCTGGACCAGATGGTCAGCTTGCCGTCGGCCTGCCAATGGGCGGTGCCGGCGTGGGGCTCGATGTACCCCTGGTGGACCGGCTTGGTGACCGTCTCTTTCTCCACGATCACGTCGGCGTCTTTGAAACCCTGTTCAACGTCGCCGAGTTTGAATTCGAACTGGTTGGCGATGTTGGTGCGCAGACTGTCGGCGTCGTCATCCAGCAGTCCGCCGGGCCGGAGGGCCGGGTTGGAGACGGCGGCCAGCCGCTCGTGCAGGATCGGCGCGTCCGGCTTCATCCCCTCCTCGGCGCTTAGCACCGGCTTCAGGACCTCATAGTCCACTTTGATCTTGGCCAATGCCTCTTCGGCGACGTGGGAGTTGACGGCAGCCACGGCGGCCAAGGCATGACCCTTGTAGAGCACCTTGCCTCTGGCCAGAACGTTCATGCTGAGAAACCCCAGGTTTTGGATAGCGCCCTCAGCCAGGTCGGAGAGCTTCATGGAGGTCTCCGGCCAATCGGCGGAGGTGACCACCGCGTAGACCCCTGGGTGGGCCTCGGCGGCGCTGGTGTCAATGAATTTGATGATTGCGTGAGCGTGGGGACTGCGAAGAATCTTCCCGTAGAGCAGGCCCGACAAATTGGTGTCCGCGCCGTACCTGGCGCGCCCGGTTACCTTGTCGGCGCCGTCGTGGCGGATCGGCCTGGTGCCTACCACGTCAAATTCTTCGTTGGAGAGCACCATGTTGGGCTTGTAATCAAGCATTCGCTCGCTCCTAGCTCATGATATTTTCAGGCACAGTTGAAACGCCTGTAGGCGTAATTCGCGTGGGTAAATAGGCAGAACAGATATGCCTTGGCATATATTATCACAATCCCAGCTTCGGCCCCGCGCCTGACCGGCCCATCAAACAGCCCCAGCCGCAGGCGTTGTATCCATGGCATCGACGGGGCATCGACGCGGGCATCGACGCGGCGGCCGCCAAAATGTTATGGCAAGTGGATTATCCCCACCGTAACGGACACTGTACTGCCCCAGGCAGGTTGAGATATACTGCCAACGGCGATTTACGCGTGGCTGGGGACCACCGGTTGGCCCCCGCCCGCGATCCAGAACCGGAGTAGACTTGAAGGATGCGCATACCTAAACTACGCGCCCGACGGGCACTGATCGGGCTTATCTTGATCGGAGTAATCCTCATGGCCACCACCGCCAGCCATGGGTGCACGGTCAGCGGCTCCAGCCCGGAAAATGGCGGCAGCGCTGCCGTCAGCGGGCCATAGGCCCGGACCCTGGCACCAGGTTGTCTGGTCCCTTTTTACCCTTCGTTTCCCAGTAATCCCCTCAGGGACAGCTTAACGCCCCATTAATTTTTGCGTGGGGGCCGGGTCCGGCCCGCATGAATTTGGAAACAAATTTATGGCAGTAGACAACACCCTGTCGCCCCACGGCGGTGAGCTAATCGAAAGGGTCGCCTCGGCCAACGACGCCGCCCACATTGCGGCGGGCCTCCCCCGGATTCCCGTGCGCGACAGCATCGCACGAGAGGTGATAAACCTCGCTTACGGTTTCTTTTCTCCCCTCGAAGGGTTCATGGTCCGCTCTGAAGTGGATTCGGTGGTCCGGAACATGACCCTGAACAACGGGCTGGTTTGGAGCATCCCCATAATTTTCGACATCTCCCGCCGGGCCATGGCGGAGGCCGGAGTGACCCCCGGAGCGACCCCCGAAGCGACCTCCAGAGTCTCCGTCTTGTTAACCTACCAGGACCAGGCGTTGGCCGTGCTGGAGGTAGCCGAGGCTTTCTCCTACGACCGGGAATTTATGGCCCAGAACGTTTACGGGACCACGGATCGGGACCACCCCGGCGTAACACGGACCCTGGAGATGGAAGACATGTTTCTGGGCGGACCGGTGACCCTGGTGAACCCGCCGGTCATCAACCCGCCTTTCGACCGTTTTTGGAAGACGCCACGCCAGTTGCGGGAGCGCTTCTCCGAATTGGGTTGGAGCAAGGTGGTGGCCCACCAGACCCGCAACGTGCCCCACGTGGGCCACGAATGGATGATGAAGGGAGCTTTGCTTTCGTCCGAAGCCGATGGTATCCTTGTCAGCGCTGTAATCGGGGAGAAAAAACCGGGCGATTACATCGATGAGGCCATCGTGCTGGCCCATCACCGGCTGCGGGAGGCCGGATTCTTCTTGCCCGGCATCCATGAGACCTCCACGCTGATGTGGGACATGCGCTACGCCGGACCGCGGGAGGCGGTGTTCCACGCAATCGTCCGCAAGAACCTGGGTTGCAGCCATCACATGTTCGGCCGGGACCATGCGGGCGTCGGGAATTACTACGAAACCTACGCCGCTCACAAGGTGTTCGAGAATTTGCCAGACCTAGGAATAAAATCCGTGCTGACCCTTGAATGGTGGTACTGCCCGGTGTGTCAGGGAGTCGCCTACGAAGGCCTGTGCGGCCACCGCGACCAGAAGCAGGACCTGGCGGGCACGGTCATCCGCAGGATTATCGATGGCGGGCAGGAGCCGGCCCCGACAACTTTGAGGTCCGAGATTCTTGAGGTCGTCCGGGAATGCGCCGATAAATACAATGCGGGCTCGGCGTTTGTCACCCCGGAATATCTAGAGAACCGGACGCCGGTCATCTCCATGCCTACCCTGGGTTGTTGTACCTGTAGTGAACATCAGCCTGTGTGATTATTAATCCCCCGCTCCTCAGCCAGCGGGGGTTTTTTTATGAGCGTCTGAGTCTGAAAATCGACTTGAATGACCGGCCGATAGGAGGACGGGAATGCCGACCTACGTAGACCCCAACGCATGCAACGCCTGCGAGGGCGAGCACCAGGGTCCGCTCTGCGTTTATATCTGCCCCAACGACCTGATGGTTTTGGATGTGGACGCCAACAAGGGGTTCAACCAAGAACCGGAGATGTGCTCGGAGTGTTACGCCTGCGTCAAATTGTGCCCTGAAGAGGCCATCCACGTCCGCGGGTATGCGGACTTTGTCCCCATGGGCGCGGAGGTCCAGCCGCATCGGACCGAAGACGGGCTGCGCTGGAATGTCCGTTTCCGGGACGGGCGCACATTCGAGTTTACCTACCAGTCGCGGACCAAGCCCGAGGGCTCGGTGGTCCTGTTCGAGGGATTCACCGAAGACCGGCAAAACGATCTCAGGAACCAGAGCTTGGCCGGAGACTCCCTGTGGCTGGGCGTCGACAGATTGCCCACGCCCAATTAGTGGCCGCCGCATAACCCGGTAATCAAGAGCTTGGAGCGCCTGTTTTGACCCTTCCTACCACAGAAACCATCGATTGCGACATCCTGATCATCGGCGGAGGAATGGCCGGCTGCGGGGCGGCGTTCGAGGCGAAATACTGGAGCGGCGACCTTCGCGTTGTCATGGTGGAAAAGGCCGCCATCGAGCGGAGCGGCGCCACCGGAGAGGGGCTCTCCGCCATCAACTGCTACATGGGCCAGCGCTACGGCTGGAATACCCCGGAAGACTTCGTCAATTATGTCGTGAACGACATGATGGGACTGGCCCGGGAAGACTTGGTCTACGACGTGGGACGCCACGTCGATAGCTCCGTCCACCTCCTAGAGGAGTGGGGGCTGCCCGTCTGGAAAAAGGACAATGGCGAATACGAGCGCATCGGCCGGTGGCAGATCCCAATTCACGGCGAGGCGATCAAGCCCATCGCCGCCGAGCCGGCGCGGAAAGCCATTGGGCCCGAAAACCTTTTCGAACGGGTCTCCGTCACCCATCTGCTGACCGACGCCGACGACCCGCAGAAGATCGCGGGCGCGGTCGGATTCGCGGTGCGGGAAAACAAGTTCTACGTCTTCCGGGCCAAGGCCGTCATAGTCGCTTCCGGAGGCGCCTCCAACGTCTTTCGTCCCCGTTCAGTGGGCGAGGGGTTGGGGCGGACCTGGTACTCGGTGTTCGCCACCGGGTCCGCCTACGGTCTGATGATTCCCATCGGGACCGAAATGACACAGATGGAACACCGTTTCGTGCCCACCCGGTTCAAAGACGGGTATGGGCCCGTGGGAATGTGGTTCCAATATTTCCACGCCAAGGTACTCAACTCCAAGGGCGAAGATTACACCGTCACCCGTGCCGACGAACTGAAGAAGTACGAGCCCTACGGCTCCGCCATCCCCACTCCCACTCCACTCCGGAACCACCAGATGTTCATGGACATCAGAGACGGCCTCGGACCCATGTATATGCGGACCGACGAGGCGATGAAGAAATTGGCCGGCGGCGACCCCGCCAAGATGGACAAGGTGCGTGACGAGGCCTGGGAAGACTTCCTGGACATGACCATCGCCCAGGCGCTGACCTGGGCATCCCAAAACAT
Source organism: Chloroflexota bacterium (assembly GCA_022573285.1). GTDB lineage: Bacteria > Chloroflexota > Dehalococcoidia > Lucifugimonadales > UBA3495 > UBA9611. The sequence goes on from JACZUF010000008.1 coordinate 22,140, forward strand.
AGCGCCGGAGGAAACGGCGTCCGAAGTCGTGCTGGCCGAGCCCTACATCATGGGTTCCCACTCCGGGGAGGCGGGCGCATGGTGCAGCGGCCCGGAAGACATCGCAACCGGCGAATATTTCTGGGGCTACAACCGCATGACGACCATTGACGGCCTGTTCGCCGCGGGCGACGGGGTGGGCGCCGCACCCCATAAATTCTCGTCCGGCTCCTTCACCGAGGGCCGCATAGCCGCCAAGGCCGCCGTCAGCTACGTGGGCGATAACCCCGGCGCTCCGTCCGTGAGCGACGCCAGCGTCCGCGGCATCCAGGAGACCATCTGGGCGCCTCTCGAAACCTTTGACAAACACAAGGGCGCCTCCTCGGCGGAAGAGATAAACCCCAACTATATGACGCCGAAACAAGGACTGGTCCGGCTCCAGAAGATCATGGACGAATACGGCGGGGGCGTATCAGCCTGGTACACCACCAACGGGCCAACCCTCGAAAGGGGCATCGAGTTGATCGAGATGTTTCGCGAGGACCTGACCCACCTCGCGGCCCGGAACCGGCACGAATTGATGCGGTGCTGGGAGTTGGTCCACCGGACCTGGGTGGGCGAGGCCCACCTGAGGCATCTGCTGTACCGCGAAGAAACCCGGTGGCCAGGATATTACTACCGGTCCGACTTCCCCGACCTTGACGACGCCAAGTGGCGGGTATTCGTCAACTCCAAGTTCGACGCGGCCAACAATAGCTGGAATCTGCTGACTCGGCCCTACAAGAACATCATCACGTCGATCTGATTTCGGAGACCGGCAGCCAGCCATATCGCCTCCCCTGACACCAGCCGGTACCGCCGGTGACCGGTGAGCCTCCGGCGGTATACAATTGGATGCCACGCAATTGTGCATAGGATCAAGGACACAAGACCGACTTTGGGGGGTGGACCGCTATGTTCATCGAAACGATTAGGATCGAGAGCCTATCCAACAACAGCTACGTGGTCGGTTCTGAACAATCTGGACGGTGCATCGTCATCGACCCAGCCCGGGACGTCGATCAATACGTCCAGATCGCGGCCAACCACGGGACGCGGATCGTCTACGCCTTCGAGACCCACGTCCACAACGACTTCGTCTCCGGCGCCCGTGAACTGGCCGACCAGACCGGTTGCCAGGTGGGAGCCAGCGCCTCCGGAGGGCTTTTGTTCCCGTCAATCCGCCTTCAGGACAACGACGAGTTCGACCTGGGCGAGTTCCAGATTCGAATCATGCACACCCCCGGCCACACGCCGGAAAGCATCTCGTTCATCGTAGAAGAGCAGGGCCAGCCCACGGCCATCTTCACCGGCGGTGCCCTGTTGATGGGCGGCGCGGCCCGCGTCGACCTGTTGGGCGCCAAGGTCGCGCCCTTCTTGGCCCGGTGGCTGCACAACACCATTCACGAAAAACTATTGAAGCTGCCCGACGACGTTCAGGTCTACCCGACCCACGGCGGAGGATCTTTCTGCTCGACGGCGGCCGGCGGCGGCACCGTGCCCACCACCATCGCCCACGAGCGGCTGACCAACCCCTTCGCCGCCGAAGTTGAAGAGTCCAGCTTTGTAAAGTTCGCCCTCACTGGCCTGGGCTCCTATCCCAGCTACTACAAATACATGGCCGACATCAACCGCCGGGGCCCGGACATCCTGGGAGGCGTACCCCGGCTGGCTTCCTTGACCGCCCTCTCCGTCCGTAGCCACCTGGATGGCGACGCAGTATTGGTCGATGCCCGGCCGGAGCGCAATTTCAACACCGGGCACGTGCCAGGCTCCTACGCCGTGCCCCACGGCAACAGCATGGCGACCTGGGTCGGCTGGGTGGTGCCCTGGGGAAAGCCCCTGGTGCTGCTTTCCGCCGACGCCAGCCACCACGACGATATGGTGCGGCAGTTGATCCGCATCGGCTTTGACCGGCTCCACGGTTTCTTGTCCGGCGGCATCGACGCGTGGGGATCGGCCGGTCTCCCGGTCGAAAAAACCAGCGTGCTGGATTTGGATGATCTCAAACAAGCCCAGGACCTGCCGGCCGCGCCAATGATTATTGACGTCCGTCAACGCAACGAGTACGCCGGAGGCCATATCCCCGGCGCGCTGAACATCGAACTGGGCGAGCTCCAGGACCACCTGGACGGCCTGCCCCGGGAACTCCCCGTGGTGACGGTGTGCGCCGCCGGGATGCGGGCCACCACCGCAGGCAGCATCCTGCAGCGGGACGGCCGGGAGAACGTGCAGGTGGTGGACGAAGCCGGCACCCCGGCCTGGATCGAGCGCGGTTACCCGTCGGAGACCGGCGAAGAATAACCGTCTCCGGTTTCCAGCCGCGGGAGACGAGGCGCGCAGGGGCACGGCATTGCCGTGCCCCTACATACCAAAGATCAGCCTCTCTGAGGTCCAGAAAAACATTGGCCGGCCGGTTAGTCTCTGGGCCGGCCGGCTTGGTACCAGTGGTCCCATGGGTTGCCTCCCGAACGTCCCCTTCCAGGGAACAGCGGTTCCCTGACGGCCAATTTGTATAACACGGCCAACGCCATGCCCGCCACGAAGCCGCCGATGTGGGCGAAGAACGCCACGCTTACCGAGTCCGCCAGACCCACCGACAAACTTCCTTGTATCAACTGCCAGACGAACCAGGCCCCCAGGAGCCACACGGCCCGCATCTCCACCACCGTGATCAGATAGAAGATTATCAGGGCCTTGACCTTGTTATTGGGGTAGATCATCAGGTAGGCGCCCAACACCCCGGATATGGCGCCGCTGGCGCCGATCAAGGGGACCTGAGAATCGGTACTGATGGCCCACTGGCTCAGGGTGGCGGCGGCACCGACCAGCAGATAGAAAACCAGGTACTTGACGTGGCCCAGACGGTCTTCGATGTTGTCGCCGAACACCCAGAGGAACATCATGTTGCCGGCCAGGTGTATGAAGCCGCCGTGGATGAACATCGACGTGAAGATGGTTGCCTCCGTAGGAACCGGCGTCTCGATGTCCACGATCCGTGAGATAAAAGGTTCTCCGGAAGTCAGCTCCTGAGCGATGAACCCCCATTTGAAGAAAAACACGTCCAGGTTCAGCCCGCCGCCGCCGGTGAGAGTCCCGAGGCCGCCCAGGGAAATCTCGTAGAGAAATACCAGGACACTGATGCCGATGAGGGCTGCGTTTACGTAGGGAAAGGTCTGGTGGCGGACGCTGGCGTCGGAAAAAGGAAACAACTATAGGCCACCATTCCGGCCAAAATTATCAAAATTATCAATAGGGGAACGGGCGACACCCGTTCCCCTATTGGCCGGTCTCCGGTTTGGCCTGCCCAAGATCAAGAGGTCAGGTCACCTGCTGCGCGGGTGATAACCTCCGCCGCGGTTTTGGTAGTCATCTTTCCCATGTTCAACATCATGTGGTAATGACTGGCCTCATTGGGATGGACCTTCCAGAACTTCTGCACGAAGTCCTCCCGGGCCCGTTCCAACTCCACCACGTGGATCTCGGCCTCTTCCCGTTCGAAGTGCTCCCGGGCAATCAAGGTCTCGACCCGCACCTCCAGGGGCGCCAGCAAACCAACGTGCAGGGTCTGGGGCGCGTCGGCCAGAATCTGGTTGGCGCCGCGGCCAATGATCACTGCGTTGCCCTGTTTGTGGATGTCCTTCACGACCTTGGTCATGGCCTCGATGAAGGTCTTGTCGTCCACCTTTTGGGTCACGCCGCCTCCCTCGCCGGTCAGGTCCATGTAGGTCTCGGGAGGCAGGTTCTCGATGCCCCGGCCGAAGTAGGGCTCGCCGCTCACGCCGGACATAGCGGAGCGTTCCAGCATGGTCTGAACGAACCGGCCCAAGCGGTCGCGGAACCGGTCCACTCGCTGTTCCTTGGCGATGAGGGCGCCCACCGGGGTGCCGACTATGCGCGCCGCCTCGGTGAAAATCATGCGGTCAACGAAGTTCAGTTTCAGTTCTTCGGCTACCATCTGGCCGATGGTGACCGCTCCGCATCCAATGGGGCCGTTAATGGTAATTACTGGCATTACTGGTCCCTCCGAATATTCAGGTTGGCGTGCCCTGCAGGAGGCCGGACCGTTGATATTAAGGGGCCTAACTGACTGTGGTCTCCATCAGCCTGGCACGGCGTCTGGGATATTCGTCAGCCAGCAGACCGAGAATGGCGGAGTCGTACCACTCGTTATTCTTGCGGTGGGTCTTGCGCAGATGCCCTTCCAGAACGAATCCCACGTGTTGGGCCATCTGCATGCCGGGCTCGTTATACTCGGGGATATCGACCCAGACGCGGTGGAGCCCCAAGGGGCCGAAGGCATGGTCCAACAGGCCAATGAGCGCGCTGGTGCCGTAATGATGGTGCCAAAGGTCCTTGCGGCCCACCAAGAGGTCGGCTCGGGCCTCCAGCAGCGGCCGTTCGACCAGCAGTTGCCCTTCTCCTATGTGCTCGCCGTCTGCCGTGTAAACGGAGAAGATGGTGCGGTTCTCGTCATTGAAGACCTGGTCCCATTCATCGGGACCTCCGGCTAGGACAGCTTCCGGAGTGTAACCGGTATGGAGGGGTTTGCCGTCATCCCCAACGCCGTACCAGACCGCATTAACCTCGGGATCGTTGAGCCATTCAGCCAGGCGCTGAACATCTTCACGAGTGGGCGTTACCAGTGTCACCTCTGGGAACATATCGCACCCCCAAAATTAATGGGCGAAATTGAGATTCCTGCAGGTGCCGCCGAGCCTATCCCTCACTATCACCTTTCGGGATAATCATCATTATAACAACGCCTGGTTATGGACGCAATTTGCAAATTTCGGCCTGTCCAGGCCCCGCTCCGCTGCCGCCTGCAATTGGCTGGTCACTCCGTAATTTGCCGCGTAGTATACTCCTGTGATTCTCGGATGCAATCGGATGAGGATACCCAATGCGGGAGAAAAACCCGAAGGGAGGCTGCCTTAATGGCACTGGAACGTGAACCGTCGTCCGAGAAGCAGATAGACGACGATGCCGTCAAGCGCTATTTCGATGGCGCCGGCGGTACGGCTCCCGCCGCGATGAGCGTGATGTCCCATGAGCACAATCTGCCATCGAGTGCCGTTGAGTATCGGCTAAGCAAGGAATTAGGAACGATCGGCCCATGGCTCGACACAGTGGCCCAATCCGGGCGAGTGCTTGACGTCGGTTGCGGCGCCGGAGCGTGGGTCGAAATTTTCGCCCACCGTTACCGGTCCGCCGTAGGGGTCGAGCGCAGCCCCCTGATGGTCGAAGCCGCCAAAGAGCGGGTGGCCCACCTGTCGAACGCTGAGGTTTACCAAGGGGACGGCCGGCAAGACCTGCCGGACGGGCCCTTTGAACTGATCTTCCTGGGCGGTCTCATGATGTACCAGGGGGACACCGATGTGGTGGAGCTACTGCACAGCTTGAAATCGCGTCTCAGCGACGGGGGCACGATCATTCTCCGGGAGTCCACGGTGAGAAGAGGGGCGCTAGCTCTCAAAGGCGATTACCAGGTGGTCTACCGCAGCGTTGACGTGTACCAAAAGCTGTTTGAGGAGGCCGGGATCCAAAACGTGGAAGTACGTCGAAACTTCGGATACACCTGTTTGGTGATAGCCGAGGAGCTGATCGACCTCCGCCGCAAATGGCTGCCGTTCTTGCCCAAGGACTCTCTTCTGCTCGGCTCTGTTACCTGGTCGGCGCTGAGAGCGGCCACCCCAATCAGCTTCTGGGCGTTACCGCAAGCGCTTTCCCGCCTGAATGTCCCCTGGCCTAAACTTCAAAACCACTTCTTTAGGCTACAGCCTCTGGACTAGCGCTTAAACCTGTGATCGGATGTCCCCGGCAACGCTGCAGCCCTGGTGCCGGTGCGCCGATGGCCGTCGCTGAATTTCCCGCACCTGCGGACTTCCCGGAAGCGGTTAAGCTATTGGGTCCACAGGATATAAGAGTAACCGCCGGTCGCCATCACCGCATAGACCGTAAAGACGTAGTACCAGATTCGGCCCACCTTGCGGGTGCGGAACGGCGCTACATGTAAGAACGCCATTACCACGATGGCAACGTAGAGAGTAGCCACAAAGGCATTGTGGCTCAGGAAACTCTCCAAGAAGAAGACCATCGAAACCACGATCGGTGAATTGTCTATCGTTATCCCTGCATAGGTGCCGTTACTATCCACGCCGAACACGTCGAAGTACGCCAGACGAAGCACGCCAGCCATGATGATCGCCAATGCTCCCGGATAGGCCCAGGCGCTGAAATCCGAAATACTAAGTAGGAGGATCGCCGGACCCACCGCAGAGGTGACGAGGTCCACCAGAGAATCCATGTGGGCCCCGATCGATTTGTAGGCCTCGCTTCTTCCCGGCATCGCGCGGGCGACCACCCCGTCGTACCAATCGAAGATAACGGCCCAGAGCATCGCGATAATCGCTGCCGGGTAATTCTGTTCCAGCGCGAAGAATATTCCGAGAACCCCGCTGCAAAGCCCCAACAGGGTAACGATGTTGGCCCAGTCGACAACGAAAGAAAGGATGACGGGCATCTGAGAATCGCCAGACTCAGGCCCGACTCGGCTCTCCCTCAATTCTGAATCAATGTCATCCATCTTCCGCCTTTCTTTCGTCTGTCTTCAGTCCGGCTCCTGCGTTTGAACCGGCAGAATTCCAACCCGTGGTCCATTGGGCGCTCCGCAATATCCCGCGTAGTATACTCCAGTGAAAATTAGGCGCGGTCCAGTATGGAGAGGCCCAATGCGGAAGAATACCCTAAAACAGAAATTGAATGAAGGAAAGGCGGTTTTCGGCACCATGATCACCTTTCCCTCAGCCACGATGGTTGAGATGCTAGGGTGTTTGGGCTACGACTGGATATTGATCGACAACGAGCATGGTTCCATAACGGTGGACAATTCGGAAGATATGATCCGGGCGGCCGAGTTAACGGGCATGGCGCCCATCGTACGCCCCGTCGGCAACGAGTTGGAGTTCATCTGCCCCTTCTTGGACCGCGGCGCCTGGGGCGTACAGGTACCCCACGTCAACACGGCCGAAGAGGCCCGGAACGCCGTCGAGGCCGTCAAGTATTATCCCCTGGGCACCCGGGGCATATTCAGCCGCAGCCGCCCCGCCGGATTCGGCTTTTCCGGCTCCACCGGAGATTACGCGGAAGAGGCCAACAAGAACACCCTGGTCTGCCTGATGTTGGAAGAGGTGGAAGCCATCGAAAACCTGGAATCCATGGTCCAGGTGGAGGGGGTGGACGTGTTCTTCATCGGCTCCGGGGACCTGTCCCAGTCCATGGGCTACGTGGGCCAGCAAACCCACCCGGAGGTCCAAGAGGTCATGGAGGAGGGAGTGGAGATCATCCGCAAGGCGGGCCGGATCGCCGGGGTTAGTTGCCCGGAGAATCTGGTGCCCAAATTCCTGGGCCTGGGTGTCCAGTATTTCCACGGCACGGTCCAGACCCTGATCCAATCATCCAGCAACGCATACCTGGACACCATGAGAAAAGCCGCGGGAGCGGCCGGGCTTTAGGTAACAATTAATAAGCTCATCTCCAACTCCCACGCCTCGGCGGCGAAAGTGCGGCCGAATGAGGTTGACACACCGCCCGTTGGCCGGGAAAATGGGCCACAAGATTTGAAATATCATGGCGAACCGCCGGGAGAACGAGTGCAACGCATGCACTAGGCCGTTTTTCCGGACGCATGATTCTTGCGGAGTTGACGCGATGGCCAATGAAAGCATCGATCTGATGGCCCATCTAATGCGGCGCGCCGGGTTTGGCGCCGATCGAGACGAGTTGGAACGGCGGGCCGCCAAGGGGTATGAGGCCACGGTGGAGGAACTGCTCAATCCCGTGGGAGAACGGGCCGACCGGGAGCACTTCCTCCGGTATCATCCAGGCTTCCGGCGCCCTATTACCTCGCCGGGCATGGGGGGCTCAGCCTGGCTCTACGACATGATACATACCGGGCTGCCCCTGGAAGAAAAGATGGTCCTCTTCTGGCATCAGATATTCGCCACCGGTCAGTCCAAGGTGGACCATTGGCACGAGTTGATCGCCCAAGTCGACATGTTCCGTGAAAAGGGGATGGGCAGCTACCGGGACATGCTGGTGGCGCTGGCCAAGAACCCGGCCATGATCTATTGGCTGGATAACTGCGACAACCACGGGTCCGGCGTCAACGAGAACTGGGGACGGGAACTGCTGGAGCTCTTCAGCATGGGTGTGGGCAACTACACCGAAGACGACGTCATGGAATGCTCCAGGGCCTTCACCGGGTGGACCATTTCCACCGTGCCTCCCCGGAATTACTACAGCAGGTTCGACTGGGAGTTCGAATACCAGGAGGAGGACCACGACGACGGTGAAAAGACCTTTTTGGGCCATACCGGGCGGTTCAACGGCGAGGACATCATCGACATCATCTGCCAGCAGCCGGCCACGGCCGAATTCATAGCCCGGCACCTCTATAATTTCTTCGTGGCCGACGAGCCCCAAGTCCCCGCCTGGTCCGTGACTCCTCCCAATGACCCCCAGGCCATTGAAGCCTTGGCCAAGGCGTTCACCGAATCCAACTACGACATCCGCTCGGTCCTGCGGGTGCTGTTCCTTTCCGATTTCTTCAAGAACGCCCGCTTCACCAAGATCAAGAGTCCCGCCGAGATAGTGGTGGGCACGTTGCGCCTGGTGGGCCAGGATAAATTGCCCGCCCCCGGGATCGGCGATCTTTCCAAACAAGCCGGATACATGGGGCAAGAGTTGCTCAACCCGCCCAGCGTGGAGGGTTGGCACACCGGCGTCGAGTGGATAAACAGCGGCTCACTGATGAAGCGGATCAACTTTGTCGCCGACATGTTGGGCGACACCAGCAGGCCCGGAGTCCGGCGGATAGTGGACCGGCTGCAAGCCCAGGGCAACCTGGGGCCCGAGGCGCTGGTGGACAGTTGCCTGGACTTGGTCGGGCCGGTGAAAGCGGGCGCGGCCACCCACCAACAATTGGTGGAGCACGCCGCCCAACGGGGCGAACTACGTTGGAACACCGAAGAAGACGCAGCCGCGTCCACCGAAAGGGTGGGGGAACTGCTTCAACTGATTGCATCGACCAAGGAATATCAGTACGGCTAAGTTCGGTCATTAGGAGAAATCAATGACTACGGTCAAGAAAGACCCGGTGCTGGTGGTTCTCCAGCTTTCCGGCGGCAATGACTACCTGAATACGGTCATACCCTACACCGACCCTATATACCGGGACAGCCGTCCCGCGGTGGGCATTCCAGAGGGCCAAGTCTTGGGTATCGACGGCGACGTCGGGTTGCATCCGGCCATGGGGCCGGTCAAGGACCTGTACGACCAAGGTAAGGTGGCCATCGTGCACGGCGTAGGCTACCCCGACTCGCCCCGCTCCCACTTCCGGTCCATGGACATCTGGCACACCTGTGAGCCGGAGAAGCTGGGCACCGAGGGCTGGCTGGGACTGGCCACCAGAGACCTGGACCCTCGGAAAGAGAACATCGTCACCACTGTCAGTTTCGGCCCCAGCCTGTTCCGGGCTTTGGTGTTGCCTGGCGTACCGGTGGCCTGCGTGGACAATCTGGAATCCTACGGCCTGCTGACGGGAATCTCCGGAGAACAACAACGGGAACAGATTCTGGACCGCTTCTCCCGCATGTACGCCCCCGAGTTGGGCGCCGACGTGGTGACCGAATACCTCGGGCAAACGGGACTCGAGGCCATGAAGGGAGCCGACATCCTGAAGGCCGCCCCCGAGCGTTACTCCTCCAGCATCGAATACGCTGAAACGACCATCGCCCAGAAGCTGAGGGGAATCGCCCAAATTCACCTGGCTGGGCTGGGCACCCGGATCTTCTACTGCGACCACGGCAGCTTCGACAGCCACGCCAACCAGACGGGGATGCACGCCACGCTGTGGACCGATGTTTCCCAAGCCATCGACGACTTCTTCGCCGACCTCCGGGCACACGACGCCGCGGACAACGTGGTCATGCTGCTGTTTTCCGAGTTCGGCCGACGGGTCCGTGACAACGGCTCGGGCACCGACCACGGGGCTGCCGGGGCCGCATTCATGATAGGCGACGCCATCAAGGGCGGGCAGTACGGCGAGTACCCCTCCAGAAAAGCCGGCGACCTGCAACAGGGCGACTTGGTGCCCAATCTAGACTTCCGGGGTCTGTACACCACCGTTTTGGAGGACTGGCTCGGTCTGGACGCCAAGCCCATCGTCAAAGGAACCTTCGAGGCGCCAAAGTTTATTCATGCGTGACGGCCCCCCCATCCTAACCTTCCCCCGGGACGGGGGAAGGGGTGATTCTCTCCCCCTTGAGGTGGAGAGTTAGAGCGGGGGTGAACTGCCTGCCACCACCCAGTTTCACCAAGTCGTAGCGATACCGGACAAGGAAAAATATGCAAACGCAGATAGCAGCAGGCCGGGTGTTCGATTTCAGCCACGCCGTTGGCCGGTCCGCAGCCTCGGGAATGGGATTCAGGGTCCCCGTTGCCGTGGCTATAGGAACCGGCGCCGGGGCCGACGCCACTTATGTGGTGAACCGTGGCTATGAGATGGTCTCCAATGTGCCGTGGAACCGGACGGCCCTGGGCGTCCGCATCTCCAAGGTTGTTCTGGGCGGGGTGTCGGGAGAAGAGGAGTTCGTGACGGATTTCAGCACTTACGGAGACGCCCCAGGGCAGGTCATATGGCCGGCCGGGGTGGCGGTGGACAGCCAGGGAATGGTCTACGTTACCGACGAATGGTTGAACCGTATATCCGTCTTCGACGGCGACGGCAATTTCTTGAAGTGCTGGGGGGCCTCCGGGGATGGGAATGGCGAACTAAACGGCCCTTCGGGCATAGTTATTGATCCCCAGGACGACCTCTACATCGCGGACACCCGCAACCACCGGGTCCAGAAATTCTCCAAGGAGGGGGCCCACTTGGCCACCTGGGGAGGGTTCGGCAGTGGTGAAGGCCAACTCGATTCACCATGGGGCATCGCGTCCGACTCCGATGGGTACATCTACGTGGCCGACCACATGAACCACCGGGTGCAGAAATTCACTCCGTCGGGCGAATTCGCGGCGTCCTTTGGCAGCCAAGGCACGGGCACGGGCCGGGGCGAGTTGGGCCGCCCGTCCGGTGTTGCTGTGGACTCCGACGGCGACGTTTATGTATGCGATTGGTCCAATGACCGGGTCCAGGTGTTCGGGCCGGACGGACGGTTCGTCACCAGCCTGCTGGGAGACGCCCATGAACTGTCCCACTGGGCCAAGATGACGGTTTCGACCAACCCAGACTTAGTAAGACGCCGCCGCGAGGTCAAAGACCCCCAGGTTGAGTGGCGGTTCTCTCTGCCCGCCGACCTGGTCTTCGATACGGTCCATCAGCGCCTGATCGTCGTCGATACCCAACGCATGCGATTACAGATCTACAACAAGCTGAAGGACTACACGATTCCCTCCCGCACGCTTTAGGTCCTTTCAGTAAACTGAATCCCCGGATAAAAGGTGGGCTCATGGCAAGTGTATTTCTTGGGATAAACGACCGCACGTTCACCTACGAGTCGACTGCGGCCCGCGCCGAGCATGTCGGGGCCGGGGTGCGCTATCCCATCGACTTCGCCCTGACATCGGAAGACGTCGCCTACATCGTGAACCGGGGCCGCGAAGACCGGCCCGACGGCACCCGGCTGACCGTGATCAGACTGGGCGAAGAAGGCGAAGAATACGTCACCGAGTTCGGCTCCTACGGCGAAGGAGATGGCCAATTCATCTGGCCCGTCGGCATCGCCCTAGACCAAGACACCAACGTCTACGTCACCGACGAGTGGCGCCACCGGATCACCAAGTTCAACAAGGACGGCGAGTACGTCTCCCACTGGGGAGTCCACGGCTCCGCGGATGGCGAGCTAGACCGGCCCGCCGGAATCGCCATCGGCCAAGACCAAACCGTATACATCGTGGACAGCCGCAACAACCGGGTGCAGAAATTCAGCCTGGACGGCAAGTTCCTGGGGAAGTTCGGCTCGGCCGGGACGGCCGACGGAGAGTTCAACCTGCCCTGGGGTATCTGCCTGGACCACCAGGAGAACGTGTTCGTCGCCGATTGGCGCAACGACCGGGTCCAGTCGTTCACCTCCGATGGGAAATGGCTGGCCACCTTTGGCAAACCGGGCCCCGTCGGCAAGCCGGGCACCGGCGGCGACTGCTCCATCATCAAGGAGCAGGGCGGCATCATCCGCTCCAACGTCCCCGTGGGCCAGTTCAACCGGCCCACGGGTGTCTGCGTAGATCAGGACGGCGACATCTACATCGCCGACTGGCTGAACAACCGGGTGCAGGTGCTGACCCCGGACGGACGGTTCATCACCGAATTCACCGGTGACGGCGGTCTCTCCACCATGGGCATCGCCAAGCTAAGGTCCAACCCCGAGATGATCCGGCAGCGCAACGGCATCCGGAACTTCACCCCGGAGAGGGTTCTCTGGGCGCCCTGCGCCGTGAAGATCGGCCAAAACAACCGGGTGATAATCGCCGACACCACCCGCCACCGCTTCCAGATCTACCGCAAGAACACAGAGCCGGTGCTGGTCTAGCCCCAGGGTCGCATCCTTCATCTGTTGAACCCTGAAAATAATGTAGGGGCACGGCAATGCCGTGCCCCTACGTGCGAATCACCCTCCTATCATGTGCCCGCCTGGCGTGTTATGCGGGCTGGGCGACCGCGCCCTGGAAACGGGCCTCCAGGTCTTCCAGCAGGGCCTGTTCCGCTGGGTCCAGTTCGGAGTGCACCCAGTCGATGACCCAGCGGGGGTCTTCGGCGGTATCGTCGATGAGCAGCCGCCTGACGATATATAGCTGCCCGGCTTCGTCTATTTCGTCGCGCACCAGGGGGCAGACGAAGGCCTCTTCGTTCTCGAAGTGGTCCAGCTCCAGGATACGGACACCCAGCAACCGGCTGTGGATGTGGCGGATGGTGCGGGCGGTCACCTTCTTCTCGCCCAAGACTTCCTTCAGGGCATCTTCCACCTCGTGTGACCGCTCCTCAAACTCTTTATGTTGTTCCTCTTCCAGGGTAAAGAGCGCCTGCCGGACGCTTTCTTCCAGTCCCGCGGCTTTGCCCTTGGCGATGAATTCGGCCAACTCACCGGCTTTTCCGGCCAGTTCCGCGTGCTCGGCCTCGTTGTCACGGGCCGGCTGGCTGTCTTCCAGCGGGCCGGTCATCACTTCGTCCTCGACAGTCGCATGGTAGAGGATCTGCTTGACCTAGAAACCGAACGCCTCGTTCAACTCGGCTATGTCTTCAACGGTCGACGCATCGGCGGCCAAGGCCTCGGTCCGGTCGGACACCGCCCGGAAAGCCTTGTGCATCAGCGGCATTACGTCGATGGGGTGTTCCAGCTTGCTGATCCTTTCTGCGGCCATATCCTCACCTCTCGTATCGTCTGGACGTCGGCCCTACTGGGCCACCAGTAGGGCTTGGTTGATACGGGACTCCAGCGCCAGCAGCAGTTCGTTCTCTTTGGTGGTAAGGTCCTGGGATATCCAGTCGATCACCCAATGCCGGTCATCGGCGTCGCGGTCGACCAACAGCCCGCCAACGACCTCCAACTGGCTCTTTCTGGAGAGGTATTCCCTGAGCAAGGGAGTCACCATGGCCTCCTCGGTTTCCAGGTGGTCTTCTTGGGCCACGCGAAGGGCTATCACCTGACCGTAGAGGTGCTGCTTGGTGCGGGAGATGACGCTGGTGGTCCCAATGTCCTCTCCAGCACAGTCATGACGTCGTGAACACCATCAAGGAGCCTCATGTATTCGGCGTCTTCTTTTTCCAGGAGGGCCCATTTGACCCGTTCGACCGGGTCATGCGACGAGGACAGGCGGGACTCGTCCACGAACTTGGACATCTCGGTGCCCACCTCTTTCTCGGCGTGGTACATGAGGGCGGTGGCCCAGGCGGTGAACGCCAACTTGAAAGCCTGGAGGCTACACCCGTTTTCGAGGCTACGGGCCAGCTCGACGGTCCGGTCAGCCTCGCCCCGCAGGGCTTTGTGGATCAGATACATCGCGTCGATGGGTTGCTCGAGGGTGGTGATCTCGGCGGTCATGCCAGTCCTCCCAATGTAGCTATTCGCCTGAAAGTAATTATCGCGTGAGCTTATTATATTTGTCAATACTAAGTGATTGCTATTATTACTATTCGATATACAAATGATACTAGACGAGGCGCAACCCTGCCCAGTGCGTCTCGACCCTGACCAACAGCGCCAAGGGTAACTTTCAACGCAGTCCAAAAAGGGGCCAATAAAAAAGGGAGGGCCGTCGCCCTCCCTTTCGATTCCAACGTGCGGGGTAGGTTAGCTGGCGGTTACCGGCTGCTTCCTCACCGAGGCAATGGCGTTGACCTGCTCCATCAGCATGTCGAAATTCTCGAAGGTGAGGGACTGGGGGCCGTCGCACTTGGCCAGGTCCGGATTGGGATGGACCTCGATCAGCAACCCGTGGGCCCCGGCAGCCACCGAAGCCAGGGCGACGGGGGTGACCAGGTACCACTTGCCGGTGCTGTGGCTGGGGTCGGCCACTATGGGCAGGTGGCTGAGCCGCTTGATGACAGGCACGGCGGCCACGTCCAGAGTGAACCGGGTGAAGGTCTCGAATCCGCGGACGCCCCTTTCACAGAGGATCACCTGCTCGTTGCCCCCGGCCATCACGTACTCGGCGGCCAGCAGCCATTCTTCGTAGGAGGCGGAAAGACCACGCTTGACCATCACCGGCTTCCCGACCACGCCGACCTCGTCCAACAGGCTGTAGTTCTGCATGTTCCGGGCGCCGATCTGCAGGATGTCGGCGTACTTGGCCACGGTGTCCACGTCGGCCGGGGACATGACCTCGGTGATAATCGGCAGGCCGGTTTCCTGCTTGGCCAGTTGGAGGAGTTTCAGGCCGTCTTCGCCCATTCCGCGGAAGCTGTAGGGAGACGTCCTTGGCTTGAATGCGCCGCCCCGCAGCACGGTGGCGCCGGCGGCCTTCACCGCCTTGGCGGTGGAGACCATCTGCTCCTCGTCTTCGACGGAGCACGGGCCGGCCATGATCACGGGATCGGGCCCGCCGATCACGGCGTCTCCGACCTTGATGATGGTGTCACTGGGATGGAATTCCCTGCTGGCCAGCTTGTAGGGCTTGGAGATCATCACCACTTCGATGACTCCGTTCAGCAGTTCCACCTCGTCCTTAAAGTCCGGGGGAATAGACCCAAGGACGCCCACAACGATTCTCTCCAATCCCTGGAAAATCTGGGCCTTCAAGCCGCGGGCTTCGATGCGCTCCCGGACGACGCCCAAGTCTTCCTGGGCGGTATCTCGCGCCATTACGACAATCATTTCAGAACTCACCTTTTGATACGTGGATTTAACCGTATTTCGCTTGGTCTTTGGGAGGAACTGGGACAGACCTTAAACGAAATACCTCACCACACCAAAGTGCCTGCGGCTTTGCCAGCCGCAGGCCCCCCTCACGCTCATCCGGGGCTTTCCCAGCGCTCTAGGAACGTAGGTCCTTGGCCCCTTTTAGATATCTGTATACCAGGTCTTTTGGCTCCTTATCCGTATTCACTAGTATAAGTATCCTGATACAGCGGGGCAAGCTGCCAGCCACGACCACCTGGGTGGAGTCCATGAGCGGGACGTTGGGCCAGGCCGATTTTCGGGCGGCCGTGGCTGGCCAGGCAGCGTCAAGGTCCGGGGTCATGGTGAAAAAGACCGCCGCCAGAGAGTCCTCTTCCAGACCGTTGGCGTCGATCAATGCCTGGACCAACTCGGAGGTGGCCGTGTGTATGGCCTCTTCGGTGTTGGCGTCGGCGGTCGTCGCTCCCCTTATTCCGCGGCAAGCTGTCAACTGGATTGCTCCTTAGGGACTGGATCGCTCCTTGAGGATTAGAGCGCTTCTTAGGTTGGGAGCGAGACACCCGCCAGTCCAGCGATGAACCGGCTGGCCCGCTCGACCAGGTCTTCCCTTGGCGACTCTAGCATCACACTGACCAGGGCGCTGCCGACCACGGCGGCGTCCGCCTTCTTCCCCACCTCCTCCACATGGCCTCTGTTGGATATCCCGAATCCCACGGCCAAGGGAAGATTCGTGTGGGCCTTCACCCGGTCCAACAGCTCAAAGCTCCGCTCGGACACCCGATCGCGGGCGCCGGTGACTCCGGTGACGCTGATGCAGTAGATGAACCCGCTGGCCCCGGCGCAGGCGTCTTTGATGCTCTCGCTGGTGCTGGTCGGCGCCAATAGCGGGATCACTGAGATGTCCCGCAACCGGCATTCCGAGATCAAGGGAGCAGACTCGAATCCGGGAAGGTCCACGGCGATGACCCCATCGACGCCCGCTTGGTGGCACCGCTCGGCGAACGGCGCCAGTCCGTAGCTGTGGATGGGGTTGTAATAGCCCATCAGGACCAGCGGCGTTTCCGCGATCTTGTCCCGCAGGGCCTCGGCGGCGTTCAGGCAGTCTCCCAGGGTGGTGCCGTTCTGTAGGGCCCGGAAGCTGGACTCTTGGATCACCGGTCCCTCGGCCAGGGGATCGCTGAAGGGCACCCCTAACTCCACGGCGTCGGCACCGGCCGCAACCAGGGCTGGGACCAACTCCAGAGTAGCCTCCATGTCGGGGAAACCGGCGGTCAAAAACACAATTAATCCGGGACGCTTCTGCTCCCGGATTGAATCGAACATCCGCCTGATTCGAGCTTCGCCCATACCTGGGACCTGGAGTCCTCCCGGCCCGGATTCGACAAGAATCCCCGGCCTGTGGTTCAGGCAAATTTAACGTACAACCCCTCTGGTGTCTACCCCTTAGAGTCTACCCCCCAAGGGCCTGCACGCCCAATGCCAGGGCGTTCTGGCCGGCATGAGCGCCGATGGCCGCCCATAGGGAACCGGTCCGCCAGTATAGCCAGGCCAACAGGAACCCGGTGATGAAGATGGGAATGACCACCCCGAAGGAGAGGTGGAACGCGCTGAAAACCAAAGCGCTGGCCACGATGGCACGCCACGGTCCCAGCCGTGGCAGCAGGCCGCCGTAGACGAACCCCCGGAAGAATATCTCTTCGCTGAAAGGCGTGATGAGAGCAAGGGCCTGGAAAGTCAGCAATACCGCCGGGCCGTCGAAGATGATGTCCGAGTCAACGTCCGGCGGGGAAAGTATCTCCACCTCCAGCCAATCCACGATGCCGGCGTACAGGGATGTGGCGACCAAACTGGTGGCCAACACCCCCACCATCAGCAGGACCGTCCGTTTCTGGGGCAGCCGTATCCTGCTGAGCCGCAGCACGGCCAAGGGATATCTGGAGTGCCGCAATCCGAGGAACCAGATGATGGAAACGATGGCCAGGGCCATCAGATGAACACTGATCCAGGTGGCTAGGGCGTCTTCCTGCTCCGGATACAGCGAGGCGATGATCGAGGCCAGCAACGCCGACGTGAATAGGGAGAGCAGGACCAGGATTATTCCGGCGATGATCTGCCCGCCGCCCCAGGTCACCCCTCCCTTTCGGCGAATCACGCGCCCGGCGGAGCGGCCCGCGGCGGTGGGTTCGACTTCAGAGGCGCCAATCTCAGGGGCGCCGGACGACCGGCCGAAATCATATCCGCAACCGGCACAGGAGTTCTGTCCATTCTCCAAATGACGGCCACAGCCGGGACAATGTTGCAAGGCCTCGCTCTCGCCGGAGGGTTCACCCACTGTCTGCTCCGGCCGGTGTTGGCCGGGTTCGCTCCATCATCACGGCAATTTTTACGGCCGGACTACAGTTGGGGTCAGCATATACACCTCAATCGATGATCAATCACCGGCTTAAAGTATATCAACATGGCCCTATCTCCAAGCCC
Source organism: Chloroflexota bacterium (assembly GCA_022573285.1). Classification (GTDB taxonomy): domain Bacteria; phylum Chloroflexota; class Dehalococcoidia; order Lucifugimonadales; family UBA3495; genus UBA9611. The sequence goes on from JACZUF010000008.1 coordinate 40,034, forward strand.
GTGATTAACGCCTGGCAATAGCGGCGATTTCCCTTCCATCAGGGCGTAATCGCCAGACATCCGGGTGTGATTGCCAGACAATGCAACCTCGGCCATAATGACTGCGGCTCCGGCCGGCGGCAACCGGCCGGCCAAGGGAGGCGCTCCTATGGCTTCAGACCGGCAACCGGGCAACGGGCAACTCACCCGGGAAGAGTTCGACCGCCTGGCGGAACAGCTTGGTGTCACCGGAGACCCGGCCTACATCGATGAACTCTACTCCCAGGTGCGCGGGGTCTTCATCGGCGCCAAGACCGTCCGGGAGATCGACGTGTCCGGCGCCGAGCCGGACATGGCATTTATTCCCAGGGTTACTTAAACCGGGGGCCGGCTGAACCGGCCATCACGACTGCGGCCAGGCCGAATATCCGATCGACTATTCGGCCAACCACACAGAACCGGGAGGCAACGCCCTTATGGATACACTGGAAATCTGCTACATGAGCGCCGGGGACCTCTCAAAGCTGGTCCAGAAAAAAGATATCTCCCCGGTTGAGATAATCGACGCCCATCTGGCCAGGATCGAGGCCACTGAGCCGGTGCTGAACTCGTTCATCACCCTTTTGGCAGACGCGTCCCGTGCCGCCGCCCGCCAGGCCGAGAAGGACATCCAGGCCGGAAGGTACAAGGGCCCGCTCCACGGCATTCCCGTGGGACTGAAAGACCTGTACAACACCGGCGGGGTGCGCACCACCTCGGGCTCCAAGATCTTCGACACCTTCATCCCCGCCGAAGACTGCACCGTGGCCGCCAAATTCCACCAGGCTGGGGCCATCCTTCTGGGCAAGCTGAACATGCACCAGTTCGCCTACGGGCCCACGGGGGAAAACCCCGACTACGGCCACATGCATAACCCTTGGAACCCAGACATGGTCACCGGCGGCTCCAGCGGGGGCTCCGGCTCCGCCGCCGCGGCAGGCCAGTGCACCATCACCACCGGCAGCGACACCGGCGGGTCCATCCGCATCCCCGCCGCCCTCTGCGGCATCGTCGGCCTTAAGCCCACCTACGGGCTGGTCAGCCGCCACGGCCTAACGGCCCTGTCTTGGTCGCTGGACCACCCCGGACCCATGGTGCGCACCGTGGAAGACGCCGCCATCACCATGAACGTCATAGCCGGCCACGACCCCAAGGATGTGGCGTCGGCCAAGGTCGATATCCCCGACTACACGTCCGCCCTGACCGGCGACGTCCGGGGCCTCCGAATCGGCCTGCCCAAGGAGTACTTCGAAGCGCCGCTTGACCCCCAGGTGAGGAAGGCCGTGGAGGACGCCGTCAGTCTACTGGAGAGCATGGGAGCGGAGGTGAAAGAGGTCTCGTTCCCGATGTTCAACCAGTCCCAGGCCATATCCAGCACCGTGCTCATGGCCGAGGCGAGCGCCTACCACCGTGACCTGCTGGAAAAAGACGGCCACCAGCTCTACGAGCCGGTGCGCCAGCGGCTGGAGGCGGGGTTGTTCATCAGCGCCGTCGACTACCTGCGGGCGCAGCAGGCCCGGACCCTCCTGGACCAGGAATGCCGGCGTCTTCTGGACGACGTTGACCTGCTGGCTGGTCCCACCGAGCCCGTGACCGCCCCGGAGATATTGGCCTCGAAGGTGATGGCCGGAGAACAAGAAATCGGCGTCGTGGGCGCTCTGACCCAGTACACCCGGCCCTATAACATCAACGGATTCCCCGCCATATCGGTGCCCTGCGGCTTCTCCGACGCCGGACTGCCCATCGGTCTGCAACTGGCGGGTAGGCCCTTCGACGAGTTGACGGTGTTGCGCGCCGCCCACGCCTACGAACAGGCCACCGATTGGCACACCCGCCGCCCGCCGCTCTAGGCGGCCCGCCGCGCCCAAGCCCCGGACCCAGTCGGGACAGGTGGCAACCCTACCGCGAGCATTGCACCATGGCCGCTCGACCGGGCTGCTAAAATTGCCCGGATTTCGTGTAGAATCCAGGTACGGCCCGGACGCGGTATCGATCATATGGGGCCGGTATATCTGGAGGGCCGGCAGCATTGGCGGAGATCACCACCGTAACCTTCGACCTCTGGCAGACCCTGTTGCTGGACGACCAGGACCTGGGACAGGCCCGCGCCCTGGTCCGGCTTGAGGGCGCCCGGTCGGCCCTGACCAGGTACGGCGAGGACTATGACCTGGAGCACATCCGCGAAGCCTACCAGTCTTGCTTCCGGCAATGCCAAGCGATACGGGACGGCGGTCTGGACGTGGATTTTCGGGAGCAGGTGTCAATCTTCGTCAACAACATCGCTCCTGGCCTGGCCGGCCGCCTGGACCGCGGCGTCATGGATGAGATTGCCTGGAGCTATTCGGATTCCTTCTTGGTCCACCCGCCCCCGGCCCACGTGGACGCGGTCCAAGTCCTCCAAGGGGTCAAGGACATGGGCCTGAGGATGGGGCTGATCTCCAATACGGGAATGACCCCGGGGTTCACCTTCCGCTCCTACATGGAAGAGCGGGGGATGCTGGGCTACTTCCACACCCTGACATTCTCCGATGAGGTCAAGCTGGCCAAACCTTCCAGCGAGATATTCAAGATGGCCCTGCGGTCGTTGGGCGCATCCCCGGAGCAGACGATCCATGTGGGCGACCACGTGCTGAACGACGTGGTGGGCGCCAAGCGCTGCGGACTGAAGACGGTCTGGATCACCGGGTTCTACGAACGAGAGGACCCCGACGATCCAGAAACAGAGCCAGACGTTACCGTGTCCGGACTGGCCGAGGTGGTACCCGCCATCGCCAAACTGGCCGGACGGGCGCCGGCGGGCTGAGAACCGGCGGCCGGCCTCCATCTTGACAATGGGAATCTGCCGGTGATAGTGTCGGCTTGCCTGCACTTCCTGGTAAAACATAAGGCCAATTTGCTCACCTCCGGCCATATGGCTGAGGATTCGTTTAAGGCAAATGGCTATTCAGGGCAAATCAGCCACGGCTGAATATGTCTCTGACATTGGTGACGGGATGCTAAAAAGGGTCCTGACAGGAACGCAGCATGGCTGATCCAGCCGAACTTCACGAGCTTTGCAAAGCCGTTTTCTCGCAGCGGCCACTGATCCTGGTGAGCAACCGAGGCCCGGTTGAGCACCAGATGTCCAGCGACGGCCGCCCGGAAGCCCGCCGCGGCAGCGGCAGCGTGGTCACTGCCTTCAGTTCACTGGCCCAGAAATTCGAGTTCACTTGGGTGGCCAGCGCCATGGGTGAAGGCGACCGGGTCGTCTCCAACAACGGCCAGGGGCCCCATCTAAAATCTCCCCTCCCCGGACACAAGATCAACCTACGTTACGTGGTGACCCCCCGGCGCGTTTACCACAAGTATTACAACATCCTCTGCAATCCGCTGCTCTGGTTCCTGCAGCACTACATGTGGAACCCGCCCTACAATCCCAACGTCGACGCCGCCGTGCATGACGCCTGGGAAACCGGCTACATACCGGTGAACCAGGCCTTCGCCAACGCCGTGATCGATGAGGCCCGGGCCTTGGAGCAGGCCCCCATAGTAATCGGCCACGATTATCACCTCTACCTGTTGCCCGAGTTCGTGCGCCAAGGAGTGCCGGAGGCCGTCATCCAGCACTTCATTCACATACCGTGGCCCACGCCCCAGTACTGGCACATGATTCCCGACTACATCACCCGGCGCATCTGCGAGTCGCTCTGCGCCACCGACCTGCTGGGCTTCCAGACCATCGGCGATGTCCGATGCTTCTTGGACACGGTTGACGAGTTCGTCCCGGAGGTATCCGTGGACCGGAACAACCACACCGTGGAACGGAACGGCCACACCACCTCGGTCAAGGTCTACCCCATCTCCATCAACGTGGAGGAAGTGCAGCGCATCGCCAACTCCCCTCGCGCCCTGGACTATGAGACCAAGCTGGCTGCGGACACCGGAGAAGTCACTATCGTCCGCATCGACCGCGCCGAGCCCAACAAGAACATCGTCCGCGGCTTCCGGGCCTACGAACTGATGCTGACGCGCTATCCCGAACTCAAAGGCAAGGTCAAGTTCCTGGCCTTCCTGGTGCCTTCCCGCACCCACATACGCCAGTATCAAAGGTACATGGACGAGATACAGCAGGTTGTCCAGCAGATCAACAAAAACCACGGGACCGAGGACTGGCAGCCCATCGTTCCGTTCATAGAAAACAACTACACCCAGGCCATCGCCGGCATGAAGCTGTACGACGCGCTTCTGGTGAACACGATCATTGAGGGCATGAACCTGGTGGCCAAAGAAGGCCCGGTGGTCAACACCCGTGACGGCGTATTGGTCTTGTCCCACAGTAGCGGTGTGCACCGTCAGCTTGCCCACGGCGCCCTCAGCGTGTCCCCCACCGACATCGAGGGCACCATGGAGGCGCTGCACCAAGCGATCACCATGTCCGCTGAAGACCGCAAAGACCGGGCCGCGCGCCTGTTCGAGTCGGTCTGCCGCGAGGACATCAACCATTGGCTCCACCAGCAGATGCAGGACATCTCGGACCTGCTGTAGCGCGTTCCCGCCCAAGGCGGTCTTCCCGGCGGGAATCATCCTCCACACGGCTGCCGGCCTGAAACCGAGGCTGGATAATTGGCGGGGCCGGGGTTAAAGTACTAGAGTGGCGGCCCAGTCTGCCCCACATAGTTCTTCTTCACCTCTTAACGACGCTCTGGGCGTGGAGAAAACGGACCACATGGAACAGTTGTTCAACCCACAATTGCCTGGCGGCGGGCGTCCCGACATCCAGCTTTGCATCTTCCCACACCTGCCTGAATTCCTGGTGATCGACTCCCGGGAAGGGAACCCTCGGGTGTTGCTTCTCAGCACCGACGACGTTTTTGACGAGGAGTTCTACCGGGCGGTGGAATCCGAGTTCTCCGAGGCGCTGCGCTCGTCCAGCGAATTCCTCTTTTCCCACTTCATCAACCTGCCGATCACCATCGAGGAAACGGTGCGGGACATCGCCATGAGCTTCATCCTCGACCGGCTTGGGGTGCAGGTGGACCAAGAAGACGAGCTTCCGTCGGTGGTTGTCTACGTGGTCAGTGGCGGCGCCCTGGCCGCCCACGCCAAAAAGATCCTTGAGGGCCTGAAGGACCTGATCCACGCCAGCTTCAAAGGCTCCGAGGCAGACCGGTGGGGAGACACCATCGCCGACTTGGTCGAGCGGGAAACGGTCATCATGCAGAAATTGAACGAGCGGCAGGTGGCGGAAGCCTTCAAAGGTGACTCGCCCGACTACTTCACCCTCTGGGAAAGCCGCAACTGACCACCCCTTTCCTGGCGCGCCTCTCCCCCTCTCCCCTATAATTTCAAGGACTTTCCCCCAAGCGGCCCAGTAAGCCGACAAAGAAGCCTCGCCTAAGGAACGCTCGATGAACGAAATAGGTTTCTTTCTCAACGCCAGCCGGGAAACCTCCGACGAAGACCTGATCTCCATCGCGCAACAGGCCGACAGGCTGGGCTATCACTCCTTCTGGACCGGAGAATCGTGGGGACGGGATGCTTTCACGGTGCTGACCATGGTGGCCTGCCACACCGAGAACCTGCGTCTGGGCACCGGCATCGTCACCGTGTTCAGCAGGACACCCGCGATCATCGCCCAGACCGTCGCTTCCCTGGACATCTTGTCCAAGGGACGGGCCATCCTGGGCTTGGGCAGCAGCGGGCGGGTGGTGGTAGAGAACTGGCACGGCGTGCCCTTCGATTCCCCCCTGGCCCGCACCCGGGAATATATCGACATCATCCGGAAGGCGCTGGCCGGTGGGCCCGTCAATTACCAAGGGCGTTTCTACCAAATGGACCGGTTCCGGATGATCTCCCCGCCGGTGCAAGAGCGCGTCCCCATATACGTCGCCAGTTTGGGACCCAAGAACCTGGCCTTGACCGGGGAACTGGCCGACGGGTGGCTGCCCGTCTGGGCAAACCGGGAACGATTGCCCGGCCTGAAGGAACAGATCGGCCTCGCCGCGGCCAAGGCCGGTAGAAACATCGCCGATGTGACTGTTGCTCCCTACATATTTTGCTATACCGCCAGCGGTCCCCAGGACTTGGCCCACGGGGAGCAACTGCTGCGGGCCCACATGGCCTACTATATCGGCGGCATGGGGACCTTTTACTTCGAAAGTTTCAGCCGCGCCGGTTTCGCCACCGAAGCCCGGGCAGTTCGGGACGCCTGGAGTTCCGGAAACCGGGACCAGGCCGCCGCCGCGCTGTCGGACCGGATGCTGGAGAGTGTGGTGGTGTTGGGCGATCCCCAGCAGTGCCGCGACCAGTTGGCCAAGTTCCGGCAGGCGGGGGCCGACATGCCCATCGCCAACTTCCCCCACGGGACCGACCTGGCCACCATCCGCCGCACCATCGAGGCCTTGGCTCCCCAGGCAGGCGCCGGTGACGGTTAAGATCGGCGTGATATCGGACACCCACTCAGCGGGCAGCGGAAGGGACCTGCCGGTGAAGATTTTGGACGCCCTGCGCGGGGTGGACCTGATCCTCCACTGCGGCGACCTTGAGTGCCTGGGAGTCCTGGATTACCTGGAAGAGGTGGCCCCGTTGCTGGCGGTCCGCGGCTACGAGGACCCTTTGGAAGAGGGAGACCGGCTGGCCCTTACAACCCGAGTGGTCAAGGCTGAGGGCGTGTCCATCGGCATGGTCCACGACATCCAATGGCCGGGCCCCAAGATTCCCACCAGCCCCGACGGCACAGGGTTGGTTTTCCCCAACGGCAACGGCCGCGAGATCATGGCCCGCAAGTTCAAAGAGCCGGTGGACGTCGTCCTTTTCGGCGACACCCACGAGGAGCTGGTCATCCACTGGGACGGGGTCTTGATCATGAACCCCGGTAGCCCGACCTATCCCGGAAGACGCCACAAGCGAGGAGTCTTGGGCACCATCGGGATGCTGGAGGTGGAAGGAGAAGACGCCACCGCCCGGATCATCGACCTGGAATCGATTAACTAGTCTTCGAATATTGATAGCGCGTCATTCATGACCAGGCTAAATCAACGTCTTTCCGGCCCATCCGTGGATGGGGAATCCAGAAAGACCGCAATGAGACATTTCTTCTCGAAACCTCTCCCCTTGCACTATTGAGTAACCCTCCACCTGCGTAGGGGCACGGTCCCGATGGAATCGGGATGCCCCTACGTGCGAATCCGGTTATTCCCGCTGGTCGATAGCCCGCCATTCCATCGATGACGTTGTCTAAATTGAACCAGGGCGGGTCACAGACCCGCCCCTACGTAACGTGACGGACGTCGTGGAAGGCAAACTGCGAACGAGGTTTGCGTTGTGCGGGCGTAGGAGCGGGTTTCAAACCCGCCCTGTTTGTGTTCAACCGAGCCCGAGGAAATACACCAATGCTACTGCTCTGGATTCCCATTCAGCGGAAGGGCCGGAATGACAGGGTTGGCGCAGAACCAAAAAGGGCCGATCGATTGACCGGCCCTTTTCTTTACTTGGTTGCGCCTACGTGATCTTTTCGATCAGCGGGGTGACCTCCAGGAACACCGGAGCGAACACCAGAGACACGATGGCCATCAACTTCAACAGGATATTCAGCGACGGGCCGGAGGTGTCTTTGAAGGGGTCGCCAACGACGTCTCCCTCCACCGCCGCCTTGTGGGCGTCCGAGCCCTTGCCGCCGTAGTGGCCCAATTCCACGTATTTCTTGGCGTTGTCCCACGCGCCGCCGGCCGTGGCCATCATGATGGCCAGCATGAACCCAGACCCCACCGCGCCGATTAGCATGCCGCCCAAGGCCTCAACCCCCAAGATGAAGCCGGTGGCCAGGGGCGCCGCCACCGCCATCAGGCCGGGGACAATCATCTCCTTCAGCGCACCTTTGGTGGCGATGTCCACACATTGGTTGTAATCGGGATCGGCGGTCCCCTCCATCAGACCGGGTATCTCCCGGAACTGGCGGCGTATCTCTTCCACGATGGACATTGCCGCGCGGCCCACGGCCTTCATGGTGAAGGCCGAGAACAGGAATGGCAGCATGGCGCCGAAGAGAATACCCACGATGGTCGTGTGTTGCAACAGGTTGATCGTGTCGATATTGGCCGCGATGGCGAAGGCCGCCAACAGCGCCAGCGAGGTCAATGCGGCCGAGCCGATGGCAAATCCCTTGCCGGTGGCCGCCGTGGTGTTGCCCAAGGCGTCCAGGGCGTCGGTGCGTTGCCTTACCTCGGGGTCGAGTTGGGCCTGCTCGGCGATGCCCCCAGCGTTGTCGGCCACGGGACCGTAGGCGTCGGTGGCCAGTGTGATGCCCAAGGTGGACAGAAGGCCCACCCCGGCCAGGGCGACCCCGTAGAAGCCGGCCAATTCGAAGGCGATGATTATGGTGAAGCCCACCGCGACCAAGGGAACCACCGTGCTGATCATGCCGGTGGCGATACCGCTGATCATCACCGTCGCGGCGCCGGTCTGCGAAGACTCCGCTATCTGCTGGGTCGGGCCGTAGTCGTAGGAGGTGTAGTACTCAGTGGACAGGCCGATTATGATGCCTGCCACTAGACCCGTGATGATCGCCCAGAACCATACGAACTCCATGTCCATGGTGATGGTAATCACCAAGGCGAAAACCGCCAGCAAGACCGCAGCGGTAAAGATGCCCCGCCGCAGCGCCCACAATAGCTGTCCGAAAGAGGCCTGTTCGCCGCTCCGCACCACAAAGGTGCCCAATATGGAGGCCACGATCCCGGCGCCGGCCAGCATCAGGGGCAAGACCGCCTTGTTGCCATCCCAAGCGACGGCTGCACCAGCGGTGGCCAGAGCGATGGCGGCGATGATCGAACTCACGTAGGACTCGAACAGATCGGCCCCCATCCCGGCTACGTCGCCCACGTTGTCACCCACGTTGTCGGCAATAACTCCCGGGTTCCGCGGGTCGTCTTCGGGGATGCCCGCTTCGATCTTTCCGACCAGGTCGCTGCCCACATCGGCGGCCTTGGTGAAGATTCCTCCGCCGACCCTGGCAAACAGCGCTATCGAACTGGCGCCAAATCCGAATCCGGCCACCACCGTGATGTTCTGGAAGATCATGTAGAGGATCGTCACGCCCAACAGCCCGATGCCCACTACGGTGATGCCCATGACCGAGCCGCTGGAGAAGGCGATCCGCAGGGCCGGGTTGAGCCCGTGCATGGCTGCGGCAGCGGTCCGCACGTTGGCCCTAACGGCAACGCTCATGCCGATGAATCCGGCGGTGGCCGAGCAGAGCGTGCCCGCCAGATAGGCGATGGCCGTCTCCGGGACCTTGTTATCCAGGGTCCACCAATCGATCAGCGCCCAGAGCCCGGCGGCCACCACGATGACGAATGGAGCCAGAACCATGTATTCCCGGCGCAAGAATGTCCCAGAGCCATCGCGTATCGCGTCGCCAATGGCCCGCATGCGCTGGTTTCCGGGGTCAGCGCGCAGCACCAGGATGGCGGTGATAGCAGCAAATAAAAGGGCAACGCCGCCTGCGGCGAGGGCAACGATGATGGATTCCATGAAGAGACTCTCTTAAAGGGACAGGTGTGGCCCGTATTTCTATTAGAAACCGGCCTGTTTTTAGGCGTGCGCAACTTATCATATACCCCTAGGGGTGTCAAGAGGATTTAGACGCCGCATACGCCTGGTTCGCACGCGTCTCGCCGCGACTCGGCAGCCATCCGGTGGCGCCCGTGCCGGTGGGATTACCGGACACTTTACCGGTTGGTTTTAGGGTTGTAGATCTCGATATCCGGGAAGGCGATGGCCACCGCGAACCAGAGTGACCGGCGGGTGCTCACCCGGTCCAAGCGGCTGCCCGTCAAAGGCCCGTCTTGGGCCCGGCCGGCAAAGTCCCAGGTGCTTCCGGTCTCCCGGTCGACAAAAGCCCCGTCTTCCTCCCGGTAATCAAAGGTCAGCGCCTGTCCCCCTATAGCACCGGAGGCCGGAGGACCAGGCGACGGGGAACGGGAGAACGCGCCCACCGACCGGCCGCCCGAGGTCGTAAACACGACGATTGGCAGTCCGCCTACTTCCGCGTTCACCGCGCCGTCGCCAATGACCCCCAAGGGGAACGCGGTAACGCGGCCGCCGGTCTCCACCGTCAGCACGATCTCACCGGCGGAGAGCCGTCCGTCGAGTTTGTCTTCGTCCACCGGAAAGGCGAACTGCCCGCGGTTGATACGGTCTTGATACCCGGCGCCGAAGCCGCTGGCGTAACGCGCCGCGGTAAAAAGGGACCGTCGTCCCTCGGTCCCGGTGATTAGTAGGGTGCCGGGATGCAGCCCCTTCCAGTCTCCCCAGGGCATGGTTGCCGAAGGCAACGGCTTCAGGCGCGACCCGGTCAGGGTCCCAACCACGGCCTCCCCGGCCACCTGGAACCAGTAGGACCCGGTCTGGTGGTCGTACATCACCAAATCCGACTGATATAAGGCGCTGGTGTTGCCGAAGGTTAGGGTCTCGCCGCCAACGTCCCGGCTGAAAACCACGCCGCTGAAGCACAGGGGACAGTAGGTGATCAGGACCGGAACGCCGCCGATGGTGTCGTTGACGATCTCGTGAAAGTTGAGGACCTTTATGGGAAAGGCAAAGGCCTCGGCGCCCGACTCGTACCCGATGATTAAATCGTCGTCGGTCAACCACGGCAGCGCGTCTGAGCCGCCGTATGCCGGTCGGCCCACCGGCATGATGGCGTCCCGGAGGCCGGTTTGCAGTTCGTCCGAGATCTCGCTCAGGGGCACGAATCGGGCTCTGGTCCTGCCGAAAGTGTCGAAGAGGATGTCCGCAAGGGGCACGCTGTGGATGCTCCGGTCCAGGTCCGGAACACTTTGCGGCGCCACGGCAGAGCCTTCCGGTGTGCCTGATTGCGTGGCCGCGCCTGTTTGCGCCGCAGTTGGGCCGGCTCCGCCACAGGCGACTGCCAGGGCCAACAGCCCTGCTGCGAGTGCGGTCCAACGGTTTATCCTTAACCGCTTCACGAGGCGGCCTCTGCTCGAAAATCAAGTTACAGTTATTAGTTCGATGCCGCCAACCGTCATTCGGATACACTCCGCCGTTCCAGACTCATTCCAAGGATCGTATCCGTTGCCTGTTAGCATGAACCCAATGCTATAATGCGGCGCGGGCGGGGCCCGCGTGCCGATGCCACCCGGCCCCGTCCAGAATAGCAGTCCAGATCGAAGGAATTGTTCCATGTTTATCGGATACTTCACTGAACGGCCTTACCAAGACCCCGAGTCGGGATTCTTCGGCGCCACGGGCAAGCCCATCAAGGACTTGACCCTCAGCAACGGCTCGTATAACCCCGAACTGGGCGCTAATCTGTACAACCGCTATCTGGACGAGAAGATCTACGCCGAGGAGATGGGCTTCGACGGCCTGGTGCTGAACGAGCACCACAGCACCCCGTTCTGCATGGGCGGCGCGATGAACGTCGAAGCTTCCATCCTGGCCCGCATCACCAAACGGGCGAAGATTGTCCTCTTGGGCAATATTCTGCCGATCTGGGACGACCCTCTATGGCTGGTCGAGCAACTCGCCATGATCGACCTCATCTCCCATGGCCGCCTGGTCTCGGGATGGGTCCGGGGCACCGGGCGCGAAAGCGTGGCCCACAACTCGCCGCCGCCCTACAACTGGGAACGGTTCAAAGAAGCCCACGAGTTCATCATCAAGGCCTGGACCACTCCCGGCCCCTTCCGCTGGGAGGGCAAGCACTACCAGTACCGCCACGTAAACCCCTGGGTCCGCCCTTACCAGAAGCCGCATCCGCAGATCTGGCTCCCCGGCGTGGTCAGCCGCGACTCGCTGATGTGGGCCGCCGAGCAGCGCATCCCCTACATCATGCTCTCAACCGAGATGGAACCCACCCGGCAGGCGTTCCAGCTATACCACGACGCCGCAGCCGAGCAGGGATATGAGTCCGGCCCTCAGAACCTCGGTTATCTATGGAAGGTCCATGTGGACGAGACCGAGGAATTGGCCGAGCAGACCGCCCGAAAATTCATCCAGGGTCCCAGCAATCCATTCTTGGCGGGCAACGAAGGCACCATGAACCCGGCCCTACTCGCCCTGCCGGGGCTATCCTCCCGCCACCGGGTGCTGCCCACCCAGTCAGTGGCCACCGCAGCCCGGGGCGGAGCGGGCGGCGTCCTGGGCCGGCCCTTCGAACAGCAGATCAAGGACTACACCATCATCACCGGGACTCCCAAGACCGTGATCCCCAAGATCCGCCACGTCCTGGAGTACATCCGGCCCGGCAGCGTGTTCTTCTGGGACGGCGACGGCGCCATGACCCACGACGACGCCATGCGCAGCCTGAGGCTCATGGGCGAAGAGGTCATACCCGCGGTCCGCGAGATCGCCGACGACCTGGAACTGCCCGGCTCCTTCGAGGTGGACACGGCCACCGGCAAACCCATCGAAGAATCCCCAGAGACACCGCAGGCCCCGTTGGTTGCCGAAGACAGCCAAAGCCAGGACTAGTCCCGTACCGGCGTTCGCAACCAAGCGATCTGATCCCCCCTGGCTTAATCAAGAATGGCCAGGGGGATCTTTGATTTGACCACCGGCTACCCACGGGCTACTCACCGGCGCATAATATGTCGCTATGAACAACCATGACGCGAGCGCGGACCTCAGCGCCGACGTTATCGTGATCGGAGGCGGTCCCGCCGGTAGCGCCGCGTCCACCATGCTGGCGCGCAAGGGCTGGCAGGTGACGGTCTTGGAGCGGGAACGGTTCCCCAGGGACCATGTGGGGGAATCGTTGCTGCCTGCATCGATCCCGGTGCTGGAGGAGTTGGGCGCGCTGCCCGCCGTGGAAAGCGCCGGTTTCCTGCCCAAGTACGGGGCCACCATGGTCTGGGGCAGCGGCGACAGCCCATGGAGTTGGTACTTCAAAGAGACCAGCCAGCGTTACCCCCATTCCTATCAGGTCTGGCGTCCTCAATTCGACCAGATCCTGCTGGACAACGCCAAGGCCCAAGGGGTCACCGTGCTGGAGGGCCACCAGGTTACCGGCGTTATCTTCGACGATGGGGAAGCGGTCGGAGTGGAGTTCACCAACGGCGAGGGCGTCTCCGGTGAGGCGCAATGCCGTTTCGTAGTCGATGCCAGCGGACAGTCGACGCTGCTGGCGCGCCGCCTAAAGTTGAAACAGTGGGACCCATTCTTCCAGAACCTGGCGGTGTACGCCTACTTCACCGGGGCCCAACCGCTGCCCGAGCCCGACCAGAACAACATCTTCATCGTGTCCTATCAGCACGGTTGGCTCTGGAGCATTCCGCTGCATACCGGGCGCACCAGCGTCGGCGCGGTGGTGGACGCCAAGACCGGGCAGGAAGGCATCCAACGCAACGGCGCCAAGGCGTTCTTGGAAGCCCAGTTGGCCCAGAGCGGCCACCTGCAGGTCATGCTGGAGAACGCCAAGATGGACTCTGAGCCCACCGTGGTGCGGGACTGGTCCTACACCGCCGAAAAGATGTTCGGGCCCGGCTACATCCTGGCCGGAGACGCCGCCTGTTTCGTCGATCCGTTATTCTCTTCCGGGGTCCATCTTGCGCTGATGTCCGGGGTGCTGGCGGCGGCCTACGTGACCACGGCTCTCAACGACCCGTCGATGGCCGGCGAAGCCGGTCAGGTGTACCAGGAACTGTACCTGCAAGAGTACAACCAGTTCCGCGAGATGGCCCGGCTGTTCTACTCCAGCAACCTCTCCGCCGAGTCCTATTTCTGGGAGGCCCGGCGCATCACCAACAGCGGCGAGTACTCGCCGCGCCACAGCTTCATACAGGCGGTGGCGGGACAGCCGCCGCGGGGCTACGAGCGGGTGGTGTTGGACCGGGGCCAAGCGCCGGAAGAATTCATCGAGAGCGTCCGCACCGTGGAATCGGAACGCCGGTCCCGGACCCAATGGTTGGCCGCCCTGGCCGCCGATCCCCAGCGCAACCAGGTGCTAAACGCGGTCCCCCGCCTGGCCGAGGGCGTGCAGGTCCAGCGCAAACCGGTGCTGGCCGAGGGGGAATTCGTCCAGGGACATGTGCTGAACACCGTCTCCCAACCGGAGGGCACGCCTTGCAGCCCCCTGGTGGCCGCCGTAATCGGCGCGGTTGACGGTCAGAAGTCCGTCGCCGACATCGTGGACGGTCTGGGACAGCATCTGGACCAAGCCGGTCACGCCCAGCTCGAAGAAGCCGTTTCCCGCACTATCGAGATACTCTACGTCGACGGCACCGTGGCCGGGCTGGTCACGGAGTGAGCGGGCAATGCCCGTTCCTCTTTCGTCCGTTCTTCTTTCTTGTAGGATACGAGTCCAGAGTCAGGGCGGGTTTGAAACCCGCCCCTACGTCCATAAAAGGGGATTAAAAAGTCCGTTCGTCCTGAGCTTGTCGAAGGACCCATATCAGTCAGCAAACCAGCAAAAATAGAAGGGGACCATGGCGACCAAGCAGATACCCACGGAAGAACAGGTGATCGGTTGGATGGACTCGCTCAGCAACTGGGGACGCTGGGGCGACGACGACCAGATGGGCACTCTGAACCTGATTACCGACGCCAAACGGGCCCAGGCGGCCGGCCTGGTGAAAGAGGGCATCAGCGTCACCTGTTCCCGGCTGATCGTCCCGGAGCACGCCGCCGATGTCACATCGATCCCACCTCTGCACTACATGATCCGGGCCGGCGACACGGTCCCCGCCCAGGGTGGCGGCGGGACCTCCGACTTCCTGGGATTCTCTTACCACGGTCTGACCATCACCCACATAGACGCGCTGTGCCACCAGGCCTGGAACGGCAAGCTCTACAACGGCAAGGACGCGTCCTTGGTCGGCAGCGAGACCAAGGCCACGGTGCTGGACATCGACCGGGCCCAGAACGGCATCATCACCCGGGGCGTCATGTTGGACATCGCCAAGGTGCGCGGCGTCGACTGGCTGGAGGCCGGCGAAGGCGTGTTCACCGAGGACCTGGAAGCCGCCGAGAAGGCTCAGGGCGTCCGGTTGGAAGAGGGCGACGCCCTGATGCTGCGGCTGGGCTGGTACAAACGGCGGCTGGAGAAGGGCGCCCCCGCATCGGGCCGGCCCGGTCTCCACGCCGAAACCTTGCCGTGGCTGAAAGAGCGCGGCATCTCGATCGTCGGCATGGGACTATGGCTGATAGACGCCGCCAACTGCGAGGAACTGGCGGCAGTCTGCGAACGCCTGAACCGCTACGAGTTCATGTTCATCGTGGCCCCGCGGCGGTTCAAGAACGCCACCGGCTCCCCCACCAATCCCCTGGCCCTCTTCTAGGCCACCGGCCCGCCGGAGTAAAGAAGGGCTGCGGGTTTGACCCGCAGCCCTTTTTTGTTTGGTCACCCTGCAAGTCGAGGTTTTGCAAAGAGTCCCCGTATATTTCTGCGATTTGGATCCGTATTGGGGAAGACTTGGTCACCATGACGGATAGCTCTGCACAAAGGCGTCATCAACCGGGTTTGTAGCAGCCCAACAGCACGGCATTTAATAGACGTGAAGTTTCGTGACGATTCCCCAGTCCTGGCATAGGTCCTTCGCTACGCTTACCATAGTCCGGAGATTGCGGTTCCCTCATTCCTCATAGCCTTGTCACCACGTTTTTGATAAACTCCGCGGCCCCGCGGATATTCTCGTCCTGGACTCCACCGTGCCCTCCGCCAACAGACTCTTAGCCTTACCGTTTGACAAGTAACTTCCTTTTATGGTTATATCCTGACCTAAATAGTAAGGAAGCCGCCGATCACATAATGATCTCTGGACTCTTAGGCTGAAAGTTGCATCGCGTCATCTACTGTCAAAGCGCTTCGAGTAAATCTCGCCCGGCACTGACGAATAGCAGGAGGGGCGCTGTACTACCGATTTGTTGGCCTTGCATGAAGTCTGAACAACGACAATGCTAGGGGAAAAGATGAAACAGGACAACGCAGGAATCAGCGGGAGATTTACGATTATCGCCATATCATTGTCGTTGGCGATAGGCATTTTTATGTCCTTAATGTTGCTCGGCACCGTTTCAGCGAAGTCTGGATCTGACGCCACTTCCCAACTCGCTTTTTCGACGATAATGGCCAAGTTGACCGCCAACCAGGTATTGGAGAACCCCAGATCCAGCGCCACGCAGGCGAAGGTAACGACTGCCCCCACCGGATCGGCCACAGTCAAGGTTCCATTACTGTTTGAATTCACACTTAGTGTCACTGGAGCATCGGTGGCGTCTGTTCCTGTAACCGTGCTTGATACTCCACTTGGTGAACTAGGCGCTTACCAACTTAAGGTGAGCTACAATCCTGCCGTTATTCGGGCCACCAGCGTCTTGGGAGGCGCCTCACCGTTCGACGGAATAACCGCATTCAACGTCACGAGCCCAGTGACCGGAACCGAAGTTGTGGAATGGAACCATTTCCAAGGCGGGTCTGTGACCGTCCCAGCCTCAATCGACGTGGCGAATATTGTTTTTACTGCGGTAGGCGCGGCAGGAGAATGCAGCACCCTAGACCTAACGATAGTTGAACTGGTGGACAATTCCGCGGTATCTATCCCCAGCGTTGCGGAAGACGGCCAAGTCTGCCTTTTGGAGGCCTTCGCGAACGCCGAAACTTCCCTAATCGGGACTCAGGATGGAGACGACGCGGCCTTGCCTACAGGCGTTAAAGCAACGATTGACCAAATCAAGGATGCGGGATCTGGCGATCCCTTGCCTGGACGGCTGATCGGAAGTTATAAGGCTGCACTCACCTTCCCCGCCTCCCTAGCCGAAGCCACTGATTGCCGGCTCAAGTCTCCTATTGACCAGAGCCCTACTAATTGCTCGATCAGTGCGGGCCTTGTCCAGCTTCAAGCCACGGCCGGCGTCACCGGCTCAGGGGTAACGGCGCCCATTGATCCATTGGCTTTCGTTGCGCTGCGGCTGATAGGTGCGAACAACTCGTTCACCACCGTGAACCTAAACTTTACGGAGATCAAGGATGACCTCGGAAATCTAATGCCTCAAATTTCTCCCCCAGACACCCGAACATTCCTGAGAGGTGATGCTCTGGCCGACGGCGGCATCTCGATAGGCGATGCGCTCTTCATCGGACAACACCTCGTGGCGGCTCGCCCCGTCGGGGAAGGTCCGGGTGAGGTTAACCCGGTCAATGCTGGAAGTGTGAAACACGACTCACCAAACGACTTTATCAGCCTCGCAGATGCGATTCTGATCGCCCAATTCTTGGTTGGTAACGTCGATGAGTTGTTCCAGTAGGGATAAAGGGTACTCAGCCACGTAGTGTAAAGGCTGAAGCACCGGACCCATTCACTACCAAGACTAGAAGCTCCGGCGAGGCAACCGCGAAACACGGTTGCCTCGCCGGAGGTACCTCAGACAAAGAGGCCACTCGAGTGTTCAGCGGTTATCGAACTAACGATTCCAACCCTCCTGCCGCCAGTCTTTCCACCCTGGACTTGGATTTCGTTGATATCAAAGAGAAATCAAAGATGGAATAGGAAGGCGTTATCCCGCCTTGGCCTGGAATTCTCGTATTAAACCCGGCCCGAAATATGAATCGGAGTGTTCTCTTGAATCTACAATCTTGGATTGGCGTAGTGCTTCTGGCGGCCTTCCTCTCATTCGTCGTAGCGGGCTCTAATTTGCGAGTGGTCAGCGCCAACCACACGTACTTAGAAATATCCCCCAATCCGTTGTTTCTGACACCTGGTGGAAACGATGTACTGGACCTTTGGGTGCGAGGCTTGGATGATTCCGATCAGCTAGGGAGTTACAACCTTACGTTGTCGTTTGATCCAAACGTGATCAGGATCGACAGTGTGGTCGGAGGCGATGCGCCGTTTGACAGTACACCGGACTTTACGGTGGACACCACCAAAGGGGAAGTCACGGTGATCGCGACTCCATCAACAGGAGAGCCCAGCAAAGAAGCACGAATCGCCCGGCTCAACGTAACTGCTGTGGGCGCATTAGATGACTCTTCACCGATCACGTTTACATCCGCTGAGTTGACCGACGGGACCAATCAACCGATCAGCGCGGCCGCCGGAGACGGTGGGTCAGTAAACATTGCTAGTACGGTGGTACGCGTAGGCAGCGCGTCCGTCGCCCAAGGGCGCTCTACCACCGTCCCCGTCACGGTTTCTTTCAGCCCCAGCGGTGGGCTCGCCGGATACAATATTTCCATAGACTATGATTCGGCAATTATCAAGATCGATGGAATTCTGTCCGGCGATGCCCCATTCGGTGGTACCCCAATTTTCAACATAAACGAAGCCGAATCATTCGTTAATGTTGTTGGGTTCCACGGCGACCGCCCGGGCCCGGTTGGCCGTACTGTCGTGATGAATATGACGGTAACGGGCATTGCCAAGGGGACAAGCGGCTTGGGTCTCACAGTTAAAGACCTGGTCGATGCGGAAAATGCCGACAGTTGGACGGCAGCTGCCGTCGATGGCTTGGTACGGGTTCTAGCTGCCTCGTCCAATGTGGGCTCAACAGTGGAATCCGCTCTGGCATCTTCTTCATCTGAAACCGGAAAACCCGTGGTGCTTGAAGGAGCTGTGCTCGTAGATCTGACGCCCGGAGTTCTTTCGCAACTCAGTTTGCCGAATCAAAAAGCGACCCTGACTTTTCCAATTGGTTCGGTGACCGAGCGCGGCTTCGCGGCGATGAAACAGATTGATGCGGAGGCAACACCTTCCCCACCTTCGGGATTCAGTCACGGAACGGTTATCGAAGTTAACATGCTTGATTTGTCCGGAAATCTCTTATATGACGTATTCCTGTCCAAGCAAGCCACAATCAGCATGTCATTACCTGATGCAAGTCGTATCACATCAGATATCGTCAATATCTCGATCCAGCGCTACGAGCCGGTCCTCGGTCGATGGCTTGCCTTACCCACCACAGTCGACCACGAGAATATGGTCGCGATAGCGGAGGTGGACCGATTAAGCATCTTCGCTCTAACGATAGATGGAACTATCGCGGCGGAAGCGTCGTCATCAACCACTTCGGATGGGTCCGCGGTATCAGGTGATTCGCCGGCAACCCCTTCGGATGATTCTGCACCGTTGGGAGGAACGGACCAACCTGACGGAGGCGGAATTCCCGCTTGGGTCATAGTTCTGATAGTTGTAGGGATAGTGGCCCTGAGTGCGACTGGCTATTTCGTGTCACGCCCTAAGCGCATTCAGAGTCGGAGGTAAAAAGGCATCACCCAGGAATGGCGTGTGAACGTCACTGATCGGACCAACGATTTCCGCGCCGCAGGAACAACCCCGGCTCTTCTCCGGGCAGGTAAAAGAAATTCGGACCCCCTGCTCCTTAAAGGGAGAAGGGGGTCTTAAGTAGTCATGACTCACCACGCTATCGGAGATGGGAGCGAGCCCCCTACTTCCCCTCTTTAATCCAGTCGGATATCCGCTCGCCGATCATCATGGTGGTCACGTTGGTGTTGGCGCGGATGCAATCGGGCATTATGGAGGCGTCCACAATCCGGAGTCCCTCCAGCCCATGGACCTTGCCGTACTGGTCGACCACGGCCATGGGGTCGGAGTCCGGGCCCATCTTGCAAGTGCAGGAGATGTGCTGCGAGGTGGTCACTTCACGGTACAGGTACTCGTCCAGCGCCTCATCCGAAGCCAGTTCGGCGTCGGTTGGCTCGATGCGCTCTTGAATGATGTCCTTGAAGGCCGGGTCCTCGCCCAGGGCCACGCAGATGCGTATCGTCTCCCGCAGGCGCTCCCGGTCGAACTCCTCCTCCAGGTAGCGGTAGTCCAAGAAGGGCTGCTCCGTTGGGTCGGCGGACTGGAGCCGCAGCTCTCCGGCGCCGGCAGCCAGCTGGATGCCGCTGGTCATCCGGATGCCCACGGGCTCCATCCGGTTGCCGCCCCGGTTGACCCGCTGGGTGGCGAATGACTGCATGGAAACCTTCATGTCGTTGCGCAGGTTGGACCCGCCCGCGGTGTAGCGCAGGGTTGCCTGCATCCGGGGAGCGTTGCCGTCCAACTCAACCCCCGGCTTGGTGCGCCAGGTCACCCACACCAGCGGGTGGTCGCGCATGTTCTGGCCCACTCCGGGTGCGTCGTGGACCACCGGGATGCCGAACTCCTGTAGATGTGCCGCCGGTCCGACGCCGGACAGCATCAGGATATGGGGCGAGCCGATGGCCCCGGAACTCAAGATTATCTCCGAGCCTTCGACCACGAAGTGCTCGCCGCCGCTCTCCACTTCGACGCCCGTGGCCCTCTTCCCGTCGAACAAGATGCGGCGGACGTGGCAGTTAGGCCGGATGGTCACGTTGAGACGGTGTCTGATCTGGTCCAGATAGCCCAAAGCCGTGCTCATGCGGATGCCGTTGGGGTTATTCAGCGGCGTCGGGCCCACGCCGGTCGAATCGGGGTGGTTGTGGTCGGGGGAATCGGGGTAACCGGCGGCCCGGCAGGCCAGATAGAAGGCCTCGGTGGCTGGATGCCAGGTGTCCCGGGCGAAGCGGTGCATCATGATGGGCCCTTCCGTGCCGTGAAAGTCGTCGCTAAAGTCCGTGTCGGTCTCTATCTTCCGGAAATAGGGCAGGCAGTCCTGGTATCGCCACTCGTCGTTGCCCATCTCCGCCCAGGAGTCGTAGTCCTCGGGCACGCCCCGGAGGAAGACCTGACCGTTGATGGCGCTGGAGCCGCCGGTGACCTTGCCCCTGGGCACCAGCATCTCCGGGGCCTTTTCCGTGGCCTTGCCAATGAACTGCCAGTTGTGGTCGCTGACCATGATGTCGATCTCGGTTGCGTAGCCGAACTTCACCTCCTCTGGCAGGTGCTCGAAATCCGGGTAGTCCGGTCCCGCCTCGATCAGTAAGACGTTGTTGTTCGGGTCTTCGGAAAGCCGGGTCGCCACGATGGAACCGGCTGAACCGGCGCCCAAAACTATGTAGTCGTATTTCATGTCCACTCCGGTAAAAGTGCAGTCCTTCCGCGGTGCACTCGTTGCGCTGCGGAAGGACTGAGGTTCTTGATCGGGCCGGAATATTCCGGCGGAGTTTTAGATCAACGCCTCTGGAGTTTGGATACCCTCCAGGTCCGCCTCGGTGGCCGGGTCCTGGAGCGTGAGGTCCAAGCCGGTCTGCATGTAATGATAAACCTGCTTAAGGTGGTGGGTGCTGTGGCTCAAGATGATGTTAAGCAACTCCAACACCGTAACCTCGCCGCCGTAATGGGCGGGCACCTCGAGGTCGAAGGCCTCTTGATTGCCGCTGTTGAGGAAGGCCACGATGTCGCGGCGCACCTTTTCGCCATACTCGGCCATCTGAGTGGCGGTATGTACGTCTTTCAAGCGCTCGTCGGAAGCCCGCATGTCCTCTTGGCTCATGCTGCCCACCTTATGGCTCAGGTAGGCCACCTCGGGGAAAGACATGATGTGGAGAACGGTGCGCCGCAGGGTCCAGGGCCGCCACGGCACGTCGGTGTCCAATTGCTCCTGGGTGAACTGGGCGGTGGTGCGGACCGCCGCGCCCAGGACCTTGTCGTATTTTCCGGCCAGCCAGTCGGTCTTGCCCGAGAGGTCGATCTGGACGTTGAGCTTGAGCGCGGGAATCAGCTTCTTGGGGAAGTAGCCGATGATGACCTCTTCGTCGTCGATGATGGTCACGGGAAGCGACTTTATCCCCCTGCGGCGCAGGTCTTCGACAGCTTGTTGGTCTTCCAGTACGTTGTGGTGCTCATACTGAACACCGTTGGACTTCAGGAATTCTTCCACCGTCCGGCAACTGAATCAACCAGGTTGCGTGTAAACGTGGACGTTCATGGCACCCTCCAATCGCTGTAGCCCAGGCGTTTTAGAACGGGAAAGCCCGGACAGGGCCTCAAAAACCATGGATATCCTAACACGAGTTTAGGCCTAAAGTTCGTGACACGAGTTTTGGCCGGCAGGCGTGCTTGCCCTATAAATGCCCCTGTGACAGACTAGATAAATTGCTGTCATGCCGACAACACCAACCACAACCCGTAGCCCCAGCACCACGGCGGCCACTCTTTGAAGCTAACCGCAGCGTATTCTGTCGCGGCAGCCCTTCTGTTGGCGTTGGCTGCCTGCACTCAGTCCGGTGGGCGGGACGTTCCGGCAACCATCCCAATCGCCGCCGATCCTCCGGTTGCGGCCGCGACCCCCACCCCGCCGCCCACCACCGTTTCCCAGCCAACCCTGGCCCCTCTGACCACGGCGAAAGCGACGGCCACACCCATTCCAACTGCCACACCAGCGCCGCCCACCGCCACCCCGCAGCCAACGGCCACGCCAGCACCAACAGCAACACCCACGCCGGTTCCCACGGCAACCCCTTTACCGACCCCACAGGCGACTCCCACGCCGGTCCCACCTGCCTCTGGCTCTGCCGTGTTCGACCTGGGTGGCGGGATCTTCTTGAGCGTCACACCAGAGGACCCCTTCGCGGGCCGCGACGTCTCTTTCGTCCTGTCAGGCCTGACCCCGTGGCAACCGGTGACGGTCTCGTTCATAGACCCACAGGGCGTCGCCGCTGCCTGGATCACGGCCGACGACCTGCGCCTGGTGGGCCGGGACGGAGCAGTAGCCACCTCCTTCCTCATGTACCCAACGGCTTCGGGACAGTTGGACTGGGACCGCTACGGCATCCAAGACGAGGCGGGCGCCTGGTCGGTGGACATCGACCTGGACGGCAGCGTGTCCTCGACCACCTATACTCTGGGCGAGCTGCACCTGGGCGGCCAGGAACCGGTGTCGGTGGGAGCGGAGTTGACCCGCAATTCCGGCTCAGGCTCAACTGTTTACTACTCGGACCTGGTTCCAACGGCTTTGGTGGTCGACCTCCAAGAATACCTGAGCGACTCCGCCTTGCTGCTGGAGCGCCGGACCGGGACGGAGATGGGCCAGCTCCCCGACCTCTACCTGTTGGCCAACCGGGATGTGATGGACCAGGTCGGCGCCGCAACCGGAGTCGATCTGGGTTTCGAAGACGGGTATTACAAGAGCTTTGGGACCCGGCCCGGCATCTACATGCGGACCGACCTGCTGACCACCGAGGTGCGCCGTTTGTTGGTCCACGAGTACGTGCACCTGGTGTTCGACGACCTGGCCAACCAGAGGTCTCTGCCGGCCTGGCTGGCCGAGGGGCTTTCCCGTTATTACGAATTCGACATCGTGTTGTCGGGTCCCCGCGCCAATGCCACTCTGCTGCGGAAATATTCGGCCTCTGACTTAGCGCGCACGGCGGCCCAGTCAGACGGACTGTTCAGCCTCGCTACCCTTGAGAGTCAGTCGGACTGGAATTCCCCCATCGATCAGGACCAACTATCCCTCCAGTATGCCGAAGCCTACATGGCCGTCCGTTATTTGAACGAGACCTACGGCCCTCTGTCCGGTAAAGAGGCGGTGGTGGACATCGGCCTCGGGTTCGGTTTGTCCCATGCCATCGAGACCGTTACCGGACTAAACTTTGACACCTTCGAGTCCGAGTTCCGCCGTTGGCTGGGGAAGTGGGAAGACCCAGTTCGGGCATCCATCGCCGAATATCTCGCGTCCTTGGAACCCATTCTGGCCGACCAAGAGGCTATCTTGGACCAGCGGACGAATGACCTCTCAACTCGAATGACCGCCAGTGAGGCGGCCATCAGGCGCGTTTCCCGGCTTACGTCCACAGAGGCTCTGGTCGATCGCACGCAGAGCCTCTCCCCGCCGGAAGGCGCCTTGGAACTCCACCAAGAAGCCGAGGAATACCTCGGCCGGGTCCTGGTTTGGCTCAACCTGGAGTTCCAGTACGCCGACACTGTGGACGACTTCTACCTGGTTGCCGGCAATGCAATGATTCCAGAGATCAATGCCAGGGGACTTCTGCTCCAACGCAATATGTCCGACCTGCAGTTCCTCCTCCATCTAGGAGAGTAGATCCCGAATAAACTCATCCTAGAGATGCCGCTGCCGGTCTGATATGCGATAATGCCGTCGGCCTGCCAAGGGGCCCGGACAGACAGGACCTTCCAGGTTTGGCGGGCGTGGAAACGGCATCTTACTGGGATTCATCCAGATCGGCCGCCAGTTCCATGCCTACCGGAGCGCGGACCGCGCCTTCATGGACTACACCTCCCACCGTTACAAGAAGGACGCCGCCCAACTGTCTTGGCCAGGGAAGCTCGACTTTTTCGCGGCCCATCTAAAGGGCGCCGCCAACCGCTAGAGAAAATCCCAGAAACTTTGTAGAAGGAGCGGACCCAATGAAATACGACTACATCATCGTCGGCGCCGGCTCCGCTGGCTGCGTCATCGCCAGCAGGCTTTCGGACGACCCCGGCAAGTCCATATTGCTGTTGGAGGCGGGGCCGGACTATCCGGAATTCGAACATTACCCCGACGACCTGAAATTTGGTTACAACCAGACGGCATCGGCCGTGGACGCGCCTCATAATTGGTCTTTCCAGGGGAACACGACCCCAGAGCAGCCCGATCCCATGCCCGTCCCCAGGGGCCGGGTGGTAGGCGGCTCCAGCGCCATCAACGGCCAGATGCTGCTGCGGGGAATCCCGGAGGACTACGACGGATGGGCCGCCATGGGCAACGACCAATGGGGTTTCACCGACGTGCTGCCCTATCTGAGAAAACTGGAGACCGACACCGACATCCACGACGATTTCCACGGGTCGGAGGGGCCGATCCCGGTGCGCCGCTTCAAAGAGGACACCTGGCTGCCCGCCCAGAAGGCCTTCCATGCGGCCTGCCGCGCCCAAGGCCATCCCCACGATCCGGACATGAACCACCCCGAGTCGGGCGGCGTTGGGCCGATACCCATGAATAACCCCAACGGCATCCGCATGAGCACGTCACTGACCTATCTGGCCGCTTGCCGGCACCGCTTGAACCTGACCGTCAAGCCCGACGTTGTCACCCACCGGGTTATCTTTGAAGGCAAGCGGGCCACCGGGGTCGAGGTGGAGAGCAATGGCGAACGCTTCATGGTCGAGGGCTCGGAGATAATCCTAACCTGCGGCGCCATCGGCTCCCCGCAACTGCTGATGCTATCCGGGGTCGGTCCTGCCGCGGTGCTGAATGGCCTGGGAATACCAGTGGTCCTCGAAGCGCCCGGAGTGGGACAGAACTTGAGAGACCATCCGAACATCCGCGTGCCCGTAGAGGTCCTAGACGATTTCCCCCTCAACCCGGAGGACCCACGGACCCAGGTGGCCGTCCGGTACACCGCCGCGGGCTCTGACCTTAGAAACGACATGCAGATCATGGCGTCCTCGTTCTCGTCTCCGATCTCCGGAGACCCCTTGGAGGCCGAGGGCATCCGGTTCACCTGTATCTTGGAGTTGGCCTATGGCTCCGGCCACCTGAAGATCACCTCCACCGACCCCAACGTTCAGCCCGAACTGAACTACAACTACTTCCAAGACGACCCCCGGGACCTCGCCCGGCTCCGGGAGGCGGTCAGGAAGTGCGTTCAGGTCTTGGAACACGACGACTACAAGCCCATAGTGAAAAGGCTCTTGGAGCCCGAGCCCGGCGAGTTGGAATCGGACGAGGCCTTGGACAACTGGCTGAAACGGAACGTCACCACGTCCCAACACATATCCGGCACCTGCAAGATGGGGCCCGACGACGACCCCATGGCGGTGGTGGACCAGCAGTGCAGGGTCAAAGGACTGGAAGGCCTGCGCGTGGCCGACGCGTCCGTCATGCCCAACTGCATCCGGGCCAATACCAACTGCACCACGATCATGATTGCCGAGCGGGTGGCCGACTGGATCAATCAGGCTTAACAGGAGCATCGATGCGTTTCGGCAGCTTCGTTTTCTCGATCAGCGCCGACCCGAACGCCGACCATGAGGTGATCGCCCAGACCCTCCGCGAGATAGAACTTGCCGAGGAGGTGGGTTTCGACGCCGTTTGGCTCACCGAGCACCACTTCGACGGCGCGGTGGCCTACGCCGACCCCGTGGTCTTCGGGGCCGCCGTGGCCGTCCGGACCAAACGGGTCAAGATCGGCTTCGCGGTGGTTGAGATGGCGCTGCACCACCCGGTGCGCCTGGCGGTGCAGACATCACTGCTGGATAACCTGAGCAATGGCCGGCTCATCGTGGGCACCGGCCGGGGCTCGGCCTTCAACGAATACGAGTACATCGGTTTCGGCATCACCCTGGAACAGGGCCGGGAGATGCTGGACGAGGCAGAGGAACTGTTGGTGAAGGCCTGGACCGGCAAAGACGTGGTGCATAAAGGCCGCTTTTGGGACCTGTCGTTCCCCGGCCTGCGGCCCCAGCCCTACCAGAAACCCCATCCGCCCATCGTCCGGGCCTGCATCTCCGAGGAATCAATGGTCGAAATGGGCCAGGCCGGAAGGCCGGTGTTGATCGGCGTCCAGACCCTGGACACCCTCCGCCACCGGTTTGGCCGCTACCGGAGTGCGCTGGAAGAATCGGGGCTGAGCGAGACCCAGGTGGAGGATGTCCTGGACCAGACCTGGGCCCAACGGTTGCTATTCGTCTGCGACAGCGACCAGCAGGGGCTGGAGGTGGCCGAGGAAGCCCTGGCCCGGTACCGGGCCCACCTGCTGGACGCCCGGGTCCGGTTCAATCCCGGTGGCGCGCCGCCTCGTCCTCCAGGGACCCCTCCCCCAGCGGGCGAAGTGGTGGAACATGCCTTCTTGGCCGGGACGCCGGCCACCGTGGCGGGCAAGCTGGAGGAGCTGCGGGACATCGGCGTCCGCAATATTCTGCTGAACCCGAACGTGGGCCAGATACCGGCGCAGCAGGTGGAGCGGTCAATGCGGCTGTTCGGTGAAAAAGTGATGCCCAGGTTCCGGGACGACTAAACGTGACTAAACAGAGCCAATTTGACCTAACGGGCAAAGTAGCCGTCGTCACCGGCGGCAACGGCGGGCTTGGCCTGGGCATCGCCTGGGACTGGCCGGCGCTGGGGCCAACATTGTGATCGCCGCCCGCAGCGTCGAGAAGACCGCTCAGGCCCTGGAGGACATCCGGGCCCTGGGCGTCGAGGCCCGCAGCATCACCGTCGATATCACCCAGGAGCCGGCGGTCCAGCGCATGGTCGCTGACACGATGGACCATATGAGCCGGCTGGATATCCTGGTGAACAACGCGGGCATCGCCATCAGGGCCCAGCCCCAGGAGTTGACCGCCGCCCAGTGGGACTCGGTGGTCGACGTGAACCTGCGGTGGGCATTTCTGGCATCCAAAGAGGCCTATCCCCACATGGTCAAGGCCGGCGGCGGCAAGATCATCAACGTGGGTTCCATGTATTCGGTCTTCGGCAGCGATTGGGGCGCGCCCTACGCCGCCAGCAAGGGCGGCCTGGTCCAACTGACCAAGAGCTCCGACCGGAGTCGACCCCGACGCGTCGGGGGATGAAATCGGACCTGGCGGTGGCCTGGGCCAAGGACAACATCCAGGTGAACGCCGTCCTTCCCGGCTGGTTCGTAACCGACCTGACCCGGGGCATCCCCGACGCCGACCCGGAGCGCTACGACAACATCAACCGCCGGATACCCACCGGCCGCTGGGGCGAACCGTCGGAACTCGGCGGCGCCGCCGTCTTTCTAGCCAGCCAAGCCTCGAATTATGTCACCGGCGCGGTGCTGGCGGTGGACGGGGGCTATTCCGCGGCTTAGATGTGGGCGGTACCTTGGCGGCCTCTATTCGATCTTGGCTGCTTTTTCCAAATTATGGCGGGCACAAAGAATCCGAACGTTTTCGGGAAGAACACTCGTTCCGCCTTTCGAGAATGGGAACTCGTGGTCAAAATGAAGCTGATCTACGGCGTCACATATCACACATTTGCCCTTGTCACGTTTATACACCAACTGCTTGACCCACGAGGGGATTTGCCGCGAAACGACCATATTAATCTCTGATGACTCTTGAGCGGAGGTAGAATCAAATCCCGCCGATTCCATCCAAAATTTGAAAACCTTCCGCGGCCCATCTTGTTGATAACTGAAGTCAACAAGACGATATAAGCCGCGATCCGTCCAAACCCCTGGGCGCATCTTCTCGTAAGTCCGAAAAATCGCCGCATCTGCTCCGTTTCCCTTAAAATTCTTCACGGCGCCAGCGAACAATCCGTTTTGAGATGGCTTGTCGTTAGTCTCAAAAAACGGTTGATCAATAACCTTCGGATCAGGTGTTTCAGAGTTGCGTCGAACGTCGTGACCTTCGTATATGAGAATTGACTCATCCTCACTCATTTCGTCAGCGTAGGGGGCGTTCCTACGGCGTGACATCAAAATTACTCCGTGAGAAGGCGCATTTTTGAAATACATTCCTCTTTGCAAAGCCATACCCTGGCGGCCGCACATTTCCCAATAGGTAAGAATTTCATCTTTCATAATTTAGAACCCCCATCACCATCCATCTCACTAAAGAGCCGAACTTGCTCGGTCAATTTATCTAGATGTTGATCCTAAAGTTTGCGACAGATTCATTACATAGTAAAACATAGTAAGCTGGCCGCCCGAACCTCAGCTCCCCTCGAAGAACCGCCGCGGGTTCAGGACCATTATCTGGTGGATGACTTCATCTGAGACGCCCAGTTCCCTTAGGCGGGGGAGCACCTTCCGGGTGATGAAGTTGTAACCATCGGGGTTGTATTGGAACCGCTCTTCCTGTACCGCCGCCCCGTACCGGGCCTTGGGCACCGAGTGGTCGTGGGAGAGCATGATCCGGCCGGCGCGGCCCGCGTCGATCAGCTTCTTCGCCAGTTCGGTCCGCTGCTCCCACCGGGGTGTGCCGGGGCGGCGTCCACCGGGGAAGCGGTCCAGTCCCAACCAGACACCCCGGTCCAGAAGGCCTAGCAGGTACTCCATGTTGAAATCATCGTTGCTGTGGCCGATATAGACCCGGTCCATATCAACACCCTCTTCCATGAGGACCTGCACCTGCCGGTCCCCCACGCGGTCCGGCGACCAGGTGTGGGTTGATATTGGGACGCCGGTGCGGACCTGAGCCTGGCCCGCGGCGCGCAGCACGATCTCCTGCGCCTGCGTGACACCTCCCGCGTCGCTGGCAACCTTGATGATGCCCGCTTTTATCCCGGTCCCCTCGATCCCTTCCTCAATCTCCCTGACGTAGAGGTCGGCAATGACCTCGGGGGCCAGTTCCTCGAACGGGCGGGGCACCGCCAGGTGGTTGCCGGTGGCGGCGACTATCTGCACGCCGGTGGCCTGGGAAACCTCCCTCATCATCTCGACGTCCCGCCCCAGGTCGATGGTGCTAACGTCGATGATGGTGCGGAGTCCTTCATCATAGGCTTCCTTCAAAGTCGCTTTGGCCTGCTCGATGATCCCCGGACGGTCGATGAGTTCGGGAAAGGTGCGGAGAATGCCGGCGGCGTTGGTGGCCAGGTGTTCGTGACTCAGGGTGAAGCCCAGGTCCGCAGTCGCCACCGGTCCCAATACTGTGTTCACGATCGACATCAGGTTGTCCCCCCTCAAGTTTTCTGCTCAGACATTCTATCCCACCGGCGCCGGCGCAGCCGGGTTTTCTGGGCACCCTCCATGACAGACGCTTTGGCGACGCGGATTATAATTGCGGCGTTCAATGCAAGAGCATGAGGTTTCCATGAAATACGACGTGATTATCGTTGGCGGCGGTTCCGCCGGCTGCGTACTGGCCGCCCGATTGTCCGAAGACGCGGACCGGTCGGTCCTCCTCCTAGAGGCCGGACCAGACTACCCGGACCTGGACCGGATGCCGGACGAGATCAAACATGACCACAACCAGCGGGCGTCCGAGGCCGGCGCCCAGCACAATTGGTCGTTTCAGGGTGCCACCGGCCCACAAGGCGGCAGGACCGCCGCAGTGGCCAGGGGCAAGGTCCTTGGGGGCACCAGCGCCATCAACCACCAGATTTTCCTCCGGGGATTGCCGGGGGATTTCGACCACTGGGCCGAACTCGGCAACGACGAGTGGTCCTACGCCAAGGTGCTTCCGTATTTCCGGAAATTGGAGACCGACCTGGACATATCAGGCGATTTCCATGGAACATCGGGCCCAATCACGGTTAAGCGGCACAAGCCGGAGGATTGGCTGCCATTGCAAAGAATCTTCCACTCGGCCTGCTTGGCGGCCGGCTACCGGGACGACCCGGATATGAACGACCCGGACGGTGAGGGCGCCGGGGCAATTCCTCTGAATTATGTCGAAGGCGTCCGGATCAGCACCGCCATCGGATACATTGACCCCTGCCGAAACCGGCTCAACTTGACCATCAAGCCCAACGTCACTGTCCACAGGGTAGTATTCGAGGGAAAACGGGCGGTGGGGGTAGAGGCGGAGAGCGGCGGGGAGGTATTCGATCTTTCTGGAGAAACAATCATCTTGAGCGCCGGGGCCATCGCCTCTCCCCAACTATTGATGCTCTCGGGCGTCGGGCCGAAGTCGGCTCTGGACCGCTTGCGGATTCCAGTGGTCCACGAATCGCCCGGTGTGGGCCGGAACATGAAGAACCATCCGGCGGTCACGCTGCGGTTCCAACCGGTGGATGGATACACCCTGGAAAGCGGCTCGCCGAGGAACCAGGTCGGCCTGCGCTTCACCGCCAAGGGTTCCACGGTTAAAAACGACATCCAGATTCAGCCGCTTACGTCCGGGCCTTTCGGCCACGAAGCCGACGAGATACGCGTCGGCTGCCGGTTGGAGTTTCCCCGAGGAGCAGGCGAACTGACCATCACTGCGGCCGACCCGAACG
The DNA here is from genome assembly GCA_022573285.1 of Chloroflexota bacterium. GTDB lineage: Bacteria > Chloroflexota > Dehalococcoidia > Lucifugimonadales > UBA3495 > UBA9611. The sequence goes on from JACZUF010000008.1 coordinate 70,769, forward strand.
TCCAACCCGACTTGGATTACCGGTTTCTGGAAGATGCATCAGACAGGGAGAGGCTGCGCGAGGCCGTCCGTGAATGCGTCCGGCTATTCGAGAACCAAAGGTTTAAAGCGGTCATAAGCGGCCGCATCGCACCCACGGAAGAAGAAGTCGGCTCCGATGCTTTGCTGGACAGTTGGATCGCCGGTAATCTGTCCATCGCCGGCCACACCTGCGGCACCTGCCGGATGGGCCCGGCATCCGACCCCGATGCGGTGGTCGATCAATGGTGCCGGGTGCGCGGGGTGGACGGACTGCGGGTGATCGACGCATCGGTGATGCCGGAGATTCCCCGGGCCAACACCAATGCCACGGCCATCATGATCGCTGAAAGGGCGTCTGATCTCATCATTGGAATCCCGTAGCTGGGGAAACCCGTGGCTGGCCGGAGGGCGGTCGTTTTCAAGCGGACCCAAGCACCATAGCTTGTGCCGCACCGCGCCCAATACCATAATGTGGAGCATGGACGCCCCAATCCAATACGCCAGGACCGCCGACGGAGTTGGCATCGCGCTGTGGACGCTGGGGACTGGGGAGCCCCTGGTGTACATGGCCGGGTCCCCTTGGTGCCACGTTGAATTACTCCAGGTCCCGGAGTGTGTCCGCTGGTACGAGAGCCTGGCGGAGAATCGGATGTTGGTCCGGTACGACGTCCGGGGCACCGGGTTCTCAGACCGGGAAGTCGATGACCATTCGTTGGCGGCGCAGATCTTGGACTTGGAGGCGGTGGTCGAGTCCCTTGGTCTCCAACGATTCGCGTTATTTGCCGCCGCCAACGCCGGGCCGGTGGCGATAGCTTACGCGGCATCCAACCCGGACCGGGTATCCAGTCTGGTCCTGTGGTGCTCGTGGTCCAAGGGGGCCGAGATTTTTTCTCCCAGGCTAGACGCTTGGCGGGGATTGCTGGACCACGATTGGCAGTTGATGACCGACACCTGCGCCCATCTGGCTCTGGGGTGGTCTGAAGGGGAGGTCGGACGCATGGCCGCGGAAAACCTCCGGGAGAGCGTTACACCAGAGGTCATGAGGGCGGCCTTGGATGCCGTGAAGGATATCGATGTTTCAGCGATGCTGCCGAATGTCGAAGCTCCCACATTGGTTTTCAGCCGCCCGGAAATATCTTGGATTCCGGGTGAAGCTGCGCGAAACCTGGCCTCACGCATCCCCAACGCCCGGTTATCCATCCTGGAAGGCGAGTCGACGGCGCCGTACCTGGGCGATACTGAAGCCGTGATCAATTCCCTTCGTCAATTTCTAAGCTCAGAAGATTCAGCAACGGTGACCGGTCCCGACGGGGATGCGCCGGGCGGAGATGTCATTAACGCAAATGCCGGCGGCCCGCGAGGCCACGCTAAGGCCCCGCCGGCGGGACTAACCCCCCGGGAAACTCAGGTGCTGCGGTTGGTGGCCAGCGGAAAGACAAACAACGAGGTCGCCGAAGAATTGGTTTTGAGCATCAGGACGGTGGAGCGTCACATCGGCAACATCTATTCGAAGATTGGGGCCCGTGGCCGCGCCGACGCCACGGTATTTGCTCTGAAACAAGGTGTCTTGTAACCCGGACTAGGGATATCTAAGTGTTCTCCGCCAACCGGGGGCGCGCCAGCGCCCTTTTTTATTGCCATATTTACGTGGTTACCCGGATGGCCGGCCCACGTAAACTCGCTAATCTTCATCCATTGGATTCGCGGGGCAACCGTATCTCCCGGGATTCATCAAATAAGTTGAGGCAAACCATGACCGCCATCGAATCAAAGAGCGAGAGCCCAAGTATCGAAGAGATCGCAAAGAACCTTAACGATGCGGGCATCCCACCAGATTTCGGGGATGACAACTCACGGCTTCTGATCAAAATGTGGCGTACTCTCGGACAAGGCCAACCAGTCACCCAGCAGATGACCGCCCAGATCGCCGAGGGCTTGGGAATCCCCTTTGAAAGGGCCGACGAGTTTCTGCGGCAAATCACCGAAAGGGATTCCAATGACAATATCATCGGATTGGTCGGACTGTCGCTGAACCAGGAATGGGCCCACCGGTTAATCGTTAACGGCAGACCCCTCCGGACCTGGTGTGCCTGGGACACCCTGTTCTTGCCCGCGATGCTCGGCGAAACCGTGGTGGTTGAATCGGAGTCGCCGCTCAGCGGCACGCTGGTCCGCCTTACGGTCACTCCGAACGAAGTTGAAAACTCCACACCTGAGACCGCGGTGGTCTCCGTAGCAACAATCGACCCCAAAGTCCACGATGTGTCGTCGGTCGAGGCGATCTGGAGTAATTTCTGCCATCAGGTGTACTTCTTCCCATCCGTCGAAGAAGCCCAGGAGTGGGCCCGGGGCAAGAGCAATATCGCTATCTTGACTGTGCAAGAAGGGTACGAGTTGGGGAAATTGGCCTTCTCCAATCTACGCCGATTCGCTCAATAACGGTCCAGGAAATCAGGAGGAAAACCAGTATGGAAACAATCACTAAAGCGACGTTGGCCTGTCCTCAATGCGGGCATTATCAGACTGCGGACATGCCAACGGACGCGTGCCAGTTCTTCTACGAATGCGTAAACTGCAAGACTGTGTTGAGACCCAAAAAGGAAGACTGTTGTGTCTTTTGCTCTTACGCAAACGAGCGGTGCCCGATGAAGCAAGCGGAAGCGATCTGAGCAAACCGGCCAACCCGGTAGAAGGTTCCAGTGTGGAGTAGACATGCACGAGAGCGCGGTCGAAAATTTGCTTATCAACGATTGGGCGTCGGGGCTGCGTATCACCACCGTTCCTCAAGCCATGCACCGGCTCGGTTTGGCCGATGACTTGGAGGTCCGGTGGGAAATGGCAAACCGCATGGACGCGCTGTGGCACAGCACGTTGGAAACCGCGGAAAAGATACAGGCAGTCAATTCGGCCATTGGGATCATGACCGATGAGGAGCGCGCAGACCTTGCGCAACATTGGCGCGATCAAGTTGCCACCTGGGACCGGGCGACCATACTGCTAACCGACAGCGAGAAGCTGATGGCACGGCAGATATTATGGTGCCGACAAAGCGGTTTACTTCGGTCATCGCCTGAAGACATCGAGGCTGCGGTGAACATCGGACCCGAAGAAACGGCCAACGGGATCCGAATGTTGACCTGGCTCGGCTTCTTGGCTCTTCCCGATGGCCAACCGCTAAAGAATTACACCCTGGCCGAAGACCACGAGGGATTTCTGAGCGGTTTAGGATTCTCTTTCCATACCGTGACGTTGGACGACGGTGAGCGGTTCGGCATTCCTTGAGCGATCGACTTCCTGCTGTTGGTCAACAGCCAATACCGTGAAAACCGCATCAGGCTGGATGACGCCTGTGCCCATTGCGCTGACCGTATCTTTATCGAAGCGGACCAAGGGAAGCTCGTACGGGTGTCGCCCGAAGAAGCCGTCATCCACCGAGGTGGCACTTGAGGCCAAAACAACCTCTTCCGGTCGGAGGAGCACCTCATAGATTGGAACGGCGGCGAATACCCGGAGCCGGGCACATGGATGCCGGCAGCGGGAATCCTGGAGGAAATTAGAGCAAGAAACTCATAATTCCCGCCCGATTACCGCCGGACCGACCATGCATCGCCCGGCAGGTAAGGCCTAGTTGATGCTCACCTGACGGAAGGAAACCCCGTTTTGCGGGTCCAGGTCCACCACCGTCACCTCTCCGGCGCCGGGACTACCGATGGGGCCGAGGGGACATCCCGAATAGACCGCCGTCACGCCTCCTTGGGACACGTCCACGTGGCGGTCCCAGTGACCCAGGGCCAGGTAGTGGCAACCGGCATCGGCGACTTCCTGGGGGTAGATGGGGGAAGACCTCTGGTCCCGGTCCTCTTCAAAATGGAAATGGCCGTGGGCCAAGGCCACCAGCCAATTGTCCGCAACGGGCGGCGGCATCCCTTCCAGGGGCCTGAAATCCGGGGTATGCATGGGCATGGCCCGGCCCCAAACGTCGATACCGAGACCTGGAAATGACAGCAGTTCGCCCCCGGTCTCCCTGAAGATAAATACGTTGTCCGGGGCGTTCTTGAAGGGCTCACGGTGATATACCGAACTCTGATGGATCAGGTCGTGGTTCCCCGGCAGCACAACCACCGGGGCCTTGACCCGGCCCATCTGACCCAAGAACCACTCCAGCACCTCGTCTGAGACACGTTCGTTGTCGAAAACGTCGCCCACCAGCAGCAGCATGTCGCCGCCATTATGGGACACCGCGTCCACCACCGAGGCCAACGCCTGGGCCGACTGGGGATGGCCGGTGGAGTCGCCCAGGTGGGTATCCGAGGTATGTATCAATCGCAGTTTTTTTGCAGGCATATTCTTAAACCAGTGCTTGGCCGCAATAATCAACGTTACTAATTCCGCTCATGGTGAGCGGATGGGCGTAACAGCGTTTTCTGATAGTAGGCACCAGTATAAAAAGCACCACCGGTTTTGAGCACTCGTGCCTAGCTGCTAATTACCCCGCGCTCCCTCAGATCGGCGATCTTTTCCGGTGAATAGCCCGCCTCGCACAGGACCTCCTCGTTGTGCTGGCCCAGTAGCGGCGGGACCCGGCGTATGGTGGCCGGAGAGTCGGTCAGTTTCAACGGGGAACTGGGAAATTTCAGGTTGGGAATGTTGGGATGTTCCACTTCAGAGATCATATTGCGGGCCAAGACCTGGGGGTTCGAGACCACCTCTGAAACGCGGTTGATCGGGCCGCAGGGCACGCCGGCCTCGACGATCAACCCAACCCAGTGGTCGGTGGTGTTCTGCTTGAATATCTCGTTCAGGGCGTCCACGCACTCGGCCCGGTGCTCCACCCGGTCGGTGTTGGTGGCGAAGCGAGTGTCCTCCAACATACCGGTCTGGCCGATGGCGTTGCAGAGGCGCTCCCAAAGTCCCTGGTTGGCGCAGCCGACGATGAAATGGCCGTCGGAGGACGAAAAGCTTTGGTAGGGCACCAGGCTGGGGTGGCCCGACCCCATCCGCGTTGGCTCAACGCCGGTCCCCAAAAACCCGGTTGCGTGGTAGCTCAGAGTCGCCACCTGCCCGTCCAGCAGAGCTGCCTCCACCCATTGCCCCTTGCCGGTCTGGTCCCGCTGGCGGAGGGCGGTCACGATGGTGCCGTAGGCCATCATTCCGGCGAACAGGTCCACCAACGAGAAACCCACCCGCAGGGGCAGGCCGTCGGGGTCGCCGGTCAGGCTCATCAGCCCGCTATAAGCCTGGATCAACAGGTCGTAACCCGGCATGTCGGCCATCGGCCCGGTGCGCCCGTACCCGGAGATGGAACAATAAACGATGCCCGGATTCGACTTGTTTATCTCTTCGTATCCGAGGCCCATCCGCTCCAGGGCCCCAGCCCGGAAACTCTCAATCATCACGTCGGCGCCGGCAGCCAACTCCCGCACTATTTTGACGCCCTCGGGTTCCTTCAGGTTAACCGCGAGGCTTCGCTTGTTGCGGTTGAAGGTCAGGAATTGGCAGCTCTCGCCGTTCCAAAATGGGGTCCATTTGCGGGTCTCATCGCCGGCCGTCGGCTCTTCAATCTTGACCACGTCGGCGCCCATGTCGCCCAACAACATGGTGCAGAAGGGCCCGGCCAGTGTGCGGGTCAGGTCGACGACCTTGATGTTGTCCAACGCTGCAGCCATTTTTGATTCTCCGGGACGATCAGTTTTGTTCTCGGTTTTATTCGTAGATCAGGCGTCCGAAAATGCCGTGCGATTATAACATGGGCTCATCCGCCACCATGGCTGCCATCTCGTTGACCCTCCTAGGCCGCTGGTGCTAGCGTGGTAGCCGCTGAAGGCCGGCCCCATGGACGTGACGTGGCGTGAAATGACCCAAGAACCACCCCAGCAGGCACCGAAGATAATAGTCCTGGGCGGGATCAACATGGACCTGGTGACCTTTTCGGCCCGGTTCCCTCAGCCGGGGGAGACGGTGGTAGGGACGCGCTTCCTCACCTACGCCGGAGGCAAGGGCGCCAACCAGGCCGTGGCCGCCGCCCGCATGGGGGCCAGGTCCGCCATGGTGGGCCGGGTCGGCGGGGATATATTCGGCCCCCAGTTGCTCGACGGCCTGGCGGCGGCCGGCGTGGACATCTCCGGCGTCGGCGTCAACCCCGAGGAAAATTCGGGCATCGCAGTCGTCGGCGTCGATGAGACGGCGCAGAACTGCATTACCCAGGTACTCGGCGCCAACGACACCTGCGGTCCGCCGGAAGCGGCGGCGGTGAGACGCTTGTTGCCGGGCGCCTCGGCCTTGTTGCTGCAACTGGAGGTCTCGCTGGAACTGTCGTTGGAGGCCGCGCGGGACGCCAAAGCCCAGGGCGTGGCCGTCATGCTGGATCCAGGACCGGTCAGGCCGGTCGGCGACCAGCTCCTGAGTATCTGCGACGTCATCACCCCCAACGAGACCGAGGCCCAGGCGCTGGTGGGATTCCCCGTGACCGGGCCCGAATCGGCGGCCAGGGCCGCGTCAGTCCTGTTGGACCGGGGCGTGGTCACAGCGGTGGTCAAGCTGGGGGTCCAGGGCGCGTACTTCGCCGGCCGTGACAGCCGCGGCATGGTTCCGCCGTTCGATGTGGACGCGGTGGACTCGGTTGCGGCGGGAGACGCATTCAACGGCGCGCTGGCGGTCTCGCTGGCCCAGGGCAAGGATCTGGAAGAGGCGGTAACGGTCGCCTCCGCCGCCGGGGCGCTGGCCGTGACCCGGACCGGTGCCCAAGACTCCATGCCCGAGCGCCAGCAGGTCGAGGACCTGATGCGGAGTCAGCGGCCCTGAAACCGTCTCCCCATTCGTCTCCCCAGATAAAATACCGGCGGAGCCAGAAGAGCGCCGGCCCACACGATCACCGCCAGGGTGAAGACCCACCAGTAGGGCGGCCAATTGATCCCGGCGGCGATACCCAAGCAAGCAATGAAGGCCGCGACCGCGACGCTTTTGACGGCGAAGCTGCGGGTTAGCCTCCCCTGCTGAAGGTCCACCACAGCAAAGTAGGCCAGGACCAGGGCCAACAAAGTCACGATTGCGGCGCTCTTCCAGAAGGCGTCGGAGTTGGGCGTGCCCCAGATCCCAGTCAGCAGCAGCAGCAGGGCGGCGGCGGCGGCCACCAACGCGACCCCGGACACCGGTGCGCCGGGCCGCCGCTGCGCCAACCAAGCCGGTCCCAGGCCGGAGAAGAAGTATGCTCCCAACACCAGGGCCGTTAGCAGAAACCGTCCTCTGGTCTTGGTGTACTCACCCAGCACCACCATGGCGATGACGATCACCACCACCGCGATCGACGACAACAGATAGCCCGCCGCGTATGTCTTGGGGGTGATGAAACGCCCGAAACGCCTGAAACGCCTGAAACGTTCGATGATCTGGCTTTACTCCCCGGTCTCCGGCCGGATTTTCCGCAACATCCAGGCGCTGACAGGAGCACCGGTGCATTGGGGCCAGGGCATATTATAATCAGCGGCACTGCCGTCTAAACCAACGCCACCATCATAAAAGAGTGGTTTCTTGGACCAAGAAGACAAATTCTGCCCATCCTGCGCCGCCGCCCTGGAGACCAAAGACGTCTTTGGACAGGACCGGCCCGTGTGCCCGGACTGCGGCCGCGTCATGTTCTACGACCCCAAGGTGGCGGTCATATGCATCGTGCCGCGGGATGGCAAGGTGCTGATGATCCGCCGGGCCACCGAGCTCGGTTACGGACAATGGGGACTTCCCGGCGGTTACGTGGACCGAGGCGAAGTTGTGGAGCTGGCCGCGGCCCGGGAGGTCTTGGAAGAAACGGGGTTGAAGGTTGAACCCGGAGACCTGATAGGTCTGTTTTCCGAACCGGGAAACCCAGTGATGGTGGCGGTATACGTTGCCCAGGAAACGGGAGGAACCCTGGCGGCGGGACCGGAGGCGCTGGAAGTCGGGTTTTTCGATCTGGACCGGCTCCCCGACCTGGCCTTTCCCAGAGACCGGGAGGTACTGGCCAAGTGGAAGGACGGTTGAAAATAAACACGCCGCCTGGCAGGATGAACCAGGCGGCGCGCCGGAGATAGGGAGTCGTTGTTTCTACTTGTTATGTTAACCAGCAGCCTCCCATCGGTCAAGCCTCGGCCGTCAAACCCGAAGCTACTGCCACGAATCCGGGACCATAGCTGAGAAATGTCCGAGATAGTCACGCCGTCACTCCACACCGCCTTCCGAAGCCTGGCCCGATCGGCCCTGGACCTGTTGTTGCCTCTACATTGTGTTGGGTGCCGCAGGGAGGGGGATGTATTGTGCGCGCGGTGTATCGAGGGTCTCCGGAGATTGGAGCAACCTTTCTGCGACACCTGCGCCCAACCCAATGTGAACGGTCAGTGCCAATCGTGTCTGGAGCACCCGTCCAAAATTGACGGGATCAGGGCCCCTTACCTATTTGAGGGACCGCTGCGGGATGCGGTGCACCGTCTCAAGTACCGGGGGTGGCGGGCAGCCGCACCGGTGTTGGGCGGGTTGCTGGCCGGCTACCTGAAGCATCACAAACTTCTGATCGAATCAACCAGCCAAGTGCTGGTCCCCGTTCCGCTCCACCCACGCCGCCTGCGCAGCCGCGGCTACAACCAGTCCCATCTGCTGGCCAAGGAGGCCGGGAAGCTGCTGGACATGCCGGTCCGCGAAGACCTTCTAAAGCGCCCCACGGACTCGCCGCCCCAGGTGGAAGCCCGGTCCAGCGAACAGCGCCGGGCCAATGTCGCCGGAAGCTTTGTGGCGTCAGATGAAGTGGAAGGCCTGTCCATATTGCTGGTTGACGACGTCGCCACCACGGGAAGCACCATATCCGCCTGCGCCGACGCCCTGAAAGATGCCGGAGCGGCCAGCGTGTGGGGCCTGGTCCTCGCCCGGGACAGTTAGGCGCTCAAAGCCCGCCGATTGACAAGGCGCGCCGGTCTGCGCAAAATGACCCCATTACTAGACTGGAACCACTTAGAAATTTCGCCCGGAGGGAATGGATATGCCAGGAAAGACATTTATCTATGTCGGCGCGGAAGCGGACGGTCTCTACCGCAAGGAGGAATCGGAAGGCAAATGGGAAAAGTTGGCCAAGGGCATGCCGCCTTCGCCCCAGGTGCGGGCCATCGCCATCCACCCCAACGACGCCAAGACCATCTTTGTGGGCACCCAGCGGGGCGTCTACCGGTCCAAGGACGGCGGCGACAGCTTCGAGCGCATGAACATGGCCGAGGGCCGCCACGTTTGGTCCATCAAGTTTCATCCCAACGACCCTAAAAACATGTTCCTGGGCACGGAGGGCAGCGAGGTCTTCAAGTCCACCGACGGCGGCGAGAACTGGGACCACCTGGCCACCATCATCAACCAAGATTCAGTCCAGATGGCCTTCGCCACCCGCATCCTGGGCATCGGAATCGAAGCGAAGAACCCCGACCAGATGTATGCCGCCCTTGAAGTGGGAGGGGCGGCCCACAGCGCCGACGGCGGCAAGACCTGGACAACCGTGAACAAAGAATTTGACGGAGACGTCGACCTGATGGACCTGCACGGTGTGACCGTGGGCGGCGCCGATTCATCGGCGGTGTTCATCTCCAACCGCACCGGCGTCTGGCGGAGCCGGGACCGGGGCTCAAACTGGGAAAACCTGAACTTCGAGAAGTTCTCGGACATCCGCTATTCCAGAGGCGTCGAGTCGGCGCCCAACAACCCGGACACCCTCTACGCCTGCGTGGGGCTGAATTTCGGCAGCGAAGCGGGCGGCGTCATGCGGTCCACCAACCAGGGCGACACCTGGGAACGCTTCGACAAGGGCGTCAATCCGGCCAGCACCACCTTTGGCGTGGCCATCAACGAACATGCCCCGGAGCAGGTGTATTTCTGCACCAGGAAAGGCGAAGTTTTCGGCACCCGCGACGGCGGCCAGACCTGGTCCTCCCACGTGCTTCCGGAGATGGCCGGCAACGTCAAAGCCATCGCCTGCGCTTCGGCCTAAGCGGCAAACCCCAGCCCAGACCGGGCGAGGATAAATGACGAGCACCAAGGCCCATGACCCGGTGGCCGCCGCCAAGGCGTTGGCGCCCCAGATCCGTGCGGCGAGGGACGAGATGCAGTCCCGATGCAGGTTGCCGGGCCCCTTGGCCGAGGCCATGGCCCGGGCCGGGTTGTTCCAACTCTACGCGCCAAGCGCCATCGGCGGCCCGGAGACCGACCCGCTAACCGCCTTCCGGGCCGTTGAGGAGCTTTCCAGGGTGGATGGCTCGGTGGGCTGGTGCTCGTTCGTGGCCAGCGCCGTGTCCATCTATGCCGGATGGCTACCGGCGGAACTGGGCCGTGAGTTGTTCGGCCAGCCGCTCAACATCAGGGTGGCCGGGTCCTTCCGGCCCACGGGCCAGGCCCAAGCAGTTGACGGCGGCTACAAGGTCGGCGGCCGGTGGAACTACATGAGCGGCGTGGACCACGCCAACTGGCTGTTCTTGAACTGCAACATCATGGACGGCGACGGCAGTGTCCCCATGCCGGCGCTTGATGCCCAAGGGCTTCCAGTCACCAGGATGATGATCGTGCCTGCCGACGCCGGCGTCATCGAGGAGACCTGGTCGACACTGGGCATGCGGGGCACCGGCAGCAACGATTTGGTCATTGAAGAAACGTTCGTCCCCGAAGAGCGCACCTACTTGCTCTACGGTCCCTCTCCCCTGGAAGGACCCCACTACGACCCGCGCACGGTGACCGTCACCAGTTGGGCCTTGGTCGCCGCCAACGCCTTGGGCATGGCGCGGGGGGCCATGGACACCTTTGTCCGTCTGGCCACTGAGTCGGGGTCGACCGCATCGCCAACGCTGCTGCGGGACCGGACGCCGATACAGACTACCACCGGCGAGGCCGAGGCCATCATCAGCGGGGCGCGGGCCTACGTTCTGGACGCGGTGGGCGCGGTGTGGGAGGCGGCATGCCGGGGTGTCTCCGACCCCGGACCGCAGGTTTTGCAAGCGAGGCTGGCCATCACCCACGCCATGCGGGAGTCGGTGCGGGCCGTGGACCTGTTGTTCTATGCGGCGGGCACCAACGCCATCCACGAACACAACGATCTGGAACTCTTCTTCCGGGACGTCCACACCGCCGGGCAGCACATAGCCGCCCTGCACTCCAACTTCGAGTACGGCGGTCAGGCGCTTCTGGGGCTAACTCCGGGCGCGCCCGGCTGGTAGCGGCAATATGATCGTGTATTTCGACGTCGGTCCTAGGTGATCAAGTGACAATTGCATTCCCTCTAATGGCGTTGTTGGGTAAGTCCTGGTTCGACTGGGCTGATGCCGTCGCAACCCCAATCGTCGTTGTCGTGATTGCAGGAGCTTTCGGCTTTTTCTCTCGACGGGTCGATCAACGGGCTCAAACCGAACGTGAGTTGCAGGATGATCGCGCGAAGGAAGAAACTCTGAGGTCGTATCTTGACCGCATCTCCGAATTGGTCTTGGAAAAAGGCTTGGTTGACTCGGACAACGACTCACCTGTAAGGGCGATCGCGCTCGCCAGAACTCACAATGCGTTGACGAGACTGGACGGCTCTCGGAAAGGCCTGCTAGTCAAATTTCTGAAAGAATCGCAACTGATTAGCAATGGGCGGACGGTCATCTCGCTAGTCTTGGCGGACCTGACAAATTCCAATCTCGGCAGCGTGGATCTGCGAGCTTGCAATTTCAGCGGAGCAAACCTGCGTAGCGCGTACTTCGATGGCTCTGACCTCCGGGAAAGCAACTTTGAGAATTGCGTGTTGACGGGTGCAGACCTTCGCTGGTGTAACCTCGAAAATTGCGGCTTAACGAATCGGCAACTCGCCCAATGTGCCGAACTGGCCGGAGCAACCTTGCCAAACGGAGATTTGGCGACAGAACAAACCCTGCAGCAGTTGAAAGAGGAAGACGAAGAACTATCCAGTTAAATCTACGCTCTGATACCGGTTCATGAAAGAAAGAACTATATTTCTTAACTTAAACTCACTATGATTAAATACGAAACAAAATAATTCTGAAAATAAGGTGCAAATAGCATGGCTGAAAGAGACACCTTTAAATATCAGTTGAAAAAGGGCGGGAAAATAGTTCACCGTGGCATCACCAACGACCTGAATCGTCGCGAAGCCGAGCATCAAGAACGCTTTCCTGGAACAAAACTCACGCAGGAAGGCCGTCGGGTAACGAGAGAATCAGCTCTCAAATGGGAGCGACGGGGCGGAAAACGGTCCTACAAGAAATCCTAAGAGCCAACTACGGCGGTCAGGCGCTTCTGGGGCTGACCCCGGGCGCGCCCGGCTGGTAGCGTGGCGGGAAGGCGTGTCCCTTCTACTGGCACCCTGGAGGAAGCGAAAGGTTTCGTTCTGCCGCGTCGGCCTCGTTTGGAACCGGGCCAGTCATTCTCCTTGGAGCAACGAGATTCTTTGTCGGCCTACGGCACTCCTCAGAATGACATTGGCGAAGGTCATTAAAACCTTCGAAACGTCGCCTGGCCACCAACAATCCGACCGCCCGAATCGGTCATTCCCAACCTGACCCTACCAAACTCCGCCCCAACAAAACGCGGCTGTGCCGCTAGGGGCGGACCCAGGTTTCGGACCAGGCTAGACAGGCGGAGCTGCTGTCCTTGTCGCCGCGCCGATCGGTGACCACTTTGCCTGAGGCCACGTCTCCATTGAGGGTCAACTGGGCCTTCCTGGCCGGGATGAAGCAGCTATAAACCCCGTGAGGCCGTCCAGAGGCGCTGCCCGCAGGCACCACCAACATATAAGGCTCCATGAAGTCGTGCCAGGTCATGGAAATAACGTCATCGTCGCTTTCGATGGTCTCGGTCCAGAAAGTGTTGTGGTCGCCCTTCTTGCCAAATTCGGCGTCGATAATCTGCATATTCTGATCAGCAAAATCCGGGTAGAGCAGGCTTTCAATCTCGTCTTGAAGCCACCGGGCAAGAGCGATATTGTCGGAGTAGATCCGCACCTCGTCATTCACGAGATCGCTCTGAAAGAATAGAACATGCCCCACCCCTTCCGGAGACCACAGCACCCGCCAATGACTGGCCCTGGTCGTCTGGCTTTCTCCAGACGGTTCCGTCAGCCGGATGAAAGAGTTCTCACCGGTTAGGCGAATCTTGTTAGGGTCGGTGGGATTGGTTGTGGCCAAGGTTGGGCCTCCTTACAATCATCTTTGAATTAATCGCGTGAATGCCGCGATTGAGGGTGGCGACATGGTAGCACTCAAGGGGGTTGCGGGCCACCGGGTTGGCTGCATCACAGGTGGTTGGTTGATTCGGGACCTTTGCCCTCTCTCTAACTCTCCTCCTTGCGGGAGGGAGACGACAGATGCCCTCCCCTTTGAGAACATCCCGTCAGGGAAAAGGGACTCGCGAATTGAAAGCGGCCACCCCATGATGCGGGTGACCGCCTTCAGTTTATCTAGGCAAGCCTGGGCCGGTTAGTTCTTGGCGGGGAACCAGTCCTGCTTCCAGGGGAAGTCGCCGTTGACGTCGTCGTAGGCGGGCGTTCCGGCGTTGACCCGGTCCCGGTAAGGGCTGGTGATGGGCTCGTTGTACGGGTAGATGCCGCCCTCGTAGGCCTCCGGGCCCTTCTTGAAATGCTTGGCCTGATCGAAGGTCTCCACGAACGGGGCGTCGATGTCGTAGAGTTGGTCCACGGTCTTGGGCCGGGGGCCGGCCTTGGAAACATGTCCGTAGAGCTCGTGTCCCATGATGCTCTCGGCCATCCAGACGCAGTCGATCAGCTTGTCGATGTCCACGCCGGTTGGGACGCCCATGTCCTCCATCATGTGGAGCAGGTCTTCGGTGGGGGCCATGCCGGTGGCGCGGCCGTTGCCGCAGTAGGGGCAGCCGCCAAACCCGCCGATGGTGCCGTCCAGTTCCAGGGTGTCGTCGGGGCCCAGGATGCGCATGGCGGCGTAGGCCGAGGCGATGGCCATGTTCCGGCCGTTGTGCAGGTGCAGCCGGATGTGGCTAATCTCGGGCCACTTTTCCTTGACCCGGTACACGCTCTCTTCAACCTTGGCCGGCGTGCAGTGGCTCATGGGGTCGCCCATGGACACGCTGCGCACGTCGATGCCGACCTCGTCCCACATGCTGTGTTGCCTCTCCAGCATTATCATGAGGCTGTCCACCGGGAACTCGCCCAGGAAGTTGGAACCCCAACTGGCGTTGGTCCCGATGCCGGCTTCCTTGATGTTCAGCTCTTGGGCCTGGGCGACGATCTGGGGCCAGCGCTCCATCTCCTGCATCTGGGTGCGGTTGGTGTTGCGGCGGACAAAAACGTCGCACATGTGGCAGTTCAACCGTGGGTAGCTGTCCCGCTCGATGGTCAGCGGGGGAGAATAGGCCTTGGCCCGTTCCACGCCCCGCGAGTTCAGCGCCAATGCCGTATAGGTGACTCCGGGTTTGGGCGTGAACTTGGACACAATCTCGTCGATGCGCTCCATCTGAGGGGTCCATTTGGGGCTGACGAAGGAGCCCACGACGATCTGCTTCAGGCCGGTCTCCGAGAGAGCGTCAAGCAATTGGACCTTGTCGTCAACGGAGATCTGGGAATCTTCGATCTGCATGCCTTCGCGCATGCCTTCTTCCTTGTATTTCACTATCGGCCAATCTGGCATTGGGGCCTCCTTATCCGGACGTCTCTGGATCGGTTATATTCTACCGTTTTCGTTCAGCGTCTGACCTTGACCGGCGCGTTGGTTTCGGGCGCCCTCGGCGGGAACTTTAAGTTGGCCGGATTGTATGGCGGCCACAGATTCATGTCAAGAAATCAATGGTCAGAAAATGGGCTCACCAAACCCATGCCAAGCCCGCTGCGGCGCGAGGAGTTCATGTTGACATCGATTCCACGTCCCTTCTATAATTCCCCCTGAACCCGCAGTGCGGGCCCCGATTAAAAATCGAATCATCTAGGCACGTAGGGGAGCTCGGTTTAGCCGGGCTGAGAGGGTGGCCGTGATTGCCACCGACCCTTGCGAACCTGATCTGGGTAATGCCAGCGGAGGGAATCGGACTAGAGCGCTAACTATTTTGTTAGGCCGTCAATATTCAACCGTTGGCGGCTTCTTTTTTTGCCCGGCTGAAACGGCCATCCGCAGGTAAACACCGGCAGGTAGATTCCAGTAAGTAGATCCAAGAGGCAGATTTCAGATGTCAACGGACACAGCGGTCCGGCCCAAAATTCGGATCGAGTCGCTCCATAAGTCCTACGTCATTGACGGCAGGCGGCAGGCCGTGCTGGACGGAGTGGACCTGACGGTGAATGAAGGCGAGTTCGTCAGCATCATCGGCCCAAGCGGCTGCGGCAAGAGCACGCTGCTCAATATCATCGCCGGACTGGACCAGCCCGACTCAGGCATTGTCGAACTCTCGGGCGAACGATCGGGGAGCGCGGACGGGCGGCTGGGACGGACCGGGTACATGCAGCAGAAAGACCTGCTGCTGCCTTGGCGCTCGGTCCTAGACAACACAATCTTGGGACTGGAACTGCGGGGGGTCCCCCGGCGACAGGCCCGGGAACAGGCCTTGGAGTTCACCGAGGAGTTCGGCCTCAAGGGTTTCGAGCACCAATATCCCTACGCGCTTTCCGGTGGCATGCGGCAGCGGGCCGCTTTTCTCAGGACCATGCTGCTGGACCAGGACGTTGTGTTGTTGGACGAGCCCTTCGGCGCGCTGGACGCCCTCACCCGGGTCCAGATGCAGGAGTGGCTACTACAGTTGTGGGAATCGCTAAATAAGACCATCGTCTTGATCACCCACGACGTTGACGAAGCGTTGCTCCTATCCGACCGGGTGTACCTGCTAACCGCCAGGCCGGGCCGGGCAACCTTGGTCCTGGATGTGGCGTTGCCCCGGCCGCGCCATTACGACATGGTGACCAGTCCCGAATTCAGCGCAATCAAAGCCCGTCTGATGGAGCCTCTCCGGTCGCAGATCGAATCGGTACGGTCCGGCGGCCAGGCCGCCTGAACGACCAGTTGAACTAGATGAATATCTTAAAGAAGACCACAGGCCTGGCCACATGGCTCCTGCCCGTCTCCATCCTGATCGGGCTGGTGGCCGCTTGGGAGTTGTGGGTGAATCTGGCCGATATCCCCAAGTGGCAGCTCCCCGCGCCCTCGGAGATCGCCGAGGAGCTGGTCTCCAGCAGTGACCTGCTCTGGAAACACACGCTGGTCACCCTGCAAGAGATCGTGTTTGGATTCCTGGCCGCACTGGCCGCAGGGCTGGTCTTGGCCGCGGGAATAGCCTATTCCCGGGTCTTGGAACGCTCGGTCTATCCCATCGTCATCGCCTCCCAGACCGTGCCCATCATCGCCATCGCGCCGTTGCTGCTGATCTGGGTCGGCTACGGGCTCACGCCCAAGATAATCATCGTGGCCCTGATCTGCTTCTATCCCATCGCCGTGAACACGGTGGACGGGCTGAAAGCCACCGACCCGGACATGGTCAACATGGTCCGGACGTTGGGCGCTTCCAGGTGGCAGGTGTTCACCAAGCTGCAGATCCCCACCGCGCTGCCCTTCATGTTCTCGGGCATCAAGATCGGCGTCTCCGTGAGCGTGATCGCCGCCGTCATCGGCGAATGGGTCGGGGCCAGCGAAGGACTGGGGTACCTGATCACCTATTCCCAACCCCTGTTCCTCACGGCGAGGGTATTCGCCGCCATATTCGTCCTATCGGTCATGGGCATCGGCTTGTTCATGTTGGCGGTGATCGCCGAACGAATGATGATGCCCTGGCATTTCAATGAGAAACGGTCCAACTCGATGCGCCAACTTTAGACCACCGGATTCAGATTAAGGAGACTCTTCGACATGAAATTGTTCAAAATACCGGCTGCCGCATTGCTCTCGATATTATTTGCCCTCTCCATGTTGGCTGCCGCCTGCGGTGGGGATTCAACGCCGGAGCCCAAGGAACTCACCAAGGTCTCAATAGCCTTGGACTGGTTCCCCTGGGCCAATCACTCCGGTCTCTTCATAGCCCAAGAGCGGGGCTATTTCGCCGAGCAGGGACTGGAGGTGAACATCTACGTCCCCGGCGACCCCTCCACCGTGCTGCAGACCGTCGCCGCCGGCCGGGACGATTTCGGCATCAGCTACCAACCTGAACTGCTTCTTGCCCGTGAACAGGGCATCCAGGCCGTGTCCATCATGGCCTTGGTCCAGCACCCGCTCAACTCGGTGATGACCTTGAAGGAGTCCGGGATAGTCGAGCCCAAGGACCTCAAGGGCAAGAAGGTCGGCTCGCCGGGGCTGCCCTCGGACGAAGCGCTGATCGACACCATGCTGCGCTACCAAGGTCTGACCATCGATGACGTTGAGATGGTGAACGTCGGTTTCGACCTGGTTTCGGCCCTGATCAGCAAGAGCGTGGACGCCATCGTCGGGGCCTACTGGGTCCACGAGTCCATCTCGGCCAACAATCTGGGCTTCGAACTGAACATCATGCGCATGGAAGAGAACGGCGTCCCCGATTTCTATGAATTGGTGATCGTGGCCAGCGAGGACAAGATCGCCAACGACCCGGAAGTCGTCCAGAAGTTTGTCCGCGCCGTCACCCGGGGCTACCAGGACGCCATCGCCGATCCTCTGGACGCCGTGGCCCTCTTGAAGTCGGTGAAGCCGGAGACAGACCTGGCGATCGAGAACCCTGGCGTTAAGTTGCTGGCCCCGTTGTGGGCCACGGACAACGGCGTTTTCGGCTGGCAGGAACAGGACCGCTGGGAGGTGTTCGCCAAGTGGATGGTGGAAACGGGCCGGCTGTCCTCGACTACCGACGCCACCGCCGCCTACGACAATAGTTTCGTGGAGGCCGCCAGATAGGGCCGATGAAAAATACGCCCGGTGATATACTTTCTCCAGACTGGCCAGCCTGACCTGGAGGTCCTAACCCGCAGATTTGGTTGTTGGGGGATAACCGATGGCGCTCTATTTTCTATTGGGGTCGTTGACCCACGACGGCCAACGGATGCTCCACGGCAACTCGAACCTCATCGCGGACCGTACCAGGGAGTTGAGAATCCCGGGGGCTGAGATACTGGGACAGTACGCGGTCTTGGGGCGGTATGACTTCGTGATAATGGTGGAGGCCGACGACAACGACGCCGTAGCGAGATTGTCCCTGGAGTTGGGCATGCGCACCGGGCTCCATCTGGAGACCCTGCCGGCCATACCCATCGGCTTCATGGGCGACGGGCCTCCTCCAGACCCATCAGACCAGGCCGAGTCGGTCACGCTCACCCCGGAATTCACACCGGAAGAAGGGCCGGGCGACGGGTAATTTTTCCGCCTGATTTTTTCGGCGGCGCCCCGATGGGATCGGGGTGCCGCCGGTGTTGAGGACGCAAGGGCATTGGGTTTAAGCGACGAACTCCGGGCCGGCGTTGGGACCATCTGGGAGAAGGTGGTCACCCACCCTTTCGTCACCGAGATGGCCGACGGCTCCCTGGACCGGACGATCTTCAACATCTATTTCGACCAGGACTACCTGTTCCTGCGGGACTGGGCAATATTACTCAGCCTGGCTACCGCCAAAGCCCCCGATTTCGACGCCGCCCGCGAGTTGGTCGGGTTCTTGCACCTGGGATTGGGCGGCGAAGAGGGCCTGTTTCAAGAAGCCTTCCGGGAGCGGGGCCTCTCTCGTGAAGCGGTGAGAGAGATCCAGTACCTGCCCACCACCCAGAACTACAGCGGCTACCTGCGTACCCTGGCCTATGAGGGCACGTTCACCGAGGTTGTCGCCACATTGCTGGCGGTGGAGTGGCCCTACCTGGACTGGGCCCAGCGTGCCGGGCAGGCGGGCAAGAAACCGGGCGACCGCTACTACCAGACCTGGATCGACATCCACACCAGTCCCGGCATGTCCGGGTTCGTGTCCTGGCTCCGCGGCGTGGTGGACGAGTGCGCTCCCACCCCGGACCAGCGGGATAAGCTGCAAGGGATATTCCGGAACGTGCTCCGCTACGAGCACCAGTTCTTCGACATGGCCTACCGGGGGGAGAAGTGGCCCGAGTGAAATCACACAACTCGTCCAGAGCCTTCATACAGGCTGGCGGCTTCTTCAGTCACTCGTCAGAATAAGCGACAAGGATGATACCGATGCCCCTACCAAGCCAATGGTCGACACCAGATGATTTCGCCACTTTATTCAAATACTTTTGGCATCGCGACTTTCCGACTAACAATGTTGCTGTCGGTGCGCGCAGAGTTGATTGGACTATCCACATTGGCCTAATAGTCCGAAGTATCGGCGACCTCATGGGACTCACCACCAGATTCGAAAGAGGCGGCAGAAAGGACGCCGTGCTTCGCAGTCGTGAAGGAGACGAAATCGCCATCGAGTGGGAGTGGGATGGAGTTCGAGGTAACGAACTAAGGAAACTGAAAGACCACAACACGTGGGCACCCTCAGAATTCCGCCCAAAGTTATTGCGGTTTGGCACCCTCGTAAGTTATGCGGAGTCCTCTGACTTTGAAAGTTCTTGTCAGCATGTGGGTAAAGTATGGCAGGGCGCAAAGTGCCCGCTCCTCCTAATTTTGGTTACCCACGAATTTGCGAAGAAATTCCGGACTCGGCGAGACTTCAAGGAAATAAACTTTTTCGTCTACGGTCCAAACGGAGTACAGGACTTGGGGTCCGTACCGGCAGCGCCGTGGAACTTGGAGGGGACCCGTTGGCCAATCCAGCTGGGATGAGACAGGTCCCTACGGCCATGACCATCGCCGGCTCCGACTCGGGCGCCGGGGCGGGGATCCAGGCCGACCTCAAGACCTTCGCCGCCCTGGGCGTCTACGGAACATCGGTGGTGACCGCCATCACCGCCCAAAACACCGTGGCGGTGACTGCGGTGCATGAGGTCCCGACCGATATGATCGCGGCCCAGATCGACGCCGTGGTGACCGACATCGGCGTGGACGCCGTGAAGACCGGCATGCTGTCCAGCCGCGCCATCATCGAATGCGTCGCCGTTTCTCTGGAGAAACATTCCAAAATTTCCGGCCTGCGCCGGTTGGTGGTGGACCCGGTGATGGTCGCCAAGAGCGGCGATTCCCTCCTGCGGGAGGATGCGGTCGGAACGCTGCGAGACCGGTTGCTGCCCCTGGCCGCAGTGGTTACCCCCAACATCCCGGAGGCCGAGACCCTGACTGGCATGTCCATCGCCACTGATGAGGACGTCCGGAAGGCCGCCCGGGCGATCGTCGCCATGGGAGCGGCGTCAGTGGTGGTCAAAGGAGGGCACCGGGAGGGCCCGGCCACCGATCTTTACTATGATGGCAGTGGCTTCCGGGAGTTCACGTCGCCCCGGATCGAGACCGCCAACACCCACGGCACCGGCTGCACCTTCGCCTCGGCGGTGGCCGCCGGGTTGGCCAAGGGAATGGAAACCGAGGACGCCGTGGGCCAAGCCAAAGAGTTTGTCACCGAGGCCATCCGCAGGTCTTTTCCCATCGGGCAGGGGCACGGACCCCTCAACCACTTCTACAAACTCTGGCCCAAAGAATTGTAATAAGAAGAGCGGTAACCGGAGCGCGAATAAGATGACCACGCCGGCCAACACATTCCGTTGTCCCATCGAGATCGGGCCCAGCGACGGCTCCCGCTTCCAGCGGGTCATTGTCGTCGCCGGCTCGGAAAACATCTATTCGGTGCTCCCCTCCGCCCTGCTGGAGATGCTGGGCGTGGCCCCCCAATGGGAGTCCCGGTTCACTGTGCCCGGCGGCGGCTGGGAGATGCTGCCCATGGCCGAGGTCCGCATGCGCATCGGCGGTCAAGAGCGCACCACCATCTGCGTCTACGGCAAGGCCGACGGAGAGCCCACGCTGGGACGGCACACCCTGACCGCCTTCGGTCTGGCCGCCGACCACGGCGAGCAGAAGCTGGTCCAGGCCGATATGTTCTTGAGCTAGGAGCTCCCTATCAACAATTAGCGCTTCCAACACCGTTCGTGGTGAGCCCGTCGAACTACCGCTCCGAGTGGGTCAAGATTCCGCGGCCAAAACCATGGCTTGTGCGCGCCCTTCGACGGGGCTCAGGACGAACGGATGAACGTAACGGCTATTTCCAAAACTCGGTACCAGGTACAACTTCCACGCGATGCAGATCCGGCGCGACAGATCCAGCTTTCCTCCCTCACCAGACGTGTCTGGCCGCCGCCCCCTGCGGTATAATGTTCGATTAGTGAGACAAGCGGTTGCCCACCGCCGGTCCCAACGAACCCCCTGCCAAAGGAACGCCTTTCCGAATGTTTAAGTCCGTATCCAGCCGCGTCAGTTTCCCGGAGTTGGACGCCCACATCCTTCAGCAATGGCGGGAGAAGGACGTCTTCCGCCGCACCGAGACCGAACGCCAAGACGCCCCGCTGTTCATGATGTACGAGGGCCCACCCACGGCCAACGGCAGCCCGGGTATCCATCACGTTCTCGCCCGGGTCTTCAAGGACGTCATCTGCCGCTACCGCACCATGAAGGGCTACCGGGTCCAGCGCAAGGGCGGCTGGGACACCCACGGCCTGCCCGTGGAGCTGGAGGTCGAGAAAGAGCTGGGCCTGAAGAGCAAGAAGGAGATCGAAGAATACGGCATCGAGGCCTTCAACAATAAATGCCGGGAGAGCGTCTTCCGCTACGTGAAAGAGTGGGAGACCATGACCGACCGCATCGGCTACTGGGTGGACATGGACGACCCCTACGTCACCCTGGACAACAACTACATCGAGTCCGGCTGGTGGATGCTGAAAACCCTGTGGGACCGGGACCTGCTCTACCAGGCCATGCGGGGCACTCCCCACTGTCCCCGCTGCGTGACCAGCCTCAGTTCCCACGAAGTTGCCCTGGGCTACCGGGAGAACACCCCCGACCCCTCAGTCTTCATCAAGTTCCAGGTGGACCCGGCGGCATCCCCAGACAAAGCCGAAGTCCTAGAGAAGCTGGGCGTTGGTAATTTTGAGGTGTTCTTTCTGGCCTGGACCACCACGCCATGGACCCTGCCCGGCAACACGGCTCTGGCGGTGGACGAAAACGCCGACTACAGCATCGTCGAACTGGAAGATGAAGGTGGCGCCCACCGTTTGGTGCTGGCGCAAACGCTGGTCTCGGCCAACATCCGCCAGGAACACAGCATCGTCGGCTCGATCAAGGGTTCCGAGCTGGCGGGCCTGGGCTACACTCCCCTTTATGATCCAAACGAGTTTGGTTCCCAGGTGCGCCGGTTCGTGCGGCGGCCCGGCCCCGGCGGGATGGTCACCGAGCTTGAAGACGGCGGAGAGTTCGCGCCCAAGGTCATCGCCGCCGGGTTCGTCTCCCTGGACGACGGCACCGGAATCGTCCACATCGCCCCCGCTTTTGGGGACGAAGACTTGAGCGTGGGCCGGGAGAACGATCTTTCCTTCGTCCAGCCCGTCGACCTCCAGGGAATCATCACCGGCAACTACCCATTCGCCGGCAAGTTCGTGAAGGACGCCGACGAAGGGATAATGGAGGACCTTAAGGGCCGCGGCCTGCTCTTCCACCGGGATATCTACCGCCACACCTACCCCTTCTGCTGGCGCTGCGACACGCCGCTGCTCTACTACGCCAAGAGCTCCTGGTACATACGCACCTCGGCGCTGAAAGACCAGTTGGTGGAAGGCAACGACACCATCAACTGGTACCCCGAGTACATCAAGGACGGACGCTTCGGCGAGTGGCTGCGGAACAACGTGGACTGGGCCATCTCCCGGGAACGTTACTGGGGCACGCCCATGCCCATCTGGCAGTGCGAAGAATGCAACCACACGGTCTGCGTCGGCGGCGTGGATGAACTCCGAAGCATGGCCGGGACCAACGGCAGCCTAAATGCCGACGGACTGGACCTGCACCGGCCCTACGTGGATAACATCGTCCTGACCTGCACATCAAAGGGGGACTCCGGTGGGGGCTGCTCCGGCGAGATGCGGCGCATCCCCGAGGTGATAGACGCCTGGTTCGACTCGGGCGCTATGCCCTTCGCCCAATGGCACTACCCCTTCGAGAACGACACCATCGACCAGGACGGCCGGTTCCCCGCCGACTACATCTGCGAGGCAGTGGACCAGACCCGCGGCTGGTTCTATAGCCTCCACGCCCTGTCGACCCTGCTCAAAGGCCGGCCGGCGTACAAGAACGTCATCTGCCTGGGGCTGATCCTGGACGAGAAAGGCCGCAAGATGAGCAAGCGGGTGGGCAACGTGGTCGAGCCCCTGTCGGTGCTGGACGAACACGGCGCCGACGCGCTGCGTTGGTACCTGTTCACCGCTTCCCATCCGGGAGAGTCTAGACGGTTCTCGGCCAAGCTGGTCAGCGAGACCCTCAGAAGGGTGTTGCTCACGCTGTGGAACGTCTACTCTTTCTTCATCGGCTACGCGGAGATCGACAAGTTCGACCCCGCCCAAAGGCCGCAGGACTGGATGCCGGAGAACGAGCTTGACCGCTGGGTGCTGTCCGAGCTGAACACCCTCATCTCCCAGGTTGATGGGTATCTGGATAGTTACGACCCGACCAACGCCGGACGGCGCATCCAAGAGTTCATCGACCAGTTGTCCAACTGGTACGTGCGCCGCAGCCGGCGCCGTTTCTGGAGGAGCGAGGGCGACGCCGACAAGCTGTCGGGTTACATCACCCTGCACACCTGTCTGGTAACGGTCGCCAAGCTGATGGCCCCCTTGGCCCCCTTCGTCGCCGAGGAGATGTACCAGAACCTGGTCTGCTCGGTGGACCCCAACGCCTCCGACAGCGTCCACCTGTCAGAGTACCCGAAGGCCGACCAGTCGCTGGTGGACGAGCCATTGATGGAAGCCACCCGGCTGGCCATGCGGTTGGCCAGCATGGGCCGTGCCGCCCGCTCCAAGGCGGGACTGAAGGTGCGCCAACCCCTGGCCAACGTCTTGGTGAAGGTCCGCGTCCCCGCCGAGGAAGGGTACATCGGCCAGGTGCGTCCCCAGGTCCTGGAAGAACTGAACATCAAGAATATCCAGGTTATCGAGGAGGACGCTCCGCTGGTGCGGCAGGCATTGGAGCAGGCCGGCGGCCAGACGGAGACCATCGTCTCGGTGGACAACTATACCGTCTCCCTGGAGGGCGGCTACCTGGTGGCCGTGGACGGCGCCATCACCCCCGAGTTGGCCGAAGAGGGCCTGGCCCGGGAGGTGGTCCACCGCATCCAGGGCCTGCGCCGGACGGCCAAGTTCGACGTCACCGACCGGATCACGACCTACTACCAGGGACCCGAAAAATTCCTACAGGTCATGCAGGGAGCCTTCTCGGAATACATCCGCGACGAGACCCTCAGCACCCAACTCGTTGACGGCGCGCCTGACCCAGAGACCGCCACCGAGACCGCCAAGGTGGAAGGCATGGAGATCATCCTGGGCGTCCGGCGGGTTTAATTTCGGGCTGCTTGGAGCCAGTTCCCGCTCGTCCTGAGCCTGTCGAAGGGCCGCAAAGGTCATGTGTTCAGTGAAAAAGTGCTATGCCGTGACCGTGGTTCGACAAGCTCACCATGAGCGGTCTAATGTGGCCTGTGGTCCGCGAGTCCGGGAAATCGTCGATGCGTGTCGGGGCGGGGTTTGAAACCCCCCTCACGCC
>JACZUF010000079.1 GCA_022573285.1 Chloroflexota bacterium
GGGTGCGGGCTTGGGAGGCGTCCAGTTCCACGGGGAAGGAGACAACCTCGCCCTGGCGGGAGGAGTCCGCTTCGGCGGGCTCGTAGGCCTTGGGGCGGATGGCGGCGATCTGCGGGGTTTGGTTGCAGCTCACCACGGCGATGGCATTGCCGCCGTACACCGGCCGGTTGGCCAGCAGCCGCTTCTCGGCGGCGTCCACTGAAACTTCCAAACAGTCTTGGGCCAGCCCGACACCCAATCGGAAAGCCAACCTAGGGGCCAGTTCCCGGCCCTCATTGGTGCGGGCGACCAGCACCACCCGAGGGCTGGTCTCTTTGCAGAGGGCTTCCAGGGAGGCCAGGTGGAGGTCGATCTGATAATCGGCCAGCAGCGGGTGGTTTACCGCATAGACCTTCTGGGCGCCGTGGGCAATGGCCTGTTGGGCCGGCACGTCCAGGGTGTCGCCCAGAAGGGCGACTGCCAATTCTTCGCCCAGGTCGCTGGCAACCTTCTGCCCGGCGGCCAGCAACTCGAGGGTCGTGCCGGCCAGCTCCCCGCCCGAGACGTCGCCGAGTATCAGTACTCCGGTGCCATCAGCCATTACGTTCTCCCGCGCCTTTGGAATCAGATCTACGGAATGTTACGGGGAAAAGTACGAGAGGCTATCTCAAATCCCGTACTACCCGTTTTTGGGTCCTTCGACAGGCTCAGGACGAACGGTAAAGACATGTCCTTCCGTTCGTGGTGAGCTTGTCGAACCACATTTTGGAATGTGTGCTAGATGATCTTGTCTTCCCGCAGCTTCAAGGCCAAGAGCCGGCCGGCGTCGGCCGGGTCCTCTCCTTCGATGATCTCGCATTCCTGCTCGCTGACCGGAACGAATAGGTCTAGCAGCGTGATCCTCGGCGCCGATTGGGCGGCATCCAGGCCCAGGTCAGCGGCGCTCCAGATGGTCGGCTTCTTCCGGGTGGCCGCCATGATGCCCCGCAGGGTGGGATACCGCGGCTGGCCCAGTTCGTTGCTGACCGTCACCAACGCTGGCAACGGCGCCTCAACGACCTCGTAGCCGTCGGAGATGATGCGCTCAACCCGGACCTTGCCGTCTAGGACTTCCACCTTTTTGCCCAGGGAGATACAGGACATGCCCAAGATTTCCGCCACGCCCAGGGGCACTTGAGCGTTGTCCCAGTCGGAGGCCTGGCGTCCACAGATGATGAGGTCGAAGCCGTCCAGCTTGCGGACCGCCGCCGCCAGCAACTGGGCGGTCAGGAAGCTGTCGATGGTGTTTTCAAAGGCGTCGTCCTGGAGCAGGACCAACTCGTCGGCGCCCATGGACAGCGGTTTCTTCATTACGTCTAGGGCGAACTCGGTGCCCGTCGAGATTACCGTGATCGTGGCTTCCTGGACGTCTTTGATCCTCAGGGCTGCTTCCACCGCGTTCTCGTCGAACCCGTTGACCACCGGCGGTATGTTGGGCGGCGGGACAACCTTCTTGGAGTCCCCATCGATCCGGAACGCGGCCATGGGCATCTCCGGGTCGAGTACTTGCTTTGCTAGAACGCCTATCTTGACAGCCATAGTTCTCCTACCGGCAAGCGGCCGGCGAATGGCCGGAAATTGGGCCTGCCGGGACGTTGTGAAACATATCACCAAGCTCCTCAGGTGTCAATTGAAACCGAGACTGGCCAGGCAGGCGTAGAGTCGATGGGAAACCCCTTCAAGATGCTATAATTTGGGGTGCGAGCTGGGGAGCCCGTTTAGCATTTTGTTATTGGTCTCGATTCCCTTTGAGAGCCGCCCCGGGAATCCCCAATGAAGAGGTCTTATTAGCGATGAACACCGTTAAAACGTTCTTCTTGATGATGGTCATGTCGGCGTTGCTCCTGCTGGTGGGCGCGATGCTTGGAGGGGTCCCCGGCATCATCTTCGCCCTGGTCCTGGCCATCGTGATGAATTTCAGCGCCTACTGGTTCTCGGACCGCATCGCTTTGAAGATGACCCACGCCACCGCCATCACCGAGAATGACGACCCGGAACTGTACAGCATCGTCCGGGAACAGGCGTCCTTGGCGGGCCTGCCCATGCCCAAGGTCTTCGAGATTGAGTCCGATTCTCCCAACGCCTTCGCCACCGGCCGCAACCCCAATCACGCCACGGTGGCGGTCACCACCGGCATCCGGCGCATCTTGACCCGGCAGGAATTGGGCGGTGTGTTGGCCCACGAGATGGCCCATGTCGGCAACCGGGACACGCTTATCATGGCGATGGTCGCCACGGTCGCCGGGGCCATATCCATGCTGGCCTTTTTTGCCCAGATATCGGCCATGTTCGGCGGAATGGGTGGCCGGGGCCGGGACAATTTCATTGGATTGCTCGTCGTCGCCATCGTGATGCCCATCGCGGCCGGCCTGGTGCGGGCCGCGATCTCGCGGACCAGGGAATACCAGGCGGACGCCACCGGCGCACGCACCTCCGGCGACCCTTTGGCCTTGGCCAGCGCGCTTCAAAAGATGGAGCAGGCGTCACAGAACCGTCCCTTGAAAGTGGCCGAAGGGGCCTCGCACCTGTTCATCGTCAACCCTCTTCGGGGCGCCAAAGTGGCAGGGATGTTCTCCACCCATCCGCCCATTGAGGAGCGCGTGCGGCGGCTGCAAGACATCAGACCTAACTACTGACCAGCTCCGGCAACAAATCAAAATTCTGGGCACGTAGGGGCATCCCGATTCCATCGGGACCGTGCCCCTACGTAATCCGTCATTCCGGCGAAGGCCGGAATCCAGGCGCCTCGCTGTAGGTCACTATTGTGCCGCCGTTCGCGCTACAACTCTAGCACCGTTTCGCGTGCCTTCGGTGAGGTAACCGCATTGCGGCAACTCTGACTTCCGGCCTGCGCCGGAAAGACGGCGCCGATGCCTAGGCGAAGCCATTTGAGTAAATCCGGGCCGTTTGCTTTGCCTGGGAGCGGTCATCTATGCGGCGTGAGTTAACGGTTGCGCGATGCTAGAATCGCCCCAGAGGGCCCATCTTGGTCCGCGCCCAATAATTCTTGAATATTCGGAGAACCGTAGCTAGACATGGGTTGTATCTATTCCATAATCCGCGCCGGGGCGGCTTTGGTGCTTGGCGTGGTCATCTTTGTCGGGTTCCTGTTCTTCTTGATCCTGAACAACTTCTCCGACAAACTCCTCAGCGCCGATTTCTACAAGGACACCATCGCCGCCGAGGACACCTACGACCGCATCTACGACGAGGTGCTGGTGGACGAGGTGCTGGTGGACAAGACCCAGGAGCTCCTGGGCGATATCCAGGTCGTCAGCCATCAGGACATCGTTGACCTGTTGCGGGAGATCTTGCCTCCCTCCTATATCCAGGCGCAGGTGGAAGGGACCATCGAGCGGACCATCGCCTATGTCAAAGAGGATGTGGACGAACTGGGGGCCTATATCGAGCTGGCCGAGCCTCTGAGGAACGTAAAGCCGGTCATGTTCGCTTATATCGATGGTCTGATAGACGAACTGCAGGTAGAGGACCCGGGCATCAGCGGCTGCTCAGCTGCCGCGGTGACCGGCCTGGCCGGCCGTTACGTCGATAAGTTCGAGGCCCTGGCCGGCGGCGAGGTGCCCACGACAATTCCCTCTTTGAAGGCGTTGGACCGGGTCTGCCGCCAGTTGGTGTTCGCCTCGGCTTTCGACCTTCTGCTGGTTTCCAGCAACTTGGATGCCGGGACCACCCAACTCTTGAGGAACAACCGCGAAGAATTACGGACGCCCTTCGAGGCCGGCGACACCCTGGCGATGCTTAAGGTATCGGCCCGGTTGTTGGCCGAGCCACTGATGGACAAAGCCATCGACAGGGTGCGGGAGGACCTGAGCGCGGGCGACCGCTTCGACCTGATACACCAGATAGCTGAGTGGGACCCGGATACGTCGGAGGCCCAGATCAGGGCCGACCTTGATGCAGGACGGGAGTGGATCTCCCGGGCCCGCAGCTTCGGTGAGCCGACCACCCTAATCATGGTGATCGGCGGGGCAATCTTGATGGGCCTGCTGTACTTTCCCCTACTCACCGGCATGCTGCGGGGGCCCGGAATGGCCCTTCTGATCACCGGCGGGGTGTTCTTCGTCTTGGGCAAGGTTGCCGAAAGCGAGGTGCCCGACCGGCTGACCGACTTAATCGAGACCAGTGCCGACAAGGTGTCGGACGTGCCGCCGTCGGTGACCGAACTTGGCGGAGACATCCTAATCTCATTCGGGTCGCAGTTGACCAACGGATTTGCCGGGCCTTCCCTCACCCTGCTGATACTGGGTGCGGTCTTGCTCGGCGCGTCCTTCTTCACGCTCCCCATCAAACGGTTCATACCCTTCGTTAAGTAGGGTCTGCCGTCGTTCCGGCGAACGCCTGAATGACGCAAAAAGTCCCCACCGTCGTTCCAGCGAAAGCTGGAATCCAGGGAATTCGCACATCATGATACCTGGCTAAAGCAGACATTCTGGATTCCCTAAGTTCACAAACGAAGTGCAACACCAAGTTAAGGTGTTGTCATGGGAAACCGATATACGCAGATCACCATTGAAGAGCGGTGTGAGCTTGCCCGGCTACAGGCTGCTGGGAACTCG
>JACZUF010000052.1 GCA_022573285.1 Chloroflexota bacterium
ATTCGACCAAAAGGTGATGGGTGGCAAGCCCTGTATTCGCGGCCTGCGTGTCACAGTGGGAACCATCGTCGGACTCGTGGCCGCAGGCTATTCCACCGCAGACATATTGAAATCCTATCCGTATCTGGAAAAAGAAGATGTCATGGAGGCTCTTGCCTACGCTGCTTGGCGCTCAGAAGAGATAGAAGTGCCCCTTATCGATGGGTGACGATTTGGTTTGGGTGTGAGACTGCTGATTGATATGAACCTCTCCCCTGACTGGGTTGAGGTGTTTGAGCAAGCGGGCTGGGAAGCGGTTCACTGGTCAAATACAGGAGATTTTGGTGCCCCTGACGATGTGATTATGGGATGAGCGCGTATCAACGGTTACGTTCTCTTCACCCATGACCTCGACTTTGGAACATTGTTGGCAACTACCCGCGCTCAAGGACCAAGTGTAATCCAAGTTCGTACCCAAGATTCACTTCCAAGCGGTCTGAGCATCAGACTGGTCCGATTACTTCGGCTCTACGAGACGACCCTCGAAAGTGGCGCGCTAATTACGGTGGATGAAATCAGGTCGAGAGTGCGTATCCTTCCCATCTACTAAGCGCCAGCGAGACGGTCAAGATTTGGACGCCATGCCCCTGGACGACTTCCTGGCCCGCCTGGGCGAGGAAGCGGCAATTCCCAAGGGGTCGGCCGCGTAGGTCTATTTCTGGTCCAGGTTGTCCTCGAAGTTCAAGGCAGCGGACAAATGTCAGCGGCCTCTTTCCACCAGACGGCCGTCAACGTACTTGTGGAGGACGCTTCCAATCAGGGTCTGGTAAGGAATGCCCTCCTCCAACGCCCGAGTCTGCAGTGCCTCCAGGTCCTTTTTTGAGATGCGGATATTTACCCGCATGTCCTTTTTGAACGTGGCTCGAGCGTATTCGCGATAGCGCTCCGCCTCTGATTCTTGGCCGGGCACCGGCTTCCACTCGTCCCGGTCGAAGGACTCAAGTAATTCCTTCTCTTCTCGATCGAGCTTAACCATGATCTTCCTTCTGCCTCAGGTAGGTATTGGTTGCCTTGCGGCTGGGAATCACCGTCTTCAGGAATACCTCAGTTTCACTCTCTACAAATGGAACCAAGTACGCATAGCCGCCAATACCCACCACATAAATTCGCTGGCCCGAATAACGCCGCTGATTGGGATGCTCCAGGGTGGCGATCAAGTTACCTCGCTCGATTTGGGAAATTACGTCTTCGAACGAGACTCCCCGTTCCCTCTTCAGAGATTCGTTTTTATCGGCGCTCCTAGCGAAATATTTCACTGGTTAAAAATTAGCACATCGTGTGCCATTTGGCAACAAAACAGGCACCCCTAACCCTAGTTGCCGAACTTGGCGGTCCAGGACGGTGGGCCGCCGTCCAGCACCCGCTGGATGTTCTCGAAGGCGTTGGCCGCCCGCTTGGGTATGGATTCCAGGGTCGGGCCGGCGTTGTGGGGCGTGATGATGGCGTTGTCCAGCCCAAGCAGCGGGTGACCGGCCGGCGGAGGCTCTTTCTCCAATACGTCCAACCCCGCCGCCGCGATGACCCCCGAGGTCAGCGCCTGGGCCAAGGCGTCTTCGTCGATGATGCCGCCCCGGCTGGTGTTGATGATCACGGCGCTGGGTTTCATCATCGCCAGTTGGTGCTTGCCGATCATCCCCCGGGTCTCTCCGGTCAGCGGCACGTGGATGCTGACCACGTCGGAGGTCCGCAGCAACTCCTCGAATTCCACCGCCTTGACGCCCAATTCTTGTTCCTCCGCCGCCGAGAGGCTGGCGTACCGGTCGTAGTACTGGACCACGGCGTCGAAGGCCCGTGCCCGTTTCGCCACCTTCTTGGCGATGTTGCCGATGCCGATCAGGCCCAGGGTCTTGCCCTCGAACTCGAAAACGTCGGGGCGGCGGTCCCGGCTGGCGCGCCAGCCGCCGGAGCTCACCCGGTTGGCGTTGACCACCAGCTTCCGGTAAATGGCCAGGATGAGCATCATGGTGTGCTCGGCCACCGCCACGCTGTTGGCGCCGCCGTTGTTGGCCACGGGGACCCCCAACTCATCGGCCAGGGTCAGGTTCATCTTGTCGTAGCCGGCGCTTAGCAGTTGGACCAGTTTGCATTTCTTGGCCGCTCTCAGCACCTCGTCAGAAAGGACGGCGGGCCAGATGATTAGGAAGTCCGCGTCCGCCACCAATTCAATCTTCTCGCCCTCGCTGATGCCCAGCGGCTCGGAGATTACCTCCATGCCCGGCGGCGCTTGGTCCGCAACCACCTGCCTGAGTTCGGAGTCCAGATCCGTGAAGCACACGACTTTCGTTCCAGCCATCTGGTTCACCCCCAATAATCGAAATCTTGTCAAAGTTCGTCCGGGCATCCCAAAGTTTAGTATACCCAGCAACCCCACGCGGGACTTGCAGCTAGGCATTAAGGAATGGGGTCGCCGTAGACCTCGATCTCCAACGCCCCCGTATTGCCGCCGGTGGTTTCCAGCAGCTCAAACCGCAGGCGCTTGGCCGTGAATTGGGTGTCGAAGCGGTAGATGGCTGTGGCGTCGTCCAAGGAGAACGGCCCGTAGGTCTCGCCCCGGCCAGTGGTTACCTGGAAGGAGATCACTTGGGCCGAATCGCCCATGGTCCGGGTCCAGAAACCCACGGAAGTCACGTTGGTGACCGAGGGGAGCTCCACGGCGATCCAGGCCTCATCCCCGTCGCCTGCGGACGACCATTCCGTGGCTGGATCGCCGTCCAGGGCGTTGGCCGCCCCGAAGGCCGAATCGTTGGACCCGCCGCCGAAATTGGAGCTCACTCCGGCCACCGACGCCCCGTTCGCCAAGAGCGCCAGGTTCGGGCCCAGACCGGCGTCTTTGAAAACGGCCGGGGAAGCGAAGGGTTGGGAGGCGTCGACCAGGAACCAGGAGAGGAAGGCGGCGTCTTCACCAGAGGGGTTTCTCTTTTGTACGGAGGTGACCGGAGGTATCCCTTCAACGTCGCCCGGTGTCATCTGCCGAACGCCGATGATGCCGTTCTGGTAGTCGATGGCCCCGGACAATTGGTAGATGAACTCCGGTCCCGGATGGGTGTGGACGCTGGTCTCCCCGCCCGGCGGAATCACCACCAACACGAACACCGCCAGGGGATTGTCAGGTATACCTTTCAAGACCGGGCTTTCGAACATGACCGGAGCGTCCGTGCCGGGGAGGGACGAACTGGGCCGGCCCAACCGGGCTTCCCAGAAAGTGGAGGGGCCATCGGGCGCGTGATGGCGGTGCTCAAGCTCGGCTTCCACGGCAATTCCTTGCCCTTCCGTCAGGCGTTGAGCGCCGCCGCCAGTAGTCAGGTCATGGGCGCCTCTGGCGACATAGACGAAAGCGGCCTGGTGCCGGTGTGCTATCTCCTCGCCAGCACCCAATTCCAGGCGGTGGGTCACCCAAGCCAACAGGCCTGTGGGAAGATCATCCAGGTTCATTTGGGCTAGCACCGTCGTCTGGGCGTTGCCGCCCAGAGCCGTACCGCCCATGGATATCTGCTTCGGCGTTGGCGGCGCAGCTAAAGAGGTCTCCGCCAACGTGGGAGCCACCGCGGGTACGACGGTCTGGCCGCCACCGCAAGCCACCAGAAAGGCGACGGCCAGCATTGTGAACGTCCATTTACGTCGGCAGTAGCTGATCAATCCAATCTCCACGAATCCCAAAACTCCATCAGAGCGGATCCAGCGCCTTCCGCTCCAATACCATACTACGCTCTGGCTTTCGGTTCCGATTTCACCGACAATACCTTAACGCGATACCTCTTAGAATTCTCTCCGCCACCCGCGGATTTTCATACAGGTGCATCATGGCCAATCGGCTGATTGACGAGACCAGCCCCTATCTCTTGCAGCACGCCAATAATCCCGTGGACTGGTATCCCTGGGGCGAGGAGGCCCTGCAGCGGGCCAAGGACGAAGACAAGCCCATCCTGCTCAGTATCGGCTACTCCGCCTGTCACTGGTGCCATGTCATGGAACGGGAGTCCTTCGAGAACGAGGCCATTGCCCAGTTGATGAACGAGCACTTCGTCAGCATCAAGGTGGACCGGGAGGAGCGTCCCGACCTGGACGCCGTCTACATGGAGGCGGTACAGATGCTGACCGGCAGCGGCGGTTGGCCCATGACCGTGTTCCTCACACCAGACGGACGCCCCTTCTACGGCGGCACCTATTTCCCCCCGGTGGACCGGCACAACATGCCCGGCTTTCCCAGGCTGCTGGAGTCGGTGGCCCGCTCTTATCACGACAGCCGGGACGAGATCGACCGGGTCACCTCCCAATTGACCGCCCAGATGGGCCGGACCGGCCAGATGACCAAGGCCGACTCGCCCCTGACGGTGGACGTCCTCCATCAGGCCTATACGGTCCTGGCCACCAACTTCGACTACCAGAACGGCGGCACCGGCACCGCGCCCAAGTTCCCCCAGGCCATGAACCTGGAGGTCCTGCTCCGCTATTACCGCCACGGCTACAACGACCGGGCCTTGGAGATGGTGGACCTGACCCTGGAGAAGATGGCCAGGGGCGGCATCTACGACCAGATCGCCGGGGGTTTCGCCCGCTACTCCACCGATGCCTACTGGCTGGTGCCCCACTTCGAGAAGATGCTCTACGACAATGCCCTGCTGGCCCGGCTCTACCTCCACGCCCACCAGGCCACCGGCCGGGGCATGTACCGCCGCATCGCCGAGGAGACACTGGACTACATCCTCCGGGAGATGACCGGCCCGGAGGGCGGCTTCTACTCGGCCACCGACGCCGACAGCGAAGGCGAAGAGGGCAAGTTCTTCGTCTGGTCCCCCGCCGAGATTGAAGAAGTCTTGGGGACTGAGGACGCCGCGGTATTCGGCGGGTTCTTCGGGGTCTCCGACGCAGGCAATTTCGAGGGCCGGAATATCCTGAACATCTCCCAAAAGGCGACCGAATATGCCCAGCAGCACGGCCTCTCCCTGGACCGGCTGTTGGACGTGATCAATCAGGGCAAGAAGGCGCTATTGACGGAGCGGGAGAAACGGGTGCACCCGCTGCTGGACGACAAGGTATTGTCGTCTTGGAACGGGATGATGCTCCGCAGCTTTGCCGAAGCCGGCGCCGCACTGGAACGCCAGGACTACTTGGACGCCGCGATCAAAAACGCCAGCTTCCTTCTGGAGACCATGCGGCCCGAGGGCGCCCTGCTGCGTAGCTACCGCGCCGGCCTGGCCAAGCTGCCCGGTTTCTTGGAAGACTACTCCTTCGTGGCCGACGGACTACTCGCCCTGTACGAGGCCACCTTCGACGACCAGTGGCTGACGGGGTCAATCAGCCTGGCGGACCGCATGATTGAACTGTTCTGGGACGACGAAGTTGGCGGCTTCTACGACACCAGCGCCGAACACGACCAACTGGTGGTCCGGCCCCGGGACGTTTTGGACAACGCCCAGCCCTGCGGCGGCTCGGTGGCCACCGACGTGCTCCTGAAGCTGGCGGTGGTCACCGGGAATGAAGACTACCGGCTGAAGGCAGCCACGCCCCTCCGCACCCTCCACGATCTGATGGGCCGGGCGCCGGCCGGCACCGGACATTGGCTGGCCGCCCTGGACTTCTATGTGTCCACACCCAAGGAGGTGGTCATCATCGGCCCCCGCGACGACCCGGCCACCGCCGCGCTGCTGAAAACGGTCTACGGCGGGTTCCATCCCAACAAGGTCTTGGTGGGCGCCCAAGAAGCCCAAAACCCCGATAGCGCCGGAGACCGCGGCCTGCCGCTGCTGGAAGCCCGCGGCATGGTCGATGGGAAACCCACGGCCTACGTCTGCCAGAACTACGCCTGCCGACTGCCGGTGACCACCCCCGAGGAACTGGCGGCGCAGCTTGAGGGGTAGGAACGGGGCAGCACTTCTACCAGGAACTGACCACCACCATAATGGTCGAAGAACTGACTGAGAACATACATACTCTTTTAGAAACGCAAGCACTGGTGTTGATTGGGATTGATGGATTAGGTGGGGCGGGGAAAAGTGCGGTGGCGAATTCTATCAAAGAGAATATGCCAAATACCACGATAGTCGAGATGGACGATTTTTATGTGCCAGAATTTACGAGAGCGGATTGGGACAGGGTGTATGAGCAAGTAATCGCGCCGTTAAAAAATAATTCTGTAGCTTCGTATCAAAGTTTTGACTGGGATACAAAAAAACTCGCAGAATGGCGCGAAGTGAAACCAAAAGGAGTTGTAATAATTGAGGGTGTGTATGCTTTGCACAGAAAACTTCGAGGCGCTTATGACTACAAAGTTTGGGTAGAAGCACCGTACGAAGTGCGGTTGCAGCGTGGCTTGGAGCGTGACGGTGAAGAAGCTCGAAGCCAGTGGGTGAACGAATGGATGCCGAGAGAAGAAGAATACAAAGAAGCTCAAAAACCGAACGAATCTGCCGACTTCATTATCGACGGAACGAGATAGTGTAGCAGGTCAGAAAGAGCACTGAGATTGAAGTCAAAACATGAGGCAACTGGCACCGGGAGCCCAAGCATTTGAAACCTGCGGACGATCCCACCATCGACTACAAGGCCCTTGTTCAGCGAGGTTATGACCGTTGTGTTGTTGCTTACGACGAAGCACGTAAGATCGAGGCCGGTCCCGAGCTAGACTTTCTTACAAGGCGACTCGAGGATGGCGCTACCGTACTCGACGTCGGCTGCGGTACTGGGGTCCCATACACTCGGGTCTAGCACAGCGGTTCATTGTCACTGGCGTCGATTCCTCAAGTGAGATGATCAAACAGGCGCGGGCGAATGTTCCAAAGGGAAGCTTCATCCACGGGGATGTAATGTCGGTTGAATTCCCTCTATCGAGCTTCAACGGCGCCGTCGCCTTCTACTCTGTATTCCACCTCCCCAGGGAGGAGCACCAAGAGCTGTTTCGTCGCATCTATGATTGGCTGCTGCCCGGCGGATACCTTCTCTGCACGCTGACTCGTTTCAGTGAGGAGGCATACACTGAGGACGACTTTTTTGGTGTAACGATGTATTGGAGCAACTACGGTCTAGAGGACTACAAAGAGATTCTAGCTCGGGTTGGGTTCAACCTCTTGGAGACCTCCGCGATCGGCCATGGTTACACGGAAGCACATCAGGCGCCGCATGAGAATCATCCACTCGTCTTGGCACAGAAGCAACCTACTGGGAGGGGCACCGTTTGACCCATTTACACTCCTCTTGACTGGACCTCGTGAATCGGTCGCCGCAGTGACACCTGGCGACGTCGCCGGCGAGCCGATACGAGTCGTGGTCAAGCTTATTGAGGTCGTCGGCCGCATGTGCTACCCCTTCCTGTTCTACTGGCAGTTCTGGCCTCGTTGGCTGCCACGTTGATACACGCAGGTTTGGTCCAGCGCGGAGCCATCGTATCGGCGTTGGCTGATTTGCTTTTGGGGTTCTGGCGCGGTGGGAATCGCTTCCATCGGGATGTTTTTTTACCAGCAGCCATCGTTCTCGTTTTTTTGGGGTGATAGGCTTAAGCCAAAGCGGCGATGCTGGTTGGCCGGGCGGCGTTGTTGCTGGAAGACAACACAGTCGGTTTGCAATTCCTCCTAAAAAACGGCCAGGGGAGCGTGTTCGCCGACGATTCCAGGGGCTTCCCCTTGCGGATAGGAACCTTATTTGTGGTGAAGGAGTTATGGGTAGATGATAACCAGAGGTAGCCGAAAGAGATTTGGACTGATCGCGGTTTGTCTTGCCTTTTTTGTAGTGGGCATCGTTGCCTGCGGCAGTTCGGCGACGCCAGTGGAGGTGGAGCCGACCTTGGCGCCCGGTGATCCAACGGTCTATGCGGAGCGTAATCCCGCTAATTCGCGCCTATTAACGGTGATAGCGGAACTGCCGCTGTCTTTCAAGGAAGAGGGCGTCTGGTTCGCCGACTATTTCCAGGCTCGGGAATCGGCGGGAGCGCCGCAACCGGCCAGCCTGACGGAATTTTTGGCGCTGTCCGAAAGCGAACGGGAAGCCTATCAGGCCGCAAACCGAGGTCTCGTGCAGGGACCCAGCCTGCTTGCAGACATTCGAGGGGACATCAGGGAATGGGATCAAAGCCTTGGCTTTAGCAATTTTTCCGTGGCGGTTGCCGTCAGTACCGGAGAGATCAGCTTTTGGTTCCCGCCCACCGAAGCCGCCTACATGACACTGGAATATGACCAGGAGAGACTCCGCCAAGGATTGCTTGATATGGGATATGTTGAGGGATCGAAAAATGGGGTGACCTACTACGACGCGCCTAGATCGACCTTGGAGTCGACCCGTAGCGACCCATTGTCATTCATCGCGTATATGTCTATGAACCGGGTTGTCCTGGGAGAAGGGACCTTAGCCGTCAGTGGAGTACAGTTGATTGACCTGCTTCCAAGCTTCCCAGGCGTTGCTCAGGGAGAGGTCCCGTCCCTGGGCGACGACGTAGCGTTCTCCGAACTTGCCGCGTCTTTGCGGAACCCCCTCTCCGCTGTGCTGTTGACGCGGTCCATGGTCCTGGAACCCGAAGTAGCCAAGCCACCCAGGTACGAAAAACCCGGAGAGTGGGGCGATCTCCATCAGTGGGAAGCCCTGGGAATGGGTTATGGAATCACCGAAGGCGCTCCCTGGATGGCGCTCTCCCTTTTCTACCCCGACCCGGATGCGGCCAAGGCGGACGCCGGAGAGCTGACCCTCCGGATGTCCGATTACGATAGCGCGTTACGATTGACGCACCCGGAGTTGCGCGAAGAGCAATTGGCGGCGATGCTAAAGCGGCCCCTGGACGCGATTTGCGGCGCCCTCAATACGGGATATAGAAGTGATGAAAACGGCTCGACGCTTACGATTAGATGCAACATGAAAGACGAGTTCGGCCGCAACGTTTGGTGGTCGGTGCTGCTGAACATGCGGGACCTGGGGTTCTTGCTGCCGTAAAGAACTCGAAGAGAAAGGCCCACCGATGAGGCAGATTTTATTTAAACTGATACCAGCCATTGCGCTGTTGCTAGTGATCGCCTGTGCCGGCTCACCGGCTACGCCCACCGGGGCTGAAACAGCCGGTGAAGCACCAACGGCCCAGCCTATGCCGGGAGCCCTGGTCGCTGTCCCTGGCAGCAACCAGAATATTCCAGGGCTGGCGATTTCAATGTTGTCGCAAACTCCCGAGCAGATTGCCTGGCCGACAGAAGGCGGTGAGCGTAGATCGCTGAGTATCCAGGAGTTTGAGGGGGCCTATCCTGAAATATTTGATCCGGGGCTGAGCCGATTTGGAAGGGCGGACGTTTCGCCGTCGGGCCGGGTCATCGCCTTCATAGTTGGTCCAGTCGTGGGCAGTCTGACCTTAAACGGCTGGCATCTTGGGTTGGCCGACATGGACGGCTCCCTAGTGGGACTTTACAGCGCCCAAACCGAGCCAAGTTGTTATATACATGACTTCGTGTGGCTGCCGGACCAAAGTGGAATCGTCGTGGAGCCCGCCGGCTGCGGGGCGATTGGGCACTTGGTGTTGCTCACCGAAGACGGCAAAGTAGTGTTCGATGTGACTACGCGAGGGATCAAGTGGGTTCTTTCCGTTTCACCCGACTCCCGGTGGGCGGCCTTGGAAGGACCGGAGGACCGGCTTAACCCCGGATCGGACCGGCGGATCGAGTTCATATCCCTTGAAGACCCCAGTATCCGGTTGGACTTGCCAGCAGCCGGAATTACCGAGTGGCTAGAGCGGGAGTGGGTGAAGCGTCCGCGACGGCTGGGCAACAGTTAACGCGCCGCCAGACCGTAGGCGCTAAAGTGCGTCCCGACCGGATAGGGAGGATCAGCCGATGAATTGCCACATCTGCGCTAATCCAGCCGCGGGCCAGTGCCAGGTCTGCTGGAAGTTCTACTGCGCCGACCACGGCGACAGGTTATGTCAGCCCTGCCAAAGCCAACGGGGCACCACGGGCGCGCCTGCGGGCTGGGAGCCCATGGGCGCGGTAATGGGTCAGCCTCGCTCGCCCCGCTCCTCCCGCGTCGACCGTCCTCCCGATATCGAGGGTCAGCCCCTTCAGAGGGTGATCGGGGTGGGCCAGACTGTTTGCCACGGCGATACGGAGGTAGTTCTGGTGTCCCTGGAGCTATATGCCGATGGGTCCATGGTCAGCTTCCGGCTCCGGAAAACACCGCCTGATGAGCCTAGAGCGAGTCCCGTCGCTACGACGCACCATCCAGAGTTTTCCCCCGAGGCCGCAGATGACCTGGGCAACAAATTTCAAGTATGGCCGCATAGCGGTAGTGGCGGTGGCGACCGGTACTGGCGGGCCGCCATGCGAATTCACCCGGAACTTCCGGCCCAGGCCAAGAACCTCCGCATCACCATCACCGAAGTCCGGTGGCTTGCCCGTGGATCCGGTGTAAGCTCGGTCACCGAGCCCGGTCCCTGGGAGTTCGACGTCTCATTGGAGTGAATCGGAGATGGCGTGAGCGAACCTGGTCAGCCCTCGGGCCGCTCTAGGGCCCTTCACGGTGCTAAAATTGCTCAAGTGAAATACGGCGTCTAAGGCGTGGGCGGTCACAACGAGATGTGATGGACGATCTCTACTCCGGATTGCATGGCAAACATTATGACCAGCTGTACTGGGATGCTGATTGGGACCTCTCTTTCTGGTCGGGGCAGGCCAGAGAGTGCGGAGATTCCGTGCTGGAACTGGCATGCGGTACTGGAAGAGTCGCCAACACTCTAGCCCTTGAGGGCTTTCGAGTGACCGGCATTGATAATTCTGACACCATGCTTTCTGAGGCTAGAAGAAAATCGGCATCCCAAGGTATCGACGTAGAATGGGTCCAGGCCGACGTCAGACACTTCGAGTTAGGAACGACGTTCCCCCTAATCATCTTCCCATTCAGGAGCATTGCTGCCCTATTGACCGCAAAAGACCTGGAAGCCTGCCTCTCCTGTGTTAAGAAACACCTGAAAGTTGGCGGCAGGTTTATTATCGATGCATTCAATCCTGACCTGGATATATTGAGTCATAGCCCCGAGGACAGGTATCCCTTCGCCGAATATCCAGACCCGCAAGGCAAGGGCACAATCGTAGTGACGCACAGTAACGTTTACGACGCAGCTTCGCAGATCAACCGAATCGAGTTGTTCTTCAAGCTTCCGAGCCAGACAGAAGAGGAAACTGAAGAGTTAAATCTGCGAATGTATTTCCCTCAGGAATTGAACGCCTTGCTTGAGTACAACGGATTCATTATCGAAGACAAATTCGGCGATTACGAGAAAACTCCCTTTGCCTCGTCTGCGAAACTGCAGCTTTTGGTTTGCTCAACAAGGCGGTGATGGACACCTTTTGAGTGGCTGTCTTTCAGGAAGCCCATGCCCCACACTGCAAAAGGCCTAACCATATCTATACACCGCAGAACTCTTCCGTTAGGCTCGTGGAATCATGCGGACTAAGAACAAATCGGGCTTTGTAATTGGCATAAGCTCCGTCTCAGGGGGAGGAAAGACAGCGGTTGCCGAGAAACTTACCGAATTGCTTCAAGATGCGGTGATGTTGTGTTTTGATGATTACGATGAAACCACGGTCCATCCAGAAGACCTTCACACCTGGCTCACGTCGGGGGCAGACTACAATGTTTGGAAAACTCCAAGTCTTACGAGTGACCTGCATTCCTTGACAACCGGAAATCACATCACGTCACCGGTCGATGGGTCCACAATCCCAGCCGCACAGTATATTGTTTTCGATGCTCCCTTGGGGCGAGCCCACTCTGATACTGGGAAGTTTATCGATTTCATGGTTTTCATTGATACTCCGCTGGACATTGCAATGGCCCGCAGACTTTTGCGTGACATCACCACCCACACCGTAAAGGGCGCGGAAAACTCCATCAAAAGTCTCAATGCGCACCTCTCTTCCTATCTGAACGGAGGACGATTGCTCTTTCTTGAGCTTGAAAACCAGATCAAAAGTAACTGCGACATTGTTCTGGACGGGCGCCTCACGGTGGATGAACTGGCTGCGACGATTTGTATGAGATTAAGACAACGACAGCCTAACTAACTGGGCGTAACAACTTGCGTTGGCGTATTACATGGCATATCGTTGCGCCGTTGGTCGTAGCGATTACATCAACCTTCCTGCTTCTTAGAGCTTTTGGTCTAGGCTAGTCTGGATATGCCGTGCATGTTTAAGAATTATGATGACAAATATCGTAGCAAAGAATCTCGATAGCACCGAAAACCAACGGACTTTTGTCGATGGGAGTAAGCGGACGGTAGTAGTTTTGGAGTCGGTAGCCGTTGGTCGGGGAGAATATCTACCAGGTTGGAAATGGTCTGAACACGTCGGTTCGCAGACCGGCAAAAGCTCTGAGGCTCATATAGGTTACATTATCAGAGGACAGATGGTCATCCGGGGAACCGATGGTAGAGAAGTCTTAGTTGGTCCAGGAGATGTTTTTGAGGCGCAGTCAGGCCACGACGCTTGGGTAGTGGGCGATGAGTCGTGTATAGCTCTTGACTTCGAGTACTTGGATAAATCTCAAAATAGTTAAATCAAGAGCTAAATGTTTCGTCTTCGATCTATCACATATATCAACCGAAAGATCGCAATAAAATCCCTATCTGCCTCTTCTTGCTCAAAAACAGTTCTGAACCGGACCGATGCGGGCAACCACTACTCATGATCGGTAATCATTCCTCTCTCCGGATACTGCTGAGATTGGGACTTTGAGGTGCTCTATGATTCTTGAGGGTCGCGTTGCTTTGGTCACTGGGGTTAGCCGCCAGCGTGGGATTGGAATCGCGATCGCTCGGCGCCTTGGTCAACTTGGAGCACAGTTGTTTCTTCATGGGTTCGCCCCTTATGATCGTTCTCAACCCTGGGGAACTGAAGCCGAAGGTACCGAGGTGCTAGCGAATCAGCTACAGCAAGATGGGATCACCGTGGCACATATGGAGGCAAACTTCCTCGATGCCGAAGCTCCTAAAAAGGTGATGAGCGCCGCGGTAGCCACCTACGGCCACGTAGATATCCTTATTGGTAATCATGCGTACAGCACGGCAGAGCAACAACTCGCTACTGTGACTGCCGAAGAAATAGACTATCATCTCCTCGTCAATGTCCGTGCAACCTTGCTCCTGATCCAAGCTTTCGCTGCACAACACGACGGGAGGGAAGGGGGACGGATCGTCCTATTAATTTCTGGTCAGGAAAGAGCCCCTATGGAGCGGGAACTCGCCTACTCCGCCTCTAAGGCCGCGGTGAATAACCTGAGTAAAAGCCTGAGCTCGCTGCTCGCGGGCAGGTCGATAACGGTTAACGCTGTGAATCCCGGTGCCACTGATACAGGGTGGGCCAGCAGCGATCTAATTAAGCGGAGCCTTCCTATGTGGCCGCTTGGAAGATGGGGGGAGACCGATGACGCAGCTCGTCTCATAGCTTGGCTTTGCGCCGATGATGCCAGGTGGATAACGGGGCAAACTATCAATTCTGACGGTGGTTGGCACCCCTGGCGGTGGGATCCAGCATAAGGGTGGGTAATTAAAATCGGCAGGGTGTTGGGAATCCCAACAGAACCTACGGGGCGCTACGAGTCGTGGTCACGCTTATGGAAACCAGTTCGCCGTGAACAACGCTGACCTGAACGTAGTCACGGGCGCCTTCGGGTACACGGGGAAATACATCGCCCGGAAACTGCTGTCCAATGGGCACGAGGTCCGGACCCTTACCGGCCATCCCGGCCGCGCCAGTCCCTTTGGGGACCAGGTGAAGGCGTACCCGTTGGACTTTGACAACCCCGACGCGTTGGCTCAAAACCTCAGTGGGGCAACCACCCTCTACAACACTTACTGGGTCCGCTTTCCCCGCGGCGCCGTGACCTTCGAGGCAGCGGTCGCAAATACCAAGACTTTGGTAAACGCGGCGATACAGGCAGGGGTCCAACGGATCGTTCACATCAGCATCACGAATCCATCTCCGGACTCGCCGCTCGCCTACTTCAAAGGCAAGGCACTTGTGGAGGACGCCATCATCGGCTCAGGGTTGGCCTACAACATCATCCGGCCGACGCTGATATTCGGGGCCGAAGACGTCCTGATCAACAACATCGCCTGGTTCTTGAGGAGATTTCCCTTCTTCCCGGTCCCCGGCAAGGGGGAT
The DNA here is from genome assembly GCA_022573285.1 of Chloroflexota bacterium. Taxonomy (GTDB): domain Bacteria; phylum Chloroflexota; class Dehalococcoidia; order Lucifugimonadales; family UBA3495; genus UBA9611. Next base: position 14,163 of record JACZUF010000052.1, read on the forward strand.
TATCCCGTCCAGCCGGTGCATGTCGAAGATGTCGCAGAGATGGCGGTGGGCGTTGCTGAACGAGGCGAAAACACGATCCAGGATTGCGTTGGCCCCGAGACCTATACCTACAAGCAACTGGTCCGGCTAATCGCCGGCAGAGTTGGCAGCAGGGCGAAGATCGTCCATCTTCCGCCGGGCCTGGCGCTTTTCCTTTCCCAGCTGGCCGGTTACTTGGTGCGGGATGTGGTGCTGACCAGGGCCGAGATTGACGGCTTGATGGCCGGTCTTCTGGTGTCCGGCGACCCGCCCAATGGCCGGTTGAGTCTGGGCCGATGGCTGGAGGAAAATGGGGGCGCTCTGGGACGCAGGTATGCCTCGGAGATGGACCGGCATTACCGCTGACGTCGGCTCCGCCACCGGTGGGGACCGACACTCAACGTGGCCAAGGGTATTCGTCAGTACCGGCCCGGTGCATGTGCCGCAATCAATGATAGAGAGATGAATATGGGCCTCCAGCAGGCGTTGAGGCGAGTATCTGGGACCGGGCTGTTTCTGGCCCTGGCCCTATCATCCGCGTGCGGAGGGAGCGGCCAGGCCGTGCAGGAGTTTGCAACAGAGGGAGTTTCGGCCCCAGGCAGGCTTTCGGCCAAGGAGGTCTATGTCCGGCTGGAGCAGGCGATGACGCGGCCAGGCCAAGTTTTCCACACGACAATCGAAATAAGCCAGGAGGCGGGGTTGCTCTCGTACCAGGGAAAATTCGAACTCTGGGCCATCCCATCGCAAGGCCAGGTCCGCCAGGTATCGGAACTGACTTTCAAGGCCGGAGAAACCTCCCGGCAGGAGACGGTCTTAGCCGACGGAATGGTCTACGGTCCACCCGTACAAGGCATTGCCACACCCAAACACAGGGCGCTCCAGTGCCCCGAGGCCAGCGTCTTGGCCTCGACTGCCATAGCCTGCTGGCGGTTCGACCAGACCGGGGAAACCTCGGTGGAAGCAGTCCAATACGAAGGAGTGACGGCGGTGCTACTGGCCACCAAGGTGGTGTGGAGCGGGTCGGACGAGACCTTCGATGTTACTCGAAGGTTGTATCTGGACGCTGCGACCTTTCTCCCCATCGCCCTCCACTTTGATGGGACAGTAGACTACGGAGAGGTGGCGGCCATGCGTGGCCGGTGGACTTACGAGAACGACTTCCTGCCCTTGGACTCTTTGTCTGACGACTTCTTCTACCCCGCCTCCATCGGCTACGTTGAGCCCGATGCGTAATCGCCCCTCGGGAAATCACACCTTAATACCCTCGGACCTTCGCCACCTTTCCAAGCGTAAAAGTCCAACGCCGCCGCTACCTGAACCTGGAGCCAAAGTACTCTTCCACGCGGCCCACATACTCGTCCGGGTAGGTCAGAAAGGCGTCAACGTGGTCCACACCGGGCACCCAAGACGCCGATGATGCCGCAACCACGGCCTGCCCCTGTTGGAAGGCCGGGGCATGGCCGTCGGTTTCCCGCCGGCCTACGTTTGCCAGAGCTACGCCGGCCAACTGCCCGTGACCGCCCCGAGAAACCGGCGGCGCAGTTGGTTAGTTAGTCCCTCGGAGAAGGCTACACCTCCAAGCCCGCCTCCCGGAGAGTCTGCCGGTTCACGGTGCTGGGCAGCTTATAGCCCCGGAACATCCAGAAGCCGAAGAAGGCGATGACCCCCGCTACCGGCCCGACCAACCGCAACCCCAACGGGTTGGCCGTGGTGTCGCCCAAGAGCAAGACCAAGGCCAGAAACAACGGTGCAAAGGAAGAGCCTATTTTCTCGAATAGGTTCTGGGTCGCGTAGAACATGCCTTCCCGGCGCATGCCGGTGCGAAGCTCGTCGTAGTCAGTAATATCGGCGGTGATGGCCTTGGGCAGCAGGTTCACTCCCGCCATGGGTATGCCGGCCAAAAAGGCCATGGCCACTGCTTGGAGGAGCTTGGGAATCCCCGGGATGAACCCCAAGAAGAAGAGCAGGGGCATGTACACCGCCGTCCCCAGCAAGCAGGCCGAATACACCCAGCGTTTGCCTCGGGTGTTGGTCAGCCTCCAAAGAAAGAACACCGAGATAATCATGCCCACCAGCGCGACCCCAGTCAGCAGGGAGGTCACGGCTCCGCCGTTTCGTTCTTCCAAGATCTCCGCCGCCATGAACGGCAGCCAACCGATCACCATGCCCACGGAGGCTTGGAAGAAAACGAAGGTAGGCAGGAAATAGAGGAATTGCGAGTTGCCCATGGTCATCAAGAACGCGGCCTTCAGTCCCACGTTGGCCACCGGAGTGTCCCGGGGCGCCTGCCGCCAGATGCCGGCCAGTCCCACGTAGCGGAAGGTGATCCCGAAGCCGGCCACCACGGCCCCCATGACCCTGAAATCGAGGGCGTCTTTCATCAGACCGGTCAACACCAGGCCCAGCACTGCGCCCAGGACGCCGAAATAGAACTGCCAGGCCACGATGCTCATCCGGTCGCGGTGGGTCCGGGCAATCTCGGGCAACATGGCTTCATAGGGGCCACCTGAAAGGGTTGAGGAAAGGAAGAACAGCTCTAAAACGACGAAGATATACACCGCGTTCATTGCGTGGGCTTCGCCCCACGGCGTGAACCAGAGGAGGGCGAAAAAAAGCCCGTAGAAAGGCGTGGCGCCAAGGATAAAGGGAATCCGGCGCCCCAACCTGCTTCGGGTCCGGTCACTCCACCAACCGATGATGGGGTCGTCCAAGGCCTCGATGATGCGTCCGCCGGTCAAAACGACGGCGATCAACACTCGGGGGTCCAAGTGCAGGCCCCACAAGGCCACGCCGGGCACGGCGGCAGGGAGATTCTCGGATAACGGGGGCGCGAGAAAGAAAAGAAGCCACAGGTTCCGGGTCTGCGCCACCGCCTGGCTCCCGATCATGTCCGAGGTGTACAGGAGCTTATTGAACAGGGGGAGGAGGCCTGCTGCTTCAGCCATGACGCTTCTCACCAGAGCACGAACGTCCCGGTCGAATCGGAACGCTTTCATCCGTTTTGCTGACTATAACATCGCCGGTGTGGTTATCCGCTGTTCTTGGAGCAGTGAATCGAAGCACCTGAGTAGACCAAAATCAAAAAAACATCCCCTCCACTGGCAGCTACGGTCCACATGATTTCTTCCAATTCGCTAGTGTGAAGTTCCAGCAATGGTAAGAGTTAATTGTCAGGCTTGGAAGCAGGACTAGGCAATGTCAATTTATCTAACTTATAATCGGTATTGATTCGTATGCCGGTACTATAGTTAAACATTTCTTGGCAACTCGCAGCAGCCCGTGAAACTTAATTATTAGGGAGAAGAACATGCCAGAAGCGCCCCGGATTATTTATACCAAAATTGATGAGGCTCCGGCCCTGGCCACGCACTCGTTGCTGCCGATTCTCCGGGCCTTTACCAAGGGGTCCGGTATTGAACTGGAAGCCTGGGATATTTCGTTGACTGGCCGCATTATCGCCAATTTCCCAGACAATCTGACAGATGAGCAAAAAATCCCCGATTATCTGGCCATGTCTGGTGAGTTGTGCGCGGACCCGGCGGCGAACATCATCAAGCTGCCCAATATCAGTGCCTCTATTCCCCAGTTAAAAGGCGCGATCAAGGAATTGCAGGACAAGGGATATGATATTCCCGACTACCCCGACGAGCCTGCAAACGACAAAGAACGCGAACTGCATGAGCGCTTTTCCAAGGTGTTGGGTAGTGCGGTCAACCCGGTCCTGCGGGAAGGAAACTCCGATCGCCGGTCGGCGACCTCGGTCAAAGAGCACG
>JACZUF010000053.1 GCA_022573285.1 Chloroflexota bacterium
GAGCCACGGCGGTTGGGCGTCCGACCTGCGTTGGGAACACCTTTCCAGTTACGTTCTCTAGGCTGGGCGGAAATCCCCCTAAATCCCCCTTTGCAAAGGGGGACTTGAGCCTCCCCCTTTCGTAAAGGGGGACAGAGGGGGATTTCCGCTGGCGGTCAGACAGGCCCTGGGTTATCATGCTCTCAATTCATGGGTCCCCGCCTATTTGGACCCCTTTTGAGAGAGGAGACCAGGGAATGAAGACCACTGCCAAGTTGCGCCAGATGCTAAATTCGGACCGCCTGACCGTTGCGCCGTTCGTGCTCAACGCTTTCCACGCCAAGATCGCCGAGTCGGTGGGATTTCAGGCCGTTTACATGACGGGGGCCGGCACCGCCGCCGAGCGGGGCTTCCCTGACGTCGGCCTGCTCACCATGACCGAGATGGTGGCCAACGCCAAATACATCGCCGGAGCGGTGGACATCCCGGTGATCTGCGACGCCGACACCGGCTACGGCAACCCCCTGAACGTCCAACGCACCATCCGCGAATACGAGGCTGCGGGAGTTGCCGGGGTCCACATCGAAGACCAGGTGTTCCCCAAGAAGTGCGGCTTCTTCGCCGGCAAGCAGGTGATCCCCCAGGAGGAAGCGGTGCAGAAGATCAAGGCCGCCCTGGACGCGCGCAACGACCCGGACTTCGTGGTCATCGCCCGTTGCGACGCCTACGCCGTCACCGGCTGGGAGGACACCGTCGAGCGCTCCCACGCCTACATCGAAGCGGGCGCGGACCTGGTGTTTGTCGACGGCATCAAGAGCCAAGAAGACATCCAGAACTACACCCGGGACATGGCCGGCCTGCCCCGGATGTACAACGGGGACCTGGCCAATACCAAAGACATGGACGCCTTGGGATATAAGTTAATGATCTGCGGCAGCACCATCTGGCTGGTCTACAAGCAGCTCAAGGATTCATTCACCGAACTGATGGAGGAAGGGGCTGTGAACCCGGACCGCTACGGCACCCGCTGGGACGTGGCCGGGCTGCTGGGTCTGGACGACGTTTACGAATTGGAGAAGAAGTACGGGGTGACCGAGGCGCCCGTCGCCTAAGCGGCAGGGGCGGCTCCAAAAAAACTCTAGCGGGGTGAAATCATGGGTAAGTATCTAGTGCAGGCATCCTATACCCAGCAGGCGACCTCGGGACTGGTCCAAAAACCGGAGGACCGGACCGCCGGGCTCCAGGAGTTGGTTTCCTCTTTGGGTGGAAAGTTGATTAGCTTCGACTACAGCTTCGGAGACTACGACGTGGTGCTGATCCTCGAAATGCCGGACGACACTACCATGGCATCGTTCTCCATGGTTGCGGCTGCGTCGGGGGCGGCAACTAACGTCAAGACCACGGTGTTACTCTCTGCAGGCCAAGGGTTCGAAGCAGCGAAAAAGGCGGCGTCCGTGACCTACCGCGCCCCTGGCCAATAGGCCGGGGTCGGACCGATTCCGCCGAGATCCCGACTTAAGTCGAGACCCAGGATTACTGGCTCCAAGGATATGGCGTCATCCACACGTAGGGGCACGGCATTGCCGTGCCCCTACGCTGGTCTCGGATTACCACAAATGCAAGGCGGCGCGGCGTTTCGGAATTAGGTGATACTGACGGTGGGGCCTTGGTGAATCCTGGGTCGGATGCCCGTCAGTGGTGGGCCCGGTCTTGGAAGTCCTTTTCGGTCGTTTCCGCCTCCACCTGCTGGTACTCGGGCAGGCTGATCAGCGCTTCCACCTCGGCTCGCATAGCCTGGACTTGGGGTGCCTTGATTCCGATGTGGCCGGTGTCCCTGAGGCTGGTGTAAATGCGCCGGTAGCCGTCCACCGCGGCGATGATGGGCGATGTGGCGTAGATGACACATTGGTAGCCCAGGTCCTGGTATTCCTGGACCGTGATGTCATCGGCCCCGGCGATCACCAGTAGCGGCACGCCGGGGACGCCCTTGCGGAAGGTGTCCAGGTCCTCCCGTTCCCGCACGCCCCGGGGCATCACCATGTCCACGCCCAGGTCCTTGAGGCCGTTGCCCCGGCGGATGGCCTCGTCCATGTCCCCTTCCACGGCGGTGAACGCATCCGTCCGCCCGATGATCATGAAGTCGGGGTCGGTGCGGGCCTTCAGGGCGTAGCGAATCTTCTGCAGGAATTCGTCCATGGGGATCACGTGCTCCAGACCGGCGTGGTAGGACGCCCGTTTGGGGAAGAACTGGTCCTCGATGTGGATTCCCGCCACCCCGGCGGCTTCGAAGGAACGGACGGTGTGCATGGCATGCACCGGCTCTCCGTAGCCCGCGTCGGCGTCGCAGATCACGGGAAGGGGCACGGATTTGACCACTTTTTCGGCCACCGTCAACTGTTCGGTCATGGTCATCAGCGGCTCGGTCACGGCCAGATGGGCCCCGCTCATGTACCCGCCGGTGTAGATGGTGTCGAAGCCCAAGGACTGGACCAGGCGGGCCGATATGGGGTCGTAGGCGCCGGGAGCGACTATCTGCTGCCCGCTGTCGAGTTTTGCTCTCAGGTCTGTTCTGACTGACATGGTGAAATCCTCGCTGGTGGAAACCGGCACGGTCGGACCGCCGCTGTGCGGCCTTAATCGGGGACCAGGGTCATGACCTCTCTGGAGAACCGCTCCATGTTTTCCTGTAGCTCGGGCACGGTGCCGCCCTGGAAACCGATGATGAAGTTGGACACGCCCAGGTCCTGGTACTGGCGGAGGTCGGCGGCGATCTGCTCGGGCCGGCCCTGCATCAATGGCCGGGCGTTGCCGGGCCGGGAACTGCCGGCGGAGTCGTCGAAAGTAATTCCGGTGCTGAAGGTCAGCGCGACCGCGTCCTCGGGACGGCCCGCCTCCACGGTCAGCTTCCGCAGACGGGCGATCTTGCCGGCCAACTCTTCAGGTTCCAGGATGGCGGGGGGACGCAGCCCAATGGGCATCCAGCCGTCGCCGTACTTGGCGGCGCGGCGGATGGCGGGGCCGGTGTGGCCGCCGATCCAGATGGGCGGGTGGGGCTTTTGCACCGGCTTGGGCTCAAACCCGGTGTCGGATATCTGGTAATACTTTCCCTGGAAGGACGGGTTGTCCTTGGTCCAGAGCTCCTTGTAGAGCTGCAGGTATTCGTCGGTGACCGCCCCGCGTTCCTTGTAGGTGTCCAGTCCCAGGGCCAGGAATTCCTCTTCCATCCAGCCGACGCCCACGCCCAGGATAACGCGGCCGCCGGACAGCACGTCCAGGGTGGACAGTATCTTGGCCGTGAGCACCGGGTTGCGGTAGGGCACGATCAGAACGTGAGTCCCCAGCCGTACCCGCTGGGTGCAGCCCGCGATGAAATTCAGGGCCGCCAGCGGTTCATAGTAAGGCTCATCGGGCCGGAAAGTGGCAACGCCGTCCGAGGCGTAGGGATAGAAGGAATCGACCTTATGGGGCAGCACGATGTGGTCGCTGACCCATACGTGGTCGTAGCCCAAGTCTTCGGCCCGCTGGGCCACGCTGCGGAGTTGTTCCGGGCCGGCCATCGCGCCCCGGCTCGGCAATGAGGTGCCAAAGGTGACTGCCATGAGACGCCTCCATCTGCTGCCCAAGCACCGCCTGGGCTCCGGTTGGGGCCAGTGTAGCAGACCGAGGCATCAAGGGCGCACCAGGTAGGGGCACGGCATTGCCGTGCCCCTACCTGGTGCGCTGCCTCTTGATCACGTAGGTGTTGGCGATGTAGTCGTGTAAGCCACGCTTGCGCTGGTCGCGTGCGATCCACAAGTAACCCAGTAAAAGGAATGTACCCGTGATGTAACCGGCAATAAGAAAAAGGACCGAGTACGCGCCCGCCAGTAGAAGCATACTGGGAACTGATTTGGCGACGAATTCCCGGAGGAGGACCCGCCGAAAGTTTGGTATGGTCCCCTCCGCGTCAACCACCTGAAGTCCTAGAATCCTCTTTCCGGGTGTCTGGCCCAGCTTATAGGTGAATAACACGTAATACGGAACAGTAATGATGAGCCCCAAGGCAGGAACTTCAACAATTGCGAAGAGAATTGTGCCGGCCACCAATAGAATCAAATTATCGATGATGGCCGCGCTGAAACGAGCTAAGAACCCGGCGTACTGGGAATCTTCGCCGGCGCCCTTCTGCTCCGTGCCGCAATTGGGACAGAACTCCACTCCCTGTCGGATGCGGGCCCCGCACTGGGGGCAGGGCACGGCGGCCGCGGGCTGGGCCCAGGGGCCATTCGGCCGGTTGGGCAGAGTGGAGGACTCCTGTTGGCCCGGCTGGGCCGATTCAAAGGGCGGGCACAGCGCGCAGGACCGTGTTGACGGGTAGTAGTGCTCCTGGCAGAGGGGCGTCACACCGCATTTGGCGCAATTGAGCGCGGCTTCTTTCGCCACCGGCCCCCCGCAGGCCCGGCAGTAAGGGATGTAGTCGCCTGGCAGCTCATGGGGGGGTTCCTCATGCTCCACAGGGTTGCCGCATTGACTGCAGGCTGCGGCGCCGGGCACAACTGCCGCTCCGCAGCTCCCGCAGAACTGCTGTCCCAAGAATTCGCTGGGGTCTCTTTCCGCCATCGGCCGTCCCACGTCAAGGTAGTCCAGAGGCTGCCGGCGTTACGCCACGCAGGCCCCTGCCAATAGACTACTACGAATTTCGCCTTTCGGATGCATCGAGTCCGGCTGGCCTACCGTCTATATGCCGGGCCCCGTGCTGCCGGACGGGCCTGGGAGCGGTTGTACCGCCTGATTCGGGTGTGCTAGTCTGGGACTCTAGGGAGCTTACTAATTGCCGGAGCCGCCGGAGATGCCGGAAAAAGTGGTTGTCGCCATGAGCGGAGGGGTGGACTCCTCCGTTGCCGCTCTGCTGTTGCAACAGCAGGGCTACGACATCGTGGGCGTCACCCTGAAGCTCTACAACCTGGAGGGTTCGGACCTACCCGCCAACTACCAAGGGTGCTGCACGCTGGACGACGTGGAAGACGCCCGCTCCGTCTGCCGCCGTCTGGGCATTCCCCACTACGTATTGAACACCCAGCGGGAATTCCAGTCCCGGGTGGTGGACTACTTCACATCCGAATACCAACTTGGCCGGACGCCCCATCCCTGTATCGCCTGTAACGACAAGATCAAGTTCGGTCATCTGATGGAACGGGCCGCGGTCCTGGAAGCCGATTACATCGCCACGGGACACTACGCCCGGATCGAGCGCGGTCCCGATGGGATCGTGCTGAAGAAGGCAGTTGATCCGTCCAAGGACCAGTCGTATGTGTTGTTCGGAATGGGGCAAGAACAACTGGCCCGCACCCTCATGCCCGTGGGCGCCTACCCCAAGAAGGAGATACGGCAGATGGCCGAGGATGCCGGGTTGCTGATCGCCGCCAAGCCCGACAGCCAAGATATCTGCTTCATCCCGTCGGGGGACTACAAGTCCTTCCTCAAGCAGCGGGTAACCACGGTTCCCGGCGACATCGTCGATCTTGACGGGACGGTGGTGGGCCGGCATGAGGGGATCGAGTATTTCACCATCGGACAACGGCGCGGCCTGGGCATCGCCACAGGGCAGCCCCGGTTCGTGGTCCGGCTGGAACCCGAGTCCCGCCGGGTGGTTATCGGGCCGGAGGAAGCGCTCTTACGGGATGAGATGTGGGTCTCCGGCGTTAATTATCCATTGGGGAACCCGCCCCAGGGCCCGGTGGAGGTCAACGTCAAGATCCGTTACAAGTCAACCGAGGCCGCGGCGGTGTTGCACCCCTGCGGCGACGGCGCAATTGTCCGGTTTGCGCGGCCCCAGCGGTCGCTAACTCCGGGCCAGGCTGCGGTATTCTATCAAGGTGATGTGCTGTTGGGCGGTGGGACCATCGAACCGGAAATGGGACCGGGTATTGGACCCGGTGTGCCAGAGGAACTGCCCGCGGCCACTGCCTAGCTGATTAGCTAACTGGAAGGTGGCCAATGCCGGACCTTTCCCTGGAATCGGGACTCCTAAAGCGCGGTGTCCGGTTCGTCGCCGGCGTCGATGAGGCGGGACGGGGGCCCCTGGCCGGGCCGGTGGTCGCCGCCGCGGTGATACTCCCTCCAGGCCTGACCGGCTCCGAACCCTGGCTCCAATTTCTGGACGATTCCAAACGGTTGTCCCACGCCCAGCGGGAACGCGCCGTCGATGTTGTCCACCGGCATGCGCTGGCCGTTGGCGTGGGAATGGTCGGCCCCGAGGACATCGACGACATGGGCATCGGCCGGGCAGCCCTGGCAGCCATGCTCCAGGCCGTGGGGCAGCTTGCTCTGGAGCCGGGGCACCTGCTTTTGGACTTCATCCACGTCCGTGAGTGTCCCTATAACTACGACACCATCGTCAAGGGGGATAGCCGCAGTTACTCCATCGCCGCCGCATCCAACGTGGCCAAGGTCACCCGGGACCGGCTGATGGTGGAGGCCGAGAAGACCTACCCCGGCTACAACTTTGCCAGGCACAAGGGTTATCCCACCAAGGTCCACTTTGAACGGTTGAACGAGCTCGGTCCTTGCCCCATCCACCGCCGGTCGTTTGCCCCGGTGGCCCAGGCCCGAATGCGGTTCTCCGGCGGCTCCTGAACTTGTCCACGCCTCGGGGCCGTTTGGGACAGTGGGGAGAAGGGCATGCCCGCCGGTATCTGGAGGGCAAAGGCTACACGGTGGAGGCCACCAACTACCGCAGCCGGTGGGGCGAGGTTGATATCGTGGCCCGCCACGGTGAAGAACTCGTTTTTATCGAGGTCCGTACCCGCCGGGGCGCCGCATTTGGCACTCCGGAAGAGTCGGTCACCGCCGCCAAGTCCCGGCGCCTGATCGCCACCGCGCAGGACTACCTTCAAACACACGGCCTGGAGCAGTCCCAATGGCGCGTCGATCTGGTCAGCATCCGCCTGGATACGGCCGGCAAGCTGCTTGGGGTAAACCATTTGGAGAATGCAGTGGGGGAGTGAAGGTGGGGCTTGCCTCAAAACTGTCATTCTGAGGAGCGGAGCGACGAAGAATCTCGTTTCTGATGGAAATACGGCGCGGGAAGAACGAGACCCCTCGTCCCGATGGAATCGGGACGACGGGCCACTATTATCACTTTTGAGGCAAAGCCGGGAGGGTGGCTAAGGCAGGGTCTCGGATAGCCAACGACGGGGTGATGGGATCATGGGAGCGGCGACGGATCTTAGGATCAGAGGCGATTGCCGTCTCCGCCCGCCGGCGTCATTTCTCCGATGGCGTCACTGCATCGATGGGATTGTCTTGGGAGAAAGGCCCACCTGAGATTCGAGTGGAGATCAGGGTCAAAAGGAATAAGCCAGTTAGGATCACTCCGATAATCAGGCAGCCCCATCTTGCGGTCACAGGAGCAGTCTAACAGCCCTCTGCCGCGATAACCACGCTCATAAATCGATGCCGTCCCCGCCACCGGAGGTATCTGATCGAATTGTATTCGTTAGGGCGGCCATGTGGCCGGCGCCGAAGCCGTTGTCGATGTTGACCACCGCCACTCCGGGGGCGCAGCTATTCAGCATGCTGAGGAGTGGGGCCAGGCCATCGAAGCTGGCCCCGTAGCCGGTGCTGGTCGGCACCGCGATCACCGGCACCGACACCAGGCCGGCGACCACTCCCACCAGGGCGGCGTCCATCCCCGCCACGACCACGATCACCCGCGCCTTCTGGAGCAATGGCAACTGGTCCAGCAGCCGGTGGAGACCAGCCACCCCTACGTCGGTCACCATGACGACGTCGTGGCCCATGAGGGACGCAGTCAAGACCGCTTCTTCGGCCACGGGCAGGTCGGCGGTGCCGGCGGTCACCACGACTATTCCCTCTCTGGGTTTCACCGTTTGGGGCGTGGGGACCACGATGGCCTTGGCCAGTTGGTGGAACTCGGCCTCCGGCGTGTCCTCAAGCACCGCCTGGTAGGCGTCCTGGTCCGTTTTCGTCACCAGCACCGGGTGGCCCCGTCCCTTCATGGCGCTCACGATCTGGGCGACCTGCTCCGGCGTCTTGCCCTTGCCAAAGACGACCTCGGGCCAGCCGGTGCGCAGGGGCCGGTGGTGGTCCAGCTTGGCGAACCCAATGTCCTGGTACGGCAGGTCGCGCAACTGGTCAAGGGCGGTATCCACGGTCATACCGTTCTCTTTGAGCTTCGCCAGAAGTTCCCGCAAGCGTTCCTCTTGGATTGTGTTCCTCCTGAGTTGGTGGTCAGCGCCGGCTAAAGCAGTTGCCGCCGGGCTTCCTCGACCGTCCTTTGGTAAACCTCTTGGAAGGGCGTCCCAGTCTCCAAGGCGATCCGGCGGACTTCATCGGGCTCCGGGGCCGCGCTGATGGCCTTGCCGTCCAGTAACTTGACCTTCACGCTGATGGGTCCCAGGCCGGTCTCGATGGTGACCATCTGCCGTCCGGCGACGTACCGGTCAACAAGACGGGTGCGAACACCCAACGTGGGGGTCTCGCGCAGTATTACTTCTGACGCCTCCCGCTCCTTGTCCTTGGGCACCAGGGCTGAAAGTATGGCGCCGGGGCGGTTCTTCTTCATCTGGATGGGCGTGGTCCAGACGTCCAGGGCGCCGATGGCAAACAGCCGCTCTTGAGTGTATCCCAGTACCAGGCCGGACACATCGTCCAGGTTGGTCTCCAACAGCACTACCTGGTCCTGCTGCACTGAAGACACAGCTTCGGCCTGTGACGTCTCGCCCAACCACACCCGCAGCGCGTTGGAAAACTCGGCCGGGTCTTTGGCGCCCAGTCCGATGCCGACGCGGTCCACGGCGAAGGCCGGGCGATTGAAGGCAGCCAAAGTGGTGATCAGGGCCGCTCCGGTGGGCGTGGTGAGTTCGCCGGCGTTTTCATACATCGGGTTGTCGCCCGTCACCGGCGCGCCCGTAGCCGCGATAAGCTCCAAAGTAGCTGGAGCCGGATTGGAATAGCCGCCCGCCCGGCGGGGAGGACTGGCGTTCCCAATCACCAGCGGCGCGGCGTGAAATCCCTCCACACCCAGGTACTCAAATCCGATGGAAGAACCGACCACATCGACCAGGGTGTCGATGCTGCCCAGTTCCTCAAGCTCCAAGAGGTCCTGGGTTTCCCCGTGGACCCGGCATTCGGCCGTCCACAGCGCCTTCAATACCTGGCAGGACCGGTCTTTTACCGGCTGAGACAGGCTGCTGCCCTCCACGGTTTCCAATAGCTGCTTGGGGGAGTAGCGGGTCCGGTCTTCCAGGTCCACCTTCAGGTAGGTGCCCCGCATCTCACAGCGGGTCTCCTGGCGGGCTTCCAGCCGGTAGCCGCCGACGTTCAGTTTGCCCAGCTCGGCTTCCAGGTGCTCAAGGGGCATGCCCAGGTCGGTCAGGGCCCCGAGCATCATGTCGCCGCTGGCCCCGCCGATGGGCTGGATATAGGCGATCCTCATGCGTCGCCCTCAGCTCTTCAGCGCGGTTTCGGTGAGTTTTAGCTGGTCGTTCAGGCTCCCGGAACGGAGCCCTGACAGGTCCAGAGAGACCCACAGGTAGCCGATCTTCTTGAGGGCCGCGACGATCTCCTGCCGGTGACCGAACGCGAATTCCATCTCGTCCTCGCCAACCTCGACCCGGCAGAGGCGGTCATGATGCCGGGCCCGGAATTCCTTAAGTCCCAGTCCCCGGAGATAGTCTTCCGCCTGCTCGATCTTAGATAGGTTCTCGACGGTTACCGGTATGCCGTACGGGATCCGCGAGGAGAGGCAGGGCTGTGCCGGCTTGTCCCAGATGGGAATGTCCAGGGTCTTGGCGATGGCGCGGACGTCGGCTTTTGCTAGGCCGGCCTCCACCATGGGGCTGCGGACCTGGTGCTCGGATGCCGCCACGAGGCCGGGACGGTAGTCTCCCAGGTCGTTGGTGTTGGTGCCGTTGGCCACCCACTGGTATCCCTCCAGGCCGGCAAGTTCGGCGAGTTGGGTGTACAGCTCGGTCTTGCAGAAGTAACACCGCTGCGGGGAATTTGCCACGTAGCCTTCCTGGGCCATCTCATTGGTGTTGATGATGCGGTGGGCAAACCCGAACCGTTCAGCCAGGCTGACGGCCTCTTCCAGTTCCCGTTTGGCCAGGGCCGGGGAAACGGCGGTCACCGCCAAGGCTTTTGAGCCGAGCACGCGGTTGGCTGTGACGGCGACCAGGGTGCTATCGACGCCTCCGGAGAAGGCGACAACCACCGAGCCCATCTCGGAGAATATGTCTTCCAAAGCCGGCAGTTGTGGATTGGTTGGTGACGCCATACCTACCTCCAGGCACCAGCCATAAGATGCTCGCACCGCATGTACTGGTACTAAGATGATAAAGGCCACGCGGTCAAGGCGTCCACCTAAGGGCGGTTCCGGACCGGTGAAGGCTGGAGTGCGCCGGGATCAGCTCAGGAAATCCGCCACGGCGGAGGCGAAGACCTCGGCGCGTTCGATCATCAGCAGATGCCCCGCGTTGGGCAGGACCGAAACTTGGCAGCCGGGAACCAGCTTGGCGAAGTCCTCGGCGTAGACCGGGGGGATGATGCGGTCGTTCTCGCCCCACAGGACCAATGTCGGCGCCTTGATGCGGTAGGCCCGCCGCTTCAGTCCCCGGTCGGGGATGGGCCAGAGGAACTTGCCGGCGGCGGTCAGGTCCTGCATCCGGTCGGTGGCCAGCTCCGCCTTCAACCGGGAGTTGGCCTCGAAATCCGCGGGAGAGAGGCTCATGGAACTGGAAGCCGAAGACCATAGGTTGTCCTGCAGTTCGTCGGCGGTCATGGACAGCAGGTCGGCCACCGGCTCCGAGTCGCGCCAGGTCCCGGCGGGCGCCGCCAGGACCAAACGGTCGACGTAGCTGGGCGACAGCGCGGCCATCTCGGCGGCGATCATGCCGCCCAGGAAATGGCCCACCACATGGGCTTTGGACACGCCTAGGGCGTCCAAGAGCTCAAATTGATAGAGGGTCAGGTCGGTTACGTCGTCCAGCTTCTCCAGTCCGTTGGACTTGGAATAGCCCGGCAGATAGGGCGCGTAGACCGTGAACTTCTGGGCCAGGGCGTCTAGGAACGGGGCCCAGCCCTTTTGCCCGATGGCCCCGTGGAGGTAGAGCAGGGGCGGGCCGCTGCCGTCCTTCAGCACCTCGGCTTCGAAATCGCCGCCCCTCAGGGATAGGTTCATGGTCTCCGGCATGTGTTCTCCGTATTATGTTGTGCTATTTCCGCTCAATATTAGTTCTGTTGATCCGGTTCATGGCGGCTCATGGATCCGTTCGTGGTGAGCTTGTCGAACCATCATTCCCGCGGAGGAGTCCTTCGACAGGCTCAGGACGAACGGGTTGCGGACTGGCTAATAACCGTCCAAGTTGATGACCTCTGATCTTTGGCTTACAAAGTCCCGTACCAATCGGCGATCGCCCGGCCGATCTCAGCCGGCGAGTCCTCCTGGATGAAGTGGATTCCCATGACCGTCACTTCCCGTTGGTTGGGCCACGAGCGGCAGAACTCCCGCTGGGGTCCGGTGAGGATCGCCCCCGGCTCGGCGTTGATGAACAACTTGGGCACGTCGCTATTGGCCAACCAATCCCCGTAATCGGACACGGTCTGAACCACATCGGCCGGTTCGCCGCCGATGGGAATCTCCCTGGGCCAGGTCAGGGTGGGCCGCCGGGACTCCCCGGGTTCCAGATAGGGACGGCGGTAGACCTCCATCTCATCTTCGGTCAGGCCCCGTAGGACGCTGCCCGGGAGCACCCGTTCCACGAAGATATTCTTCTCTAAGACCATCTCCTCGCCCGAGGGCGAACGGAAGCCCTGGAAAATCTGGCGGGCGGCCTCCGGCCAGTCATCCCAGGTCAAGGGCTGGACGATGGCCTCCATGTAGACCAGGCCTTTGACCCGCTCCGGATGGCGATTGGCCCAGTGAAACCCCAGGGCCGAACCCCAGTCGTGCAATACCAACGTGACGTCGCGGGTCAGGCCCATTTCTTCGAACCATTGGTCCAATACTGTGCTGTGGTCGGCAAACCGGTAGGAGCCGTTGGGCGTGCTTCCCGATTCGCCCATGCCCGCCAAGTCGGGGGCCAGGCACCGGCCCACGGGCTCCAAATGGGGTATGACGTTGCGCCACAGGTAGGATGAGGTGGGGTTCCCGTGGAGGAACACGATGGGGTCCCCAACGCTGGATTCCCCCGTCCCGGTATCGATATAGGCTATCTCGACCCCGCCGGCCGGGATGCGCCGCCGCGGATAGGGGTCGTGGGCTGAGATAGTTTCTTGGGTCAACGCTGCTTCGCTCCCCTTAACCGCCGGCGGTCTGGGCGGCGGCGGTCAACTTCTTTGGCCACCAGCGGGTCTCGTATTCCGACCAGATGTCCCTTATGTGGGGCATGACCTCGTTGGCGAACAGGGTGGTGTTCTTCATGGCCAATTCCTTGGGCATGTCGCCGAACTGGAGCAGGAGCATCAGGTTGCCCACGCGCAGTTCCTTGATGGCGTGGGTCAATTCTTGGCGCACCGTCTCCGGGCTGCCCACGATGACGTTGCCCGCCTCGAGATAGTCGGTCCAGGTGAACTCACTGTGCTGTTGGGTCCGGGCCTGCATGGTGGTGGCGCTGGCCGCTGAAGCGTTGGTCTTAACCGTCCGGTAGCCGGGCGGGTTGGCGTAGCCGGCGGGGATGTGCAGGCTCTTCTTGAAGAAATACTCGATGGAGTCCTTGTATTCTTGGGCCTGCTCGTCGGTCTCCGAGACCGCGACCAATTGGAGGAATCCGGCGTGGTAGGGGTTGAACTCCTTGCCCTGGCGGTCCATCTCGTCCCAGAACCCGTCCAGGATGGTCTTGCCTACCTTGTACCCGGAATAGCTGAGGTAGCAATAGACATAGTCGTTCTTGATGGTCCAGTCCCAGGTCTCCAGGCTGCCGCTCCCCGGCACCCAGATGGGGGGGTGGGGCTGTTGGTAGGGCCGGGGCCAGATGTTCACGTAGCGAAGCTGGGTGAATTTCCCGTTGAAGGCGAAGGGCTCCCGCTCTTTCCAGGCCTTGATGATTAGGTCGTGGGCCTCTTGGTACTTCTCCCGCAGGGTGGCCGGCACCTGGCCGTAGCCGAAGATGGTGTCCATGGAGGTGCCCAAGGGGAAACCGGCGATGAGCCGCCCGCCGCTCAATACGTCCAGCATGGCCATCTCTTCGGCGACCCTGACGGGCGGGTTGTAGAGGGCCAGGCTGTTGCCCAGCACCACGATGGCCGCCTTGGAGGTTGCCCGGATCATGGCCGACGCCATCAGGTTGGGCGAGGGCATCATCCCGTAGGCATTGCCGTGGTGCTCGTTCACGCAGATGGCGTCGAAGCCCACGGACTCGGCGTATTCCAGCTCGTCCAGAAAGTCGTTGTACATTTGGTGGCCCTTTTCCGGATCGAAAAGGCGGTTGGGCGCGTCTACCCACACGCTGTGATAATCTTTCTCGAAGTTTTCGGGTAGGTCCTGGTAGGGCATCAGGTGGAAGAAACACAATTTCATGGCTGAAATTCCCTCATTGCCGGCTCGACGCCTGGGTTCGGGGCGGCCCGCCGCCCCGTGAGATTGGCTGCCTGAGATTGTACAAGAACGCCGTTGCCGACGCCACCGGCGTTGCCTCAAGGGTGATAATAACGGCCCATGGAATTGCTCCGTGTACGTCTTCCTCCGTCACCCCGAGTGTAGCGAGGGGTCTCGTTGTTCTCGGTCAGTGCTGGTATGTTAGCAACGAGATTCTTTCCCGACTGGCCGGGAACGCCTCAGAATGACAGTTTTGAGGCAAGCCCGACGCCACCGGGAAGTCCGGCCCGAACGGGCAAGAGAAAACGGCCGGGTAAAAACGGGCAGATAGGCGTGCAGGAGCGGATGATATGAATGAGATTGAGCAGCGCGTGGCGGTGGCTAAGCGATTGGCCGCGAACATCAGGGAGTACCTGGGCAAGCTGACTCCCGAGCAGTGGGAACTGCCCAGCGCCTGCGCCGAATGGCAGGTGCGGGACGTGGTGAGCCACCTGATCGGCGGCGCTGAGCGGCAGGCCGAAAGCATGGAGCGGGGCCGGGGCGGCGATTCCAACCCGCCGGCCGGGTTCGTGCCTCCGGAACCGGCGGCGCTCTCCGCCGCAAACGCCCAGCGGGACATCGACCGGCGCGACCAATTGTCTGGCAACATCCTGGAGACCTTCGACGCCGGTTACGAGAAACTCCACCGGGAGTTCGATGGGTTCGGCCAAGGCTCGTGGGACACCCTGTGTTGGCACGTGCGCCGCGGCGCCATGACGGCGGCTTCCTACGTGGAACTGCGCATCCAGGAATTGGCGATCCACGATTGGGACATCCGCTCCGCGTTTCAGCCCGGCGCCGGGCTCGACCCGGACTGCGTGCCGGTGCTTTTGGACCTGTCGCCAACATGGCTGGGAATGTGCTTCCGTCCCTCAGCCCGACTGTCCAAGCCGGTGGTTTACGGCTTCGGCGTGGGGCCGGAAGAGGCCCGGCAATTCCGGATGAGCGTGACCGGCGACGCGTTTGAGATGGTCCCCGCGGGCCTCGATGACGCGCTTCAGGCAGACCTGTCGCTGGCCGCCACCGCCGAGCAGTACCTGCTGTTCACCTATGGACGCCTGACCGCCGCCGAAGGCATCAGCTCCGGCAAGCTGACGGTCCAGGGCGACACCGCCCATCTGGACCAGTTCGAGGTCTGGTTCAAGGGGTTATAACCGGCCACCCGCCGATGCGATTGGTTCAAGAACATTAACCTCCCGCCGGGCCTGTGTTAAGCTCCCCCGTGGAAACATGCTACTAGACATAACGGCCGCTTCGGTCCTCGCTGAGAGGCGGGTGGGGAAAGAGAGAAGAATAAATTGACCACTGGCTCGCGCGACGTGGTGATTATCGGCGGTGGCATCGTCGGCTGCCTCAGCGCCTATCTCCTGGGCCGGCGGGGCTTCAAGGTGACGATTTTGGAAGCGGACTCGGTGGGCAGCCACGCTTCGGGGTTCGCCTTCGGAGGCCTGGACCCCCTGACCGGCGTCGGGCTTCCAGAGCCTTTGTTGGAGTTCAGCCTATGGTGCTACGGCCGTCACCGCAGTCTGGCCAGGGAGCTTCACGAGGTCACCGGAATCAACGTGGGATTCGAGTTGCGGGACCGGCTCCACCTGGCGTTTGACGCCAACGAAGCCCAGACCGCCAAGAAAGACGTGGCTTGGATGGGGAGCGTGGGCGGGTTCAGGGTCGAATGGGTGGACAACCGCCAAGCACGGGAGTTGGAGCCGCAGGTCAGCCCCGAGTGCCTTGGCGCGCTCTATGAGCGGAGTCCGGGGGCCTTGGAACCCTACCGGTTCGTTCTGGCAGCGACCCGTGCCGCCGAGCGCAACGGCGCAAAAATCGTTCAACGCCGGGCCACCGGTCTGCTCACTGATGGCACCCGGTGCACCGGGGTTACGCTGGAGAACGGGCGTATCGACGCCGGAGTCGTCGTGCTGGCCATGGGCCCTTGGACCCAGCAGGCTTCGGAATGGTGCGGGGTGGACATACCTGTTAAGCCCCTTAAAGGGCAGATCCTGCGGCTTCGGTCCCGGGAAAAACCGCTGGTCCTAGCCGTGAACTATAAGGGCAGTTACGTGGCTACCAAGCCCGACGGCATTATATGGGCCGGCACCACGGAAGAAGAGGTCGGCTTCAACGAGGGCATCACCGCGGCCGCCAGGGACAGCATCATGGAAGATTTCTTGAAGATGGTACCCGGCATGCGGGAGGCTGAACTTGTGCAGCAGACCGCCTGCCTCCGCCCCCTGTCGGCCGATGGTCTGCCCATTGTGGACAAAGTCACCGGATGGGACAACTTGTACGTCGCCACCGGGGCGGGCCGCAAGGGCATCCTGTGGAGCACGGGCATGGCCCACGTGCTGTTGGACCTGATCGCCGACGGCGAATCGGAAGTGTCCGGGGCCGAGCACCTCAGGTTGGACCGGTTTGAGCCCACTGATTAACCCGTGTGTTTCCGGGCTACCAGCAGTCCGTTTTCCCGGCTGATCTTCATGGCGAAGGAATAACGGTCGGCCTCCAGGGCCAGGGCCACGTCTTCCGGATGGTATTGGGGCTGGTCCGGGTCGAAGAACTTCTGGGTTGCCCCGCCCTTTAGTACCAGGGTCTTCACCGCATCGAAGTCGGGCCTCCGCTCCTCCAGCAGGTTCCGCAGGTAGATGCCGCACTGCTCGTCCTCGTCGGACCGGACCATACCCTGGTCCCCCATGGCGATGATGGAGACCAACTCAGGTCCGTCTTTCCTGACGGCGTCCACCGTGGCCTGGGCGACCACAAAGGAGCCCAGGTAGACGTCTGAAGCATTTGCGGCCGCCGCCACGCCCACCGTGCCGGCCCTGGTGGACTGGACCAATGTCTTTCCGGCCAGGTCCACCTGGGATATCTCGTGGGGCGAATTGCCGAAATCGAAACCCTCGGGCCGTTTGCCGGCCACCTCACCCATGAGGTAGTCGCCCACTCCCCGGCGGTGCAGTTCCAAAGCTTCCTCGGGCTCGGCAACCAGGGTAATCTCCCTGGCCCCGTGGTCGAAAGCGATGGCCGCCGTGGTGAAGGCCCGGAACACGTCGATGATGATCGCCGTGCCCTCGGATTCCCTGGCGTCTCTCACCTGGCTGCCCAGTCTAATTTCCATGCGTTGGACCTAATGGGTCTTTAGCTAGAGTATGCCAAGAGAAACAACAAGTGTGAACCTTGCGAACGGTCCCGAAACATGTATTACAGCTGTAACGATTCGGTCACGTTGGCCTTGATCATATCGATACCGATAGTTGAAGGTACAAGATTCACGGCGCAAGTACAAGCGGTTAGTGATTTGCAATGAGGACAGTAAAAATCTTGGAGGTCGTCCGATCCGTATCTTCTCCAAATAATTCCAGAAAGGAGAATCGGTCCGCGTTGGGCTACGGTTTCTCGATACCTCCATCGATCATAGGAATCGGCTGTTTGTCTGATGATATCGAGCTTCTCTACCAAGGCGAATAGCCAAGATGCCACATCCGCAAGTTCCTCCTCTAGCCATACCTGCTTCCACGAAGGTTCTCCTAGGGCCACATTCGCACCGTACGTGTACGTGCGCGCCATTGCGTCCGAAACCTCGCCCATCTCCTCGAGCAGATGAAAAGCGATTTTCGGGAGGTCAATATGACGAAGATTGGATCGGAAAATCCGACCGAACATTTCTTGCCAGTTGTCGACTGAAGTGGGCTTTCGATCGCGAATGTCGTTTGCGAATCCCCGTATAGCAATCACATGTTTCTGCTTCTGGCTCTGGTCTCTGGATTCCACGTCGTGTAGGAGACAATCGCAGGCGGCATCGAAACTGCTCTCCTTTTCGCGGTCTCTGTCTCCCTCTGTGCGCCGCCAATAACAAACTGGGCACATACCCGGATATTTGTTCCACAGCAAGTCCGAGAAGTTGTGGCGTATCCGATAGAGGGTTTCCTCGGGCTTCTCGGTGTCCATATTCGGTTCTCCGATGTCTCCACGGAGCTTCCCGAGAACGGTGAACAACCACATTGCAAAGTCGGCGATCTCTTGGAGGAGCATTTCCCCCGGTTTTTCTTTTCGGACTTCTTCCCCAATACTCGCGGCGTGGTGGTTTGCGTGTAGCCAGCTGTCGGAAATGGTCCTGTGTTGGTCAAGCCTGGCGTAGAGACGCGGGATCGCTTCCACGAAGTCGTCAAGTTGAACACGACCGATGTTATTGCTGTGGTAAGGCATTTCGGCTTGACTCCTCGGCGATAGACTTTACCATGTCGGCGATAGCCGAGCGTGTATTGGCCAAGACGGCGCCGCTTCTCGCCAGGCGTCCGCACTCCAGGCCTATTTCTCCCTCCGGGCAGGTGCCTTCTGTCTCACAAAAGGT
>JACZUF010000009.1 GCA_022573285.1 Chloroflexota bacterium
GAGTTCCCAGCAGCCTGTAGCCGGGCAAGCTCACACCGCTCTTCAATGGTGATCTGCGTATATCGGTTTCCCATGACAACACCTTAACTTGGTGTTGCACTTCGTTTGTGAACTTAGGGAATCCAGGAAAATCCGACTCGATGCCGACGTTCCTCCATCCATTGGGAATTGCGGTAAGGTAGTCTCTCCAGGTTCTGGTCACCGCCGAGGGATCGAAGCGGATATCGTTGGTGTGGATAGAGGTCGGGCCGCACCGAAATTCAAGGTGCCGCCAAAGGCATCCGTAGGGGCAGGTTTCCAACCTGCCCTTTTTCTATGCCACGGTGGTTGTCAAAACGAAGGGGCTGCCAGTAAGGCAGGTCGGCCCAGGAATTCTGGTCGGCCCACAAGGGTCTTGGCTGGCACGAACTTGAATTACGAGTGTGAGGGCGGGTTGCAAACCCGCCCCTACGGAGTGGCACCGCTCTGGGTCTCGACTCAAGTCGGGATGACTCATGGCCGACCCGGTCTGGTTAGTCGGCGGCTTGGAGGCTTGCCGGTTCGCCGTCCTTGGCCCAGAGGGCCTCGAGCACCGCTGCCGGCGACATGGGCAAATCGGTCAACCTCACGCCGACCGCGTCGTAGATGGCGTTGGCCATCGCCGCCATGGGAGGAACGATGGGCACTTCCCCCACTCCCCGCACTCCGTACGGATGGCCCGGATTGGCCACCTCCACGATCACTGTGCTGATCATCGGCAGGTCCAGGCTGGTCGGCATCCGGTAGTCCAAGAAAGTGGAGTTCTCCATCACGCCGTCGTCGTTGAAGCGGTACTCCTCGTTGAGAGCCCAGCCGATCCCCTGGACCACGGCCCCTTGGATCTGGCCTTCAACGTAGCTGGGGTGGATGGCCTTGCCGGCGTCCTGGACCGCGGTGTAATTCAGCACGGTGACCTTGCCGGTGTCGGTATCGACCTCCACGTCCACCACGTGGGTGGCGAAGGCGCTGCCCGCGCCCCTGGGGTCCACGCTGACCTGGCTGGAGATGGGTCCTCCCGAACGGTTGAGCTGGCTGGCCAGTTCCTTGAAGGTGAACTTCAGGTCGGGGTCCGACTTGTGTTGGAACACACCGTCGGTCATCGTTACGTCGTTCTCCGAGACGTCCCAGATGCTGGCGGCGCGCTCGATCATCTTGGTCCGGATATCCTGGGCGCAGTTGTGGGCCGCCCAACCGGTGGCGAAGGTGGTGCGGCTGCCTCCGGTCAAGAAGGTGTAGCCCACCGACTCGGTGTCGGCCACGCTGGGCCGTACATCCTCGGCGGGGATCCCCAGCACCTCGGCCGCCTGCATGGCCAGAGATACCCTCGATCCGCCGATGTCGGTGGAACCCTCCACCAGGTTAATGGTGCCGTCGGCGTTCACGCTGATGGCCGCGCTGGACTGGAGACCGATATTGAACCAGAACCCGGAGGCCACACCCCGGCCCCGGTGTTTCCCGGTCAGCTTGGTCTTATACTGCACCGAGTCCCGGGCTGCCTCCAGACACTCCACGTTCCCGATCACCGGGAAGGGAGGCGCCTCCAGCCGCTCGGTGCCCTCTTTGCTGGCGTTAAGCAGGCGGAGCTCGATGGGGTCCATCCCAAGTTTCTCGGCAATCTCATCCACCACCACCTCGCCGGCGAAGGCCGCTATGGGCGCTCCGGGCGCCCGGTAGGCGGCAACGGGAGGCTTATTGGCCACCACGTCGTACCCATCGACCAGCAGGTTCTCGATGTAGTACGGCGAGAACATGCACTGAGCTCCCATCGTCACCTGTGACCCGGGGAAAGCGCCGGCGTCGTAGGTCAGTTGGGCCTCTGCGGCGACGATCCGGCCGGATTTGTCGGCTCCCATCTTGAGCTTGATGTTGGCGCCGGAGGTGGGGCCGGTGCTTTCGAACACCTCGGCCCGGGACATCGCCATCTTGACCGGCGCGCCGGTTTTCTTGGAAAGCAGCGCGGCCAGAGGTTCCAGGTAGATCGGTATCTTGCCTCCGAACCCGCCGCCGATCTCCATGGGGACAACTTTAATCTTGGAAACGGGTTGGTCCAGGACCGTGGCCAGCGCCTCCCGGGCGGTGAAGGCGCCCTGGGTGCTGCACCAAACGGTAATCTGGCCATCGGCGTTCCACAAAGCCGAGCCGTTCTGGGGCTCGATATAACCCTGGTGCACCGTTGCCGTGTTGAACTCGCGCTCGACAACCACCTCGGCTTGGGCGAAACCCTTTTTCACATCGCCCATCTCGTAGCGGAAGTGGGTGGCGACGTTGCTGTGCTTCTCAGTCTGTTCCCCAAGGTCGTTGGTGGTCATGTCGTCGTGGAGCAGTCCGGCGCTGTCCTTCATGGCGTCCAAGACCTGAGTGGCCGAAGGAAGCTCCTCATATCGAACGTCGATCAATTCCAGAGCGGCTTCGGCGATGAAGCTGCTGGTCGCGGCCACCGCCGCCACCGCATGCCCTTTGTACAGGGCCTTAGCCGACGCCATGACCTTTTCCGAGGCCGTCTTGGCCGCCTTGTCGGCGTCCTTCTTCAGGACCATGGGCATGTCTTGCCCCGTGATCACGGCTTTGACTCCGGGCAGGGCCAGGGCCTTGCTGGTGTCGATTGACTTGATGCGGGCGTGGGCGTGGGGGCTGCGCAAGACCTTGGCGAACAGCATCCCGGCGGACTGGAAATCGCCGCCGTATTTGGCGCGGCCGGTCACCTTATCGGTGCCGTCGTGCCGGATGGGGCGGGTCCCCACAACTTTATACTCAGTGTTGGACAGGACGATGTTCTCTGCCATCGAGTCTACCTCACACGTAATCTAGAGCCTGCCTGGAGTAGGGAAAATTGTACCACAGCGGGCCGATTCTGTGAGAGAATGGCCGTCGAACAATCCCCGGCCTTTGCGCCCCCAAGACCCCGGACCAATAAAACCAGTCTTGCCTCAAATCGGTCATTCCGAGGAGCGGGTCCCGACGTCCCGATCGGTATCGGGAGGAAAGAATCCCGTTTCAACTGGGAATGACGGCGCAGAGAGAACGAGACCCATCGTCCCGATGCAATCGGGACGATGGGTCATGATGATCACTTTTGAGGTAAAGCCGGTAAAAAAATCGAGGGAGATATGGAACCACTGAAAGACATCAGGGTCCTGTGCGTCACCGTGTATCTGGCCGGGCCTTTCTGCGCCATGAACCTGGCCCGTTTGGGCGCCGAGGTGATTAAGGTTGAGATACCGGCCGGGGGCGACCCCGTCCGGGGCAACGGCCCCTTTGCCGGCCCCAAGGGGACCAACGCCAAGCGCCAGACCGACAGCGACATCTCCACCCGGTTCCTCAAACGCACCCAGGGCGTAAAGAGCGTCACAATCGATTTGAAGAACCCCAAGGGCAAGCAGATGTTCTTGGACCTGGCCAAGGAATGCGACGTTGTCCTGGAGAACCTGGCCCCAGGCTCCCTGCGCCGCATCGGAGTGGGCTACGAAGAAGTCGCCAAGGTTAACCCCGGCATCGTCTACTGCTCCATCTCCGGCTACGGCCAGACCGGCCCCTACGCGGACAAGCCCGCCCATGACCCGCAGATACAGGGCATGAGCGGGCTGATGGACATCAACGGAGAAGCCGGCGGCCCGCCTACCAAGGTCGGTTTCTACGTCGGCGACCTGGTCACTCCCATGTTCGCCTGCTACTCCATATTGGCTGCTTTGCGGGAGAAAGAGCGCACCGGTCAGGGCCAATACCTGGACGTATCCATGATGGACACCCTGGTGTCGCTGATGTTCATGGAGAACCTGGAAGAGACCATCGCCGACGGCCAGCCCCTGCGCACCGGCAACATCAGCCGCAGCGGGCCCACGGGGCTCTACCAGACCAAGAACGGCGACCTGTCCCTGACCGTCACCAGCGATGACCAGTGGGGCCGCCTGTCCCGCGCCTTGGAGGCCCCCGGACTGCTGGAGGACCCGCGCTTCGAGAACTACGCGGCCCGCACCGTAAATGTGGAAAAGGCCCGCGAAGAGATCCAGCGTCTGATCGGCGAATTCACCCTGGAAGGGGCGCTGCAACGCCTGGAAGAGCACGACGTGCCCTGCGCCCCGGTGCGCACCGCCGAGCAGGTGATGGGGGACCGACACTTCTGGGACCGGGGCAGTCTGCTGCCCATGCTCCACGCCGCGATGGACGGCCCGGTTGAGGGAGTGGCTTCGGGGTTCCCGGTAAAGTTCTCCGGCGGCGACCTCCCCAAGCTGTCCGGCGCGCCCACCCTGGGCATGCACAACAAAGAAATATTCTCCAAACTCCTGGGCCTGAGCGGCCAGGACATAAAACGACTCAAGGAAGAAAACGTAGTCTAATAATCGGGGCTGTCAGCTTACGAAGGAGCCCGCCATGGCAAACGCCAGACCGCTGCGGACGTCCATGTACGTCCCAGGAAACAAGGAAGACTGGATGCGAAAGGCCCCCCAATACGGGGCCGATGCGTTGATCTTGGACCTGGAAGACTCGGTGCCGCCACCCAACAAGGCGGAGGCCCGCGTTCTGGTCCGGAAGATGCTGGAGGAACTGGGCGGAGAGAAACCTACGTTGACCGTCCGGGTCAACCGGCTGGAGACCGGCCTCACCGCCGGCGACCTGGAGGCAATCACCTGCCCCCAGCTATACGGCGTTCTGCTGCCCAAGGTCGAGAGTCCCGCCGACGTGGTGGAGGTCGATAACCTGCTGTCCCATTTCGAGCGCAAAGCGGGTATGGAGGTCGGTTCCATATTCATCGATCCCGGCATGGAGACCGCCCAGAGCATCAGGCAGGCTTATGAAATCGCGACTGCGTCGCCCCGGGTTGCCCACATGGGCGGCAGTGGCGGCAAGGGCGGCGACACGGCCCGGTCCATCGGCTTCCAATGGACTCAAGAGGGCCTGGAGACCCTATATCTAAAATCAAAGGTGCTGATCGATGTCCGTGCCGCCGGAGTGCCCTACCCCATGAGCGGCGGCTGGATGGACATCCACAACCTGGACGGCCTTCGGGCGCTGGCCATCCAACTGCGGGAGTTGGGCTACACCGGGATGCACCTGATACACCCCTCCCACGTCCCGGTGGTGAACGAGGTGTTCTCTCCCACCCCGGAGGACGTGAAACATTGGCAGGGCTTGGTCAATGCCATGGAGGAGATGCGGGCCAGCGGCGGGGCAGCCGTCACCTTCGGCGGAGACATGGTGGACATCGCCCACGAAGCGACCGCCCGCTCCATGCTGGCGGTCGCGAAAGAGATGGGGGTGGAAGGGGCGTAGGTCCCACGGACCATGACCAAAGAGATGGAACGGCGGATTCCCCTGGAAGGCTGCGTTAACTTCCGGGACCTGGGCGGATATCCCACCGCTGACGGGCGCACGGTGAGGTGGCGGCGCCTCTTCCGCAGCGACTCGCCGAGCTCATTGACCAAGGCCGATGTCCGGACCATCACCGGAAGCCTGGGGATACAGTCCGTTGTGGACCTGCGCAGCAGCGGGGGGACGAATGACGGCCGGGGGCTTCTGGCAAGTTCGGGAATCGGGTACCACCAATTCCCGTTCCTGGAGCGCCGCGGGTTCCTACCGCCAACCTCCGGGAAGGAAGTGGCAAAACGGCTCACCGATATGTACCAGTGGATTTTATTGAACGCCGGCACTCTGGTGGCCCAAGCCTTTACCACGCTGGCCCAGCCGGTGAACCAGCCGGCCCTGTTCCACTGCAGCGCCGGGAAAGACCGGACCGGCGTTTTGTCGGCGACCATCCTGGACGTGCTAGGAGTCGGCCGGGAAGACATCGTGGCAGACTTTTTGAAGACAAACGAAGTGATTGACGCCGTCTTGGCGCGGCTTCATACGATGCCTGGTTTTGAGAAGTCCACCCGAGAGGGGATCATGGCCCCCAAAGCGGCCATCGAGAAGTATCTGGACGTCACACAGAGCGAATTCGGTGGCTCCGAAGGCTACATGCTCCACCACGGAGTTCAGCAAAACGCCATAGACGGTTTCCGGGCATCCATGCTCAGCGGTTAGCCGCCGGTGGCTGCGGCGCACGGGACTACCGTATAGGAACTCCCTACTCGACTAAACGAATCCTGGTGTCGGATGTCATTTTGGGACGTGGTCGAACTCCGCGCCAACGGCTTTCTTCAAGCATGTTCTGCCCGGTGTAAAATACCGGCATCCAGGGACAATGTGGCTAAGTGAACCCTAAGACCGGGACAACCAGCTTATTCGTCGGACGCCAGAGGGAGATGGCCGAACTCAAGGCTGCCCTGGATGACGCTATGTCCGGCCAAGGCCGGCTGGTCATGCTGGCCGGGGAGCCTGGGATCGGCAAGACCCGCCTGGCGCAAGAGCTTGCTACCTACGCCCAGACTCAAGGGGTCCAAGTACTATGGGGCTGGTGTTACGAACAACAAGGAGCGCCTCCATATTGGCCGTGGGTGCAACCCATCCGTTCTTATGTTCAACAAACCGATTCCGCATCCCTTGGCGCCCAGATGGGTCCTGGAGCTGCCGACATCAGCGAGATAATCCCCGAGGTCCGCAACAAGCTGCCGGATCTGGAGCCGGCGCCGCCCCTTGGACCTGAACAGGCTCGCTTCCGTCTGTTTGACTCGATCTCCCAGTTTTTCAGGAACCTTGCCCAGTCCCAGCCATTGATGTTGGTGCTAGAGGATCTGCATTGGGCGGACCAGCCGTCTCTTTTGTGCCTGGAGTTTCTGGCCAGCCAAATGACCGGTAGTAGGATCCTGCTCGTGGGGACCTACCGGGATACCGCGGTGTCCCGCGCACATCCGTTGTCCAGTACCCTCGCCCAATTGGCCCGCAGTAACTCGTATCACAGGGAAGAGCTGGGGGGATTGGAGAACGAATACGTCGGCCAGTTGATCGAAGATATCAGCGGCGTTGACCCGTCCCAGGAATTAATTCAAGCCATCTATGGGCATACAGAAGGAAACCCCTTCTTTATGACCGAGATCATTAGGCTGCTGGGGAAGAGACACCTCGCTCCTGGCCAGCTGGAGATACCGCAAAGTGTGCTGGAAGTAATCGGACAACGGCTAAACCGGCTGTCCACGGAGTGCGAAGGGATCCTGACGACAGCGGCTGTCATCGGCCGTCAATTCGACTTTAAGCTACTGGGTCTATTGAGCGAAGAATCCAACGATAGCCAGTTGCTGAAGTCAATGGATGAAGGGCTGGATGCCTATCTGATTCAAGAATTACCTGGTCAAAGGGACGTTTACCAGTTTAGCCACGCCCTGATCCAACAAACCCTGCGGGAACGGCTTTCCACCAGCAGGAGGGTCAGGCTTCACGCCAAGATTGGAGAAACGCTGGAGATCCTATATGGGGACGAACCAGGTGACCACGCCGCTGAACTGGCCTACCACTTCGGCGAGGCATTGCCGGTGGCCGGATCGGGAAAGCTGTTGAAGTACACCATGCTGGCCGGGGAAAGGGCGCTTGAGGCTTATGCCTATGAAGAGGCCGTTGGGCATTTTCTGCGAGGACTGATCGCCAAGGACCTGGATGTGGAGGCCGCGACGCCAGCGCCCGACGCCGAAGCGGCGGCGCTTCTGTTCGGCCTTGGCCGGGCCCAAGCTGCTACCGGTCGACAAGGGCTAGAGGTAGCGCATGCCAGCCTGAGTCGAGCGTTCGATTTCTACGCGGAGACGAATGATGTAGCCCACGCGGTCGACGTTGCGGCGTATCCCATGCCGAATCTGCAGGGCCGCCAGGGCGGCGTGGAGCTTGTGGCCAGGGCCCTGCGACTCGTACCTCCCGATTCTCTGGAAGCTGGCCGCCTGATGTCCAGGAATGTCCTAGTCTTGGCCATGGAAGGGGGAGATTACCAGGGCGCCACAGAGGCATTCTATAGCGCTTTGACCATCGCCCAGCGTAACGAAGATGTGGTGTTGGAGATGCGCACTCTGGCCCATTCGTCGCACGTGGATTTCTGGTACCTAAACTGGCAGGAGACTGTAGCAAAGGGCTTACGTGTTATTGAACTGGCGCGTCGGTCCGCAGACCAGTTGTCCGAAGTGACAGCCCGGTGTTGGGTCGCCATCGCTCTATTATCCATGGGGGAGTCAAAGAGGGCACAACCACATTTGTCAGCCATACTGTCCACGGCGGAAAGTCTACGTGACCGCTACTGGCTGTCGACTGGTCTCTGGTTCAACGAAAGGGCTAGTTTCTACCAAGGCGACTGGCAGGCTGCAAAAGATTTCAGCGAGCGGGGGCTATCGGTATCGCCGTCTGACACGCGTCTCCTCGGCACGAGAATGCTGATGGAGTACGAGGTCGGAAACGTGATTGACGGTCACGGTTATCTGGAGCAACTCTTGGGGGCCATTCACTTGGTACCCCCTGGACCCAGGTACGATTACTCAGCAGCAGCTCAAATTATTTCCGTTGCGGCTCGTATCACTGGCGCGTCGGACCAAATATCCTTCGCTGAGAGCGCCGCGGCAACAGTGCTCTCAGCGGGATTCGCGACGCCGCTGGTCTCCAGATTTGCCAGACTCGGTGTGGGTATGATGGCCGTTCTTCGGGGGGATGCTGAAGCGGCAAGGGAGCAACACTCTAATCTGGGCTTAGCCGGTGGTTCCATTTTGTACCTAGCTGTTGACCGGGAATTGGGACTCCTAGCCCAGACCATGGGTGACCTGGACCGAGCCATGTCGCACTTCGAGGACGCCGTAGCCTTTTGCCGGAAGGCAGGCTACCGCCCTGAATTGGCCTGGAGCTGTAGCGACTACGCCGAATGCCTGCTTGAGCGCAAAAATGAAGGCGACCAAGCCCGAGCCATGACCCTGCTGGCAGAGTCCCAGGCTATCTCCAGCGATATTGGCATGCGCCCTCTCATGGAACGGGTGGCCGCCATTCTGGAAAGAGCTGAAGCCCGGCCGGCCCCGGCTCCTGCTTTCCCGGACGGCCTAACCCGGCGAGAGGTTGAGGTGCTGCAGCTGATCTGCGGCGGCAAGACCGACCGGGAGATTGGCGAAGAGCTCTTCATCAGCGTCAAGACTGTTGGCAACCACGTCAGCAACATCCTCAACAAAACCGGCGCGGTCAACCGAACCGAGGCGGCAAGCTACGCAACCCGCAACGGCCTGGCGTAGTTGGTCCTTACGACAAGCTAAAATCTGTGTCGGCGGCGATTGTTCAACCCCAGGAGATACCCCTTGACCACCTTCGTCCTGGTCCACGGCGCGTCCCACGGATCATGGTGCTGGGATAAGGTTGTCCCGTTGTTGGAGGCCCAAGGCCACCGGGCAGTCGCAGTTGACCTGCCCGGCAACACCTACGGGGAATTCGACATACCCGCCGCCCAGGTCAACCTGGACACCTACGCCAACCACGTCTGTAAAGTGCTGGACCAACTGGACGAGCGGGTGGTCCTAGTCGGCCACAGCCTGGGCGGTCTCACCATTTCCCAGACCGCCGAGTACCGCCCCGAAAAGATCCGTACCCTGGTCTACCTGACCGCCGTGCTGATCGGACGTGGAGAAGCCTTTATTCCAGTGGAGTCCAGGGACGCCGAATCAGTCCGCAAGGCCCCCCACCGGGAAGGGAGAAACACCGTATCCGATGACCTGAGCACCGTGCATTATCTTGAAGAGGGCCTTCGGGACCTGTTCTACAACGACTGCTCCGACGACGATTTCGCCTGGGCCAAGTCCATGCTGGTGCCCCAGCCCGCCGCACCCTGCATTGACCTGATGCAGACCACCGATGAAAATTTTGGCCGGGTGCACCGGGTTTATATCGAATGCTTGAAAGACCAAGCACTCTCACCAGAATTCCAGAAAGAGATGTACACCAAGTTGCCCTGTAATCAGGTCATATCCATGGACACCGGCCACTCCTCATTCCTGTCCGCTCCGGAGGACCTGGTCCGTCACCTAGTCTCGATCTGACCTGGGTATTTCGAGTGTCATCCTGACCCCGGCCGCAGTCGGGGGATCGGGGGAAGGGTCTCTTTACCACACATCCTAGATACTTCGCTTCGTTCGGCATGACAGTGTCCAGATAGCCAAATCCAATGGCCATGGTTATCATGGCACCACCGGACCGGGATAATATTTGAACCGGAGAATCGGAGGCAACGATGGCTAATAAGAAAGGCACCGGCCTGATGATCGTATGGGCCGACATCCCAGCCGACAAAGAAGAAGACTTTAACAGGTGGTACAACGAGGAACACCTGAAGGAACTGCTTTCGGTCCCCGGCGTGCTCAACGCCGCCCGCTACGAGGCCACCAAGAGCGGCCCCAAGCACATGGCCGTTTACGAACTTGAGAACGCCGACGTGGTGAACACCGACGCCTTCAAGAACCGGCCCCGCACCGAGTGGGGACAGCGGGTATCCCCCAGCCTCATTGGAACCAAGTTTATCAATAACGTCTATGACATGATTCACCCATCCTCGCTGACCAGCGACATCGCCAACAGCGACATGGCCAATGCCCTCCAGATCGGCCGGATGGACGTTCCGGCCGCCAACGACGATGAGTGGAACAAATGGTACAGTGGAGTTTACGTGCCCAACTATGAAAAGGCGCCCGGATGTATCCGCGGCCGCCGCTGGCGGGCCGTCCGGGGAGCGCCCCAGTACGCCACGGTTTACGAGTTCGAGAACGAGAACGTTTCGGAGACTCCAGAGTGGCTGAAACAGCGGGAGATCCATCCCGACAACGGCCGGATGCGGGACATCATGACCCACGCGGAAGGCTCGCCGGGGATCTGGAAGAAGACCTTCCAACTCTAGGCCGGTCATCCTTTCCGGCAGACGGACTTCAGGAAGGGTCCGCTCCCGTGCCCGGACCGCCCTATCAATAATGCAGGCGCGGACTAACACTGTTATGGACGCTACCCAACACCCTGCCACCCCGGCTTCGGGACCCAACCACGGCCACCGCTCCGCCAGCCGGCGCAGTCTCGGCATCTCCCTGGCGCTGATCACGGGGTACATGGTGGTTGAGGTGATCGGCGGCCTGGTCTCTGGCAGCTTGGCTCTTCTGGCCGACGCCGGCCACATGCTGACCGACGCCGCCGCCATCGGCCTGGCGCTGCTGGCCATCTGGATCGCCGGCCGTCCCGCCTCCATCGAGCAGACCTTCGGCTATCACCGCACCGAGGTCCTGGCCGCAATGTTGAACGCCTTGAGCCTGTGGCTCATCGCCGCCTGGATCTTCTTTGAAGCCGCCCGCCGCTTTGGCGACTCGCCCGAGGTCGATGGCGCGTTGATGTTGGGGGTGGGCGCCGCCGGACTGCTGGTCAACTTGACCGCCGCTTGGGTCCTGCACCGCTCGGCCGAAGAGAGCCTGAATGTGGAGGGTGCGTTCCGGCATGTGATCGCCGACCTCCTGGGCTCGGTGGCGGTGGTGGCTGCGGGGGTGTTGGTGCTGTCCTTCGGCTGGGACATCGCCGACCCGATCTTTGGAATAGTCATTGGGGTGTTGATCCTGGCCAGCTCCTTCCGCTTGCTCTGGAAGGTGGTCCATGTTCTGATGGAGGGGACGCCAGCGCACCTTGACCTGCACCAACTGTGCCAACGCCTGGAGGAATTGGAAGGCGTGACCGGGGTCCACGATATTCACGCCTGGTCCATCACCACCGGCTACGATGCCCTGAGCGCCCACGTTACGGCCGACTCCGCGGTGATGAACGACCCCAACCCGGTGTTGCAGCGGCTGCGGGACATCGCATCCAGCGAGTTTGGCATCGCCCACGTGACCATTCAGTTGGAAGATTCCATGGATGGTTGCGCGGAAGACCACCATATCGAGCACCCGGTGGTATATACCTCCGGCCCCGCCCGCGGCAGCTGACCAGCCGCCATGCATGAGCAATCCTAATCCGGCCCCGCGCCCGTATAGTGGTGGGCGCCACCAGAGTTACACCCGAGTTACAAACCAATGGCTAACATCAAACTCAGAATCACCGGCCTGTCGATTTTGATAGCCGTCATGCTTCTAACAGCGCCGCTGGCCTCCGCCCAAGAGGAAGACCCAAGGACGGTGACTGTCACCGCGGGTCCTCACCTGGTGAGGGTTGTGCCGGTGAACACCAATCTGGCTGCCGGGTTCATCCAGATGGCCCTGTACGTCACCAACGCCGCTACCGGCGAGGTGGTGTCCGATGCCAGGGTGGTGC
Source organism: Chloroflexota bacterium (assembly GCA_022573285.1). Classification (GTDB taxonomy): domain Bacteria; phylum Chloroflexota; class Dehalococcoidia; order Lucifugimonadales; family UBA3495; genus UBA9611. The sequence goes on from JACZUF010000009.1 coordinate 12,175, forward strand.
TCATCGGCAAGAATGCTGATGAGGGCTACGAAGGATGGGGCATAGCCCTCAATTCGCCGGGCGAGCCCGAAAAGTACGACGTCCGTATGAACCTGGGCTCCACCGGTGATTGGTTGATGAGCGTAGACGTGTCAAGTTCCCTGGGCCAGGGCGGCGGCGACGCAATGGTCTTTGTTGTCCCGGCCCTAAAACGCTACACCGCCGGCAGTCTGGTCTTCTTCGGTGTATTCGCCTTGATGATGCTGGGGATCGCTTACCTCTTTTGGAGCACGCGGCGCAATAACCGCCGCCGCCGCGAGGCTGGCCAGGGCGAGGCCCAGGGCTGAGCCCCAGGGCTGTTTCCATTATGAAATTTGGCCGAAAGATGCTGCTGGTCCTGCTCGCTTTGGCTCTGCTCCAACTGTTATGGGCAGTGCCCGCCGTTCACGCCCACGGAGGCATCGAAGCCGGCCAGAACCCCTTCACCGCCTGGAACTGGAACCCGCTGCCCACCTTGCTCCTGCTGGTGGCCGCATATCTGTACCTGAACGGCCTCAACAATTGGGAACGGCCCAGCCATCCCATCGGCGTCTGGCAGAAGATATCTTTCTTCACCGGCCTGTTCCTGATCTTCATCGCCCTGCAGTCGCCCCTGGACAACCTGGGCGAGCACATGCTGTCCTTCCACCAACTGCAGCACTTCCTGCTGCGGATGCTGGCGCCGCTGCTGGTGCTCCTTGGCGCGCCGTTGACGCCGGTGTTGCGCGGACTGCCGCCGTGGGTGTTGCAGGGGGTCGTCCGCCCCACGGTGCGTCACCCCCTGGCCCGGGCGGCCTACGATAAGCTGACCAACCCGGTGATCACCGTCTCGCTATTCATGGGCGTACTTTACCTGTGGCAGTTCCCCGGCGGGTTCAACCTGGCACTGCGCAACGAGTTCGTCCACGCCCTGATGCACATCACCATGATGTCTTCCGGGTTCATTTTCTACTGGGCGGTCATCGACCCCAAGCCCCACCGGTCCCGGGTCCACTACGGCGTGCGGGTGCTCTACCTTGGGCTGATCGTCATTCCGAATACCCTCCTCGGGGCGGTCATAACCTTTTCCAAGGGCATCATCTACTCCGGCTACCAGGACGTGCACCGGCCCTTCGACATCTCGCTGCTGACCGACCAGCAACTGGGCGGCCTCTTGCTCTGGGTGCCGGGCGACATGATGAGCATCCTGGTGGCCGGCATCGTCATGATCATGTGGTACGAGCGGGAAGAAGCCGCCAGCAACGCCAACCAACCCACCCGGAGTCCGTAGGGGCACGGCATTGCCGTGCCCCCACCAAACGGCGGGAACCCCTTCCCCCTCGCCAGGGGGAAGGTTGGGATGGACCGCCCCAGCCCTTGACCCCCCATTGCGCCTTCCCTAGGATGTACCTGACCCTACTCTCCGGCGGAGGCGTGAATTGACCAACGGAAACGAGAATGGCGAGACCCGGTTCAGCTGGTTCATCCCCATCGACGGCGACGGCGCACGGGCCGGCACCCTCAGGGCCGAGCGTCCCCCCGATTTCGATTACCTGCGCCAGGTGGTCCAGACCGCCGAGGACCTCGGCTTCTACTCCCTGTTGATCCCCACCCGGTTCGCCAACGGCCTCTTCGCCGAAGACGCCCCGCTGGCCGAGACCTGGACCACGGCCACCGCCCTGGCGGCGGTGACCGAACGCATCCGCTTTCTCATCGCCGTGAGGCCGGGCTTCATCGCCCTGGGGCTGTTCGCCCAGATGGCGGCCGCTCTGCACCAGATATCCAAGGGCCGCATCGACATCAACATCGTCCCCGGAGGCATCCAGAACGACTTTGAACGGGTCGGCGAGGTCAGCGACCACAGCACCCGTTACGAACGCGCCGAGGAGTTCATCGCGGCCTGCCGCAAGCTGTGGACCGAGCCCGGCCCGGTGGAGTTCCAGGGCGACCACTACAAGCTGAAAGACGCCTATTGTTCCCCAATGCCGGAGGGCCAGCCGCCCCGGTTCTACCTGGGCGGGGCGTCACCCAGCGCCAATGCCCTCTCAGGGCGCCAAGCCGACGTCCACCTGAACTGGATCGAGCCCCTGGCGGACTCCAAAGCCCGCTTCGACGCCGTGAGGGAGGAGTTCAAGAAGGCCGGCCGCAGTCCCGAACTGGGCATACGCACCCATTTGGTGGTGCGGGACCGTGAGGACGACGCCTGGAAGGCCGCCAACGAACTGATCGACCACGCCGACCCGGCGGTCAAAGCCCAGCGGCGGGCGGCCATCGTCGGCACCCCCATGGTCGGCCAGCAGGCCCAGGCGCAACAGGCCCCCAACCACATCGTCGCGCCGCATTTGTGGAACGGTCTCTCCGAAGTCCGGGTGAACTGCGGCACCGCCATCGTCGGCACCCCGGAACAGGTCACCGACGTGCTCTTGGACTACTGGAAACTGGGCGTGGACGAGTTCATCCTCTCCGGCTTCCCCCACGTGGAAGAATGCCAACGCGTCGCCACCGACGTGCTGCCGCTGCTGCGGCAGAAGATGGCGGCGGGGTAAATCCCCCCAACCCCCCTTATCCCGATACAGATCGGGAGGGGGCGATTTCCACCTTTGACAGGCATTCTCCGAATCAACCAACGTTCCCCCCTTTGTAAAGGGGGCTAGGGGGATTTTCCGGCACTAGCCGAGAGAAGTTCGATTTCCCCCTAAGAAACCCCCGGCCTCTTCCCGCTCCAGGGCTGGGCCTGCTCGAAGGCCGCCGACGCTTGCAGCACCTTTGCCTCTGAGCCCCTGGGCCCGATGATGTGCAGGCCGATGGGCATGCCGTCTTCCGAGTAGCCGCAGGGGACGCTGGCGGCGGTCTGGCCGCTCATGTTGATGGGGTAGGTGAAGGGCAGGAACCCCCAGAACGGCTCAACCTCTCTGCCTCCGATCACGCTGGGCCGTTGTTCTATCGGAAAGGCCGGCACCGCCATGGTCGGCGAGAGCAGCAGGTCGAAGTCGTCGAAGAATTCCTCCAACCGCCGGCCAAGCCGGTCGACCTCGTAGATGGCCCGGGACATGTCTGCACCGGTCACCTCCTGGCCGTGCTCAAGGGCCCTCAGGCCATAATCTGAAAAGTCGTTCCGGTGCTCCTCCATCAGGTGGCCGTAGGAGGTGTAGGCCGCCGTGGCGAACACGTCAAAGAACGCCTGGAACGGGTCCTCCAGAGTCAAGTTGGCATCTTCCACCGTGGCCCCCATACCGGCGAACAGCTTGGCCGCCCGCTCCGTCACCTGGACGACACCGGGGTCCACCGCGGCGTAGCCGAAGTCACTGCTCCAGGCCAGCCGCATCCCCTTAACCCCGCCGCCCAGGCCCGCGCTAAAGTCCGGCGCCGGTTGGCGGATGGATGTGACGTCCCGGGAGTCGGGCCCAGCCACCACCTGCAACAACAGGGCCGAATCGGCCACCGTCCGGGTGAGAGGCCCAGACTGGGAGAAATGGTTGGCCGAGGGCCGGCCGTAACCGCCGTAGCGGGGCACCCGGCCCTGAGTGGGCTTAATGCCGAAGACGCCGCTGAAACTGGCGGGGATGCGGATGGAGCCGCCGCCGTCGCTGCCCATGGACAGGGTGCAAAGACCCGCCGCCAGGGCCGCCGCCGCGCCGCCGCTGGAGCCGCCGGGGGTGCGTTCGGTGTTCCAGGGATTGCGGCAGGGCTCGCCCAGCATGTTCTCGGTGGTGCCCGACTGGCCGAACTCAGGGGTGTTGGTCTTGCCCAGGATGATCGCCCCGGACGCTTTCACCCGCTCAACCACGATGGAGTCCAAGTCGGGAACCCGGTCCCGGAACAAGGCCGACCCCATGGTGGTGGTCACTCCCTTGGTCATCTCCAGGTCCTTGATGGAGATGGGCACCCCGTGCAGCGGCCCAATTTCCGACCCGCGCCGCACCGCTTCATCGGCGGCCCTGGCGTCAGTTAAAGCCTGGTCCCGGCACAGGGTCAGATAGGAGTTCAACTGGGAGTCTAGGTGGTCGATGCGTTGGAAGAAGTTCTCGGTTGCCTCCAACGAGGAGACTTTCTTTTGGCGTATCGCTTGGGCCAGTTCCACGGCGGACATGAAAGCCAGTTCGGCGCTCATCCCAGTCCTCCCAGTGCTATAATCGGGCCTGCTTATTGACCGGTCCGGTGAATGGCGCAATTATAGCGGCGGGGACGCCTGCGCACCACTTGCCTGCCCCACTTGTTGATACCCGCCCGGCCACAAATTAATACTCCCGAACCTTGCGTCCCGTATCCCCGTATCCCGTACAAAGGAGACAGCCCTTGGCCCTGGTGGGAATAATCGCCAACCCCGCCGCCAGCAAAGATATCCGGCGGCTGGTCGCCCAGGGCCGGGTGGTGCCCGACTGGGAGAAGGTGAACACCATCCGCCGGGTGTTGCTGGGACTCCAATCGGTGGGGGTCAAAAGTGTGCTGGGCATGCCGGATAGCTCCAACCTGGTGCGGCGGGCTTCCGAAGACCCCAACCTCTCCATCGACCTGGAGTTCCTGGACATGCCGTCCCTAAATTCCGAAGGCGACACGGTGCGGGCGGCGGCGTCCATGGCGGAGCGGGGTGTCGATTGCCTGGTGACCCTGGGCGGCGACGGCACCAACCGGGCGGCGGCCGTTGGCTGCCGGACCATCCCCATGGTGGCGATCTCCACCGGCACCAACAACGTGTTCCCCGCCATGGTGGAGGGCACCCTGGCCGGCCTGGCGGCGGGACTGGTGGCCCAGGGCAGGTTGGAGCTTTCTGAAGTCGCCGTGCCCAGCAAGATCATGAACGTCTACGTGGACGGTGAACTGCGGGACATCGCCCTAGTCGACGTGGCCCTTTCCAAGGAACGGTTCGTCGCCACCAAGGCCATCTGGGACATCGACACCATCTTCGAGGTCTTTCTCACCAGGGCGGAGCCGGCGTCCATCGGGTTATCGTCCATCGGCGCGCGGCTGCAACCGGTCTCTTTGGCCGACGAGGGCGGCCTGCGGTACAGCATCGCTGGACCCGGGGAAAAGGCGTCCGGAAGCAGCACGGTTATCGCACCCATCGCTCCAGGCATAATCCCGGCGGTGGTCATCTCCTCATGGCAACGGATGGCGGAGGGCGAGAGATTGGTCATCGAGAAGCGGGACTGCACCGTGGCGCTGGACGGCGAACGGGCTTTTTCGGTCAACCGCTCCCAGCAGTTGGAGACGGAGGTCCGCCGGGAGGGCCCACTGGTCATCGACGTGAACCTAGCCCTGACGATCGCCGCCAGCCAGGGGTTGTTCAACCTGGCGCAGGGAAACTAAGCCCAGCTTTGGTAACCGGCCTCGAACTTTTCTTCAGCATCATCATTGTCACCGCCGCCGCCACCGTCATCGGCACCGTTGGCTTCGGCTTCGGGCTGGTCGCGGTGCCGGTGCTCCTGCTGTATCTGGAGCCCCAACAGGCAGTGGTGGTCTCGAACAGCCTCATCGGCATCATGATGGCCATGGTCTTGGTACGGACTTGGCGTCACTTGAAACTACGCGCCGGTATCGGTCTGGTCCTCGGCGGGATGGCCGCCACACCCGTCGGCGTCCTGGCGCTGAACTCGGCCAGTCCCAGCGCCCTGCGGATAACCATCGCAATTGTGATCATCTCCCTGGGCCTGTTCAGCCTATCCAGCGTCCAACTGCCCTTCGCCCAGCGCCGGCCGGCCGGTCCGATATTTGGATTTCTGACCTCATTGGCAGTGACCACCATCGGGATCGGCGGCCCCCTGGGAGCCATCTACGCCATCGCCCAACGGTGGAGGGCGGAGACGGTGCGGGCGGTGTTGGCGCTGTTCTTTTTGACGTCGGACATAGTAGCCTTCGCCCTCTACGCCGCCACGGGACTGGTGGGCCGGGACACCCTGGCCAACATCGGGGTCATGGTCCCGGGGCTGCTCTTTGGTTTCGGCCTGACCGCGATGCTGGTGAACCGGATCAACGAGCGCATCTTCCGCCATGCGGTAATCGCGGTGATCGTGGTTGCCGGGAGCGTGATGCTGATCCGGGAGTTCACCGGGATCTGAGCCATAAAAAACGGGGCAGAGAACCCTCTCTGCCCCGTGGGCCGCTCCAATCTTCGACTGGCTAGTTGTTAAGGTCGTGGTAGGCCGACAAGGCGGCGGTGATGCCGTCTCCCACGGCCGCGCCAAGCTGGCGGGTGGACTGCGCCCGGGCGTCGCCGCAGGCGTAGACCCTGGGTATGACCGTCCGCATGTTGATGTCGGTGCAGATATGGCCGCCGGCGTCCAACTCCAACAGGTCCTTGAGATAGTCGGTGTTGGGATGGAAACCCACGTAGATAAAGGCGGCGGCCATGGGGAATTCGTAGACCTCGTCCGTCTTGAGGTTCTTGACCAGGGCGCGGTCCAGGGCCTCGTCGCCCCGGAACTCCTCGACCACGTGACTCCAGAGGAACTTGACCTTCTCATTGCCGAAGGCCCGCTCCTGAAGGACCTTGGTGGCCCGGAGTTCGTCCCGCCGGTGTATAAAGGTTACCGATTTGACGATCCCGCTCAGGTAATGGCCTTCGTCCATGGCGGAGTCGCCGCCACCCACCACCACCACGTCCTGACCGCGGAAGAAGTTGCCGTCGCACACTGCGCAGTAGGAGACGCCGCGGCCGGCAAGCATGTCTTCACCCGCCACGCCCAGCTTGTTGTGGGCGCCGCCGGTGGCGATGATTATAGTCTTGGCGGTAAAGTCCCGGTCATCGGTATGGACGGTCTTGACCGGCTTTTCGATGTCCTCGATACCTATCACTTCGGTGTACTCGGACTCGGCCCCGAAGCGTGCGGTTTGCTGGTCCATCCTTATGGCCAGTTCCTGGCCCTTGATGCCGTCGGGAAAGCCGGGGTAGTTCTCAATCTCGTCGGTGATCAACAGTTGGCCGCCGGGGCCCAACTGCTCCAGAATCACCGTCTTCATCATCGCCCTGGTGGTGTAGAGACCGGCAGCCAAGCCTGCGGCTCCAGCCCCCAAAATAGCTACGTCGTAGTCTGCTTCCATAACTGCCGTAATTTCTCCTATTCTTGCTTTTCTGGACGCCTGCTTGACCCTTAACCGGCTGAAGGTACGCCGCCGCCAGAATTCCCGGATAAATTCCCGGATAGATTCATGGACTCTCTGAAATAGTCCACCGTCATCTGCAGCCCGGCTTCCAGGTTAATCTTGGGCGACCAGTTAAGCTCCCGGGCCGCCCGGGACCAGTCCAAGGCTATCCGGTAGACCTCGCCGGTCCTCTGGGGCGCATGGAGCGGCCCCCACTTATAACCTGTGATGCTTCGGAGCATCTGGAAGATTCGGTTGACGCTGGTCACCTCTCCGGTGGCGATATTCATGGCCATGCCGTCGCCACGGCCGATGGCCGCTATATTTGCATCGACCACGTCGAACACCGAGACAAAGTCCCGTTCCTGCGTGCCATCACCGAAGATCTGGGGCTGTTTCCCCTCCAACATGGCCAGGCTAAAAACGGCCACCACTCCCGCCTCTCCGTTGGGGTCCTGCCGGGGGCCGAAGACGTTGCCGTAGCGCAGCGAGGTAAAGTTCAAGCGGTACTGCCGGAAATAAAACGCCAGGTACTGTTCAGCCACCCACTTCGACATCCCATAGGGCGAGACCGGCGCAATTGCCGCGTCATCGGGACAAGGGATGGTCTCCGGGTCGCCGTATAGCGCGCCGCCGGTGCAGGAGTAGATGATCTTCTCCACGCCGACCCGGCGGGAGGCTTCAAGGACACGCAGCGTGCCCAAAACGTTGGCGTTGGCGTCCCCGATGGGGTCCTTGGTCGATTGGGTAACGCTGGTCTGGGCCGCCATGTGAAACACCAGGTCGGGCTGTTCCCGCTGGATGATTTCGGCCATGGCCGGCTGGGTCAGATCGGTGTGGTGGAAGACCGCTCCGGAATTGAGGTTCTTAATCTTGCCCGTGCTCAGGTTGTCCATCACGACGACCTTATAGTCCAGCTCCAGCAGCCGGTCCACCATGTGGGAGCCGATGAATCCCGCGCCGCCGGTGACTAGGGCCGTTCTCCCGTCTGCCATCCGAACCTCTTGAAGTCTTATTACGTGGGCCGGCTGATCGGTCAAAGACGAAATCCGCCGCTCTCAGTATCATATCCCCATGGGCTTGGTAGTACAACGGCGCAACCGAGAGACCAAGGGCGGAGGAGTTTAGCGATATCCTGTAAATGCTCTGTCCGATGGAGCGCCTCTCCAATCTGTGTTACAGTTTTTGCGCCTGCACACAGGCACAGCAAAAGAGACGAAGAATCAGACAACCTGAGGAGGCCGGCAGATGGCCGAGCAGATAGGATTCGTGGGACTTGGGATCATGGGGAAACCCATGGCCCGCAACCTGCTCAAGGCGGGATACTCGCTTACTGTCTACGACATCGTGGGCAGCAACCAAGAGGAGGTCGTCACCGACGGGGCCAAAGGCGCGTCATCCAGCAAAGAGGTGGCCTCCGCCAGCGATACAGTCATCACCATGCTCCCAGACTCGGCGGACTCCGAGAAGGCTATCCTGGGCCCCGATGGAGTGTTGGAAGGGGCCAAGTCCGGGTCGGTGATAATCGACATGAGCTCCATCGCCCCGTTGGTGTCCCAACGCATCGCCGCCGCCTGCGCCGAGAAGGGCGTGGAGATGCTGGACGCCCCGGTTAGCGGAGGCGAGCCCGGCGCGGTCGCCGGAACCCTGGCGGTCATGGTCGGGGGCAAACAGGAGATCTTCGACAAGAGCTTAGACCTGATGCAGGTCATGGGCGGCAACGTGGTGCTCACCGGCGACATCGGGGCCGGCGGAGTAACCAAGCTGGCCAATCAGATCATCGTGGCGGCGAACATCGAGGCCCTGAGCGAGGCTCTCGTGCTCTCCCAGAAAGCCGGCGTCGACCCGGAGCGGGTCTTCAACGCCATCAAGGGCGGGCTGGCCGGCAGCGCGGTGATGGAAGCCAAAGCCCCCATGATGCTGAGCCGAAACTTCCAGGCCGGCTTCCGAATCCGGCTGCACCAGAAAGACCTGAGAAACGTGCTTCAGACCGCTCAGGAACTGAACGTCCCCCTGCCGGTGACCTCGCTGTTGCAGCAGATTCTGGGCGCTCTGGTAAACGACGGGGAGTCGGAATCAGACCACTCGGCCATCCTGAAGTTCGTGGAGGACCTGGCCAAGGTCGAAGTAAAGGCCGGGGGTTAGCGCGCGGCCGGGACTGGTAGAAGCCATTTCAAAATGTGGTTCGACCCGCTGTTGGGTCCTTCGACAGGCTCATGGCGAACGGGTGACCGTAACGGCTATTTCCAAAACTAGGTACTAGTAACCTCAATCTGGGAGCCTGGCGAACACGCACAAAAGGGGGGAGCACCTTGAGTAATCAGCAGGTGGTCGACCTCATGGAACGGGTCTGGCGTTCCATCGACTCGTTGTGCTCGCCCCTCACCGCAGCCCAGTGGAAAACGCCGACCGACTGCCCCGGCTGGTCGGTCCAAGACCAGGTCTCCCATCTGGTGGGCGCCGAGTCCCAGATACTGGGCAACCCCCGTCCTGACCACACTCCCAAAGAAACTGGCCATGTCAAAAACGACGTGGGCCAGTCCAACGAGGTGGTGGTGGACTACCGGCGGTCTTGGCCCGGAGAAAAGGTCCTGGAAGAGTTCCGGGAGTTGACCGGCCAAAGGCTCAAGCTCCTCAGGGCTCTGACCGACGAGCAATTCGCCGCCGAGACCCAGACGCCCATCGGCCCAGGCACGCTAACGGAGTTCGTGCGCATCCGCATCTTCGACGCCTGGGTGCACGAGCAGGACATCCGGCGGGCACTGAAGGTCCCAGGAGAATTGGAAGGGCCGGTGGCCGCCCATTCCGTGAGCCGGGTCGCCCGGGCCCTGCCCTTCGTGGTCGCCAGAAAGGCCCAGGCCCCGGATGGTGTCACCGTGGTCTTCGACATCACCGGGGCGGCGGGCCGGTTGGTTCCGGTCGGTGTTGAGGGAGGCCGGGGAAACGAGCTGGACTCGGAACCGGCCTCGCCGACGGTCAGGATCACCTGCGATGTCGAAACCTTCGCCTGCCTGGGCTGCGGGCGCTGGGACCCCCCCGAAGCCCTTCGGTCGGGTAAGATCACGGTTACCGGCGACACCGCTCTGGGTGAAGCCATCGTCACAAATATGAACATCATGATCTGACCGCCGCGCCGAGACGGCGGCATGCGGCGATGGGGAACCCTATTAATATCCAGGGTGATTAAGTAAGATAACGGCGGAATCGGTTCGTCACCCTACGAAACTGTGAAGGCCGAAATAGATGGCTCTAGCCGACTCGACAACCCTAAAAAGACCGCCCATCCGGCTTCCCCTCGGCATCCACTATAGCTGGGTGATCGTCGTGGTGTTGGCGATCGTCCAGATCTTCGGCAGTTCCGTCTTCATGATCGCCGGCGTTATGGTGCCGCCCCTGACCGATCCCGAGGGCGGCTTCCGTTGGGGCATCGGCACAGTGAGCATGGCCATCGCCCTCTATTACGTCTTCAGCGCCTTATTCGCCCCCATAACCGGCCATCTGGGCGACAGGTTCGGCGCCCGGCCCATGATGTTCGCCGGCGCCGTGCTATATGGCGTGGGCATGGTCGCCCTGGGGTTCGTGAGCGAGCTGTGGCACTTCTTCGTCTTCTACAGCTTCCTCATGTCATTTGCCGCCTCCATCACCATGGTGCCGATGATGGCGTCCATCAGCGGCTGGTTCCGGCGGCGCCTGGGATGGGGCGTCGGCATACTGTGGGCCACCGGGGGCATCGGAACGGCCATCTTGGCGCCCTTGGTCGCCTACTTGCTGGATACCATTGGATGGCAGGCCACCTTCACCACCGTGGGCCTGGTGGGCACCGGCATCATGCTCTTGGTCTTCCCATTGATCAGAAGCAAGCCGGCGGACATCGGCATCCGGCCCTTCGGCACGGCGAGCGGCGAGCCTGAAACTCCGCCCAAGGACCGGGCCGCGGAGGCCCTTCGCCTCAAGGTGTTCAACCAACACATGCGGCGCACCCGGGCCTTTTGGAACCTTCCGGTGGTCCACGCCCTGGGTTGCGCCGGGCATGGGATCGTGCTCATCTACGTGATCCCTTTGGCCGTCGAACAAGGGCTCGGCCTATCCGCTGCGGCGCTGATAATCACCATCATCTCCTTGATGAGCATTACCAGCCGGCTGGGAGCTCCGGTCTTGGCCGAGGCCTGGGGACCCAGAAAGATAATGGCCGTCAGCTTGACCATCCAGACTGTGACGGTGCTCATCCTGTTCTGGTCCCACGACCCCTGGGCCTTCTACCTATTCGCCGTGGCCTTCGGATTGGGGTTCGGCGGCGAGTGGACCGGGTATCTGGAGATCAACCGCCGGTACTTCGGCGACGGGCCCATGGGGACCTGCTACGGTTGGCAGATGACCGGCGCGTTCGCCGGTCATGCGGTGACCACGCTCCTGGCTGGCCTAATTATCTACGTAACCGGCTCCTTCTATCCGGTGTTTGCGCTTTCCGCGGTCTTTAGCGGCGTCGGAGTGCTGGTAATCGCCACGCTGGACAGCACCTCCCGAGTTTTGATCCCTGACTGGGAGGACTCGCTGCCGCCCGAAGCCAGAAGCAATTTCGTGCCCGGGGCTGCGGTGGCCGGCGACTGATCTGCCGCTGGCCCGGCCTTATTCTTGGTCCAGAAATTCCTGGACCCACCGGCTCATGGGCTCTTTGTCGTAGCGGCTGTTCATCAAGACCACGTTCCGGGCCCGGTCGCCCTGGAAGAACCGCTCGTAGAGGATCTGCCGCGACCCGAAGGCGCTGCAACAGGTGTCCCACGCCAGCCGGAAGAGCCGCACCCGGTCCTTGGCCGAGGCAAAGTCGGTCTCCAGATACCGGGTCAGGTCCTCGGCGATGGGCCCTTCAAAGTCCGCTTCGGTGGGCAAGGCCATCAGGCTGCTGGACCCCAAAAGGTGCAGTATCTCTCCCATGCGCGGGTACATGCGGATGAACGACTGGCGGGCCACCATCAGTTGCATGTCTCCGGGGCACATGACCCCCCACTCGTCCAGTTCGGCGTCCACCTCGGCAGCCCGCAGCAGGGCCTTGGTTATCTCCAGGTTCTCGATGAGCTCGGCCATCAGGTCAAGGACCTGGGGCATTTCCGATGAGCCCAGGGTCTTAACCATCAGGTTGGCCAGCCCCAGGATGAACTCGCACTTCACCACGTTCTTGGTCACCACTTGATGGCCTGAGTGGAGGTACTGGTGGGTATTCAGGGACATGTTGTTGCACATGTCCACGTCGCCCAGCAGGAACACCCGCTCCCAGGGCACCAGGACGTTGTCGAAGAAGGCCAGGGCGTCCATCTCCTCGAACCGCGACCCCAGGGGGTGGTCGAAGCTGGAGCGCTGCAGGTCGAAGGTCTCCCGGCATTGGAACTTGAGGCCGGGGGCGTCGCAGGGGATGGCGAAGGCGAAAGAGGTGCGGCCCGGAGCGCCGGTGGGCAGCCGGTGGGAACGGGCCGGGTAGACGGCGATCTCGTCGGCGATGGGCAACGTCGCCAGCAACCGGGCCCCGTTGACGACGATCCCCGCGTCGGTCTCTTTGACCACCGACAGGGCCACGTCCACGGAGTCGTCCAGGGCGGCGGCCGGGTCAGTGGCCGCTCCGGAGCGGTTCCGCTGGAAGTTGACCAAAGTATGGGTCAACACCAGGTCTTTCTCCCGCACCATTTCGTAGTAGGCCTGGATGTTTTTCTCGAACTCGGGGCGGTTCCGGCCGAAGTATTCGCCTGCGGCGGCCATGGACATCAGGCTCACGTTGAGGAAATCCGGGGTGCGGCCCATCATCCCGCAGGTGATCCGGGCCCAGTTCCTCATCATCCGGTGGCGCCGCTCCAGGTCCTCGTGGGTCCTGGGGGTCAGGAATGACAGGCCCACTTGGTCGCCGGTGGTCGGCGACTCGTAGGTCATCTCCTCGCCGACCGCGGGGTCGTGTTGCAGGTCATACAACCGGGCGAGGGTGCGGACCCCTCCCTCCAACCCCGGCTCTCTGGTGGGGTCTTTCACCTTTTTGCCAGACATGTATAGATTGGGGGCCCTTTCCCTAAGACCCTCGATATACTGCTTACCCGTCCTGGCTGGCATCCCGTATCCTCCCGGCGGCCCCCGCCTAGCTATCGTTGCGGAGGTTTCTTGGCGGTATTTTGCTTTATCTTCGCCGGTTTGACCAGACCCGCCGTAGGGGCACGGTCCCGATAGAATCGGGATGTCCCTACATGATGGAACCACTACCCACTTCCCATCACAACAAATAATTTGACAGCGATGGCCGATTCCCCTAGTCTGGGCCGCACAGCCCGGCAGGAGGTGCCCACCCATGTCTCTTCCCCCGCATAGAGTGGATTACAGCCCCATCATCGAACGCCCGCCGATCAAATGGCCCAACGGGGCCCGGGTGGCGCTGTGGATCGCTCCCAACGTGGAGCACTACGAATACATGCCGATCCAAGACGGCCCCCGCAACCCCTGGCCGCGCACTCCCTACCCCGACGTGCAGCAGTACTCCTACCGCGACTACGGCAACCGGGTCGGGTTCTGGCGCATGCTCGAAGTGCTGGACCAGCACAAGATCCGGTGTTGCGTGTCCCTGAACATGGCCGTCCTGGAACACTTCCCGGAGATCGGCAAGGCCATGGTGGACCGGGACTGGGACTTCATGAGCCACGGCATCTACAACACCCGCTACCTCTATGCGTATTCGGAAGAGCAGGAGCGGGAATTCTACCGGGACAATATCGACACCCTAAAACGCCTGACCGGCAAACAGCTCAAGGGCATGCTGGGCCCCGCCATCTCGGGCACCGAGCGGACACCGGACCTGATGGCCGAGGCCGGGCTGATCTACCATACGGACTGGATGCACGACGACCAACCGGTGCCGATCAACGTCAAGTCGGGCAAGCTGGTCTCGGTCCCATATTCCATCGAGCTGAACGATTCGCCGCTCTTCCGGGTGAACTACGAGGGAGACTATTTCGCGGAGATCTGCAAGAGGCAGTTCGACCAACTGTACAAAGAGGGGGCCGAGAGCGGCCGCGTGATGTGCATCGCCCTCCATCCCTTCCTGATCGGCCAGCCCCACCGCATCAAGTTCCTGGACGAGATACTCAGCTACATCATGTCCCACGACGGCATTTGGCAGACCACCGCCGACGACATCGCCGAGTATTACATCGAGAACTACTACGACCAGGCGGTGAGCCACGCCCAACAATTCAAGGCCTAGCTTTTCCAAAATCTAAAGCGACGGGAGACCTGCCCCATGCCCGCTGAAAGACGACAGGGGATGGACCACGAGCACCACGAGTGGTCCCCCATATCCACCCGCGGCAAACTTAGCTGGCCCAACAACGCCAAAGTGGCGTTGTGCGTCATCGTTACCCTGGAGCACACCGAATGGGAGCCGCCGGAAGACAGCTTCAGCGCCGACCAGGCCGGGGGCCTGGGCGTCCGGCCCTTCCCTGACTACGCCCGCTTTTCCCACCGGGACTATGGCCACCGGGTGGGCATCTTCCGGGTGCTGGACGTGTTGGAACGCCTGGGCATCAAGCCCACCGTGGCGATGGACTCCCAGACCGTCGAAGGCTATCCCTACTTGGTGAAACACTGCCTGGACCGGGGCTGCGAGATCATCGCCCACGGCGTCTCGGGCAGCCAGATGATCACGGGCAACATGTCCATCGAAGAGGAGGCGGCGTTCATTCGCTCCGCCATGGACGTCTTGAAGAAGGCCACCGGCGCCGCGCCAAAGGGCTGGTTCGGCACCGACTACGGCGAATCGGAGCGGACCCCCGGCCTGCTGGCCCAGGCTGGGATCGAGTACCTATGCGACTGGGTCAACGACGAGCAGCCCTACCCCATGAAAGACGGCTTGACCGCGCTGCCGACGATGTTGGAGATGGACGACCTGTTCACCATGTCGACCCGCCGGGTGACCATCGACCGTTACGCCCAATCGTTGAAGGACGGATTTGACGCCATGCACCGGGACGGGGCGGCGAACGGACGGCTCCTGGCCATCAACCTACACCCGTGGCTGGTGGGGCAGCCATTCCGCATCGGCTACCTGGAAGACGCCTTGGCCTACATCATGGGCCACGAGGGCGTCTGGGCCGCATCGGGTTCGGAGATCATCGACTGGTACCGCAACCACCCGCCGGCCTAAGGGGCAGTGTCGAACGGCGTAGGGGCACGGCGATAACGCCATTGCCTTGAAGACAAGACGCCGATTTTGCGGGACAGTTCGGTGGCGGGTTTACCCGGAACCCCGCCCTGCGGCACGCCGATCCGGCAAGCCTCCATCCACGCGTAACCAAAGCTGAAATCCCTTGACACTCATATGGCGTTGTGATATTTTTCACCTGGCCTCTGAACGGAGGCTTTTTTCAGGTGCGGTTTCCTTATTGAAACGTTAATTTTTGGCCACCGATAGGTGTCCTATGTTCGATGACCCCAAAGCTTTAACCACCGTTGAATGGAACAACATCCACCTCTTTCTTCAGTGGATGTGGATCTATTTCCCCTTGGTTGTTACCTTCGCGATCACCATGCTGACGGCCCATGCGCTGATTCCTTCGCTGGTGATCACGGGTCATCTACCGGAGTCGGCGCAGCGCCTGCGGGTCCCGTTGACCGGGTTCGCCGTTCTGGTGTTCGCCGCCGGCGTGGTCATCTTCGTCCTCGTGATTAACTCAGCGTTGGACGTCCGGCAGATCTACAACCGGTTCATATTCTAGATCGACGTCAACGGCAGCGAGCGCAAGGTAAGAAAAACATTGAACGGAACAACTGACTAGATGATGCCAAGTGGGAAAATGCTGCCACTGATGGTAGCCGGAGGGGTCGTAACCGTAGTCATGGGTTTCGTCGTAGTCGTTCTGCTCATCTCCTGGTTCTCCAACCCTCCATTCGGCCTCGGCAACGCCCCGGCCCAGCCGGTGGCCTTCCCCCATAGCGTCCACGTGGCGGAGAACAATATCCAATGCGAGTTCTGTCACCGGAATGTGACCAAGGGCGCGGCGGCGACGGTGCCTGCCGTAGAAACGTGCCTGTTCTGCCATAAAGACATCGGCGGCGCGACCATCACCGCCCAGACCGAGATTCAGAAGGTCAGAACGGCCTTCGAGACCGGCCAGCCGATCAATTGGGAGCGGGTCCACCGCCTCCCCGACCACGTCCGCTTCATCCATGAAGCGCATATCAGGTATTTCACCGACGAGACCATCCCGGTTAAATACGGCATCAACGGTGAGGAGATTACCCAGTCGCTCGATGTCGCTCAGACCTGCACGATATGTCATGGCGACGTTGGGACCAAGACTGTGGTAACACCCAAGACCGGCCAGTCGTTGAAGATGGGAACCTGCGTCGATTGTCACCGGAACAACAACGTCCCCACGGACTGCACGGTCTGCCACAAGTAATGGATATTGAAAACAGGGTCATAGGTAGATGAAACTAACCCGGCGAAACTTTCTTGCTTGGGCCGGCCTGGGCGCGGTGGGAGCCGTTGCCTGTGAGGGATTTGGCATCCGCCGCGGAGAGCTGGACATCCAGAGTCCCGTGCGCCTGCCGGAAGACCTGGTCCGGGGAAGCGACAACTGGTACGCCAGCCTGTGCCGGACCTGCCCATCCTGTGAGGGGATCGTCGTCCGGGTGATGGAAGGCCGGGCCAAGAAGATTCAAGGCAACCCATTCTACCCGACCAACCAGGGCAAGACCCACGCCCGTTGCGAGGCCGGTCTCCAGGCCCTGTACCACCCGGACCGCATATCCTCGCCCCTGCGGCGCAGCGGCCCCCGCGGTTCCGGCCAGTTCCTGCCGGTGAATTGGCAGCCCAACGGCATGGACTCGCTACGCGGCGCCCTCCAGTCCTTCGGCTCGTCCTCGGTGATGATTACCGAGCCCCTGCGTGGACATCTGGGACTCCTGGCTGACCGGTTCGCCTCGGCCATCGGCGGCGAGCACCTGGGCTTTGAAGCCATCGACAACAACACCTACCGGGCAGCGGTCAAGAACGTTTTCCAACAGGACTCCCTGCCCGACCTCGACCTGGAAAACAGCCGGTTCATACTGTCCTTCGGCGCGGACTTCCTCTCCACCTGGGTCTCTCCCACCCGCTACAACCGCGGGTACGGCGAGTTCCGGCAGGGCGATGGCCGTGACCGGGGCATGTTCTATCAGATAGATTCCCGGTTCTCCATGACCGCGGCCAACGCCGACAAATGGCTGCCGGTGCGGCCCGGTTGGGAAGGCCATCTGGCCCTCAGTTTGGCCCAGGTCATTGTCTCAGAGGACCTGCAGGCCAGCGGCGTCGATGTGGACTCACTGGTCGGCGGCGAGGCCGGCAGACAAACCCTGAACACCTTCCGGCCTGAGACCGTAGCCCCCCTGGCCGGTCTCACCTCGGAGATGACCGGCGGCGATCCGGTGGAGTTCCTGAAAAACCTGGCCCGCAGCTTCGCCCGGACCCGGCCCAGCGTCGCCATCGGCGGCGGTTCCGCCGGAGCGCAGAGCAACGGCCTTTTCAACCTGGAAGCCATCTACGCCCTCAACTACCTGGTGGGCAGCGTCGGCGTCAAGGGCGGAGTGCGGTTCAATCCCGGCAGCCCTTGGGACAATGTGCCCGCCTCCAGCAAGGTGGGCAGCCTGGAAGACTGGACCCGCGTCACCGAGCAGATCCGGAGCGGCAAAACGAAGCTGTTGATGCTCCACGGAGTAGACCCGGTGCACGGCCTGCCCGAGTCTCTGCAACTCAGAGACGCCATCGCCCAAGCCTCGGACCTGTACGTGGTCAGCTTCTCACCCTTCTTGGACGACACCAGTGTGATGGCCGACCTCATCCTACCCGACCGGGTCTACCTGGAGGACTGGGGCGACGACATAGCTGAGCCGGGGCCCGGATACCAGGTTGTGGGACTGCAACAGCCGGTGGTGAACCCGCTCTCCGACCTAGACCCCCTGAGCTTCCCCGATGTCCTGTTGACCATGGCCCAAGAATTGGGACGAGAGTCCCAGTTGCCGTGGGCCAATTTCAAGAGCATGCTCCGTGAGGGCTCCGACGCTTTGTTTGCGCTGAACCGGGGTTCCATCGAGGCTGGGTCCGCCGACGAATTCTGGAATCATCTGCTGCGGCGCGGCGGTTGGTGGGACGAGGGTTCCACCGGGCCCACCAACGTCCCGGCGCCCGACGGGCTGCTGCGGACCATTGCCAATAAGGCGTCTGACCCGGATTTTGCGGGGTTCGGCATCGGTCCCGACTCGTATTATCTGGTGCCGTTCGCCCACAACACCCTGCTGGACGGCTACAATGGCCACCTGCCGTGGCTCCAGGCCGCTCCGGACCCGTTGTCCACCGTCACTTGGCA
This sequence comes from Chloroflexota bacterium, assembly GCA_022573285.1. Classification (GTDB taxonomy): domain Bacteria; phylum Chloroflexota; class Dehalococcoidia; order Lucifugimonadales; family UBA3495; genus UBA9611. The sequence continues at coordinate 30,624 of JACZUF010000009.1, forward strand.
AACCTGGGTGGAGTTGAACGACGGCACCGCCAAACGTCTGGGCGTGAAGGAGGGGGACATAGTCCGCATCGAGTCCTCCAAAGATTCCATCCGCGCCGTGGTCTATCCGACCCCGGCTGTCCCTCCGGACGTGGTAAGCGTGCCGTTCGGGCAGGGCCGCAGACACGGTTCCGACTACGCCACCGACCGTCCCGGCACCGAGAGTTCCAACGTGATGGACATCTTGGAGACGACCCAGGTCAAAGACACCGGTTCTCTGGCATGGGCCGGGACCAGGGTGCGGTTGTCCAAGACCGGCGACAGCGTCAGCATCTCGAAGTTGGAGGGCGACGTACGGGCAGTGGAGATCGGCGTAACGCCCGCCGAGGAAATCATCAAGACCATCAAACCGGAGAACGCCTAAGGGCGGCGCCTGCCGTGATGGATAACGGCGAAGATCGCTACAGATCGACCAAGAAGAATATAGATAGGTTGGACCATGGTAACTCAGCGCGTAGAGCATAAATGGGGAATGGTAGTGGACCTGGACCGGTGCACCGGCTGCCAGGCCTGTGTTGTCGCCTGCCAGGCAGAGAACAACATCCCCATCAACACCAAGGAATATTTCCAGCAACGGCGGGCCTACGAATGGATCCGCATCGAACGGTACTGGGAGGGGGAGTTCCCCAACGTCAAGGCCAAATTCATCCCCATCATGTGCCAGCACTGCGAAAACGCGCCCTGCGAGCCGGTCTGTCCGGTGTTCGCCACCTACCACAACGACGAAGGTCTAAACGTCCAGATCTACAACCGATGCATCGGGACCCGCTATTGCTCGGTCAACTGTCCCTACACCGTCCGGTTCTTCAACTTCTGGGAACCGGTGTGGCCGGAGCGATTCAGGAACCAATTGAACCCCGACGTAACCGTCAGGAGCCGGGGCATCATGGAGAAGTGCACTTTCTGCGTGCAGCGCCTGCGCCGCGGCGAGGTCAGCGTAGAGCGCCGCGGTATTGAGCCCCTGACCGGCGAACGGATCCCCGTCGCCAACCGCAAGCTCAATTACCGGCAGATGAAAGAGGGCAACTTCCTGCCCGCCTGCGTCCAGGCCTGCCCGACCAACGCTCTGAATTTTGCCGACCAGCATGACGAGACCGGCCCGGTGAAACATTATTTCGACGAAGCCAACGAGCAGATTGAGACCCGGAAACACGGCGGCCACGTTGATGAAAGCCGTACCCGAGTCTACCGGTTGTTTGAAGAGCTAGGCACCAAGCCCAACGTGATCTACCTGAAGAAAGTTGAGCCATTCCCGTTGGAAAAGGCCTAGATAGATGGCGGCAAGCGAACCTAAAGGTCACGGCCAACACGCCGGCATGTGGGTATTCCCAGATGCCAAGGTGATGAGTCAGGACGTCTCTGAAAAGACGAGGTCCATGCCTCAACCGTTCACCGTCGCGCTGGTGCTGACGGGCATCTTGTTCATCATCGGAATCGTGGGCTTCGTGGCCCGGGCGGCCGACGATGGATTTGACGAGATCGCCCCTTGGGGCTACTACATGGCCGTCTTCTCCTTGATTTTCATGGTGACCAGCGCAGCTCCCCTGGTTTCGGTGGCGTTCCGATTCACCAAGAGCCACTGGCGCAGACCCCTTTCCAGAGTCGGCGAGCTGTTCTCGGTCGTCGGAATCTTGAATCTGCTGATGTTCATCCCTCTGATGTTCCTCCTCCCATCTCTGGATAACCCGAATGGCGTGGTTGAAGGACAACTGGAATTGCGGAGGACCATCTGGTTCGAGGGGCCCATAGGTTCTCCCCACGCTTGGGACCTGTTGGGGGTGGCCTTCCTGGCCATAACCTCAATGGCGATCCTCTGGCTGTCCGCCATGCCGGATATGGCCGAGAGCCGCGGCACGGCCACCGGTTTCCGAGGCTGGGTCTACAACCGTTTGGCCGGTCATTGGTACGGCACCAAACGCCAGTGGAACACGCAGAAGGCGGGGCTGGCCCTGCTGGGCGCCTTCTACTTCATGATCATGATCTTCGTCCATTTCGAGATTAGCTCCGACTATGCCCAGAGCTTGATTCCCGGATGGAAGGATTCCATATTCCCGGTGATCTACAGTATCACCAGCCTCCAGATGGCCCTTGGAGCCATCCTCGTAACGCTATTTATCATGCGGCGTTGGGGCGGCTACGAAGGGTACATAGGCAAGTCGCTTTTCTGGTCGGCCAGCAAAGTGCTGTTGGGAGTGACCCTGCTGTGGGTCTATCACCTGTTCGCTTTCTTCATCACCTTCTGGTACGGCCGGTTGGAGGTGGAGCAGAACATCATCAAGTACCTGGTCCTCGAGACCTACGGTTGGGTATTCCTCACCAATTTGATATTCAGTTTCATTGCCCCATTCTCCGTGCTACTTTGGAATCCCGTCCGCCGGAGCGCCTGGGGACCGGCCCTTGCCGGGCTCCTGGTATTGATCGGCGGCCTGGCGTTCAACATTAGGATATTCGTCGGGGCGGCCAACGCTGCCCCAGGTTCAGAGATATACAACTCGTTCTTGGAGCACATTCCCGCTCCGGTGTATCCCGACGTTTGGGACGTCTTCATGGTGGTGGGAGGAATCGGCGCCGCGATATTCATATACCTGGCAGCCACCAAACTGCTCCCTCTACTCTCCCTCTGGGAGGTCAAGGAGGGAACCATGTACCAAAAATGGGGCCAGTTCCTACGCGGAGAATATATGATATTGGCTAAACCTGAATAGCCAGACTTAACGTGCCCGCATCGGAGGCGGGCCCATAAACCTGGGGAACGATCTGACAGCGTATACAGCGGAGCATCATGCAGGAAGGCACACCGCTACAATCTAGACAGATAAACAGGGAGCTGCTGGTAAGCATCCTGAACTCGCCCAAGTGGTACTGGATGGCCATCGGCATCCTTGGCTTCATCGTGCTTATCGCCATGAGCGCCGCCGGCATCTTGATTAACCAGGGCTTTGGCGTTACCGGCCTGAACCGCCCGGTGATGTGGGGCTTCTTCATCACCAACTTCGTTTTCTGGATCGGCATCAGCCACGCCGGCGTGATGCTATCGGCCATCCTCCGCCTGTCCAAGGCCGAATGGCGGCGTCCCGCCACCCGGGCCGCAGAGATACTGACCGTCTTCTCACTATTGACGGCAATGATGATGCCGCTGATCCATACAGGCCGCCCGTGGCGCACGGTCTACTGGATCTACACCATGCCCTTCGTCCCTTACGACTACGCCCGCGGAATCTGGCCCAACATCCGGTCGCCGTTGGTCTGGGACCCCAGCGCCGTCTACACCTACCTGACGTCCAGTATCCTGTTCGTCATGGTCGCTTTGATACCAGACTTCGCGGTGTTGCGCGACCGCACCACCGGCCTGAGCAACCGCATCTACGGGATGCTGGCCATGGGCTGGCAGGGCAACGCCAGGCAGTGGAAGCTACAGATCATCGCCGGAGTGCTGCTCTCGGCGCTGATACTGCCGGTGTTCGTCTCGGTGCACAGCATCGTGTCCTGGGATTTCGGCATGGCGGTGTCCGTCAAGTCATGGCACTCCACCATCTTCGCCCCATACTTCGTGGTCGGCGCGGTGCACTCCGGCGTGTCCGCCGTCGCCTTGGTGTTGATCATTCTGCGCTACATCTACAGTTGGCAGAACTACATCCGTCACGAGCATATCGATGCTCTGGCCCGCCTGCTGATCGTGGTGGCCACCGGATGGTTCTACTTCTTCATCATGGAGGTCATCTTCGGCTTATACGGCCGGGAGGCCGACGAGGTAGCCGTGAGGACCTTCCAGTTCATGGTGAGTCCGTGGAATATCTGGATGTACATCTTCGTTGGGCTGACCTACTTCCTGCCGCTTTCCATCTGGCTCAGCCGGTCCGCACGCCGGAACCTGTGGATCATGTCCATCGCATGTGTCTCGGTGAACATCGGCATGTGGCTGGAGCGGTTCTTGATCATCGTGCCCGGCCTGGCCCGCAAACAATTGCTGACCTTTGACTGGTACACCTACCGGCCCAGCACGATAGAATGGCTCATCATTATCGGCACCTTCGCCATGGTCTCCATGCTGATGTTGACGATCGCCAAGGTGGTGCCGCTGATCCCGCTCTATGACATCAAAGAGGGGGAGATCCTAAGGACCGAAATAAAGATCGGCCGGGTCACCGTCCCGGCGGTCTTCCGGGAAGATTAACCAAGAGTAGGCATCTAGAGGGAACAAAAATGGCCAAGCTACCAATCCTAGGGCTGTTTGAAAGCGCCGATCACGCCGCCGATGCTGGCGATGCCCTCAAGGCGGCCGGCGTTTCGCCAGCCGATTACGACTTTCTGACGGACACGCCCTACCCTGAGGGCGCATTTGGAGAGCGGCAGGAAAACCACCGTCTCTATATCTTTCCTTTCGTCGGCGCTTTCATCGGTCTCACCGTAGGCATCTTGCTGACCTCCATGACCCAGGTGGCATATCCATTGGTCCAGGGCGGCAAACCGATCCTTTCCTTGCCCCCCATGGCCGTGGTGACCTACGAAAGCACCATGCTCACGGCCATCATCTTCACGATCATCGGAATCATCTTCGAATCGCGGCTGCCCGCGTTCAAACAGGGCCTGTACGACACCCGCATCACCGAAGGGTACATCGGGGTCTTGGTCAACGTGGAAGAAGACCAGTTGACTCAGACCCAGACCCTGCTGACCCAGGCCGGAGCCATCGACGTAGTACGCAAGGACGGAGGGCCGGGGGCCTAATGATAAACCGGGTCGGCTCAATTTCCTTTACGTCCGGCCTAACCCTTCCCAAGTTGGGAGGGCGAAAGCGCGGACTGAAGGGCTGGTTCTTGGGGACCGCCGTGCTCTTCGGGGTCTTGGTGGCCGGCTGTAGCCAGGGCACCTACCCGCTGGACATCTTCTATGAGCAGCACTACCAGCAGTCCTACAGGTCCCATGAGCCACCCCGTCTGTCCGGCGTGGCCGATGCGGTGGCCTTCTATCCGCCCACCGCATCGACCGTGACCAACACCGGCGCCGAACTATTCCTGGTGAACTGCCAGATGTGCCACGGCGTCGACGCCAAGGGCACCGGGCCAGTGCTGAACAAACTGCGCGACAGCTACGGTTACCAGACCTTCGTCACGCCCGACCTGACGACCTTGCCCGCCTCGGCCATCGAGCCCTTCCTGAGGGCGGCCAGCCGGCCCTTCGGGCCCGATTCGGTCATGCCGCCCTTCGGCAAACTGTTGAGCGGCGCAGAGCGCACCGCCATCGCCCAATACATAAGCACGCTGCCCAAATAACTTGGGCTCAGAAAACCCGGAGCGTATTGGGGCTGCGCTTCCGGCCGCGGTTGAAATATGAGACCTTCGTTCCAATCCCCCTCTCCAGCCAAGCCCTTTCCCAGGGCCTTCCCGCTGTTGGCCGTCTTCGCAGTATTTATCGCGTTGGCCGTTGCCCAGAGCGGCAGCCTCCACGCTCAGACCCCGGAGTCCGCTTTCGACGAAAGCTACGCCCAGGGCATCGACCGCATGATCATGTGCCCCGTCTGTCCGGCCGAGACCATCGACCAAGCCCAGGTCGAGATCTCCCGGCAGATGCGGCTGATCGTCCGGGAGATGCTGGCCGAGGGCAAAGACCGGGACGACATACTGGACTTCTTCGTCGAGCGCTACGGCCAGGACATCTTGGCGGCCCCGCCCAAGTCCGGGGCCGATCTGGTGGCCTGGCTGCTGCCCGTCGGCGGCGTGATTGCCGCCCTGGTGGCCGTGTTCTTCATCATCCGGTCCATGACTCGCCGGGGACCAACTCTCGCTACGCCGCAGCCGGCCGTGGATGCCGGCCTGACTCCCTACTTGCAGCTGGTTGACCGCCACCTGGACATGACCCGGGCCGGCGGCACATCCAACCAACCCAGTCCAGCCGTAGAATCACCGGGTACGGACCCTTCTGATCAAACGGGACCCTCCAGTCCGGAAGAGAGCAGATAGATGGCTGAACTGGGAGCAATAAGTCTCTGGATTGCCCTGGCCCTGGCCGCCTATTCCACCGTTGGCTCGGTGGCCGGTAAGTTGCGCTTGTCGCCAGCCTTGGTGGAGAGCGCTCAATCGGCCATGTACGCCGCCGGTCTGGCCCTGCTGGTAGCCACCCTAAGCCTGGTCATCGCCTTCATCAGCCATGATTTCGAGATTGCCTACGTGGCCGCCCACAGCGATCTGGCGATGCCCAACAGGTTCACCTGGGTGGCATTCTACGCCGGCAACGAGGGTTCGCTACTGTACATCGGCACCATCCTGTCCATCATGTCGGCCATAGCAATCTGGCGGGCCCCGGAACGGCATAAGGACGCCCTTCCCTACACCACCGCCGTCCTGATGCTGACCCTGACCTTTTTCCTGGCCGTGACCGCTGTCATGGCAAACCCCTTCGACAAACTGCCCTTCATCCCCGCGGACGGCGAAGGGATAAATCCCCTGCTCACCCACTTCGGCATGTTCTTTCATCCGCCGGCCCTGATGGCGGGCCTGATCTGCATCACCGTGCCCTTCGCCTTCGCCATCGGATCCCTGCTGGCCGGCAAGACCGGCGACGAGTGGGTGGACGCCGGGCGGACCTGGGGCATCATCGCCTGGGTGCTGCTGGCCAGCGGCCTGCTGCTGGGGTCATGGTGGGCCTACACCATCCTGGGCTGGGGCGGGTTCTGGTTCTGGGACCCGGTGGAGAACGCCGCCTTCATGCCCTTTCTTGGCCTGACGGCTTTCATCCACTCCATCATGGTCCAGAAACGCCGGGGCATGTTCCGCATGTGGAACATCGTCCTCATCAACGTGGCCTTCGGGCTCGCGCTCTACGGCATGTTCATGAACCGGGGCGGCTCGGTTCCCTCGGTCCATTCCTTCGGGGCTTCCAGTTTGGGTTGGATCTTCCTGCTGTTCCTGGCGGTGGGAGTGGTGGTTCCATTCGCCATCTTCATCTGGCGCTACCCGCTGCTGAAAAGCGCCCGGAACCTGGACTCCATGCTCTCCCGGGAGGCAGCCTTCCTGGTCAATAATCTGCTGCTATTGGCCATTGCCTTCGTCACTCTTTGGGGCACCGTCTATCCCCTGGTCTCCCGGTTGACCAGCAACGAAGAGATCACGGTGGCCCGGCCCTTCTACGACCAGTTGAACGGGCCCTTGATGCTGGCCTTGATATTCCTGATGGGCGTGGGCCCGCTGATCCCGTGGCGCAAGGCCAGCCTGGCCAGTCTGAGGAGGTCGCTGCTGCCGCCCGCCATCGGTGGGCTGGCTACCGTGGCGGTCCTGGCGACCTTGGGCTTGCACAAAGACTATGCCCTGATCGCCTTCGGGCTGGCGGCCTTCGTGACCACCGGCATCCTGATGGAATGGTACCGGGGTACGCGTTCCCGCCACCGCGGCACCGGAGAGAATTACGCCACCGCCTTCATGCACCTCATCTGGGCCAACCGCCCCCGTTACGGCGGCTACATCGTGCACCTGTCGGTGGTCATGGTGACCCTGGGCATAGTGGGGACGTCATTCTTCAGCACCCAAAAAGACGTGGTCTTAAGCCCCGGAGAGAGCGTTACCATCGAAGACTACGAACTGGTCTTCCTGGGTAGCGTCGAGATTCCCAAGAGCAACCGGACCGAGTTCATCTCCACGGTGCAGGTATTCCGTGACGGAAAACTCCTGGAGACCCTCCGAACCACCCGGGCCTTCTACCCCAGCTTCAACATGGCCTCCACCAGAGCGGCCATCCGCTCCACTCCCGTTGAGGATTTGTTCATCGTCCCCAGTGAGAACCTGTCCGATGGAAGAGTTGGGTTCCGCATCCTGGTCAACCCGCTGATCTGGTGGATGTGGGTGGCCGGCCCAGTGATGTTGGTGGGCACGGTGATAGCATTGTGGCCGCAGCCGGTCCGCTCGCCGGCCCGGGTCCCAGGCCCAGCCCGGTTCGCCACCGGGCCCCGGCCCACGGCCGCCTAGTCCGTTTGTCTCCCCTGGTAAACTGAGTCTCATGGACGCGGAAACCGCCATATCCATTTTCATCGGCGCGATATTGGCGGTCTTCAGCGTCGCCCTAGTGGGCTACGCATTTGTGCGTGGACACCAACCGGGACCGGACGCCGGCGCCGGTCTCCCGCCGGAGAGCGACGACCCGGCCCTCGGCGATATATTCGACGCCATACGCACCCTGGAGCTGGAGTACCAACTGGGACGGATGCCTCAAGAAGAGTTCCAAGCGCAGTTCCAGGCCTATCGGGTTCAGGCGGCCACCGTGCTCCGAGGCCAACTTGAAGCCGGTCTCGGAGACCCGGCCTGGGTCCTGGAACAAGAAATACTCCTAGCCCGGGACGCTCAGGAAATCGCCAGCGGTAGGACCATGGCCTGCCCCGACTGCAGCGCGGCCGTCCCGGAAGGCACGCGCGCCTGTCCCAACTGCGGGGCCGAAATGGTGCCCCAGCCGTGACCGGTAAGCTGACCTTATTGGCGGCGGTGGCCGTTGCGCTATACCTATTTCCCATCGGAGGATCATCCCTGCTGGCGCAGGAGACCACCGATGTCCACGGTCAGGTCGTAAACGGCACGGAAGGCGCAGACCTCCCGGACGGCCTCAGCGTGTTGATGCTGATCACCGGCCCGGACGGCAGGCTGGCCGGGACCGGACAGGCGAAGCCCGACGCCCAGGGCCGGTTCGTATTTGAAAACGTGGAGATTATCGGCGGAGGCTCCTACACCATCAGCGTGGACCACCTGGGTGTTTTCTACGGGACCTCGCTGGCCGCCGACGGTCTGGCGGACGGACTCCTGCTGACTATCTTCGAGACCACCAAAGACGCCTCCATCATCCAGGTCGAGCGGCAGGTGATGGTGATTGCCGCCGTGGACAAGAACGACCGATTGGTCAGCGCCATCGAATTCGTCCGCCTAATCAATCCCACCGACCGGACCCTGCTGCCCGACGTGACCAATGTTGCCCCGATCAGCTTCCTCCGCTTCGCCCTGCCGCCCGGAGCATCGGAGCTGACCGTCCAATCGGACCTGCCCGGAGGAGATGTGGTATCCATCGGCACCGGGTTCGCCCTCACCTCTCCTATCATCCCCGGCGCCCACAGCATAGATTTCTCCTATACCTTCCCATACGATGACGATACCCTCTCCTACCGGCAGAGCCTGGTCCAAGGGGCGGGTATATTCCAAGTGCTGGTGCCGGAGACCATGCCCAACATGGCGGTGCCTGGGCTAAACAGCATCGACCCGGTGAATATCCAAGGGACCTCTTACCGGACCTACGAAGGGAGAGACTTCCCTCCGGGCCAGGGACTCCAATTGGAGATCACCGGCCTGCCGATGCCCGGGGTCTGGGCACGGTTCTACAACACGGTCACCGGCGGCGGCTTCTGGCAGATCACCATCCCCAGCGCCCTCGGCGCCACCCTGGCTGCCATGTTGCTGTGGGGCTTGGTACGGGGCTACCGTCCGTTTCCCACGGCTGGTGACCAGTTGACTGCCTCCAGGACCGTGAACCCGGCTGAGAGGGCCACGGTAGTACGGGCGGTGGCGGCTTTGGACCAGCGATACCAGGAAGGCGGACTCTCGGAAGCGGATTACCGGGCCCAAAGGCAGGAACTGCTGGCGCGGGTCTTGGACCCATCTGCAGGCCAAGAGCAAAAACCCAACGGGGAGCGGCCGGAATGAGCAAGCGAGGTTGGATAATCTTGGGAGGGGGCGTACCAATATTAGCATTGATCGCCCTTTTGGCTTGGGCGTCCATTCGCTCCGGCGGAAACCCCGGCGGACTGGTGGTGAACTCCAATCTTGTCGAGGCTGAGGTAGACGCCGGCGCGGCCAGGGACTTCGAACTGGAATTGATCGGCGGCGGCTTCCTGAAACTCTCTGACCTCCGGGGCAAGGTTGTGATGGTGGACTTCTGGGCCTCGTGGTGCCCGCCTTGCCGGGTGGAAGCTCCGGCCCTGGTCAAGGTGTACCGAGAGTTCCAGGGGCAGCCCGTGGAGTTTGTCGGGGTGGCCCTCTGGGACAACGTCGGCGACGCCGAGGTCTATCTTCGACAGGAAGGGGTGACCTACCCCAACGGGTTCGATGCCAACGGCGTCATCGCCATCGACTACGGCGTCCGGGGCATCCCCGAGAAGTATTTCATCGACCGTGACGGAACGCTCGTCAAGAAACTGTCGGGCCCGTTGACCGAAGCGGTCCTACGAGACACCATTAACGAACTGCTGGGAAGATAGGGCCACTCAGACCAAAGGGGTTGGCCAAAGGGGTTGCCGATGAGTACGCCACAGGTAGCGGTTGCCATGGACTGGGGAGGGACTTGGACCCGGACCGCGGTCATTGACCGGCAGGGCGATATCCTCTGGCAATCGCGGGCGCCGAACCCCCAGGGCGGCAGCAAAGAAGAGTATCTGACCAACGCAGAAAGGCTGCTGGCCACCGCAATCGAGCAGGCCGGTGGCCCCGTGGCGGGCATCGGCGCCGCCCTGGCCGGTCCGGTGGAACCCACCACCGGCACTTTCTATCAGCCGCCGAATCTGATGGTGCTCGATGGGGTATCGTTCAAAGCTCTCTGGGAAAAGGCTTTCGACGTGCCCGTCTTCGTCGGCAACGACGCCAACCTGGCCGCCTTTGGCGAGTATTATTTCGGGGCCGGAAAGGAGTCCGCGGACAACGGCCGCCCCGTAAAGACACTCTTCTACGTCACCGTTAGCACCGGGGTGGGCGGAGGGGTGGTGGACCGGGGCTCGGTGTTCTTGGGCGCCAACGGCCTCACTGCGGAGATCGGCCATACCCTCGTCGATACCACCGACGCCGCCCTGGTCTGCCAGTGCGGTTCCCGGGGATGTCTTGAAGCGATGGCGTCAGGCACGGGTATCGGTCGCATCGCCAGGGCAAAATTGGCTTCGGGCGGGTTCTCAGACTCTGCCTTGGCCTCTCTGGGCGCAGACCAGGTGGACTCAGAAGCGGTATTCGCCGCCGCAGAGCAGCATGACCCACTGGCCGTCTCGATATTGGACGGCGTTGTGTCCGCCCTGGCCATCGGCCTGACCAATGTGGTCCACCTGTTCAACCCCGACATGGTAGTGTTGGGCGGCGGGGTGACCGATGGGCTGGTGAAGCTGGACCTTCTGTCCCAGATCCACCGGCAGATCTTGGACCGCGCCATGAGCGAGCTGCACAAAGACTTCCAGCTCACCTCATCGCGGCTGGGCGACTCGGTGGGCCTCACCGGAGCGGCCGCCCTGGTCTGGGACCAGTTGGGGGCGGGGGGTTAGGTTCTTTTCCACAGGGCAGCTGCAGGGCCCTTGCTTGGCGACCACGGATCGAAACGTAGCACGGGCCCTGAGACTCGGTCATACACCAGCCGCCAGTTAGGAGTCCAAAGACACCCTCCACTTGGCATCCAGTAGCTCTATTAGCTTATTGACGTTGCGAACCGGCCACACATGATCTGCGTCCCAGAACGTATCTAACACTATTCGCTGGATATCCTCTTCCACCCTCGACCAATCGATGCTGCTGTGGGGCACGTACAGGGTTCCGAGGGTAACATCCCGGCCACCAGACCGTTCGATCGCTTTGGCGACGAAGTGCCCACAAGCTTCAATTGGATGCCATCGGCATACATTGATTGCGTGCCTATGCTCCTTACTGTCGGGATCGTCGGGACTCCATTTCCCGCTTTCGAAGAGAGATTGTGCGAACATGTCGCTGATCCTCAAGACGTTTTCAAGTTCTTCCTCCCTCAGGTCGGTCTCGTCAGCTTGGATGGCGGTTAGCTTAGCCAGTCGGGTGACAAAGCTGCCAAACGTTCGGTAGGTTAACGGCTTTTCCTTGGACTGCTTATCCGCAATGTATTTCCTGATCCTGGCAGACCCCATGTTTTGGACGCCTTCTAGCAAAACGCCCAACAAGAATGAACTTTGGTCTTTCTTGGTGACATGGCCCATCCTCTCGAGGACTGCCATCTCCGTGGGCTCCTCGCCCGGTTTCTCACGCCTTAGGAGATCGGAGAATTCATACATCAACGCGTTCCGCTTCCGGGCAGCATCAGCAGCACTCAGGGCTTTGGAGCGATCCTCGGCGTTTGCTTCCAGGCCACACAGGATGGCCAACTCCTTCTCCATGTCTAGGTAGACGATCGCCGGCAGCTTATCAGCCTTGAGGAAGTCGCGCATCGCATGCCAACGGTGCTGGCCTTCAGTTATCAAAAACTTTTGGCTGTCCGAATCCCACCGAGCGAGAACCGGTTGCATCAACACTTTTCGCTCGATGCTCTGGGCGATGCGCTGAGCCTGGGATTCGTTGTACTCTCGGGGCTGGGCCTCCTTGTCAAGGTCGACCATGTGAATCGGGAGTGAGTGTAGGAAATAAAAATGTTTTCCCATTTGGAACACGGGCAAGGTAACGCCGTCGATGGTCACATTTTCCAGGTCGTCCCTCACCAGGGCTTTGGTCTGTTGACTCGTGTCTGCCATGATCGTACACCTCCGTATCGATCTTAACGAATGATCGTACTATTTTTCTACGATCATGAACAATGATCGCCTATATATCCCCGGTTGTCAAGTCCCCATGAATCAGCAATATTGTTGCACCTTCGTTCGCAATACGCTTGACAATACCTGGTTTTCGGATCTATTCTGTTTGAGAGATCCTATATCGGTTCACCATGACGATGGAATCTTCAATCCACGAAATTTCCTGTCTTGAGTTATTTCCTAAGATCCCCGAGGGCACGGTCACTACCGTGATCACGTCGCCTCCTTACAACATTGGGAAATCGTATGAGAGCCGAACCAGCCTCACCGAATATCTGGCATGGCAACAAGAGGTCATCGCTGAATGCTACCGCGTTCTAAAACGGGACGGTAGCGTCTTCTGGCAAGTCGGTAATTACGTCTCCAAGGGGGAGATTTGGCCTTTGGACATGCTTTTGTACCCAATCTTCAAGGAACACGGCTTTAAACTACGAAACCGAATAGTGTGGCACTTCCAGCATGGTCTTCATAGTTCTAGGAGGTTTTCTGGCCGGTACGAGGTTCTATTATGGTTCACGAAAAGCGACGACTACTATTTCGATCTAGACGCGGTCCGAGTTCCGCAAATGTGGCCAGGAAAGCGGGCCTATAAAGGGCCTCGCAAAGGGCAACTCACCTGCAATGTGCTAGGGAAGAACCCATCCGATGTGTGGGAGATTACCAACGTGAAATACAATCACCCGGAAAAGACGGCGCATCCCTGCCAATTCCCCGAGGCTCTGGTGAAGAGAGCGCTCCTGGCAACCACTAGGCCCGGCGATCTGGTGCTGGATCCATTCGCCGGTTCGGGCACGACACTAGCTGTAGCAAAGAAGCTTGGACGGCGGTCGATCGGGGCAGAGATCAACCCCGAGTACGTCGAGATCGCTCGGCGCCGGATAGAGGAAGTAAGTCCAGCTGTCCTCCATGCGCCGACCGCAACCTGAGTCCGCGCCTTGGAACCCCCGCATCACTTCCTGGGCGAATAGCCTGGTGAGGTCATGGTCTGTTGGAGACGGGAAAGAGTCGAGCTCAGCATGAAACACGGACGGGTGTTGCGCCTCTGTTTGCTGCGGACCCGCCGCTTTTTGGCGCGGTCAAGGTTGGTCAGCTCTCGTTTACGCATGCGGAAGTTCTGATGGGTGATCTCCACCAATTCGTCGGAGGAGATGAAGTCCAGGGCATCCTCCAGGCTGAACCTCACCGTGGAGTTCAGGCGCTTGGCCACGTCGGCGGAGGACGAGCGGATTTATTCTCGATTACTATTCATCATCTACTATTGCTCATCCCTTCATGGTGAACTCCGACCGAAGGTCGAGCGCCGATTCTATCGAGCGTCCTCCCCGATGTATCGGGGTCGTGAAGTGTCGATGAAATCGGATCCGTCGGACCACTATCGCCAAGTCAGCCGAGCCAAAAACTCACAGCCTAGTTGAAAAGCCCAGTCACCCCAGAAAACCCGGTTGAGCCGCTTAGACGATGTAGCGGCCACCCATGACGTTCAACCGGTCGCCGGTTATATAGCTGGACTCGTCGGAAGCGAAGAACAAGCAGGCGTTGGCGATGTCTTGGACCGTTGCCTGGCGGCCCATGGGCAAGGATTTCAGGTGCTGTTCGGACCCTCGGTTGTCACCGGCCTGGAACTCGGGGTACCACTCTGGGTTGCCGCGGGTGGTGTCGGTGGAGCCGGGGTTCACCATGTTGGCGCGGACGTTGTAGGGCGCCATCTCCGCCGCCACGGCCCGAATCAGGCCCAGCAAGCCGGTCTTCGCCGTGGTTACGACGCTGGTTTCGGGGCGTCCAGTGATGGCCGACTGCCCACCCATGGCGATGATGCTGCCGCTCTTGCGCTCCATCATCCCCGGCAGCACCGCCTTGAACAGGTAGAACGCCGAGTGAAGGTTCACTCCCAGAGTGGTATGCCATTCCTCGTCGGAGACTTCCAATATGGGCTTGTGAGGGCGGATGGCCACGTTGCTGACCAGGATATCGATCTTGCCCAGCGCCTTTATGCCGTCCTCCACCATCTTATTAACACTGGCGGCGTCGGAGACGTCGGCGATCACCGTGTGAGTTTTGACGCCCAGCTCCCGGCACTTGCCGGCCACTTCCTCCAATTCGGCCTGGCTGCTGCGGGTGTTGAGGACCAAGTCCGCCCCCTCACGGGCAAAAGTAAGGGCGACCTCCCTCCCGATGTTCCGGCTGGCGCCGGTGATGAGGGCCGTCTTTCCTTCCAGTCGCATGTCATACCACCTTGTTGTGTTTCATTTTCCGGGGCTTCCCTTTGATTTCAAGGGGCCGCCTAGCGGCCTAGATTTTACCACCTTGACCGGGCTGGAGCGCGGTGTAAAATTGGCCTGGACAATCGGCGGCCGCCGCCGGCTCAGCCGGGTTTTCTCGGCTACCGCGGCGCATTCGGCCGAACATGAGGTGAAACAGCATGAAATGGTGCAGATTTTCCACCGGAGGACCCATCTCCTACGGCATCATAGAGAGCGATGGGGAGAACGACACGGTGACCGAGGTCGAGGGCACCCCCTTCGACGACTACAAGAAGACCTCCAACACCCACAAGCTGAACGCGGTGAAGCTTGAGGTCCCGGTCATTCCGCCCACCTTCTACGCCGCCGGCATCAATTACCCGGAGCACGTGACCTGGGCCGCCCAGATGCGCGGCGAAGAGCCGGTCCTGCCCAAACAGGCCGACGTGGGCTACCGGGCCGTAAACGCCCTGGTGCCCGACGGCCACGACATCGTAGTGCCCAAGGACGCCTCCGAGATGCTCCAGTACGAGGGTGAGTTGGTGGCGGTGATCGGAAAGACCTGCCGCAACGTCACCGAAGAACAGGCCCTGGACTATGTGCTCGGTTTCACCATCGGCAACGATGTGAGCGAGCGCAACTGGCAGCGGAACGACCGCACCATGTGGCGGGCCAAGAACACCGACACCTTCAAACCGATGGGCCCCTGGATCGTCACCGGGCTGAACCCCGACGACCTGCACGTGGTCATCAAGGTCAACGACAGGGTTGTGGGCGAGTACGACGTTGCCTCAGCCCTGTTCGGCGTGCGGACTTTCATCAGCAGGATGAGCCAGTACCTGACCCTGGTGCCCGGCGACGTGCTGTGGATGGGCACCGACGGCGCCACCGAGAACATGAAGGACGGCGACGTCTGCACCATCTCCATCAACGATATCGGCACGCTAACCAACAAGGTCAACTGGCAACCGGCATAGCCGCCGGCTCAGCCGGGTTTCCACCGGCGCGGCCGGGTTTCTTGAGCTGATGAGTAGGGGCACAGCCCCATGGAACCTGGGCCGTGCCCCTACTTCTCTAATCCGATGCCGGTCTCGGCGGACCAGGCTTGGAGCCCCCGTCTGTAGGCCAACGCGCCCATGGGCATGATTACGCATTGGAGCGCCTCCAAGACCTCGGTGGGCGTGGCGCCTTCTTGCAACGCCACACGGATGTGGGCTTGGATCTGGTCGACGTCAGCCCTGAGGGCGGCCTCCACCGCCACTTGCAGCAACTCCTTGGTCTTCCGGTCCAACGTCCGCTGCCCGGTGTAGGTCGCCTCGATGAACTGGTTGTACTTGCCCACCCATTCGATGTCCACTTCGGCCATGATCCGGTGCATCTCCAGGGTGTAGCCCCGGTTCTCGGCCATCTGTTTCAGCATTTCCTCTTTGTCGTCCGACGCCATTGCAAACGCTCCTTGGTTGGTCTCATTTTCCGTTGGGTGCGGGAATTGTAATCCCTTCCTGCCCGCGCCACCAGCCGCTCGCTGCCCGCCCGCCATCCGGCCGCCGACTCCACATGAAGGCGCCACGCGTGGCCGTGATACAATTCGCCGGGGCCGCCGGGGCTGCCGGGGCGCGCCCGAATCACCCACACTGAATCACCTCGATGCGGAGGACCGGCCACGCAATCCAGATTCTCACCTGAGTACTTCCAGCGCGAAGACGAAGAGAACGACAGCGTCTTCTACGAGTCTCCTCGTCTGGTGGTGCATATCGACGAAGCGGCCATCGCGGCCGTGGGGCGTCTGTTCAAGGACCAGGTCCCGGAGAACTCGGTCGTGCTGGACCTGATGAGCAGTTGGCGGTCCCATTGGCCCGCGGACCACGCCAAGAAGCGGATGGTCGGTCTGGGTCTAAACCAGGTCGAGATGCAGGAAAATCCGGACCTGGACGAGTCTGTTGTTCACGACGTGAACGTCAATCCCGTGCTGCCCTTTGACGACGAGTCCTTCGATGCGGTGCTCATCACCGTTTCAGCCCAGTACCTGACCAAGCCCATCGAGACGTTCAAGCAGGTGAGCCGTATCCTGAGGCCGGGCGGCGTCTTCATCGTCAGTTTCTCCAACCGGATGTTCCCAACCAAAGCCGTGCTGATCTGGCGCAATTCCACCGACCGCGGCCGGATCGACTTGGTGGGCACCTACATGGAAGCCGCAGAGAATTTTGAAGGAATCGAAGCCTCCTTCGTCAATGCCGACACCAGCCCGCCGGACGACCCCATATACGCCGTGTTCAGCCGCAAGGCCCACGCGGGTTAGTGGTTACTATCGATAATCCGTGGTACCAACCGTTCGCGGTGAGCTTGTCGAACCACCTACTGTGCGCCCTTCGACAGGCTCATGACCAGGGAGGCCCCCGCTGTGCCCAGGGACGGGCTGAATTTGGCTGACGACGTTCGCACGCCGGCCTGGATCCCGCTCCCTGGCCAGGGTCTACTTCTTAGCTGTCAAAAAATAGGCTTCCCCAGGATATCTCAGACCATTTTCTCCGATGTACGATTCCATGTCTGCAGCGACATCAGCGGTTAATAATTCGAGGGTTTCCTCAGAGAATTGGGCGTCTGAGCGTCTCATTACGGCTCCGACCACGACGGCACGCGTGAATTCTTCGGCAGAGCCAAAATTAACATCAATGCTGAGTGTAAGGCGGTCCGCCTAGCGGCTGCCTCACCGGTCATTCTCTGGCGCCTGAAACCTCGACCGCCGGCTGACGTGTTGCGGCGAGCGTGGTCAGAACGCTGGTGAGTCCGACGACCACCGCGGCGACGACCGTGACAGCGCCGAACAGCGCCCAGGGCGTCGCCATGACCCGTGTGCCGACAATCTCGGAGACCGCAGCGGTGACGCCTGCGATCGCGCCCCCGGCGGCGAGCGCGCCGACGATGACGCCAATTGTCACGACGGTCAGTGACTCCCACAGCGCCATCCAGACTACCTGCCCGCGGCTCAGGCCGGTCAGTCGGGCGATGGCAAAATCGGCTCGGCGGGGGGCAGCAGAGATTACCACTGCGTTAATCATGGCGATAACGATGTAGACAGTCACCAACCCCAACACCGCGATGGTGATTTTAAGGTTCATCTGCCCTTGGATATCGATCTCTCTTAGGACCCAGTCGTCGAGGGCCGATACCGAGACGTTCGACGGGCCAGAACCCACGGATCGACCGGGGATGGTGTTGGTGATTTGCTCGGCTACAGAGGCGGCGGTCTCTGTTTCGTCGGTCTGAATAATGTATCGACGTTGGTGGTCACCGGCTGGTGCGAGTGCGATCGGCAGCAGGACCTTGGGGCGGCTCAGTGTGTGCGGGAAAGTGGCTATGACCTGCATATCTCGTGTCGCACCGTCTAAGCGGACATCGACCATGCCACCCACCTGGACATGGAGACCCGACGCGTAAAACTGATCGAGGGCTACGGTCTCGCCCTGGAGTCCTGTGAGGTCGCCAATAATGCCGCTCAGTCGGTGGGTCTGAAGGTAGGCGATCGGGTTGATCGCGATGCCGTTGACCGTGTCACCTTCTGTGTCAGCGGACTCGACCCACACCTTCAACGGGACCTCTTCCGACACGGTGCGGACGCCATCAAGTGCAGCCAAATGTTCGCCGACCGGTTTGGTCGCGGTCACGATGAGGTCGCCGTCGAGGATTCGGATGGTCTCCTCCTGTATGCCCGCATTCACGACGTTGACTACTCCGCTGAAGCCGACGACGAGCCCGACGAGAATCACGATGGGTGCGGCAGTGGATGCACTACGACGCACTCCGTCGCGCAGGTTGGCATGGGCCAGCTCGTAGATCGGGCTCTGGCGTAGGAGGGGCCCCAAGACCAGACCGATGAGACCGCCGATCAGTGGCACAACCAGCGGAGTGAGTGCGCTGAGAGCGATGATGAGCACGATGAGTCCGGGCATTACGACCTCCAATGGGTCTCCGACCCTAGTTGGCGTGACCACCAGAAGCACACCTGCTCCAGCCAGAGCTATGAGCCCGATGACCCAGCGAGACAATGACATGGCTTTGTCTGCCCCGCCGGCGTCGCGGAGCGCCTCCAGCGGGCGGACACGCGAAGCCCGGTGGGAAGCACCCAACGAGGCGATCACCGCGACCACGGTGCCGGTGCCCGCCGAAACGGCGAGGATCCACAGATGCCAGTCAGGACTGAATCCTGCCGGCAGGAACTCCATCCGCGTGAGCATCCAAACCTCGAAGCGTATGACCGGGATGCCGAGGAGGACGCCGAGGATTGTCCCCAGGCTGCCGAGCAGCAACGCTTCGCCAAGCAGCAGTCTGCCAACTTGTCGGGGGCTGGCGCCGACCAATCGCAGCAATGCGAAATCTCGAGCCCGCTGGGCGACCGTGAACGAAAACGTGGATCCGACGATGAAGAAAGCGACGAGCACCGAGATTCCTACCATCATTCCGAGTAGACCGGCAGCGTTCGTGAGGCCGTCGCGTATAGCTGTTTCTTCGATCTCGGAGAGGCCGGGCGGAATTGTTGAGGATACAGCGGATATCAGTGTTAGCAGTGATGCCTGGACCAGCGCAACGCCCACCGCAACGGTGATGATTGCGCCAATGAACACTGGCCAACGGTCGAGGAACGTGCTCCATGCCATCCTTATCATGACTTCATTCCTCGAGTCGCGCGAGCCGGTCGGCCACTTCACGAGCGGACGGACGGACCATCTGATCGATCACACGTCCGTCGGACAGGAACAGGACCTGATCAGCACCCGCCGCAGCTACGGGATCGTGGGTAACCATCACTATGGTCTGCCCGTCGTCGACCATCGATCGGAGCATCCCGAGGACCGCGCGTGCGGCGTTGGAGTCCAGCGCTCCGGTCGGCTCGTCAGCGAACAATACCGTCGGCTTGGTCACTAGCGCACGGGCGATGGCCACCCGCTGCTGCTGTCCACCGGACAGCTCGCGCGGCTTATGACTCAGTCGATCGCCGAGCCCCACTTGGGTGAGCACGGCTCGCACCTCGAGTCGTGAGCGACGTCGCCCCGCCAGCTTCAGCGGCATAGCCACGTTCTGCTCGGCGGTCAACGAGCCCAGGAGGTTGAAATTCTGGAAGACGAAGCCAACCTTAGTACGACGCAGCCGAGTCAGCTCGGCCTCGGACGCGTCGGTAATGTCCTGCCCATCGATCAGCACCTGCCCGCTAGTAATATTTTCAAGCCCGCCGGCGATGTGCAGCAAGGTCGATTTCCCCGACCCCGAAGGACCCATCACCGCCGTCCACGATCCCGATGGGAACTCAACAGTGACGTCGTCGAGTGCCACCACACGGGTACCACCGGAGCCGTAGACCCGGGTGACGTTCCGGAACTCGACAGCAGGCCCTTCGATTGCCCCAATCAATGATGAGGGGCCAAACTCTCTTACTATTTCATTCATTGTCTCCCCTTTTTAGTGGGCTCATCTACTGGCGCTATGTTAAGGGGGAATCGGAGGCTCTCGACGATCCGGGAAAACAAATGTCTGGACTCCTCCGCCACCCCCCATCCAGAGTCTTACCCACATGCCCTCCTCAGCAGGGCTGATCAGTAGTACACCGAACCAAGGTTGGTCTGCCTCATCACGGAGAGTCCAAGTAAGCGCTGCCAGACCTTCATCCATCGTTTCCTGTTGCACTTTCCAGCCTGGCTGGAGCACCTGTTGGCGGTAGTGCTCCAAGAGGGCCGCCAACGTCATATCTGTTGTCAGGAGCGCAGATGCATTGTATTCTCCCCTGCCACCTCCGCTGCCGCTGCGAATTGACCGGACCCCTGGTGGGGGTGCCAGGCGGGGAAAGGCCGGTTGGGGTGTCGCGTCTAATTGGCGTGGCGCCACGGATACTTCCTATTCATTGCTGGAGAACCCAGAGAAAGGGCAGCCCTCCTGTGACGGATTGACCAGGGGTGGGAAACCGAAACGCCACTCTCCTTGCTCCCGCACCATCGGGAAAGGATAAGCGAAAGCAAAACCCGAAGCATGAGCCTCGTTACGTGGCCGGTCTGCCAGAGCCAGCTGCATCAAAGCCCTTGATGGGTCCTCCAAGTCTAAGAAGACACTCCCAACCTCTAGGTATGGGAAGGGTGCATAACCACTGGCAAAGGTTTCTTGCATCTGCTCGATGGTGCACCGCTCCCTAATATCGGCGATGAATATACCGTGGAGGGTAGCGGCAGCGTCCGACGTTCGAGTTGACGCCGAGAAAGTATCCCACAGTTCTTGGGCAGCCTGTTTTAGTTCCTGGGCTGTCGACGAGGCAGGGCCAAGATTGGCTGTAGGAGTTGCTTCCTTACCGCATGCTGCAAGCAGCGCTAGCAGCGAGAACGTAAGTACCGCAATAGTGAACAGGCGTTTCATGGGGGTTTCTTAATTACGCAATCGATATTGCCCAACATTTTTTAGCTGGTAACCATCAATTTGAACTTGTAGGCGATGTCCCCATCGTCCCACATTTAATTTCGCCGGCGTTCCCAATCGAGTTCGATCTGGGTTCTGTTCTCTCAATCATGCCACCCCCAACGCCAATTCAGGCGAGATCCGATACATCAACTTTAGGTCAATCTTTCACAAACGTAATCGGCAAGGAGTCTGATTCGTGGCACGCAAAAAGGCTGGCTATGCGACCAGCCTTTTTGACTAGTGGCTTCTAGTACTTTGGAATTGCCAGAGGCAAACTATATCCTGAGACCAAGCACGAATTATGCTGCATTGCCAAGCCGATTCAGCCAATCGCCGACTTCTAGAAGGGCAATTCCTGAGGCTAACGCATATGTCGGTGGCGCTTGGTCAACCCAGGGTGAGCGGATGAGCGTAACGCCGTTTTCTGCAAGTAGGTACTAGTTTCCAATAAGCTAGCTTCGGGCCGGCGCAACCGACGGCTGCACCGAGGCGCTGGCCTGGGGCAAAGGACCGGGCGGAGTGGCGGCCAGAACCATCACCGCAGCGAAGGCCACCAATATCCCGAAGATGGTGAACGGCGTTTCGTAGCCACCGGTTGCGTCGAACATGAACCCGGCGATTATGGGCCCCATGGCCTGGCCGCCGATCTGAGCGGGCAGGGCCAGTCCCCGGATGCTCCCCAAGTGCGTCCTTCCGTAGTAGTCGGCCCAGGTGAGCCGCAATAGCAGATGTATCCCGCCGACGCCGAACCCCAGCAGGAACCCCATCGGTATTCCCCCGGATAGTGAACTGCTGAGCCCGGTGCCGATGGCCCCGACGGTCATGGTGGCCGCCGCCGCCGACAGCAATATCCGGAGCGGGACCCTCCGGGCCAAGGCCGACCAGAATAGCCCTCCGGGCACCTGTCCAAAGGCGAAGGTGCTGGCGGTCAACGCCGCCAGGTGGGTGGGCACGCCCTGGCCGATGTAATGGGGCACCTGGTGCAGGCTGACCCCGGCCTGGACCACGAATCCGAGTACCGAGAACAGGGCCAATATCCAGAAGGCCCTGGTCGCCAACGCCTGCCGGACCGTGTAGTTGTATTCGGCGTGCCGGGCGGGACTGGGCCGCTCCTTGATGGCGGCGTGACCACTGAAGGGCTCCCCACCGGAGTCAGCCTGACCGCTTTTATCGGGGTCGGCCTCCAATCCCATATCCTCGGGCCGCCGCGCCATCAGCAACAACACCGGGATGATGCCGGTGCTGATGGTGAAGATGCCCAAAGCCAGCCACGCTGTCCTCCAGCCCCAGCCGTTGATCAATACTTGGGCAATGACGGGAAAGATGGTGAGCCCGATCCCTTGGATGATCCCCATGTAGGCCAACGCCATGGGCCTGCGGCGGATGAACCAGTTGCTGACCGCAATCGAGGTGCCAAGTTCCAGGGGGCTGGAGAACACCGCGCGGCCCGGAACGTACAGCGCGTAGAAGGACCAGACCGGAGAGATCAGAGAGAGGCCGATGGCGGACAACCCCACCACCGCCGAGGAGGCCGAAAGCATCGCCCCGGAGCCGTACCGGTCCACCAGTCTGCCGGCGAACGGTGAAACGATGAGCCCGAAGAGGGCGCCCAAGCTGACGGCGCCGGAGAATTGACCGCGCGACCAGCCGAACTCGTCGGTCATGGGCACCACGAAGACGGAAAGGGTGGCGACGGCCATCACCGCCCGCGCGCCGAAGCTGGGCACGGAGGCGGCGGCCAATATCACCCAGCCGTAGTAAAAAGGCAACCGCTTGGCCAACCGGGCGCGCAGCCCCTCGAACCTCAAAGGAGCGCACTCCAATTTCGTCGGACGAGGTATTTCGCGTTGGTTGGGCCGGTAAGGGTAAGCACCATATATTCGGCTGGACTATTCCTGGGGCAGGGGGTCACCCAACACGTGCATCAGCCGGTTGGCCCAGCCGAACAGGGAAGCCGCCAACACCAGGTCCAGCACCTCTTCCATGCCGAGCCCGTGCTCGACCAGCCGCTCCACGTCCTCTTTGCCAGCCTCGGACGGGCACTTCGAAAGCTTGGTGGCGAAATTCAGCAGCGCTTTTTGGCGGGGGCCGATGTCGGCATCTCCGGCAGCGTTTCCACCGTCCGTATTTTTAGTGGAAGCGAAGATGCTCTCCATGACGGTCTCGTCCTTGGTCAGTTGGTTGTACCGGTTGGAATGGACGGCGGCGCAGTAGATGCACTGGTTGACCACCGAGGCCGCCACCGCGCCCAACTCGGTCTCGGCACGGGACAGACCGCCCTGGCTGTACATGATGCCGTTGAAGAGCGGCGTGCGCTCTTTCAGCGTCTCAGGGTCCAAGGCCAGGACCAGTGTGTATTCTCCGATCTTGGTGTCGGAGACCGTCACCTTCATGGCCTCCAATTGCTCGTCCGTGGCCTTCTCCAGTTCGACGGGCGTGACCCGGGGCTTCCAGAAAGGAACGACGGTGGTGAAATCCCTGATCGGCTCCTTCATGAGACCTCGGCCATCAGTCTCAGGCCGGCGGCCACCCGTATCTGGTAGCTCACGAAGGCGATTAGCTCCGAGAGCCGGACGATATCCGCATCGTCGAGTCCCGCCGACCGCAACGCCGAGATATCGCCGTCGATCGCTTCTTTGGGATTGACAGTTACCAGGTCGGTATGCCGGAGAATGGCCTTTAGCCGGGTATCCTCGCCGCCGTCGAACACCGTATCCGCGATGGCGCGGTTGCCGCCGCCGATCAAGCTTTTATAGTGGCGGGCCAGGACCGGCTCGCTGTTCAGCTTGGCGATCCGGCAGGCCAAGGCGGCCCGCTCGGAGTGCGTTAGCCCGCCCGGCTGCCTGGGTCGAAGGGCGGCGTCGTGGGATTTCTCGGTCAGCTCCAGGACGTCGCTGCGCCCTGAAAGGACGCCGGCCAACGGGCTCCCGGCGGAGATTCCGGCCGCTTTGGCCACGACGGTCTCGAATATATCCAATACACCCCCTCCTACAGAAGCTTTGCCTCAAAAGTTATCATAGCGGCCTGTCGCCCCGATTCCATCGGGGCTCCATGTACGCTACCATTTGTCACCCCGAGCGTAGCTAGGGGTCTGCCAACGCGACGGACTGAAGATTCTTTCCCGACACGTCGGGACTCCGCTCCTCGGAATGACAGTTTTGAGGCAAGCCCGTCTACAGCGTCCACCTACAGAGACCCGTCAATCACTATGTCCAAGACCGCCGGTTTGCCGGACGCAACGGCCCGGTGCACAGCAGGAGCTATCTCAGCAGGGTCGGTTATCCGTTCGCCGTGAACGCCCATGTTCCCGGCCATGCCCGCTATGTCGAAGGGCGTGGGGAAATCCGAATACGGGAGGTTCTCTCCCGCCGATTCCTTCTGCTGCAGGACCTCCCGCTGATAAACCTCGAAGTTCACTCTCAAGACCCGGTACATCCCGTTGTTGCAGATGACGAATATACAGGGGATGTTGTCGTTGGCCGCCGTCCACAGTCCCTGGATGGTCATCATGGCGCTGCCGTCGCCGATGATGCCGAACACCGGCCGGTCCGGGTTGGCGATCTGGGTGCCCATGGTCGCGCCGATCCCGCCGCCGATGGACTGACCCCTAAACGCCCGCAGGTCGCCCCGTTTCTCGCCTTGGAAATAATGACGCATCGTGGCCCGGTTGCTGATGGAGTCGTCCACCACGATGGCGTTCGCCGGCATGGCATCGGCCAGTTCCGACATCATCCTCGCCGGAATCATTGGCTTGTTGTCCCATTTGGCGGACACCGAGTCGTCGAACGCTTTCCGCTTTGCCGCCGCTTCCGCCACAACCACCGACTTGCGCCCCTGTATCTCTTTCTTCAGGGTGGGCGTGAGACGGGGCTTTACGGAGCGGATCAAGTCCTCGAGGGCGTGTCCGCAGTGGGAGACAATTCCAACGTCCGTGGGTTCCGACCTCCCCACCCGGCCTGGGATGGGATCGATGTGGACCAATCTGGTTGCCGGACCCAAGATGATGTCTCCCCAGTAAAACAGGTCGTCCATGGCGTCCATCCCGATGGCCAAGACCAGGTCCATCTCCTCAAGAATTTCTCTGCTCCTGGCGACCCTGAGGGCATGATTGCCAAAGAATTGGGGATGGGTCGTTGGGAAGGAGACCTCCGCGCCCCGGGACTGATAGACCGGCAGCCCCAGCAGTTCCGCCAGTTCGACCGCTTGGTCGTTGGCATGGTCCTCGGAGACCCGGTCACCCACTATCATCATGGGCCGTTTCGCGGCCAATAGCAGGGACGCCGCCTCCGCGATGCCCTTGGGATCAGGGCGGTAGGAGTCGTGCACCTTGCGGGACGGCACGATGTTCATCTCGGCTTCGCCTTCAAGGGCATTGGCGGTAAAGCCCACATACACCGGCCCCTTGGGGTGGCTATTGGCCTCGTTGAAGGCCCTCCGGATGGCGGAGGGTATCTGGTCCGGAAGGTTGAGCTCCACCGCCCATTTGGTAACCGGCCGGACCAGTTCAGCCAGATCGCTTTTCGTTTCGTTGATCTTGCGGGCGTCGTAGTTGGCCGACGTGACGACCATGGGCGTTCCCGTGTTGAGCGCGTCCAACATTATGGCGATCCCGTTGGCCAGGCCGCTGTCCACGTGGAGGCTGACGAAGGACGGTTTCTCCGTGGCCCTGGCGTAGGACTCTCCCATGCCCATGGCGACGCTTTCTTGCAAGGTGAGGTAGTATTTCAGCTCCGGGTAATCGCCCAGCAGGTCCATGATTGGCGCTTCGCTGGTGCCCGGGTTGCCGAAGATGTGCTTGACGCCCTCCGCTTTCAGCATCTCCAGCAGGGCCTGCTTTCCGGTCATCTTCTGAGACATCGAAATAATCCTTCCATCTAATATCTATTATCAGTTTGACTCGCCGCCGGGCTTCAGGCGGCCTGCACCAACTCGATCAGAACGTCGTCGGGCGCCTCGATATAGGCCAGCTTTGTACCGGTGGAAACAACGGTTAGGGGCAGGACGATGCGGACGCCCGCCGATTCCAGCCGCTCCAATTCCGACTCCAGGTCTTCCACATGGAACCCGAAGTGCTCCAGTCCCAGCCGGTTGAGTGCTGCGGCGCTCCTCTCCGGGGAGGACCCCGCAGGCTGAGAAGAGATGTTCAGCCGCACCGGCCCGCCCACTTGCATACCGATGGTGATGGTGCCCGGCATAACCTCGCGCTCCGAAACCACCTTGGCGTTAAACATTTTCTCGTACCAGGAAGCGGATGCCCGTGGGTCCACAGCCCTGATGTGTACGTGGTTGATGGCATATTCCATGGTATTTCTCCGGTTTTTCTAATCGACCGCGCCCAAGTCCTACGGCGGTGGGCTGGGGCCGCTTGGCTTCACGACGGAATGTTAGCGTCGGCGGGCAACGCTTGTCCACCACCGGCACGGATTCGAGCCTCCACGCAGTCATTTAAAGGCCTCCGCCAGGCTCGATATCTGTTGGCATGTCCAATTGGAAGTCTGTATACTCGGCACAAGCCGACACGAGGAAATAGATGGCACGGACCTTCCGCCTGGCGCTGGCGCAGATCAACCCCACAGTGGGGGACATCCCCGGGAACACCGCCAAGATCCTGGACTACTTGGAACGCGCCCGAGAGGCCCAGGCCGACCTCGTCGCCTTCCCCGAGATGGCCACCACCGGCTACCCTCCGGAAGACCTGCTCTTCAAGACCTCCTTCCTCACCGACAACGTGGCCGCCATGGAAAAGGTGGCGGCGGCCTCAAAGGGCATCGCCGTGGTGCTGGGTTACGTGAACATTTTGTCTCTGGAGCGAGGGCCCGACGACATGGGCCCCCAGATCACCAACGCCGCCGCCCTGTGCTACGACGGCAGGCTGGTGGACACCTACGACAAGATCTTCCTGCCCAATTACGGCGTCTTCGACGAAGAACGTTACTTCCAGAAGGGCTCGGTCTGCCCGGTCTACCGGATCGCCGGGGTGGCCGTCGGCGTCAACATCTGCGAGGACATCTGGTACCCGGTGGGGCCAACCACGGTGCAGCGCCAGGCCGGGGCCGAGTTGATCGTCAACATCAACGCCTCGCCCTTCCACGCCGGCAAACGGTCCTTCCGGGAAGAGATGATCGCCCAGCGCGCCTCGGACCACGGCCTCGCCGTCGCCTACCTGAACACCGTGGGCGGGCAGGACGAACTGGTCTTCGACGGCGGCAGCATCGTCTGCGACGCCACCGGCCGACTGGCCGCCCGGGGACCCGCTTTTCAGGAATCTCTGATAGTAACCGACCTCGAATTCACCGATGAATTACCCGGAAAGAAGCAAGGCCCTACAGTCGCCGCCGCCGCTCTAGATGCCGTAGGAACGTCAAAGACCTTGACCCTATCGAACGAAAGCGAAATGCCGCTGGCGGCCAAAACGCCGCTGGCGGCCCCGCCTATGGCGGCCGGGATGGATGGGCCCGAAGAGGTTTACCGGGCCCTGGTCTTGGCCACGGGCGATTATCTCCGCAAGACCGGCTTCTCCAAGGCCCTGGTGGGCCTGTCGGGCGGGGTGGATTCGGCGCTGACGGCCACGGTCGCCGTGGACGCCCTGGGCAAGGAAAACGTGGTCGGGATCACCATGCCCTCGCGTTTTTCTTCCGAGGGCAGCGTCAGCGACTCCAAGATACTGGCCGAGAACCTTGGCCTAGACCTCTGGGAGGTGCCCATCGAGCCCGCCCACCGGGCCTTCAACGACATGCTGGAGGAGCGTTTCAGGGGCACCGAGGTCAATGTGGCCGAGGAGAATGTCCAGGCCCGGGTGCGGGGCAACGTGCTGATGACGGTGTCCAACAAATTCGGCTGGATCGTGCTCACCACCGGCAACAAATCGGAAATGGCCATGGGCTACGCCACCCTGTACGGCGACATGGCCGGCGGCTTCGCCGTCCTTAAGGACGTGCTCAAGACCACGGTCTACGAGCTATGCCGCTGGCGGAACCGGCAAGGCCGGTCATTCGGGACTGCGGACGATGTGATCCCCGCATCCATCATCGCCAAACCGCCCAGCGCCGAACTGCGGGAGGACCAGTTGGACGCCGACAGTTTGCCGCCCTACGAGGTGCTGGACCCGGTGGTCAAGGCCTACGTGGAGGATGACCTAAGCTACCGGGACATGGTGGCCCAGGGATTCGACCCCGCAGTCGTCCGCCAGGTCATATCGGCGGTCGACCGGAACGAGTACAAACGCCGCCAGGCCGCGCCGGGGGTCAAGATCACCCACCGCGCCTTCGGCAAGGACCGCCGCCTCCCCATAGTCAACCGCTACCGCCAGCACGACAGCGACGGGCCAAAATAGCCGCTTAGTCCATCCGTTCATCCTGGCCACCCACATTAGTTTCGGCCAACCCCGAAGCGCAAGAGTTCCTATGAAGGAAAAACCGTGGTCTTTGGTATGGTCGAGCGCGAGGGCCGGATTAGGACCATCGAGGCCTCAGACGCCAGCGGTAGGACATTTCGCCCATCATGCTAGACGCAATCGACTTGGAGCATTCCCAGTTAATGACCGATGGTAGCCCGGCCTATAAGCGGATAAAGGATTACCTTCCCCACGGCGTGATTGACCACGAGGTTGAGTACGTTCCGGGTGACGTTCACACGCAGAATATCGACAGCTATTGGAGTAATCTAAAGAGAGGGGTATACGGGGTGTTCCACCACGTAAGTGAAGGTTATCTACCGTGTTATCTCGACGAATTCGAGTTCAGGTTCAACCGTCGGAAGATTTCCGACGCCGAGAGGTTTTCCGCTTTGTTGGGGCAGACCCAGGGGCGCGTTCAGTGGTACTGTCTGACGCCTCAAGCGGAGAATCCTCACTCTTAGGAGATTTCGACAAAGCCTCGATCGCGTCCTCGAAGGACAGCGGATGCAAGGATATGCTAGTATCCTGATGCTTTTTTGCCACTAAATCCTCGCGCCGTGCGAAGCATTGGTAGTGCTTCATCACGGCCCACGACTCCATGTGGAATCAGATTTGCGCATCTCGATTCTAGCACGGTGGGGTTAGATTGTCATGCCTAGATTGACGGCAGAACGAGGATCCGAACCTTGGCGCAGGCGATTGTATCTTCCTGCATATCAAGTTAGCGATGCTGCCCGTTACGCGGGAACGACCCCTCAAACGGTCGGATATTGGCAGTACCGTGGCGGTCAGTTAGGTCCAGTTCTGCCAGGTAGGACACGTAGGCAACCACTCTCGTATCTTCAATTGGTTGAAGTTGCCTTCGTGGCTACATTCCGTGCGCTAGGTGTGCCTCTCCAACGGATTCGTCGCGCCCATATTTACGCCTCTCAAGTTTTACGTTCCGAGAACCCCTTTGCGGAGTATCAGTGGTTAACCGAAGGCTACCACGTAATGCTTGATCTTCGGGACGTTGATAAAGATCAGCAGATCGGCAAACTCATTGTGGCTGACCGTAGTGGCCAGATCGCCTGGCAAGAGATGGTCAGCGAACGGTTTGCTCAATTTGATTACCATGAAGGATTGGCCGTCGTTTGGTGGGTTCGTGGGCGACAAATGCCTGTGACTATTGATCCTCGTGTTGCCTTTGGAGCACCGACTGTCAAGGGAATACCCACCTGGGCCTTGCGTGGCCGATGGCGTGCAGGAGAAAGTATCACTGATATTCAAGACGATTTCGCACTCGCAGAAGAGGATATAGAACATGCTCTTCAGTTCGAGAACATACAAGTAGCTGCGTGATTTTATTCTTTGATAGGAGTGTCGGGGTTACTATCCCCCGTATTCTACAGTCTCGCGACTTACGTTTTCCCCTTCAAGTCGAATACCATGAGACACATTTCGCAATGGATGAAGAAGATGATGTGTGGTTACCTCAAGTTGGCCAAAGGGGTTGGACGGTGGTCGGGCACGACTATAGCTACCATACAAAACTTAATGAGTTATCCGCAATAAAGCAATACGATATAGGTTGCTTCTATCTTTGGGGATCGGAGTCCCCTAGATGGCAGAAATTACAATGTTTTGCCCGTGCTTTTGATCGGATGGTAGTGCTCGACGCAAACACGCCCCGCCCCTTTATTTATCGAGTAGGTCAGACAGGCCGTTTTACCAGCGTCTACATACCGTAAGGTGTGTCATCTATACAATTGCCAAATTATTAAAGTTTGGCGGAGACGGGGGAGGGTCGAACTCGGCCTGAAACACTACCTACTCGTGTTACTAGATGCCACTGGAACCAGTCTCCCCGATCGCAAACTTATGCAACTGCGCGGGAATCCGGGCCATTGAGGACCCGGTCCCGCTCATCTAGCTAGCGTCACGGTCAGGCCCAGGTGGTCTGAGGCGAGGCTATGCGTTAACGAGAAATCGCTTGCCTTCAAGTCGTCGGATACCCAGATGTAGTCGATCCGCTTGAGAGGGTTGTCTGACGGCGCCGTGTAACCCCTACCGCCAGCCCCGGAACGGGCCACATCGCCGCTTTCGGTGGAGAACTCTTCGGAGGCGAGGAAGGCGTCCTTCAGACCCGCTTCGTTCATCAGAAGCATCTCCGGCGAGCCCGGCAATGCGTTAAAGTCACCCATGATGATGCTCATCTGCCGATTGTTCCACGCCTGGAGGAGCGCTTTTACCTGAGGCAGCCTCAGGTGGCCCTCGTCCTCCAGGTGGTGCAGGTGGGTAGCGATAACCATCAACGACTCCCCGTCGCCAAGGTCAATCTGGGCCGTGGTGAAAGCGCGCTTCAACTGCAGTTGAGAGTTGTTGGGCATGGGTTGGTTATGGGAATTAGACATGGGAAAGCGGCTGAGAATGGCATTGCCCCAGACCGAATCGGCAGATGGGCCCCACACGTACGGCATTTCCAGGCGACGGGAGAGCCATACCAACATGTCAACCGATCCGTTTGTCACCCATCCTCGGGACACCTCCTGCAATGCTACGATGTCCGGCCCTTGCTCTTCGATGGTCTTGGCGAGATCCTCTAACGCCAGATACCCATCCACGTCGAACCCCTGGTGCAGGTTGTAGGACATCACCCGAACCGGGAAGCCCGAGGGGCGCACAGCCTCCGGTTTTTCCCACGCGGCCAGGTATCCCAGGGGTATTAGCAGCACCAGGAACGAAGCCAACGCCGGGACCAAGACCGGCGTTGGCGGCCGGTACCTGGAAAGAACGGTTGCAGCGGCCAGAACGCTCAGGATGATGAATGCCACAGCGGCCAGGGGGGCCACGGAGTTACCCCCGGGAACATCCAGTTCGTAATTCACGTAGTACAGAAAGTTCAGTACAAGGAGGAGCAACATTCCCAGTCCGCAGGCGACGGTTGCGACTCCGATTTTCCCAGCCCCATCAGCCCTATTTTCCGCCGGGGTGGGAGCGCCATCGCTGCCGGCGACGTCAACATTGGCCACAACCCTCCCACCGGAAGCGAGGGCTACGCCGATCATACCCACCGACATGGAGAGCGCCACCTGCCCAAGCAGCGTCACCATCGCCGCCGCCACCCCGGTACGCTCCCCGAGGGCAAGTAAGGCGAAAATCGCCCCCAGGGCCCCCAACGATAGCCAGGCGCCGAAGCCCGGGCGCGCCAGCACGCCCATAGCGGCCACGATGCCCACCGCGTTGGTCGCGACTATCCAGAGAAATACCAACGGCTGGGTCCAGTCTATGAGAGAGGTCTGCTGGCCGATGTTCTGAAAGAGCAGGGCCTCGAGAAACAAGATGGGCCCCAATGCCACCAGCGGCGCCAACCCCAATACTCCTCCATTGGCCTGGAAATCCGGTGCGGGTTGCCGCACCACTGCCGTCAGCAGCAGCCAGTGGGCTACGACCAGCACGGCCACAACGGCGTGGGTTACCGCGCCGGGCTGCCAGGAAAGGTCCAGGGTGGCAAATGCACCCTTGATCGCCGTGTCTATCCCTATGCCCAGCAGCAGCCCAACGGCGAACAGGTGACCCCCCTGGACCCCCTTCGCCCGCGCGTGGCCGATATAGTTGGGGATGAATAAGAGAAAGAACGCCGTGCCGAAGGTCGTGAGCGCCAGGTCTACCACCGGCCAGGGGACTGTCTGCTCAACCAACCGCAGCAGCGCCAGGCCACCACCGGTCAGGACCAGGGCACGCCTGGGCCCCAGGAACTTATGTACCGATGCCGCGAGGAAAGCCAGCAAGAAAAGGATGAGGGCGTACACCCCCGGCGTAAAAGGCTCTGCTCCCTGGGCGTCGCGAATATAAAACACCAGGCCGTTGAGCAACACCCGGAAGACCTGTAGGCCGAAGACGACGGTCAGCGCGAGGAACGCGGCTTCCCGAAGGTAGCTCCAGTCCCACCATCTGGAACTGGTAAACGAAGATGTCACGTCAAAGGTGGCTCCCCTCACGATTGATTCAATCCTGTAAGTCAAAGAGCGAGTTTACAATGCCATATGGGCCTTCTGGCCGTAGTTCCCTTAATACCTTCACTTCATGCAGGCCTGGCTTTGCCATCCCGACTGGGGTGTAATTTCGTAGATTGGTCGAGACGGGGGAGAGCCGCCTCGCCGAATCCCCGGCAAAAGACGCCGGCCATCTCGTACCTCGAAAAGACGGCCCACAAAGCGTACAATGTCGGCCAAGGCGCGGTCCTTAAAAGGGCCGCGCATCCCCGTCTCTTGATTTAGTCCATGCTCAATAGTAGCGTTACGGCAGCACTAAACGGCGTTCCTTCTCCAATTTAGGAGGTAGTCCAATATGACCACCACTAGTCGTGAAAAGAGTCTGATCGTCATTCAGCTAACCGGCGGCAATGATTATTTGAACACGGTCGTTCCCTACGGCGACGGCCGTTATTACGATTCCCGATCTACGGTGAACATCCCCCAAGATCAGGTGCTACCCATCGACGGCCAGTTGGGGTTCAACCCTAGCATGGGGCCGATCAAGACGCTGTGGGATGAGGGCAAGGTCGCCATAATCAACGGTATCGGCTACGAGCACCCGAACCGCTCTCACTTCAGGTCAATGGATATCTGGCACACCGCCGAGCCCGACGCCATCGGACGTGAGGGGTGGTTGGGCCGGGCTATCCGTGACCTCGATCCTCAGAGCGATAACGTGCTCACTGCAATCAACTTCGGCCGCGGCCTGCCTAGGGCCCTGGGCTGCCCGGGCGTGTCCGTCACTTCGGTGGGTGATCTGGAAACCTACGGCCTGTTTCCCGACATACAGGACCAGGACTTGCGCATGTTCACGTTGGAGGCCTTCTCCAGGATGTACGGTGGGGCCGCCGGACGAGACCCGGTGATGGACCTGCTGGGCCAGACCGGTCAGGACTCGCTTGAGGGCGCCGACATTCTTCGCACCGCTCCCGCCATGTATTCCTCGTCGGTGGAGTACGCGCCTGACGCCTTGTCCCAGAACGTAAAAAGCATCTCCCAGGTATTCCACGCCGATCTGGGCGCCAGGGTGCTATACACATCGCACCGACTTTTCGACACCCACTCAGGGCAGTTGGCGACCCACGCCAAGCTCTTGGAGGACGTGGCCGGCGCGGTGGGCAGTCTCATGGACGACCTGAAGGAGCACGGCCGGGAGGACGACGCCGCGATTCTGATCTTCTCCGAGTTCGGCCGCCGCATCAAGGACAACGGCTCTGGGAGCGACCACGGCTCGGCCGGAGTGGCCTTCCTCATCGGAGGCGCCGTGAAGGGCGGCATGTACGGCGAATACCCTTCGCTGGCCGAAGCCGAGCAAATAGAAGGCGACCTGCGGTCCAATAACGACTTCCGCTCCACCTACACCGGCATCCTGGAAGACTGGCTGGGGTTGGACGCGGCGCCAATCGTCAACGGCCAGTTCGAGAAACTCAGCCTGTTCCGGGCCTAGCCGGTCCGCCCGTGCTAATAGTCTGCCGCAATCGAGGACAGTGATGACAAGCAACGACACCTCTTTGATGGCCCACCTGCTTCGCCGCGCCGGCTTCGGCGCCAGCCGTGACGAGCTTGAACAATACCTTGAGATGGGGTACGACGGCGCCGTGGAGACCCTGCTCCATCCCACGGACCCAGGCAACATGCCGGACGACCTGATCCGCCGCTACCACGTGGAGCAGTCGGAGTTGCGCGACCTGCCCGGTTCCGCCGCCTATTGGATGTACCGGATGATCAGCACCACCTGCCCAATGGAGGAGAAGATCGCCCTCTTCTGGCACGGACTGTTCGCCACCGGGTACACCAAGCTCAATCAGGCCCGCACCCTGCTCAACCAGGTGGACATGTTCCGGCGGTCCGGACTGGGAAGCTTCGAGGACCTATTGTTGGAGCTGTCCAAGGACCCGGCCATGATTTTCTGGCTGGACAACAATGAGAATCACGGTACTTCCATGAACGAGAACTACGGCCGGGAGCTCTTGGAACTCTTCTCCATGGGCATCGGCAACTACACCGAGGACGACGTCAAGGAATGCGCCCGGGCCTTCACCGGCTGGACGCTGGGCAACGCCGAATATATGGCCGTTCGAGCGTTCAAGGACTCCATCTGGCCCTACGGCCGCATCGCTTGGCACTTCGAGTACCGGGAAGATGACCACGACGACGGCGAGAAGACATTCCTGGGAGAGACGGGCCGTTTCAACGGCGAAGAGATCATCGCCATCATCGTGAAGCAAGAGTCCACCGCCCGGTTCATGGCCACCAGACTGTTCCAGTTTTTCGCTGCGGACGAGGTGACCGAAGCGGGCGAAAGGGTTATCGGCGAGATGATGGCCACCTATTTCACCTCGGGCTACCAGATTCGTGACATGCTCCGCACGCTGTTCCACTCCGAGTTCTTCAAGTCGGAGGAAGCGCGTTTCGCCCGGGTCAAAGGGCCGGTGGAGATGGTCGTCGGCGCGGTGCGGATGGCCGGAAACTACCGGAATCCAGCCTTGGGCATCGAGCAAGTGTCCAACACCATGCTCTATATGGGCCAGGGCCTGCTACAGCCTTCCACGGTGGAGGGTTGGCACGAGGGCGTCGAATGGATCGACAGCGGATCTCTGGTGGAAAGGGTGAACTTCGTGGCCAAGGAATTGTCCAACGTCGGAAGCCCCGGCGTGCGGTCCATCATCGACAGGCTGGAGGCGGGCTCGGAACAGGGCGTGCTCATCCCTTCGGACCTGGCCGACGGTTGCCTGGACCTGCTGGGCCCCATCGAGGTTTCCGATGAAACCCGGTCCGTGCTGGTGGACTTCGCCTCGCGTGATGGGGACCTGGACCTGAACGGTCACCAGCCGGGAGACGAGGCCGAGCAGCGGGTGGGCAATATGCTGCGGCTGGTGGCCGCCACCAGGGAGTACCAACTCGCCTGAGCTGGCGGTCTTCGTCAACCCTTCCCAATCTCAGATAGACAAGGGGGCCGGCGTGAGTACCCAGACCCAATCTCCCAGTATCGCTCTGGAATACGTCAAGACCATCGGCATCGTGAACAACGGCTTCAACGGCCGCGGGTTCGCCAACCCCTACGACATGGTGGTGGGCGGCGACGGCCGCATCTTCGTGCTGAACCGCTGCGACCCGCTGCGCGCCGCCGCCATACGAGTTGGCATTTGCAACCTGGACGAAGAATATCTGGGGGAGTTTGGCCGCGGTAACGGCGCCGGTGACGGGCAGTTTGTCTGGCCCGTGGCCATGGCGTTGAATAGCCGGGACCGCCTGCACATCACCGACGAATACAACCACCGGGTGACCATCTACAGCACGTCGGGAGAGTATCTGTCCCATTGGGGGACCGCTGGGTCTGGAAACGGTGAACTCAATGGACCCGCCGGTATCGCCATCGACTCGTCGGACAACGTGTTCGTGGTGGACCAGCATAACGCCAGGGTCCAGAAGTTCACCACGGAGGGAGAATTCATCGCCGCCTGGGGCGCCTTCGGAAGCGGCGAGGGACAGTTCAATCTGCCCTGGGGCGTTGCCGTGGACGACGACGACAATGTCTACGTCGCCGATTGGCGCAACGACCGGATTCAAAAATTCACCAACGACGGCGAATTCCTGGCCGCCTACGGCGGGTCCGGCAGTGGCGAAGGCCAGTTCCAGCGGCCGACCAGCGTGGCCGTGGACTCGGAGGGCTTCATCTACGTGGCCGACTGGGGCAACGAGCGGGTGCAGGTGCTGGGTCCGGACGGAGGTTTCCAGTTGATATTGCGGGGACAAGCCACCGTCTCCAAGTGGGCCGAGGATTATTTCGCCTCCAACCCGGAGGAAAAGGCCGAACGGGACATCTCCAACCTCGTCCCCGATCTGCCCTCCCACCTGAACACCCCGTACCATGTCTCCTCCCAGACCGAGCCCTATTTCTGGGGGCCGGTCTCCGTTACTCTGGACCGCGATGGTCACCTCTACGTGGCGGAGACCAACCGGCACCGCTTCCAGGTCTACCGGAAGCGCTAACCCCGCTACACACCGCCGGATTCGCCGGCTGGATGAGGACGGCGAGTCGCCTTCCTCATGACCCCACCCATCCTTTGGTCAGTCTGACAGGAGCCTGAGCCATGAGAGCCGTTGTCTACAAAGGGCCTTTCGATGTCGCCGTGGAGACCGTTCCGGACCCGGAGATCAAACACCCAAACGACGTTATCGTGAAGGTCACTTCCACCTGCATCTGTGGCTCCGACCTGCACATGTACGAAGGCCGCACCGCCGCCCAGCCTGGGATAGTGTTCGGCCACGAAAACATGGGGGTGGTCCAGGAGACCGGCCCTGCGGTCAGGACCCTGAAGCAGGGTGACCGGGTGGTGATGCCCTTCAATGTGGCCTGCGGGTTTTGCAAGAACTGCCAAAGGGGATTCACCGGATTTTGCACCACGGTGAACCCAGGATTCGCCGGCGGCGCCTATGGCTACGTGGCGATGGGTCCGTGGGTGGGTGGCCAGGCCGAATATCTCCAAGTGCCTTTCGCCGACTTCAACTGCCTGCCGCTGCCCGAAGGCACCCAGTGGGAATCGGACTTCGCCCTTTTGGCCGACATCTTCCCCACCGGCTACCACGGCGCCGAGCTGGCCGACGTCAGCCCTGGAGAAAGCGTCGCCGTGTTCGGGGCCGGCCCCGTTGGCCTGATGGCCGCCTATAGCTGCATGATCCGGGGAGCGGCCGAAGTCTACGTCATCGACCACGTGCAAGATCGTCTGGACAAGGCCGCTGAGATAGGCGGGATTCCCATAAATTTCGACACTGGAGACCCGGTGCGGCAGATCAAAGACCGGCGCGGCGGGGAGGGCGTGGACAAGGGCATCGACGCCGTGGGATACCAGGCGGCCAAAGCCGGGTCCTCGGCCGTGGGCGGGGAACAGGAAGAGTCGCCCAATATCGTGTTGAACCAGATAATCGACGTGGTCAACCCCACCGGCGCTCTCGGCATACCGGGACTCTACGTGCCGACTGACCCGGGCGGCGTTGACGAAGACGCAAAACGAGGCGCGTTGTCCATCAACTTCGGCCTCCTGTTCGAAAAGGGACTCCGGCTGGGCACCGGCCAGTGCAATGTGAAGAAGTACAATGCGTACCTCCGGGACATGATCATCTCCGGGCGGGCCAACCCCGGTTTCGTGGTTTCCCATACGGTGCCGTTGAACGACGCCCCGGACGCCTACAAGAAGTTCGACCAACGGACCGACGGCTACACCAAGGTGATCCTAAATCCCTAGCCCGGAAACTCCAATGGAAACGCCGGCGGGAAAGCGGTGAGCCCCATGCGGATAGGCAGCGGCGAAAATACCTACGAATGGCAGGAGCCTTGGGCCGGTATACCGGACTCGGAGAGCGCCCGGACCGGCTGGGCCCATCATGGCGTGGCGGTGACGGAGTCGGGTCAGATAATCACCTATCACCCCGGCGACCCAACCATGATGCTCTTTGACCGTGAAGGGAATCTGGTCCGGTCCTGGCCGGTGGACCTGAGCGACGCCCACGGGATCACCCTGGTGACCGAAGACGGCCGGGAGTTGCTCTGGATTGCCGACAATGGGCGTAAACGCCAGCACACCATCGGATACGAATATCCCGGCGGCGAAACGCGCGGGCAGGTGCTGAAGATGGACTTCGAGGGAAACGTCCTTGCCAGTCTGCAGCGCCCGGACCTTGATGTGTACCACGAGGGTATGTATTCGCCGACCTGGGTTGCGGTGAACGAGGAGCGGCACGGCGGAAACGGCGACGTTTGGGTCGCCGATGGTTACGGACAAAGCTACGTGCACCGGTACGGCAAAGCGGGGAACTACATCGCCAGCATCAACGGCGAGGAGGGCGAGGCCGGCAGGTTTAATTGTCCCCACGCTATCTTTATAGACCGCCGGGACTCCCCCGCGGAACTCTATGTGGCAGACCGGGCCAACGGGCGGGTCCAGGTCTATGACCTTGAGGGGAATTACCAGCGGGTGTTCGGCAACGGCTTCCTCACCACCCCC
Organism: Chloroflexota bacterium; assembly: GCA_022573285.1. Taxonomy (GTDB): domain Bacteria; phylum Chloroflexota; class Dehalococcoidia; order Lucifugimonadales; family UBA3495; genus UBA9611. The sequence continues at coordinate 69,290 of JACZUF010000009.1, forward strand.
AGCGGGTTCGCCGCCCACGGTGACATGCTGGTTATCGCGGAGCTACGGGCCCGGCTTACGGTTTGCGGCAAGAACGACGAATTCATCTGCTACCTTGGGGCCAACGACCCGGTGTGTGACGTTGAGGGATGGCCCAATAACAAGGACGCTTCGGGGAAAATTGTCGCCACCAGTCTGCTGGAACCTGGAAAGTTCAACAGCCCCCACGGCCTGGCGGTTGACGCCCAAGGGAACCTCTACGTCGCCGAGTGGCTCATCGGAGGCCGGTTCATCCGCCTGGGCAAGGTCTGAATTCTGCGCCCACCCTGAGTTTCCAAAAGAACCCGCACCGGTCACGGCTTATCTGAGGCAACTAGTCCCCGACCTCGAGTATCATCTCGATCTCGACGCAGCTCTTGCGGGGTAGGCCGCTCATGCCGACGGCGGAACGGGCGTGACGCCCCTGGTCCCCGTAGAGTTCCACCAACAGGTCGGAAGCGCCGTTGGCCACGACGAAATGGCGGTCGAACTCGGGGTCGGCGTTGACCATCACCAGCAACTTCACGACCCGCTTGACCCGGTCGAGGTCACCCAGGTCTTGCTTGACGGAGGCCAGGCAGTTGAGCATGGCCAGTTTGGCCGACTCGTAAGCCTGTTCCTCGGTGACATCGCGACCCACCTTTCCAGGGTTCAGCACTGACCCGTCGGGCTTCCCCGCGATGTGGCCAGCCACGTACAGCAGGTTACCGGTCCGTACAGTCGGGATATAGTTGGCCACCGGGGTGCCCACGGGTCCTAATTCCAGTCCCATTTCATTCAGCTTTTGTTCCGCTCGCATAAAACACCTTCTGCAATCGCCGTTCGGCACGAATTTTCAGAGGATTATACTCGATGTCCGTGCGGCTCCGGTCGGACTTATCCAGGGCAAGATTCGATATTGATAGTGCCACTTTATCAATTGACACGGATATTCCGTAGGCGCAGAATGAGACCTGCAAATGTTAAGAGCCAAGAATAAAGGCGCGTTTGGCCTTTCGAGCCGCGTCCACTACGCCTGGATCGTCATCGCCATCGCGGCCGTCATGCACATGGCCGGCGGCTCCATCCGGCAGGCCTTCGGAGTACTCATCGTCCCCCTGCAAGAGGACATGGGCTGGAGTCCGGCCACCGTCACCCTGGCCTACGCCCTGGCCAGCATCACCGGCGCGTTGCTGGCCCCCATCAGCGGCATCTGCACCGACCGGTACGGCGCACGCAAAGTCATCATGGTCGGTGTCGTTACCTTCGCCGCCGGGGCCCTTCTAACCGGAGTGGTCTCCGAAGTCTGGCACCTCTGGATCTCCTACGGCCTGTTCCTGGGAGTGGCCAGCGCCTGTTTCAACGTCCCCATCCTCACCACCGCCACCTACTGGTTCCGCACCCACCTGGGCTACGGAGTGGGATTGCTCCAGGCGGCCCACGGTCTTGGACCCGCCGTGATGGCCATATTGATCAGTGTACTGATCACCGGGGCATCCTGGAAAATAGCTTTTTGGTCCGTCGGCATTATCGGCGGGACCGTCATGTTGTTACTCATGGCCTTCTTCCGAAACCGGCCTTCGGACATCGGTATAAGGGCCTTTGGCGCACCCGAGTCGGAGAGTCCGGCAGTGGAACGGGACCCGGTGCTTGAACGGCTGCGGGTCAAGGCGTTCCGCACCAGCATGCAGTCGACAACCACCTTCTGGAAGTTGGTCGGCATCCATTTCCTGGGGTGTGTGGGCCACTCCATAGTAATCATCTACATCATCCCCATCGCCGTGTTGGCTGGCATGGAACAGGTGGCCGCCGCCGGAGTGCTGAGCACCCTGGCCCTGGTCAGCGTGACCACCAGGTTCCTGGCGCCCGTGATCTCCGACTACATCGGCGCCAGGGGCACCATGGCCACGGCCTTCGTGTGGCAGGGTCTGCCGGTGCTGATGCTCTTCTGGGCCCACGAACCCTGGCAGTTCTACACCTTCGCGGTGATCTTCGGCATCGGATACGGTGGAGAGGGTTCAGCCTTCCCGGTCATCAACCGCCAGTACTTCGGCCGCGGCCCCATGGGTTCGTCCTTTGGCTGGCAGGCGTTCGGAGCGGGCGCGGGCATGGCCATGGGCGCCTGGCTGGGCGGGGCCCTCTTCTGGCTGCTCGGCTCATACAGCATAACCATCATCGTCTCCACCCTCACGAGCGTTGCGGGTGCCTTCCTCATCATGTCCATGGAGCCGACCAGCCGTATTCTGATCCCCAATTGGGAAGACTCCCTTTCCGTGGCCCCGGCCGCAGCCGGCGACTAGCCACCCGGCCCCGCCGCGGCCTTCGCGGGACGACCCACTTGGATAATAACTATCATTCCCTACCGGCTGTTTCCAGTAAATTCGTTCCTGTATAGTCCCGTGGGGGCAATCCAGGGCGAACTAACGTTCGTAGATACATTGATCCCCCTTCGCCTACTCAGAATCAACGTTGCGGGAGACGGATAGTAAACGATGGCGATCGCCGCCGCATTCACGATGATGGGCGCATTCTTCATGGGCGGCTTATATGTCGCCGGAGCGCTGGGCACCCTTGCGCTGATCCTCATGAAGGTCTTCAACATCAGCAACCCCAACCTGTGGAACATCATGGGGAACCGGGCGTGGGAGGGCACCACCAGTTTCATCCTGATCGCCATACCGCTGTTCATCCTGATGGGGGAATTGGTCCTCCGCAGCGGGATCGCCGAGCGGATGTACAACGTCCTCTCCCGCTGGCTGGTCTTCATCCCCGGCGGGCTGATCCACAGCAACATCGCCTCCTGCGCCGTGTTCGCCGCCTGTGCCGGCTCCAGCATTGCCACCGCCGCCACCATCAGCCGAGTAGCCCTCCCCGCCTTCCGACAACGGGGCTACAACGAGCGGTTGGTCATTGGGTCTTTGGCCGCCGGGGGGACCTTGGGCATCCTGATACCCCCCAGCATCGGCCTGGTCCTGTACGGGTTGATCGTCGGCGAATCAATTGGCCGGCTGTTCCTGGCGGGATTCATCCCGGGGGCCATCTTGGCCGTGACTTTTATGATTATGATCGCAATTGCCGCCAAGATCTGGCCGCAGATCGCGCCCAAAGAAGCGTCGGTCTCCTGGCGGCTGCGCTTTATGGGACTGTTCAGCCTTGTGCCCATCGCCTTGTTGATCTTCGCCGTGCTGGGCAGCATATACTTCGGGATCGCCACTCCCACCGAGGCTGCGGCCTCCGGAGTGACCGGAGCGTTCGTCCTGATGCTCGCCGGCAATTCGGGAATGTTGATCATCAGCCTGGCCGCCGGCTTCGTGGGCCGGATTCCAGTCCTTCCACGGAGGGCAAGGACCTGGTTCGCCGACATCCAGGAAGCCCATCCGGTGTTGCCGGGACAGGTCCGCCGGAACTTCGACAACCTGATTGAGATGCTACGAGAGGCAACGATCTCCACGGCCCGCACCTCAACCATGATCCTGCTGATACTGATGGCGGCGTTCACCCTGCAGTTCGCCTTTGCGGCTGTCAGGATATCGGTGGATATGGCTGAATGGGTGGCCGCATTCGAGCTCACCCAACTGCAACTGATCTTGGTCCTGGTCGTATTCTATCTGGTGCTGGGAACCTTCATGGAGAGTTATTCCATGATGTTGACCACCCTGCCCATCCTGATCCCGGTCTTGAACGATGCTGGTGTCGACAAGGTATGGTTCGGAATAATCATGGTGATCCTCCTTGAGGCCGCCCAGATCAGCCCGCCCCAGGGCATGACCCTCTACGTGCTCCACGGCGCACGGCGGGACTCCGACGCGGAACTGGCGCTCGCCGAAGGCACGGCAATTCAAACAGGCACCATCAGTGACGTCTTCATCGGCGTCCTGCCGTTCATGTTATGTATGTTCGTTGTCATCGGCTTGGTGATCGCCTTCCCGGAGATCGCCACCTGGCTCCCAGACCAAGCCAAAGGAGCACGCTAACCGGCGTGCTTGGGCAGCGGCAGTGATTCGTAGCAAATTCCAATTATTTCGAGCGGATAACCACCCGGTGGCGGGTCTGCCAAGAGATAGCCAACCATGAGCCAATACGCCTTGAAACGAGTTGGCCTTTTTATTCCGACAGTCCTCCTTTTGACCATCATCGTTTTCGCGTTGATGAGCCTGATTCCAGGCGACCCAGCCCTGGCCATCCTGAGCGATGGTGAAGGCTCTTACACCCAACGGGAGTTGGACAATCTGCGGCACGAGTTGGGCACTGACCGCCCGATTGCCGTCCAGTACGTCGATTGGATCGGGGGCGCGCTCAAAGGTGATTTCGGCGATTCGCTGTGGTTCAACGCCCCGGTGATGACCGAGTTGAAGCACCGAATTCCAAGGACATTGGAGCTGGCAGTCTTGGCCATAGTGCTGGCGGTCGGACTGTCGGTGCCCTTGGGAGTCTTCTCGGCCATCAGACCCGACGGTTGGCTGGATCATGCATCTCGGGTTTTCAGTCTCGTCGGCGTTTCCATTCCAAATTTCCTTGCTGCGATCCTTCTAATCCTATTCTTGGTCCGCACGTTTGGATGGTTGCCGCCGTTGGGGTATGCGGAATTGTGGAATGATCCCCTGACCAATCTAAAACAAATGGCGTTCCCCGCCTTGGCCCTGGCCTTCTACGACATGGCCTTTATCGCCAGGGTCACCCGGTCCTCCATGATGGAGATTATACGGGAAGACTACATGAGGACGGCCCGCGCCAAGGGGCTCTCAGAACGAGTGGTCGTGATGCGCCACGGTTTGAAAAACGCTGCCCTGCCAATCCTAACAATGACCGGATGGCAGTTCGGACGGTTATTTGAAGGCGCCATCATCATCGAGACTATCTTTCTGATTCCCGGAATGGGCAGGATTCTCATCGAGGCGGTCTTTCAGTTTGACTTCCCCATGATTCAAGCCGTGATCGTGATCATCGGGGTGGGTATCTTGACCATAAATCTGGCCGTTGACCTGCTCTACGGCTGGCTGGACCCCAGGATCCGCTACGGCTAGCGCCGGCGCAGCCGGGTCTCCTGATTACTGCAAAAACCATAAACAGACTTCCCAGATGGACTATCCGGGAAGCCTGTTTTTTATTTAAAAATCCGGCTGCGCCGGCCCTTAACCTGGCAGGCGGACTATGGCTTCCACTTCCACCAGCAGTTCCGGCCGCACCAATCCGGCCACCACGACCGTGGAACTGGCGGGCGGGTCCTTGGGCCAGGTCTCGGCCCGGACCTTGCTGTAGGCGGGGTAGTTGGCGATGTCGGTTAGGAAGCAGGTGATCTTGGCCACGTCCTCCATCCTGCCTCCGGCGGCGGTGACCACATCCCGTATGTTGGCCATCACCTGACGGGACTGGGCCTCGGCGTCACCCACACCGACCACGTTGCCGCTTTTGTCCATCGCCACGTGCCCCGAGACGAACAGGAAATCTCCGACGGCGACTCCGGGCGACAGGGCCGGGTTGGGAGCAACTCCCGGGGGAATAACAGGCTTTCTCTCTGGCATGACACTACCTCCAGACCAGTATCGAATCATCAAATGCGCCGGAACGCCGGCGAGCGCAGGGGGGCGCGAGCCACATTATACATACCGGATACATAACGGGAATATCTCGGCCGGAAAACTCTGGGGGTGATGAAGAGCGGGGCCCGGGGAGGGGACCGCTAGCTGTGGGAGGGGGCGGGCATGATGGTGCGGTCGCGGGTCACGGAGATGCAGCCGCGCACGCCATCCAGCTTGGAGAAGAGCTTGTTCAACTGGTCCAGGCCGGTGGTGTGGCAGGTGAGGGCCATGGTGACCGTGCCGTCGGCCCACTCTTCGGTGACCACCGAGGCGATGTTCACCCCCTCGTGGGAAACCACGGAGGTCAGGTCCCGCAGCAGGCCCACCCGGTCGTAGGCCTTCATGGTGATCCGAACCGGATAGAGCTGTTGCTCCTGGCCCCACTGGACGTCCACCAAACGCTCCGGCTCGTCCTCATGCCGGACGCTGGAGCAGTCCTGCTTGTGGACGGTCACTCCGCGGGCTCGGGTGATGAAGCCGATGATTGGTTCACCGGGAATGGGGTTGCAGCACCGGCCAATGCGTATCAGCAGGTCGCCGACGCCCAGGACGGTGATGCCGGAACTGGGGCTGGACAGCGGCAGGTCATTGCGCCGTTGGGTTAGCGGCGGTTCGGTCTCATGGCCGATTTGGGCCACGCGGTGGGACAGCAAGCTCTCGGCGATGTTTCCAGAGCCCAGGTCAGCCAGCAGGTCGTCCATTGTGTCGACTTTGAACAGGCCCACCAGGGTCTCGTCATCGACCTTTTGGTTCAGACGCCGCAACTCCCGCCGCATGACCTCACGTCCGCGCTGGATGTTGGTGCCGCGCTCCTGCTTGCGGAACCACTGCCGCACGCTCTGCCGGGCGCCGGCCGAACGGACGTAGCCGCGGTTGGGATTTAGCCAGTCCAGGCTGGGGCCGCGGTCCGACTTTGAGTTGAGGACCTCCACCGTGTCGCCGTTCGCCAAGGGAGTGTCCAAGGAAACGAGCTTGCCGTTTACTTTGGCGCCGATGCAGCGGTGGCCCAACTCGGTGTGGATTTTATAGGCGAAGTCCACCGGCGTGGAGCCGGAGGTGAGTTCGACGATCCGGCCCTTCGGCGTGTAGACAAATACCTGGTCCTGGAAGATGTCCTGCTTGACGGATTCGATGAACTCGGCGGTCCCGGCGACTTCCCGCTGCCATTCCAGCAACTGCCGGAGCCAGGTCATCTTCTCTTCGAAACGCTGGTCGCCGGCTTTGCCCTCTTTGTAGGCCCAGTGGGCCGCGACACCGTACTCGGCGATGCGGTGCAACTCGTAGGTCTTGATCTGCACTTCCAGGGGCGTCCCGCCGTCGCAGATGACGGTCGTGTGCAGCGCCTGGTACATGTTCTCTTTGGGGTTGCCGATATAGTCGTCGAACTGCCCGGGGATGGGGTGCCACAATTGGTGGACCACGCCCAGGGACTTGTAACAGTCCGCAGTTTCCTCCACCAGCACCCGCAGGGCGAAGAGGTCGTAGATGTCGCCGAAGTCCTTGCCCTGGGCTTCGTACTTCTGCATCTTGAGGTAGGTGCTGTAAATGCCCTTGGGCCGGCCGATCACTTCGGCGGTGATATCGTACCGGGCCAGTTCTTCCCGCAGACTGGTGATAACTTGCTCGATATATTCCTCGCGCTCCGTGCGTTTGGAGGCCAGGATCTTGGAGATCTCCCGGTACTTCTCCCCGTTCAGGTGCCGGAAGGCTAGGTCGTCCAACCGCCATTTGATCTCCCAGATACCCAGGCGGTGGGCCAGGGGAGAATAGATCTCCAGGGTCTCCTGGGCGATGCGCTTCCGCTTCTCCGCAGGCAAAGCATCCAGGGTCTGCATGTTGTGCAGGCGGTCGGCCAGTTTGATCAACACCACCCGGATGTCTTCCGCCATGGAGACCAGCATCTTGCGCAGGCTCTCGGCCTGCAGGTGCTCCGCATCGTCCATGGGGCTGGAGTCGTCATCGATGGGGAGATGAAGCTTGTCGTCCATGCGGGTCAGCTTGGTGACCCCGTCTACCAGTTTGGCGACTTCGGGCCCAAACCGCCGGTCGATCTCGTCCAGAGAAACGCCGCAGTCTTCGACCACGTCATGGAGCAGGGCGGCGATAATGGTGTGGGAGTCCAGGTGGAGATTGGCGAGGAAGAGGGCGGTTTCCAGGGGGTGGGCGATATAGGGCTCGCCCGACTTACGCATCTGGCCTTCGTGGCATTCGTCGGCGTAGCGGTAGGCCTGCCCCACCAGTTCCGTGCTTTCCTCGGGCAGGTAGGCGCCGACCCTCTCGATAAGGGTCTTAGCGCCTTTCGAAGCTACCTTATCCTTAGCTACCACTGTGCTCTGATAATAATACAGCGGCCTTATCAAAGTCTAGCTGGGCGTCCATATGCGCCGCCGAGTGTAGGCGGCGAGAGGGCTAGTTTCCACCGGCCCGCGCATCAAGTCGTCTTGGAAGGCCGGAAGGGCCCGGTTCGGCGATGGTTTGTTTAATCTGTAATGTGACGCACCTCCCCCATTTGCCCGACGATTCTCAGCGGTGCAAAGCTGTCCAATGCCCTTGATCTGGCGGGGCTCCCGGTGGGTAGGTTGCCGCCGTGGTGGAATATATCCAACGAGTAACAGGGCGGGTTTAAACCCGCCCCTACGGACCGCGATCTCCACGCCTCTTCCGCAACAGCCCGAATAACCCCCTTTCGTAAAAGGGGGCTGGGGGGTCCCCCCGCCTACACCGGCAACGGCGGCTCGGTGATATCGTCCGGCAGGCCAACATCGAAGGCGTTGATGTTGAAGGCCAGGGACGAGTAATAACCCATCAGGTTGGTCAATTCCACCAAGCCCCGGACGCCGAACTGGGACTGGGCGGCGTCGAAGGTCGACTGGCTGACCTTGTGGGTGCGGAAAAACTCCCGCCCGTAGTTGACCACCGCCGATTCGTCGGCCGACAGACCGGGCAGGTCCTTCTTGTCGCGGAGGTTGTCCACCAACTCGTCGCTGAGCCCCGCCCGTCGGCCGAAGGCGGCGTGGGCGTTCCAGATGAATTGGCAGTCCATCTCCCGGGCGGTCAGTATCATGGCCAACTCGCGCACGTTGGCCGTCAGGCTGGACTCGTCTCCCCGAACGTAGGCCCGGAGGTGCTCACCCCGTCTGGTGAGTTCGGGGACGTTGATCATGATGGCGATGGGGCCGGTGTCCGGCACACTGCCGCGCTGGCTGACCAATTCATCGAACGCCCCCAGTTGGTCTTGGGGTACGCTCTCTCTGCTGGCTATGGGTATTCGAGCCAATTTAGCCTCCCGTTGATCGCACCGGGTGTGTTCGCCGAATCCCGGCGGGCATCACATGATACAACAGCCTGTGAGCGGCAGGTGTGACAAGGCATCTAAAACTAAGTAATCTTAGACAATATGTCATCTATCCACCCGAGCACCGATCCGGGCAACCCCAGCGGCAACCCGGACAGCGGGACATCCCTGACCCGCAGCGCCAACTATAAGTACTGGGTCTTTGGGGCCCTGGGCATCGGCATCTTCGCCTCGGTGGTCGACCATGGCAGCGTCAACGTGGCGCTGCCCACCATCGCCGGCCAATTCCAGACCGACCTGCCCACCATCCAGTGGGTGGTCATCATCTACGCCCTGACCATCGCCGCCCTCCTTCTGCCCATGGGGCGGCTCTCGGACCTCGTCGGACGCAAGAAAGTCTACATCGCCGGTACGTTGGTGATGGGTGTGGGCGCAGCATTGTCCGGGTTGTCACCCACTTTGGAGATGCTATTTCCTGCCCGTATCGTGCAGGGTGTCGGGGCCGCCATGACCCAGGGCACCGCCATGGCCATCATCACCTCGGCATTTCCCGCCAACGAAAAGGGCCGGGCCATTGGCCTATTCATGACCATGGTGGGGGTGGGCGCCGTCGTCGGCCCGGCCATCGGAGGCGTGGCGGTCGACTCTTTTGGTTGGCGGGTCGTGTTCTTCCTGACGATACCTGTAGAGATCATTGGCGTGGCCGCCGCGGCCTGGGTGCTTCGGGGTTGGCCAGAGGTCCGGGAGCCCGGGGGCGCCCGGTTCGACTGGTTGGGCGCCGCACTGTCCACCGGGGTCTTGGTGGCATTGCTGCTGGCCATGACCACCGGCAACAAAGCCGGCTGGCTATCGCCACCGATCTTAGCCGCCTTTGCCGGGGCCGTTGCGATGCTGGGCGCATTTATCTGGTGGGAGTTGCGCTGCAGCGCGCCCATGCTGGACCTGAGGCTGTTCAAGGGAAGGACATTTTCCCTCGGAGTGTCGGCGGCCTTTCTGACCTTCTTGGGCTCGTCGGCGGTCATCTTCCTGATGCCTTTTTACCTACAGAACGTCCTGGGCTACAGCCCCAAGACAGCGGGCTTCGTGGTGGTGCCCGGCGCTCTCTGCATGGCAGTCTTGGGAACGGTTAGCGGGGTACTCTCGGACCGGTTCGGCTGGCGTCCCTTCACCGTTGGCGGCCTGGCGTCCTCGGCCATAGGCTTGTTCATCTTGTCCCGGGTCACCGAAACTTCGTCCTTGTGGATGGTGGTGCCGGCGTTGATGCTGATGAGCAGCGGCATGGGCATCTTCTATTCGCCCAATTCCAGCTCGGTGATGAACGCCGTCGGCCAAGCCAGGTACGGCGTGGTGGCCGGGTTCCTGAACCTGGTGCGCAACGCGGCCAACGTCACCAGCATCGCCGTCGCAACCATCATCGTCACCGCCACCATGAGCACTCTGGGCTTCGAGCCCAGTCTGGAAGCGGTACGGGGTGACGCCGCAGGCGTGGGCCACGCCTTTACCGTGGGGCTGCGTTACGCCTTCCTGGCCATGATGGCGATGTTGTTGTCGGCCATGACCATCTCGGCCCTGCAACGGGGCCGCGTCGGGGAGCCGGTTCCGGCGGGTTCGGGCGAATTGAAAGAGTCCCAGGCCGAGGCCTGACCGCGGCCCAGCCGCCTAAAGCGGACTCGCACCAAGCAGACCGGCGAACCGGAGAGTCCACAACACGACAGACAACGCCGTGGAAGTTATCAACACGACCGTGGCCCGCTTGCGCCACGAGGAGCGCCACCGGCCTTCGTGGGATAACTCAAGCCACCAACCCCGGGCCAGCATGAGCACGGCGACCACCAAGAACGGCCAAGTGAGCCCCGATTAATCGGGGCAACGCGGGTGCGAAGGCCAGCCCGGCTGATGTTCCGCCAAGAACACCGAGCAAGCCCGGCACCACTCATCACCAGGGAAGTGGGAGCAGTCCGCTAAGCAGGCTCACAAAAGGCTTTTCCACGTGCAGTAAATTCATCATTCTCTCAACTCGTTCTTCCTCGATTGGCCGAGCGGAGCGATCACTCCGGATACCTCAACTCAACCATTGCCGGTGGTTTTGCTAATTAGATGCGGCCATCGGCCTGCCGGTGGCGTAGGACCAGGCTATCTCGAGGGGCGTCCTGGCTGACGCTACACACTTCAGAGCGTCTTTTCAATTTCGGTCCGCAATACGTCGTATGGTGTGGCGCCGGCGTCGCGGTAGGAGACGCGTCCCTGCCGGTCGATAATGATAGCGGTGCCCAAACTGGTCACTTCGAACGACTTGAGCATCTGTTGGCCCACGTCGTTGACCCAGGACACGTCCGCCGCCCCCTTGCTCCGCCAGAAGTCGCGCCAGTCCTCCACCGGGATCCATGGGGCGGTGTTGATGGCCAGGACCCGGACCCCTTGAGACTGGAACTCCTGCTGCACCCGTCCTAGGGCTGGAGCCTCCAGCCCGCAGGTGGGTCAACCAGGGAAGGAGAAATAAAGGACCACGGTGCTGCCCAGATAGTCGGCCATTGACAGAGAGACCACCGGCATCACATCTGCAGACTGGGGAACGGCCGACAGATCGCCAATATTTGCGGCTCCGCCCGGCGCCGAACCGGACGCGTCCCCCCCGCAGGCCGCAAGGACCGCGATTGAAATTAATATCAAGGCCATTAACGCCTTCGGGTTAGTCAATTTCACAGGAGGTACGGTCCCTTCAGTTTCTAAGATCACGGTCGATGGGATGCCTCAGGTCCCTTATCTGCCCGTCACTGTCCTGGGATTGTTTCCCCGGCCTTCGAAAGACCAAGACGGCCACGTAGATTGCGGCGGGAATCAACAGACAACAAATAACTGGAAGGGCGACCAATAAACTACTCATCGACGTCGGTCTCCGTCAAAAATTTGCTTCATCCCTCGCTTCCCTATTCGCCCAGCAATTTCTCGAACCGGGCGCGGTCGAATCCCACCACGACTTCGCCGTCGAATACAGTGACCGGGGTGGTTAACACACCGATTTTGATTAGTTCGTCCATAGCCGATTTGTCATTCATGATATCCCGTTCCACGAAGGGAACATTCCGTTCCGAAAGAAACTCTTTCGCCATCTCACAAAAGTGTCAACCGTCCGGCTGAATATAAACTAGAATCTCTTGCGCCATAATATCTCCTGGGTAGTCATCCAGCGTGCGGTGTGTTTCCCTACGGACGGTTCTTTGCAATTGGGACGGGTTGCCGGCCCTTGATGTTGCTTTGTTCAATTATGGTGCAGATGTCCCCTCCCAGGGGCTTGCAGTCCACCAACCCAGTGGCGCCGTCTCTTAGCGCGGCCAGGTCGCCCTTGAAAGCTTGAAGGGCATCAATGGCCGTCTCTACTTCACCAATCTTCTGGTCCAGCAGGCCACGCACATGGACGCACGTCGACTCTTTCGCATCGTGCAACCGCATGATGCCTAGGATCTCGTTCAGGGACAGACCCAGGCGTTTGGCCTTGAGGATGAACTCCAGCCTGCTCACCGACTCGCCACTATACGAGCGGTAGCCGGCGGGGGTCCTTGGGGGTCCCGGCATCAGGCCTTCGGCTTCATAAAACCTGATGGTCTTGGCACTGGTGCCGGTGACGCGGGCCAACTCTCCAATCTTCACCATCCGCTCCCTTATGGTCATCGATGTGAATTGTAAACCTTCCAGTAAGATGGAATGTCAAGGGGGTGTCGAATGCAACGACGGCAGGCGGTTACGCCGGTCTCGAATAAAACGAGTGGCTGATCCGAGCGATCACTCAGGATTCAACAACTCATCCGCCGCCGATGGATTTGCTAATTGGATGCGGCCATCGTGCAACCGATGGGACCGCGGCCAGCGCCGCCGCGCCTAGTCGTCCACCAGTGTCCGGGTCACATCCACCGTGGCGTAGGACCAAGCGATCTTGAAGGGCGTGCCGCCGGTGTTGATCAGCCGGTGGTGGGCGCCCGGCGTGATGAAGGCGGCGTCGTACTGCCGCACCCGGTGCTCCCGGCCGTTGATAATCAAGATGCCCTCGCCCTCGATGACGATCACCGACTCCTCGGCGTTGTGGTAGTGGGTGGTGTTGGAAGCGCCGGCCTCGAAGGTGGTGATCCCGCTGGAGATCTCGGTGGCGCCGGTCTCCTTGGTCACGCTGCTGGCGACGGTGACCCCCGGGGCGCGTTCCAGGCTGCTGACTTCCTCTCTTTTGATCACACGTGGCTCAGGCATATTGAACTCCTTTATTCCTGGGCCAGAAAATCCCGCACCATGGCGCTGGCGGGCTCCCGGTCGGTCATGTTGTACAGGATGACGGCGTTGCGGACCGAGTCGGCCTGGAAGAACCGCTCGTAGAGTATCTGGCGGGCCCCAAAGGCGCTGCAGCTTGCGTCCCAGGCCAACCGGAACAGCTTTACACGGTCGCGGGCCGAAGTGCTGTCGGTCTCCAGATAGCGGTTGATGTCCTCGGCCAACGGGCCTTCCATATCGGCCTCGGTGGGCAGGGCCATCAGGCTGCTGGAACCCAACAGGTGCAGTATTTCGCCCATCCGCGGGTACATGCGGATGAACATATTACGGGCCACCTGCAGCGGCAACTCGGCGGGACACATGACGCCCCATTCGTCGATCTTGGCATCCACCTCCGCCGCCCGCAGGCAGGACCTGGTGACCTCCAGGTTTTCGATGATCTCGGCGATCATGGTCTGGACCTGGGTCTGCTCGCTGGAGCCCAGGGTCTCGGCCATCAGGTTGGCCAACCCCAATACGAACTCGCACTTAGCCACGTTCTTGGTCACCACCTGGTGCCCCGAGTGCCGGTGCCGGTTGGTGGCCATCTGCATGTTGTTGCACAGCGCGACGTCGCCCAGGAGAAACACCCGCTCCCAGGGCACCAGCACGTTGTCGAAGAAGGCCACGGCATCCATCTCCTCGAAGCGCGAGCCCAGGGGATGGTCGAAATGGGAGCGGCCATGGTCGAAGCTCTCGCGGCATTGGAACTTGAGGCCCGGGGTGTTGCAGGGGATGGCGAAGGCGAAGGACGTGGGATTGGGCGCGTTGCCCGGCAGCATGTGGGACGCGGTGGGATACAGGGCAATCTCTTCGGAGAGCGGGGCCAGGGTGGCCAACACCCGCGCTCCGTGGACGACGATCCCGGCGTCGGTCTCTTTCACCACCGAGAGGGCGATGTCCGTCCGGTCCTCCAGGGGGGTCGCGCCCGGCGTCCGGTTGCGCTGCAGGTTAAGCAGGGTGTGGGTCAGTACCAGGTCGTTCTCGCGGACATGCTCGTAATAGGCCTGAATATTGTGCTTGAATTCGGGCCGGTTCTGGGCAAAGTAGTCTCCGGCGGCGGCCATGGCCATCATGTTCACGTTCATGAAATCGGGGCTGCGGCCCATCATCCCGCAGTTGGCCTGGGCCCAATGGTGCATCATCACCCTTCGTCTTTCCAGATCCTCGATGGTCCGGGGGGTGATGAATGACAGGCCCACCCGGTCGCCGGTGGTGGGAGATTCGTAGGTCATCTCGTCCCGCAACTTGGCGTCGTGCTGCATGTCCAGCAGATTGGCAATGGTCTGCACTCCGTTGCGTAAGCCGGGGTGGGTTGTGACGTCTTTGACCCTCTTGCCGTTGAGGTAGACTTCGGGAGAATTCTCCTTCAGGCCCTTGATGTATTCCGCCCCTGTCCTGGCTGGCATGGTCTGGCCTCCTGGCGGCGGGTCCCGGGCTGCCCCGATAAACCGGGGCTGACCGGCGCTGGGTGATTCACTTCATGTGATTATGACGATTGATCGGTGAGATATTACCATGTCCCCACCCCGTTGCCCCGCACTCGTTGCCTCAGGGGCATAATGGGCGTACTATGCGCCTACTCAAGCGTGGCAAGCAGACAGCGGAGATAGAAGATATGTATGTGATAATCGTGCCCATCCAAATACAGGAAGGACACCGGGAGGAGTTCCTGGAGGCCCTGATGGTAGACGCCAAGGGGGCCAACAATGACGAGCCGGGCTGCCTGCGGTTCGACGCGATTCAAGATGCCGAGGACGATCACCGTATCTGGCTATACGAGGTCTACAAGGACGAGGCCGCCTTCAAGGCCCACCTTGAGGCGCCCCACTTCGCCGTCTTCAAGGAAGCGGCGGACAAATGGCGCGTAGAGGGTATCCAAGGGTCCGCCAGGGGGAGCATAAACCTTTATCCCACGGACGCTGAGTGGCGGTAGACGGCAGGGACAGGGTAGATATTGGTATTTCTTCCACTAACTCATCTCGAAACTTGAAGATGACCAATTGACTTTTCAACCTTATGACCCCGGCGAGCTACCCACAAAGGGTCCACCGATTGAGGGAAGTTCCATCATTATCACTTTGCCGGGTTTACCTCCTTATAAAGATCGACACAGATCAATAAGGAACGTCAAACATCCGAAGAATGACTCCTTTATTGCTCTTCGGGGAGCTGCCACTGAGGCTATGGACGGGCATGCCTGTTACCGACATGCGGTAAGGCTAATCCTGAAGATTTGGGCTCCTAAGCTTCAGGATGGTCGGTCTTTAATTGACTATGCGGGTGGAGTCGAAGACACCCTCGATGGTAGCCACGGGCCATCTTTCACATACCTTCCCATAGTCTATGAAGACGATTGCCAAGTCGTCGACGGTCACTCCGAATTCATCCAAGCAGAATACGAGGAATACGAGCTAAAAATCATTTTTCTATCATGGGAGCAGATATTATCTAGGCCACATCTCCTACCATAAGAATGGTCCAAGAACCTTTGGTCTCTCTTTCTCGGCGATGACCAGGGCACTTATCCGAATGTTATGTCAGGATTTCAAAGCAAGCCGTTCAAAACTTTGCCGACGCGATGGTACCCACGAAGCAACCTGTCAACAACAAGATAAATAGAATAGATAGGGAGGGCCGCAATGGCTAAGACCATCCTTCAAAGCGCCAAGGTCGCCGCGCCCGGCGGGATAATGTCCCAGGGAGTGGAGGTCCCGGCGGGCAAGATGGTGTTTGTCTCGGGTCAGGTGGCGAGGGACACGGACGGCAGCGTTGTCGGGGTCGGCGATGTCACCGTCCAGACCCGGAAGGTGTTGCAGAACATGCAGGCGGTGTTGGCCGAGTCCGGGGCAACCATGGACGACGTGGTGAAAGTCACGGTGTTCGTCACCAACCTGCAGCAGCACTTCGCCGCCATCCATCAGGTTCGAGGCGAGTTCTTCAAGAGCGGCTATCCGGCCAGCACCATGGTGGAGGTGAAATCCCTGGTCCACGAGGACATGCTCATCGAGATCGAAGCCATCGCCGTGACGAATTAGCCCCGATAATATCGGGGCTGACAGCTATCAGGATTATAAACAGGGGCGTCCCGATGTACCGGGACGCCCCTGTTTGGTTGCCGGGTTGTTGTTAAGTCTGTTTCTAGCTCTTGGCTGAAACCCCGTCGGGTTGGAGCTCCTTTTCCCAGGGACCGGGGAAGTGGACGGTGGGGCGGTCGCCGTGCATAAAGAGCTTTTCCTGACGGTACCACTCGCTCCTCGGCGTCTCATAATAGACTTCGATGCCGTTGCCGTCGGGGTCCTCGATGTAGATGCCCAAGGACAGGCTGTGGTTGGAGACCCGCTTGATCTCCACGCCCTTTTTGTGCAGGTTGTTGTAGAAGTCTTCCAGGTCGGCCAGGCTATCCATGCGCCAGGCCATGTGGTTCAAGCCCACCTGCCCCTGATGGGGGCCTTCGGCGTCGGCGCCCACTTCCATCAGAGCGATCTCGTGGGACTCGTCCAAGTTGGCCGACATGAATGCGGCCCGCCCCGCCAGGAAATCGTAGGTGTGCAGACCCAAGACGTCCTCGTACCACTGGCGCGATGCCTCTGCGTTCCGAACGTAAATGTTCACATGACCCAGGTGGCTCGGTGTGTAACCCATCGTTCTTCTCCAATTTCAGAGTAGGCTTACGTCGCCAAAAGTACCACAACCAACCGAACCCGCGCAACCGCCGGCGCAGCCGGGATTCCATGGACGGGCAGGGGCCGAGTTAACCGCCGGGGACACGGGGTTTCCATGAGTTGTTGCGCAGGTGCGCCGACTCTGGGATGGGCCGGCAATATGGGCCGCCATCCGAGTCCCCGCTCAGGCGCGGATGGTACAATATCTCCGCCGGGGTGTTAGCCTCGTTTCCCCCTCACAATGGGCCGTTAGCTCAGTCGGCAGAGCGCCGGACTTTTAATCCGGGTGTCGCGGGTTCGATCCCCGCACGGCCCACTCGTAATTCATCTCTTTTGACAGCAACCCAACGTTAATTACCTCTTAGCGTATCGACCATTCTAGTTACCGCACTGCGGAGCGCAGAAGGCACGACATGGGAATAGGTATTCATAGTTAAACTTACCTGACTGTGGCCTAGTACCTCCTTGACATCCCAAGCTTGAACGTTTTGGGCCAGCAGTAGCAAAGCTCCACCAGTTTGTTGAAGTCCTTCCCGAGCCACTTTTCGCCATCATCGTCAGGCATCCCCGGCTTCTCGCTACAGTCGCATTTCTGCCAGTGCCGCCAGTATTCGCGCCTAGGCGAAATGTACATGCCAAACCCATAGATTTGGAAACAATCGGAGCAGACTTTTAAGTCGGGGTATTTGAAAAAGTTTTCTTGCATAGCTTAAAGCCAAATTTTATTGTTCTTCGATGTTCCCATACTGGGATTCATAAGATTTCAGCTTTCGCTTAATATCACGAGCCCAGTGAGAGAGGTTGACGCCGTTTATCTGCTCCGATTCTCGATAAAATCTTTTGGTTTGGTCATTGGTAACGAGAAGTTCAAATGCGATGCCGTCCCGTATTGCCAAAACTAAAGCCGCTGAAAACATCTCCTCGTCAGGGCCGTCTTCTACGGTTAAAACCGGCTCGAAATGAGCAAAAACCCTTTCTTGCAACCACCGATAGCTAGTGTTCTCCTGGTCAGCGTTCCGAAGATACTTTGACCATTCAGTCTTACCCACCTCATGGTTATGGAGTGGTGGGTTTACCTCCCTAGCTAATATTGCTCTGGCTTTACCGGGATATTTTCGCGCAAACGCTGCGCCTGTCATGAAAGCCGAACCAGCGACATTTCTACATCGACCCTCTCGTTTAGCGTGCGAGGCGAGCCAGATAAATTCGCGCATAGAGTTGGCTGTTACCAGGTAACGACAGAACTGTTGCGGCCCCGGTTCAACATCAATTAAGGGTCTCATTGATTGGGGCGCGTCAGCTCTCGTTAAATCTTGAATTGACTCGTCGGCACGGCTTGAAGGCTCGGAATTGACAGGAGAGGTATTCTTGGCCGAACTATATTTCACCCGCGCATAGTCCTCTTCCGTGGGTTCTCTAGAACCCAGTAGCTCCACTTCGTCTTCGGTCAGGTCTTCCCTTGTTAAACGTTTCTTCAAGGCGCTGTCGTATGCCGACTGCATCACCTTGTTTAACAGAACCCAGACGCCAACAGCGACGCCAAGAATCAACACGCCGATTGCCGGGTCGCTTCTTTCTGGGATACCCGTAATGTTTACGATACCTACGACGGCTAAAACTACCGCTATTAGTCTGAGGAACGCCATAAAAAGAGCCCCCTCGCGGCTGGAGTACGGTTCCTGCGACAGACCCGATACCCACGCTAGAGCCGCTCGGGAGCACGTTGCCGTACTCCCACTACAGCGTGGGCCTCCGCAAAGAGGTCTTGTTCGAGTCTGTCGCAGCTTGATTGTACCAAGGATGGCCATTAGGGGACATTCCACAGGATGAAGCCGCCTCAGACAAGTGGAGAGCCAGTACTGCGCTGGCCTTGGTGCTCCCCCTCCCGTATTCCTCAGCGGCATGAATTGGAACGCGGAACTTGATATAGGATTCGATTCACTAGCCGGATTAGTCTCATCCAAGGCTTAAAAAAATATTGGAAATCTCAGCAGGAGAATAGGGTCATGGTTCAACCAAAGCCAATCAAGGCCAAGGCCTCAGTCGTTTCTCCCAGCATCTGGCAGTCCGCCAACTTTGCGGAGAGTTGGTACAGGGATGCTCTCAAGGAATCAGTGGCAGGAGGTGCAGATGCACGCCGTCGTGAGATTCTGTTCGCAACTTGCTTCCTTGAGAGTTACATCTTCGAGTGGGCACGTCGAAATTTACAGATTGAGGAGGTTAATAATTTTTTGATTTCAAAGCCTCGTCGAATGAGAAGCTTGCTAACGAAATGGAAAAAGATTCCCCAAGAGCTTTTCGAAGCCGACAAACTGAACACCAAACCCGTTCTAGATGTGTCAGGCTTGGACGACCTTATCAAACATAGAAATGGCTTAGTTCATGCTCACGCAAGCCGTCCTGCAAACCCATCCCAAGCCGCCGAGACAATGCCATTTCCCACGATAAATGAATTGGAACATAGGGAACCTGGTTGGGCTTGTAAAATCGCAGTCGAGCTCATCAGTGAACTTCATAGACAAATCGGTACTGCGGTCCCGGACTACCTAGAAATGCCGTCAGCATGTTGAGCCTCTGTCTCAACCTGAATTTTGCCAAGGACGACGGCTAAAAATGTTCCGCCTTTGACAGATGGAAAGCCAATGGTTCGCTGGCCTTGGTGCTTCCCCTCCCGTGTTCCCCAATCGCATCAAATCAAATTTTCAAAAATCATGAAAAAAATATCTGGCCGTCTGATATACCAATACATATAGAATGGGGCCGAGGTCCAATACCCCCATCACATTCTCCGTCACTTTCCGGGCATCCCTCAGTTGTGGTTGACGGGAGGGGGAAGGCAACCTGAGCCGGTATTATGGGAGCGAGCATGAGTCGAGGATTATCTAAAAGGATGATAGCCATCTTGAACTCGCTACAAAGTCATGAGGCCGAAGGGCATACTTCTTTGACAACGGTAGAACTAGCCTCTGAGATACTTGGGGTCGCTACGATGCCGATTCTGGGTAATCCCCGCAGACGGGAGTGGGAAGTGACCAGAAGAAGGAGCATCAGGCTCAATAGCTTCTGGCGCACGTTGAAACTACTTGAGTCTAGAGGATTAGTCGTGGGGGAAACGCGAATCGGGATTCATCCGAGGAAATGGAGATATGTTAGGGAATAGCCTTGTAGATTCTATCAACACACACTTAACTGGTTTTTTTTCGAGTTAGTTGCCTTCGACACGGCTAGTATAACTAGGCCAGCAAGGGCGTTTACACAGAATGCCAACAGTGATTCGAACCAGATAGATTCCATTACGAGCAATCATAACATTAATCGAACCGGGAAGACGGTCGGGCCATCGTTCCTACGTCGTGTCTAAGCCAGCTACAATAATTGACAGCAACCGTGACAGCAACCTGGGCGAATATCAGTGATATCCGGCGGACGATTACGGACATCGAGATGGCTCTCTAGTCACGAAATGGACACCACTGGATGCCGACGGACTATCCGCGCCGGATTTTTAATCCGGGTGTCGCGGGTTCGATCCCCGCACGGCCCACCAGCTTTCAAACATCAAGTACGGTTAAAGCGCCGACTAGATTCCGGCGCCCCTGCGGCTCTTCCTGGCGAAACCGCTAAGCCACTCCAGCAAGGGGCGTGATTCCGGCGGCACTGCTGCCTCTTCCATATCCACCGTATGTTCCTGCCCGTCTACCTCGATGGTTAACCTATAGGCAAAACGGTCGGCGCCGGGTTCCGGCGACGTGACGGTGGCTGGTAGTTGGAAGAAACCAGCAGACTCGATTAGTCCCCGCAGTTCAACGTCGCTCTCGGGGGTTAGGGAGTCCGACTCAAAGGAGGCTGTAACCGGTATCCCGGCAAATCCGCCGCTCCGTGTGAATCGTACCCGGATCACCCCTTCCTTCCCCTTCGAGACGCCCCACCCGCTACTTCCACCTTAATGCCCACCCGAGCCCACCCGTTGCTGACGGCCTGTTGCTCCGCACTGCCACCGCCGAACAGGTCGCCCGCGACCTGAAAGGTCATGTCCGCTGCGTCTTGGAAATCCGAATTGCGGCGCAGCCTGTCCCTCAAGGTGATGTACCAGATTTCACCGGCATTCTCCCAGGCGTTGCCCCCGATTTCTGTGGCCACGAAGTAAAAGGCGTGATTGGGAATGCCCGAGTTGATATGAACGCCGCCGTTGTCGTACCAGTTAGGCAAATTCTGATATTGATCCATGTGGCCAGGCTGTGGGTCCTTACCCAGAACAGGGTCATCGTATGCGGTCCCAGGTTCCTTCATCGACCGAAAAGCCACCCCATTAACGTTGGCCGTGAGAAGGCTCTCGCCAACCAACCAACTGGCCTGTTCGGCTGTTTGTCCCAGGGCCCTCTGCTTGGTGAGCACGCCAAACACGTCGGAAAAGGACTCGTTTAAGGCCCCAGGTTGGGACCGGTAGGCGAGGTTGGCTTCATGCTGTGTGACCCCGTGGGTCAGTTCGTGCCCTATGACCTCCAACGCAATCGTAAACCGGTTGAAAAGGCGTTCCGCTTCCGGGAGGTCCTCATCGCCATCGCCGTACACCATCTGCTGGCTATTCCAGAAAGCGTTATCATAGCCCTGGCCGTAATGGACTGTAGAGACCAATGGCATGCCCCGGCCATCGATGGAGTTCCGGCCATAGGCTTCTAGAAATAAGTCATAGGTGTGTCCGGCCCCGTCGTAGGCCTCGTCGACGGCTGGATCAGAGGTTGCGGGATCGCCTTCGGCACGAACGATGACTCCAGGCAGATCGTAGCCAGTCTGTGCGTCGTAGACCAACCGGGACTTTTGACCCATCGCGGTGACATGCAGAACCGCTGGGCGAGCCGAGGCCTGGCGTTGTCCCCGAATTTGCTCCGAGATAGCCGTGGTCCTCCAGGCCCACTCTCGTTGATTCTCTGTGCCGCGCTCCATGATCTCGCGAAGCAAGTACCCGGGAACGATACATTGAACAGACCCGGTATTTGGCGGTGTACGGCCGTTCCATTTGTTTTTCTTGCCCGCTTTCATGCTAATGATCCTCCAGCGGCATCCGGCTACCGCTTCACTAGAGACTCCAGCCGCGACCTTCTCTAAGGCGCTTCTCAACTGACAGGGCGGTTTCCCCGGAGGTAGTATATTCCATTTCAACACCAATTTGGTAATGGTTTTGCGGATTCTGAGGTAGAGCCCCCGGTCCAGTCTGAAGTCTTACCGGTGAGGTGGAAGGGAAGTTCGAAGAAGGAAATCTCCCGAGACGCTCCCGCCTCGGGGTTAGTAAGAAACTACACGGCCGTATTCAGCGTGGGCGTTGGCGGCATCGACGGGAGTGCCGAAGCCTGAATTCTTTCCAGCAAAGTCGTCCTCGGTGACCCTACGGGCCCGGCCGCAGAGTCCTCAAACCGTGATGCGAACATTTTTATCTACGCGGAACTCCATCAGTCCCTTTACCGAGGGCACGCCAATACCCTGAATCTGCGCGGCAATGGAATCTTTGATCAAAGGCGCGGCTTCTCCCCGCAGGATGATGCCGGTCTCATGTCCCGCGTCGATGGCTCCCTTGGCCATCAGGAAAGGGAAGGTGGCCATCGTTGGATCGTCAGTCCCGTGAGTCCCGATATATAAGATCTTTGCCATAGGTTCCTACATTCGGTCTGAATTAGACTGAAGAACTGATGCTAAAGCTTTCGTGCCCGGATATTGGCACAAAGCCTCAAAACGGAGCTTCCCACATCCACTGACCCCGGCCTGGCAAGATGGGGTGGAGAGAGTAGATGCGGGCCTGTGGGCGCTGGTCAAACATCGTCGCAGGCAAGTACGCTTGGCGCCTGGGTACCGTCGGGCCAGGTAGAGCCGCCGAGCTAGGCGACGCCGGGTTGGCGTGCAGCTACCCCCTGGCGAATCGTTGCGGCAACGGGCGTGATTATTCAATCTTGTGTGACCAAGCTCACAGTCCACCCGTGTCCGCCGTCACGGTCTAACTCGTGCCGTAGGCGTTTATATAGAAAGTGAATAAACCGGATTGGCAGAGGGGACCGGGGAACCGTATCGGTAGGCCAAAGGGGTGAGCAGGATGCATGGAAGATTGTATGGTTGCGGAAAATGCAGTGGCAACATAGTGCTGGCCTACAGCGGATGGAGTTGCGTCCGGTGCGGTCGAAAATATTTTCTACGCAACGGCCGCATCGAGGAAATGTGGTGGAAGAACCAAAAGGTGAAATATCAAACGCCTGAGCCGGTGGCCGCCCGCTAACCTGACCGGGCACTCGTAACGGGGTAGGGCAGGTCCCAACTTACGGGTCACACGCCACGGGATTTATCGAAGATATTAGAAATGCTCCGAGAACCGAAAAGGCTTTAGCGATAGCCTAAACATGTTGACCCGGGGGGTGATCTATCACAACCGTGGTATCCATCATCCCATCGGCATTGGGCGCAGACCGGGCCACTCATTACCAACGCGGCGGCTCCCTAGAACT
>JACZUF010000054.1 GCA_022573285.1 Chloroflexota bacterium
AGGACGCCTGACTCTGGATCAGGAAGCGGAGGTTCGAACCCTCCATCCCCAGCCATTATCAGGGCCTTTGGAATCGGCGGAACCCGAGTCAGTAGAAAACCGGGCCCCGCCTGCATGAGGAGGTTGTATGGCTACAACCAGGGACATTATATGGCTCGAGGACCTGCTTTGGTCAACGGCCGGCCGACTAAAACTCAGGCGCGTCCGGGTCTCCCCCACGATCTCTGATTTCCTGTCTGAGCTGCCCGATCTCCAAGTCCAGAGCTTGGTTTTCCAGATCGACTCTCTTCCGCCACTTCGCACGACTCCGGCGACCACTCTCGATCCGCCAATTGAGGTAGCGGATGTAGAGGTCCGGCGAAAGCCGTTCAATGAGCCGGTCGAACGGGGACACTCTGGCAACCCTCTCGAGTTGCCATTTGAGGTAGCGGATGTAGAGGCCCGGCAGAAGGCGTTGAAAGAGTCTATCGAACATGGGCAATCTGCGACCCCGGCCCGGCGGGGCACCGCCGAGCCAGCATGGAGATAAACGATGGAGACCGGTGAAATTGTACCAGGCGAGCCCGATCCCGAGGAAATCTACGGGCCTACCACTCCCTGGCAGCGAAAGATCGAAGAGAAGCGGTTGTATCTCGAAGGGCGGCTGGCAGAGTCGATCGAAACCGGAGCACCGCCGGCAACGGTGTCTCGGTTCAGGAACCAACTGGCCAAGCTGCCTCCGGTGTACCAAGAAATGCGGGATTCATTACTTCTCCTCAGAAGCGACCGCCCCCCAACGGCCGCCAAGAGGCAGCGGCGCAAAAGGAAACCACCAACTGGTTAGCGACAATCGGACACCCGGCCAGCGAGGCCATGCGCTGAATCCGTAAGTCGGGTGTATAATGAGGGGCAACGACCCGGCGGCTTCGCCGTCGTTCGGACCTGTTTGTAATTGGCTAGCACTGTTGCTCACAGGGCATCCGTCGGGTCAAGCCCCACCAAGGACCCCGAGGCCCCGGAATAATTCCGGGGCCTTTTTCATTGTCTGCCTAACATCGAATTAGGTGTACTTTATGTCAACTCGCGGGTTCCGGCCTTCGCCGGAACGACGGGTTCGGAACCCGCTCATGGTGAGCTTGTCGAACCATCCCGATGGCATCGGGACCTTTCCCAGCTTGCCTCTTTTTCTACTTGACAATTTCTCGCGCCTTCGGTTAATCTCTTTGACGCTAGCCAATTTATACATTTTAGGTCCCGAATGATGAAAAAACCCCGTTTTTCACGTCGTAGGCGAGCTGCGTCTACGAAACCCGAAAGCACGCCCCCTACCCCCCCTAAGAACCCCCTTACCCCATCTGGTGGTGGTGGTGGTCATCCTGGTCTATCAGGTGATTCACCACCACACCCACACTCACACTCACGCCCACCCCCACCCGCACAGCGCGTAGCGTCGCCAGCGGTAGAGCCCCACGACTATCCCAGCGATCCCGAAGGCGCCCCCGACTACGTCGCGGCCGTGGCGGAAGCCGCGGGCCCCGAGTGCCGGCCGGGCAAGTTCGGCCTTTGCCGACTCCGGGACGTCCCCCACATTCACGACCGCGCCCATCAGGCCAACGTCCGGGAGTTTCTGCGCCTGATGTGCAACGTGTTGGGAACCCGGACCTTGTTAGTTCAGTGGGGGATTGAGGTCCTGGACCACGTCGCCGCCTATGTTCAGACCGCGTGGACAGCTCAAGAGGATTGGGTTCACTCCATCCGGTCCTGGGGAGCATTTATAAGTTGGAAGGCCAAGGAAACGGCCAAGGAGTGGAGGGCCGACGCCGCCGAAATGGAGGACGATCCGCTCGGCTGAGTCGAGATTTTCAAAAGAGGGGGTGGGTTGTGATGAGGACAGCGAAAGCGGCCGCCGCCTTTTTGGTGTACTGCCAATATAGGGACCTACGGCCGAAAACGATGGAAGCGTACCGATGGGCATTAAGGCACCTGGAGAGCCATTGGGAGGATCTGCCGGAGAATTACCGACAGCTCCTGCCGGTGGTGGGAAACCCCCGGCTGGCGCTGGAGTCCCGGCGCGATCTCCGGCGGCTGCTGTGCCGGTTTTACTGGTGGATCGCCGGCGAGTACAAGGTTCCAAATGCAACGCTGGAGCTGGAGCCACTTCCGAGGAAAAAACTCTTGCCGCGGGTGCTGACGCCCGCGGAGGTAACGACCTTGTGGGCGAGCTGCACAACCGACCGGGAACATGGGATGGTGGCGGTGATCCTGGATTGTGGGGCCCGGTTGGGTGAAGTCGCCGGCATGGTGAAGGGGGACCTGGGGCCCGGATATGTGCGGGTGTCGGGCAAGACGGGCGAGCGCCAGGTCCCCCTAAGTCCCAGCGTCCAGGAGCTCCTGCAGCGGCTGGGAGACGGTCAATACATCTGGACCCATGGGAAAGGGGCTCTGACGCGGAACGGCTTGCAGCGGGCCTACCAGACGCTTTTCAAGCGGTCGGGCCTGACCGGCCGGAAGCTCGGGCCCCACCTGCTGCGCCATACCTTCGGGACCTTCTACTGCCGCGCCGGCGGGAACGTCCGCATCCTGCAGGAGATCATGGGGCACCAGGACCTGGAGACAACCATGATCTACGTCAACCTGGCCGGCCGCGACGTCGCGGTGGACCATGCCAGGTTCTCACCAATCACCACTTTGGAGTTGGTCGCATGAGCGCCTGGACCGAAAGCCCACGGGTCGACGTCGACGGCTACCGGCGGCCGCTGGAGCTGACCGCGAAGCTCCGACAGGCCGTGGAAGATTACGTCCCGATGCCGAAGTGGGGCCTGGAACGGGTCGACGCGCTCATGTTTCACCTGTATTGGGGGGACCTTGCTCTGTGCGGAACCCGGGCGACCAGGGAGCCGGCCTTCGCGCCGGAGTCGCCGTTCCTGTGCGGTGCCTGCGCCTGGAAATTCGAGATCGCCAGCAGCCGGGACCTGGTCGAATGACCACCAAATATCACGGCCCCAGGTGCCCGGCTCACCCGATCCACCATGGCCTCATGCAGCGGGAGCGCGAGGACCGCGGACCGGGGACCGAATGGGTCTGCCCGAGCTGCCATCGGCGACTGTACCTGGACGTCGACGGCCGGCGGGTATCGGCCGAGGGTCCGCGGCCAAGTAAAAGGGGGTAGGGGATGGGGAGTATTGGGGCTGAAAGGGTTCCACCTGAAACCTCGGTTAGACGTGGTTGGGTGATCGAACCGACGTTCGAGAGCATCCCCGACGGCTGCGAACATTCGCCGTCTTGCCTGACCTGCCCGTTGCCTCGGTGCAAATATGATATGCCCCAGGTCTATACGCCACACCCACGGAAGGCCGAGGCTCTGGAGCTGTTCAATCAGGGCCTGCTGGCCAGAGATGTGGCCGTGATCGTTGAAGTTAAACAGAGAACGGTCCACCGCTGGGCGGCGAAAGAGCGGGTGGACCTGATCACCACTTCTCGATCCTCAAAACGGAATCTGTCGGACCGTGGAGCCACGGAGCCGGCGCCCGAGCCTGAGTTGACGTAACAGGGATTGTACGAACGGGCATTTCATTGAAGGATTTTAAGGCCACCACCGATCTAGCAACTTTTGCACAATGTAGGTCAGGACTACTATGGATAGACAGGTCAAAGCTGCAAGAAATCCCCACCACGGTTTTTCGTATCGGTAGAGGAAGAATACTTCTGGAGGGATGTTCACTAACAATGCGGCCTGCCACAGGTGTGAGGGAGGGGAAGGCCAACCGCTGAAGGGAAGCGACATCTAGCCGGCTAAGCGCTTTTGCGACGAATAGAGTGATCGATGATTCGCCACTGAAATCCAATCAATCCGATGATTCCTGCCAACGCTGGTCCCAGCGCCCACACTCCGACTTCGACATTGCCCGTAATGAAGCCGCCCGCCGACAATCCCACCAACGCGATAGCTAGGAGATTCAATATCGTCTGCACGGCGATAATGATGTATATTCGCCGACCGAAAGTATGAGCGATTCCATCAGTATCCGTCGCTCCAATCTCGGTTATTCGTACCTGCCCCATGGCCCGGTCGATTAACGTGTGCTTCGGAATCCTAAGGATCAAATTTGTGGCCATAACTCATATTCCCTAATTAACGCTTAGTTGTGTGGAGACCAGTGCGGGCACATGTCAACGTTCGACAGAAAGACCGCAGCGCCTGGATTTCATCTTCATTACTAAAAATGTTGATCGATTCCTCGTTTTCATATTTGGTAATAAGTACAGAATATTTGGCAACTTCATGATTCAATTTGACGATTATTATTTCGGAGATAGCGTCGAGGAATGTGACGGCTGTCGCGGACACCCCGGTACTGTGGACCTGGTGGCCAAAAAGGCCCTTGTCTGTGATTGCAAAGATGTCTAGGACTAACGTCTGATAACTGGGACCAGGCCCTGTCCAAATATTGTAGCCCAAGAAGTCCCCGATAACCGCCTGGGAAATCGAGCTGATCACTTCATCGTAATCTACATCTTGGTCTTGGCACGCTTTGCGAACACTTTCTTTGAAGTCGCTCGGGAGCGGTTGTTGAGACATCGAGCACTCTTATAGGAGCAACGTGATGGGTTGATGCTATCACAAAACGCCGAAACCCCTTTAGCGAGGGCTTACTTCCCCTGGACCTGGTGGATAGGACACCAGCCGGCCGGCGCTGCAGTAACCGGCGCCGCCGTCTGGACCTGGTCGCGGTGGCCACCACCGGCGCCGTGGCCGCGCATCCCAGCCCACATTTCCTCGGCCGGGCTTGGAGCCCGGAAGTGCGGCCGCACTTCCGCCGCCGGTCCGTAGGGCGCCCTGGAGAGTGTGGACTAGGACCAAGGCGGCCTCGGCCGCGTCCTCTTTGGTGCGGCTCTCTCTAAAGTCCAGATGGGCGGTCGCCTCGATTGAGACGCCGCCGATCTCCACCTTGACCGTCACTGTTTCAACTTCCATCGGTTCCCCCTAGTCTTGTGGCCGCTGAGCTTTCGCTGGCACCACCAGCAGCGGCATGGGTGTTTCGCCCCACCGGTATGCCTCATTCAGGACCTTTGCCACTTGGGATTTCCCTACCGCCCTTCTAGGCTCAATTTGTGATCTAAATTGACTGCCACTTATGGTACACTAAGCAGCAATTTGAGGCTAGCGGGAACGTGACAGATGGGAGGCGACCAAGGCAAAACCGGGCCAGAAAAAACAGAAGTGACCGAGGTGACACCATGACCTGCAACCGTGACGACGCGCTGCCCGGCAACAATTGTCCTTTCCCCTATGAAGGCGGCGACCAGCCCTCACCCGAGGTAACACCCGAGAGAATGGCCCTTTGGCCGCCTCAGCTCCAGCGCATGGTCCAGGACCAGATCGACGCCGGCAACAAGGTGGAGCTGGACCAGGACCTCGAAGGCAAGACCACCATCACCATCACGGTCGGATAATGCCCTGGGAAGGCGCCGGCGACCCGATCACGAAGCCCGAGGCGGAGCGGCTCTTCGCGGCCTGCGGCGGGCTATCGCCCTGGGACCGGCGCTCCAACTGGCGGTGGTCCCTGGTGTTCAAGGGCCTCTGGTACACCGGCTTCCGCGTGACGGAGCTGGTGCAGCTGGTCCCGCCCGACGTGGGCCTGGGGGAGATCGAGTTTATCCCGGTCAAGACGAAAGACCGCCGGTCCATGAAACAGACGGTCCCGGATGATTACACAACGGAGCTCCGGGCCTTCATCGACCACTACCGCATCGCCGGCCGCCGCCCGATCTTCGGCGTCGGGGCCCGCCGGGTGCGGCAGGTCCTGGACCAGGTCGGCCCGCTGGCCGGCATAAAGCGGCCGCTGCATCCCCACCTATTCCGCCACGGGGCCGCCCACGACCTGGCCTCCAAGATTCGCGGGTCCGCCGGCGAAGTCTCGATGCTGAAAGCGGCGCTCCACCACAAAGGCAAAGGCTCCCAGGCCCTGGAGCGTTACCTCCAGCCGACGCCGGCCGAGCTGGCCGACGCGATCAGAAAAAGGTGGGAGTAGGGAGTAGTCGTGGGCGCCCAGGTCCTGGAGGGTGGCTCGGGGTAGTAACTCGGCGCTATGGGGCTCTCAGCGCGACTAATTCACGCCTGGGGCCTCAAATTACGTGTTTCGACCCGATCGGCGACGATTTCTCACCGGGATCCCCGGATCTCCATAAACCGATTCCGCCGCGCCGGCGGATCTGCTGCAGCTCCAAATCGCCGGGAATCGTCATGGCTCAGGGTCCAGCTACCCGACGTCACCGGCGGTGATCTCCATTGTCTCGCCCTGGTCCTGGTCCACCGCCTCGGGCTCGGGAGCCGCCGCGCAGTTGGGGCAAAGGCCGGCGTAGTTCCTAGCCGGCGCCGGCACCAGCGTCTCGCATTCCACGCAGCGCTGCCAAAGTTGGCCGTCGATCGTCGTCATAGGGTTATCAGCTCCCGGACCACAACAAATAAGATGCCGACGATGCCGGTCCCGGCCAGCACCTCGGCCCGGTACTTGCCCAGGACGTGGTCGGGCTGGACCACGGCTAGGTTTCCATGATCTGACGCAAGACCTCATAGGTCGCCGGGGTCGCTTCCACCGCCAGAGCTGCAGCGTCAGACAACACGACGATGGAGAGATAGACCAGGTCATTGCCCCACCGGAAGGCAGTCCCACAGGTAACCCCGTTCCCGAACGTTGCCCCCTCGGGAAAGTCGGCCAGACTGAGACCGTCAAGCGCAGGGCTGAAACGAACACTCCCCGAGGGTAGCAGTCGTTCTCCAACCACGCAGTTGAAATAGGCGTCGTCGGCAATGAGACCAAGTTCAGAGTTTGCTTGGTCGAGCTTTATTATCCGCTCGTCAATGTGTGGCAGGAGGCGCCTTTCAAGCGTGAGCTCGTAAACACCCTCTTTCCGGTATTGGATCGTCCGATCGTGTTGAGCAAGCCCGATCGCCTGCTCAACAAGCGGCTGACATTCAAAGGCGTCGTGCACGGCGCCCATCTTTTCCTGAGCGTCACCTCCCAGCATAGGCTGCCCGTCAACGTCGAGCACCGGAGTCCTGGTGCACAGAAAAATATAGATCATAGCTAACTCGTCGCGAGGCTATAAATTTGAAGTTCATCTGCTCCCATGGTTACTCCACTAGTCGCGTCACAATCTCCCCGGAGGACAATGGTAGTAATAGTCGCGATGGGGGTATCAGCACTTATATTCGGCCCGGTGCCCACTGAGTTGTCCGAATTACTAATTCCACTAGCCAAACCCATGCTTCCAACATCCACGTAATTAGTAATCCGTGGACCCAGCCAAGCCTGTCCGACGCGAGATTCGGCAACACTGGAAACGCCCATCCCTGCAAACCTATCGGCAGCGCCAGCAGCGGCTTCACCTATTATTGTAGAATTTATCTTCAATCCCGCGCCAACGGAGGAATTGACAGTTGCTCCTTTGCGAATCATTGCCTTAACGTTGACCCAGAGCCCCACTGCTATGCTAAGACCAGAAACTGTAAGCAAGTCAACCGGAGTGGTGCTGGTGGTGGTGGCCTCGGTCGTGTTGCCGCCTTCGTGGGTAACAGCGCCTGCCGCTGGCGCGGCCATCATGCCGTGGCGGTGATCCCGGCGGGCTGCGACGGCCGCAGCTCCAGCAGCCGCCGCATCAGAGAACGCCTGCGTGACGGGCACGGTGGCGTCGTAGGCTAGGATCGTCGCGTCGGACCGAACGGCCGTCGACGCCGCGCCTTCGACGTTGGACGTTCCTAGGATAAAGGCCGGGGCCGCAAAGGCCGAGACAACGCTGGCCGGGGGGTTGTTGATGCCGCTCACTTATTCGCTCTCTTGAATACCCAGCACCTTGTTGCCGGTCCCACCGTGGATCGCATTGATCGGCCCGGTGGTGAGCGGTAGGCCGCCGGGCCCGCCGTACTGAGCGCTCCCGCCGCCGGAGTTGAGGCGGACGCCGCGGTTGAGGACCGCCGCCTCGCCGTCGGTGGCGATGTAGATGTCGGTGTCTGAGTCATTGACCAGGACCACCATGTTCCGCCGGCGCCTGGCCGCCAGGACCTCGGCATCGGCCGTCGTGACGTTGACGCCGACCGGCGCCAGGAACACCCCCATTTGCCCACCTACCGTTATCGTTCCCATTTGAGCTCCCTTCGACACAGCACGACGGTCACCTTCCCGGTAGTTGGGGCGGTGCCGAAAGACACCCGGGCGCCGATGAAGGGCAGCCACAGGTCCTTGGGAACCGAGAAACAGTCCATCGAATTGGCCGCGACGGGGAACGGGTCCCCCAGCGGCGCCTTGGCGTTGGCCGCATTATTTAGCGCTCCCACGATCCGAAAGGTCAGGACCTGGTCCGTCAGGTTGTTGATTAACCAGCCGTAGTTTTCGGCCTGGTATAGGTCGATCAGGACCGGGGAGTCGTGGTTGTTGGTGTCCCGGATCGTGACGGCGTCAAGGACCGCAAAGTTTCGCGTCTCATACTTCCGCCCCTGCAGCTCCTGGACCACCACTCCCAGGCCGCGGATCAGGGCCGCCAGCTCCTGGGCGGTGAACCGCTCCAGCTGGGCCCGGGAGAGCCGGGCTATCTCATTGGCAATTGTCATTGTCTACTCTGCAATAAAGGCTGCATCAAAAAATGAGAGTGAAAAGTCGAACGAATCGGTGAGCGCAGGCACCGGCTCGATGGTGATAACGTCGAACGATTCCTCGGCCGGAATCAACTCCCCCAGGGACGGACCCGGCACCGGCGCGGGCTCCGGCTCAAAGAGAAACGGGGCCGGTTCAAAGACCTCGACGGTCGCTGGTGAGGGGGCCGGCTCAAAGAACGATTCCTCGGCCGGAATCAGCTCCCCCAGGGATGGACCCGGCACCGGCTCGATGGTGATAACGTCGAACGATTCCTCGGCCGGAATCAACTCCCCCAGGGACGGACCCGGCGCCGCCTCGGCCAACCGTGCTTCGGCCAACCGTGCTTGCTCCCGCGCCGCGGCCTCCTGGTCCGCCAGCGCGGCCGCTTCAGCCAACCGCCGTTGCTCTAACACCGCGGCGAAGTGCTGGTCGATTAAGGCCTGGGCGCTGGCCCTCAGCTCATCCTCGGTGCCTCCCACTGGCGTGCCGGCGATCCCTGCAGCTCGGAGCTGCGCGACCAGGTCCGCCTGGAGCGCCGCCAGCATGTTGGCCTCGGCCTGGATGCCTGCCAGCCGGTCCAGCTCCTGCAGGTAGCTTTCGTAGATTAAGTTGTAATTCAGCAGGACCTCCTCGACCGTGGTCCCCTGGATGGTCCCCCCGAAGAACGCGGCCGGCACACCGAGGCGGTTCACCAGGTCGTCGATGTAGAACTGGCGCTGCCGGGGCAGGGCCGCCGCTTCCTCCGCCGTCTGCTGGCGTTCCTCGGCCTCGGCCTCGGCCTGCAGCTCCACCGCGGCGCGGTCCGCCTCCGCTATAGCTTCCGGCGTCTCCAGGCTTTCTTCTGCCGGCACCAGGTCCCCCAGGGACGGGCCCGCAAAGTCCGGGAAATCTAAATTAGATTCGAAGAAAAAGGCGCTCTCCTCCGGGTCCACCACAAATACGGGGTCCGGGAACGCACCGACTCCGGAGGGGAAATCCGCTTCAACGGTGCCGGCGTCTGCCTCGGCCGTCGATCGGCCGAGCTTAGAAAGCAGATAGACGCCGCCCACTACGAACAACGGGTTTATGGCCATGGGCCACCTACCTAGAAAATGCTGAGTATGCCGTCAATAGTTGACCCGATCGGGTTGATTCCAAATTCGATTGTATTCAGGAACCACTTTCCCCCCTCCGCCGCGGCCCCCAAAAAGGCGTCGGCCCCATCGGGCGGGACATCGGGCTCGTGGGGGATGAAATCGTTGGTTACGACGTCGCCGCCGATCACCTGCTGGCTGAATACCGGCTCCGGTGTTGCGGTCGGTATCGCCAGTGGATCCTGGACCCGCGTAGGACCACCGAAGGGGTCTAAAACGGCTCCTGGTGGCGTGTCCGTGCCCATCGGGTCCTGGTCCTGTCCGCCGGCCAGCGCCTTTAGCAAGGGGGCCCCGAAGATCAGGGCGACCGCGCCGATAATTAGGACCGTTTCGGTTTTCATGTTCTCCGCCCCTTGGCCGCCTTCGTCAGCAGGTAGATGCCGCCCAGGACCAGGCCGCCGATCACCAGCTTGTCGGCGTTTTCCGCGATCCCTTCCCCAATGTCGGCGGCCGCGTTGATGATGTTCTCGAAGGGCTCCCGAAAGAGCGCCCAGGCGGTCACTAACAGCAGGATCGCGCCCACGAAAAAGACGGCCAGGACGCCGGCGATCAAGACCAGCGGCGCCGGGCCCCGGCGGAAAGGAATCGCCAGAACGCCCTGATCAAAGCGGACCGGGCCGGTGAGCTCCAGCCCTGGGGCCCGATTAAGCGCCAGATTGAGAGTGCCCACGAACCCTGGGGGAAGGTCCGGGACGAAAGGAATCTGGCGGATACCGATGCGGAGCTCACCAGCCTGTCCCTCGGCAAAGAGGTTGTCATACCGGGCGACGCCTAGGAGCTGCTGGGCGCCGCCCGTTGCGATCTGTTGGAGCATCGTGCCCCCGGTTAATAGCTATGGAACGGGCGCCGGTCCCACTGGCTGGCAATGTCCGGCCGGGGCAGGCTGTAATACTCGTGGTACAGGTGGATCGACCCGGTCGTGGTCCCCACCGTGAACGTGAGGTAAACGTCTCCGTCGTTGAACCCGTAGGTGCTCAGACCGAAGGGATTGCCGGTCCACTTCCGCCAGTCGATCACCGCAACGCCGGTTAGGCCGGTCGGGTTGACCACGGCGACGGCGTTGAAATCGACGGGCACGCCGGCCACCCAGGCCGTTTGCGCCGCCCGGAAGGACCGCCACCGGACCAGGTTAAATACCCGCGTGTCGGTGGGCTTTTGGAACACCAGGGAGATGTCCGTCAGGTTCGAGTCGTTCCGCGGCTCATTGTTGTTGGCGGCGACGGCCAGGTTCAAGATCGTGGTCCGCTTGAGCCGGCGGTTGGTCTGCAGGTTAAACCGCGTCTCGGTCGTCGGCGACGTGATGTGGTCATGCTTGAAGTCCGGGATCGGCATAAACCGCCGGTATCTCGGGCTCAGGCCCTGGACGCCGTAGGTGAGCACGTAGACCCGCGTGTTGGTGTCGATCGTCCCGTTGGCCGAGACGGTCCCAATCAAGTTGCTGGTGGCGAAGGTGGCGCCGAGGATCAGGCTGGTTTCGTCCTGGGCCGGGATGCCGGCGCGGAAGTCGAAGGGGTTATTGTCGTCCAGGCCGAAATTGATCTGCCAGGCCTGATAGCTCTGGTTGTCGTTCGCCACGGCCGTGGCCAGGTCGTCGTGCTCCATGCCCGGCCGGATCGATTTCTGCAGGGCCCCCACCGCCTTCAAGAATGAGAGCGTGGAGTTTAGGTTGAAGTAGGTCGGGCCGCCCGAGATATTGAGGCCCGAGAACAGCTTGTCCTGGGCGTCCTGGACCGGGACCAGGGTGGCCGTGGTGACGTCGTGCTGGTAGGGGTCAGCCACCAGGCAGAGGCCGGTGATCACCCGGTTCTTGCTCAGGTTGACGTTTACGCTCCCACCGCTGGCATAAACCATGTTGTCGGCTTCCTGTGTGAGGATGCCGGCGGTCTTGTAGATTTTCCCGTCGTATCCGCGTCCGACCGGATCGAATACCATCAGGTCCTTAGCTTGGCCTGGCTCCGTACCCCTGTAGAGATCGGCGGGCTTCCAGAGGCGCCCGATCCTTTCCTTCAGGTCAGACAACGGAGTGAGTGTTGCAAAGCGTTGCATTGTGTCTCCCTATGGTTAGTCGTGATTCTCCAGGTCCTGGAGTGTGGGGAGCCCCCGTAAAACGCCGCTACGGCGCTCTCAGGGCCCCGTTTTTAGAGGCCGCCCTGGAAATTGCCCTGTATCGGCGCATCGGAGCTGTTTACGAACGACACGTCGCCCGTGGCCGCCTGGGTTGTGCTGCCGGCAACCGGCCCCATCCGCGGGGTAAATCGAGTCACCAGGCCGGCTATGAACTGACGGGCGTTGAATACCGTTACCACGGCGTCGACCGTGAGCAATAGCGATGTTGCGTCAGCTCCGGGGGCGGACAGAAACTTCTTGACCGGGTCCCATTGGGCCCCCCAGGCGGCCAGGAGCAATAGCAGGCCCCGGCGCTGTCCTGGGGTGAATAGTCCGATCCTGGGGATGAAGGGCTCCAGTAGGTTTATAACGACGTCGGCCGCGCCGGCTCCGGCCATGCCCACGACGGCCGCGCCGATGGGGACGTCGGCCACTTCGAAGCGGGAGATCCCGCCGGCGTTAACCTGCGAGAGCTCCCCGCCGCCGTTGCCGGCGGCGATCTCGGGCCAGGACCCCTCATAGGCGCCGGTTTCCGGATTCAGCTTGAGCTCGAATTTGAAAGGTGCCTGGTTCGTTTTCGTGGTCATGGTCGGTTGACTCCAATGGTCAAAAATAGCAAAGGGCCCGGCCGACGTCTGCCGGCTGGGACCCTAGACGCACTTGGACTTTTTGACGAACTTGCCGCCCTTCATGTAGCGGCGCATCTTGCCTTTGCCTACGATTTTGCAGCCTTTTTGCATGGTCACGCCTCCTGGTTAGATTGGCGCGACGGGCGGCCTGGAACAAAAAACTACGACGGGCTCTGTTCAGGCGCCCGTCGTACCCCGGAAGTCTAACCGCGGAGGGAAAGTTGTGTCAATGAACCGGGAAACAACGGAAGCGGTCCTTGTAGGCCACGCAGACCAGGTCGATCCCGCGCCGGCGGGTTTCGGCCAGGTCCTGGTCGCTGGGCTCCAGGCCGTCGTCGGGCGGGTGGGTGTGGACCACCGCCACCGGCTTGGTTTTGGCCGGGCAGACGGTAGGGAAAGGAACCTTGCCCCTGGACCCGGTGATCTGTGGGCCGGCGTGCAGTTTGCCGGCCTGGTCCTGGCAGGCCAAAAAGGCCCGCTCCCTAAACGTGGCCATTAGGTGGCGATGATTCCGGTGGTCTGCAGGGCGGCGAGGATCCCGTTAATGGCGGTCCGGGCCTCGGCGTCGACCGTCACACCGCCGCTGGGATCGGCGATCGCCGCATGTTGCGCCGCCGGCGTCGATCCGTTAAAGCCAACGTTTCCCCAGACGCGCAGGTTCCGAAATATTACGTCCTCGGCGTCGGTGGGGGCGCCTGGGTCTGATGTTACCTGGGCCATGGCTCACTTCCTATTCAGTCGTTCTTAAATCGCGCGCCCTAAAGACCATTAGGTGGGGACTGATCTCCCAGTGGGGCCTGATCGAAAGGTGGGGCCTGATCTCCCGGTGGGCCCTGATCTCCTGGTGGGCCCTGATCTCCCGGTGGGCCCGGATCTCCCGGTGGGCCCAGATCTCCCGGTGGGCCCTGATCTCCCGGTGGGCCCTGATCTCCCGGTGGGCCCGGATCTCCCGGTGGGCCCTCATCCGCAGGTGGGCCCTGGGGCAGCTCCGGGCCACCGTCGCCCTCGGTGATCTCCAGAGAGGCCGCCTGGCAGTCGGGGCAGGCCGGCCGGTTATCCGGGTCGGCGTCGGGCGCCGGCGTCCGGCGTTCGCAGGTGGGGCACCTGTACCATCCGTGGTCGGTTTCTGTCGTCGTCATGGTTCCTGCACTCCTCTATTTTGACGGATTAACTCGGGCTGCAGCCGACGGCCGCGGTACACACCCCGAACGGCGAGTCGGCCCCGCCCTCGGCCTTAACCTCTTGAACGCACCGCTCCCACTGTTCTGCCTTGGCGGTCCCGCACCGTGGGAACTCTCGGGAGAGCGCCGCGACGTCGGGATCGTCCGGGAACTGGCCGATCAACTT
This sequence comes from Chloroflexota bacterium, assembly GCA_022573285.1. Lineage (GTDB taxonomy): Bacteria > Chloroflexota > Dehalococcoidia > Lucifugimonadales > UBA3495 > UBA9611. The sequence continues at coordinate 13,828 of JACZUF010000054.1, forward strand.
CATGGCCCGGTTCGCGTGGCCGGCCAGGCGCTCCGTGGCCACCTGGTTATGGGCCTCGGGGCCCAGGTCCCGGGGGCCGAGCTTGTGGATGGTCCAGTTGGACGGGTGGCGGACCGCCACCATATCCACCTTGGCGCAGGGCAGGGATTTCTGCCGGCAATCCAGGTCTGGAAACTCGGAGCACGCCACCAGCTCATTGACCACTTTCTCACAAGCCGGGTGTTGACCGACCAGGCGGGACCGGTCCCGCTCCAGGTCCTCGACGCGGCGCAGGTCCTTGACCAGCCGCTCGGCCGCGGTCTTTAGCGCCTCATCGCTGGAAAAGCCCAGCTCCTGCGCGATCTCATCAATGGCCAGCTCCCAGGTGATGCGGCCGTTCCGAACTATCACCGGAAGCGGGTCCCGGCCGGTCAGTTGCTTGTACTGTTTCCGGGTGAAGTCCACCAGCTCGCCTTTTAAGTCACCGGAGCGTTTCACGTACTTGACCAGGACGCCGGCCGGCGAGCTCTTGATCGTTCCGCGCAGGGCCTCGATCTGTTGGTCCAGGTCCTCCAGCTCCAGGACCTGGCCGAGCTGGTGGGGACTATTGGGGGTGCTGCAGGAATTCCCGACGCAATCGAGCTTCGCGGAGAGAAAGCCGGCGCTCCGGGCCAGGCGCTCGATCTCGGCCTCGCTCACCGCCGACAGTTTGCCGGCCGGCACTTTCACCAGGGCCATGGCCTTGTCGACGTGGTCGGCCAGGAACTTGAGGTCCTGGGGATATTTGATCGGCTTCCCGAGGTCCGCGTTCACGACGTCATGGAGCCCATTCAGCAGACGGGCTCCTTCCTCTCGACAAACCTCACAGGGGAACGTCTCGACCGCGTGGTGCAACAGGCCCCAGGTGTAGGGCCCCACGATCTCGGCGACGTCGTATTCCACCGATCCGTCGGGCAGCTCCTGGACCCCTTGCCGGTGCAGCGTCATACGTTCACACCCTGGCCACGCAGCAGCTGAACCACCTTAGATTGCATAATGAGCGCCCCCCTGGCGAGGCTGCAGCCGAGGCAGGTATGGTTGGTAACATGGTCCTTCCACCAGGTAAACCCTTCCTGGAGCTTCTCTCGGGCCTCCGGGCAGATCACCGTCGGCCAGCCAGCCGGCGCTTATTCTTGAAGCGCTTGAAACGGCCAAACCGGACCGGCGCATAGAAGCGCACTTTGGTCGGGTCCTCAAACGGGTTGAGCCCCTTTTTCATCAGCTTATAGTCCCGAAGCGTAATCACTTGCTGGCCAGCTCGGCCGCGATCCGGGTGGCCTCGGCGCCGAAGTCGAAAGTGCCGCGGGACAGGCCGCCGGCGGGAACGCCACCTGCAGGTTGGGAACCTGGTCCCAGGGACGCATTAAAGGCAGCGGCGTCCGGGACTTTCCCGGTGGCCTTGTAGGCGAAGGTGTAAGCGTCGGACGCCATTCGCATGCCCATGCGGACCGACTCATCGTGGTTTCCCATGAAGGTGGTGTTGACCATGGTTACGACGTCGGCCACTTCCTTGAACTTTGCTGTTAGCAGGCCGGCGGTCGAATCGGCCGCCGGAGCTCCGATGAACTTCGCGGCGATCATGTTGATGATCGGCATGGCGGCGGTGGCCAGGGCCTCGAAGCTGATCGGCGGCGCGGCTGGGGCGCCATTCGCCGGCGCCGGCGCCGGATCCGTCGTGCTGGCCAGGGCGGCCTGGGTGTTCAAGGTGGCCACCAGCTTCTGATCCATCAGTTCCAGCAGGTCCCTTTTCAGCCCAGTGGCAAAGTCGGCCAGGGCGACGTTGTAGCGGCGGTCCAGGGCGTTCACCAGGTCCTGGTCGACCTTGACGGTCTGCGGCGGAGCTGGGTGCTCGGTCGGTGAAAAATCCGAACTACGGGGAGCGGCGCCCTGGTCCTGGTCCGGGCCTCCAAGGTGAAGGTCCTGCCAGCTCGACGTGGGGCCGTATTGTTTCTCGGGATCGTCGCCTTGCTGCACCATGTTATGGGCCCCCGGCTGGAATCTCTACCGTGATCGTCTCGGGAATCACTTTCCGCTCAATGGCCAGGGCCCGGATCGCCTGGTCACTCAGCTCCGGGATCGCTTTGGCCACCAGGTCCTTGGTGAACTCCTGCAGCGTCGCGGTGCAGTTGCTGCAGGCGCCGGCCTGAGCATGGGCCAGGGCGGTGGCCAGGTTGGGCGCCTCGGGCTCTTTGCCGGCGGCCGTCTTTAGCTCCGCGATCTCTTTGTCCCGGTCGACCAGATCCCGGTCCTTCAGTTTGCAGTCCACGCAATCACTCATGGGTTTTCCCTCCAGTGGCAATTGCTCCGCCGGAGCGGAGGTCCCGGCCCCGCAGCGCTTCATCTGCTGGTGGGCCTGCAGGTTTTTGAAGTGTTCGCCAGGGCAATTGGGGCACTCGACTTTGCCGGGACCCGGCGACTTGTCGGTTTTGGCTGGCATGGGCTCAACTGACCGGGATCTCGAAAGGTGCCTGGCAGCTCCCACATTGTTTCGCCTTGACCATTTCGACGGTCATTCGTTGGGTGCACTCAGGACATGACAATTGGCCGGCCATGGCCATGAAAGCCATCAGGTCCTCCAAAAAATCCCCAGGCATACGGAAGGACTCGGGCACGGTCGGCTCGTGAGAGATGTACCGACCGACCATAGACCGCAAAAGTTCCGGGGGTTCGATCCCCTGGTATTCAGCCGAGCGGCGGACTCGCTCATAGATCGCATCGCCGATTGTCAGTTCGATTTTCATATTTTCTCCTGGCGAGGACGCCTGACTCTGGATCAGGAAGCGGAGGTTCGAACCCTCCATCCCCAGCCATTATCAGGGCCTTTGGAATCGGCGGAACCCGAGTCAGTAGAAAACCGGGCCCCGCCTGCATGAGGAGGTTGT
>JACZUF010000055.1 GCA_022573285.1 Chloroflexota bacterium
CTGACTCCGTGCTGCTCCAGTAGCCCGGTGAAACCATCGCCGGTGAACTGGCTGCCCTGGTCGGTGTTGAAGACCTCAGGGGTTCCCTTGGTCAGCGCCTCCTCCAAGGCCTCGACGCAGAAATCGGCGTCCAAGGTGTTCGAAAGACGCCAGGCCACCACGTACCGGGTGTGCAGATCCATGATTGCCACCAAGTAGTGGAAACCCTTGGCCATGGGGATGTAGGTGATATCAGCCGCCCACACCTGATTCGGTCTGGTGATTTCCATGCCGCCCAGGATATAGGGATAGACCTTGTGTCCTGGCCCCGGCTTGCTAGTCCGAGGCCGCCGGTAGATGGCCTGCAGTCCCATGACCCGCATCAAACGCTGGACGCGCTTCCGATTCACCGTGTGGCCTTGCTTGCCAAGCCAGACCCTCATGCGCCGCGATCCGTAGAAGGGGGTATTCAGGTACTGGTGATCCATCGCCTTCATCACGGCCAGGTTCTTTGGGCAAGTCCCTTTGCGCCGGTAGTTTAGGCTGGACCTGCTGATGCTCAGTAGAGCGCATTGTTTCACTGTGGACAAGGCTGGGTGCCGGCGGTCGACCATCTCCCGCCGCCGCTCCCGGCTCAGGGACCGAGCCTCTCCGCCAATCCTTCCACGGGAGGACACATTGGTGGAGCAGGGGATGCATCCGACGCTGAGGGCGACGACAAACTATGATTGGGACCTGCTGCCAGAGACTATCCTGGAAAGGACCTGATTCAAGCTGGCCGAGACCCTGGGCTGCAAGCCAGGGAAATGGGTAATATGGGCATGGGGCGACAACTATGTAGGGTTACATTTTCTTGTGAGGCAATACGGCCGGCAAGAATAGTTGACGTTGATCAACGTGCGATCTATCGGCGGCCCCGGACTAGCAAGCCGGGATCCGGGCACAAGGTGTATCCCTATCTCCTGGGCGGAATGCAGATCACCAGACCCGATCAGGTGTGGGCGGCCGACATCACCTACATCCCCATGGCCAAGGGTTTCCTCTACCTGGTGGCCATCATGGACTGGTACAGCCGGCATGTGGTGGCCTGGCGCCTTTCCAACACCCTGGATGCTGATCTCTGCGTCGAGGCATTGGAGGCAGCGCTGAGCAAGGGAAAGCCAGAAGTCTTCAACACTGATCAGGGTAGTCAGTTCACCAGCGAGGCCTTCACCGGTCTCCTGGAGCAGCACGGAGTCAGGATCAGCCCCGATGAATGCGGGACCTTCCGCATGGACGGGAAAGGGCGGTACGCCGATAACATCCTCTTGGAGCGGCTCTGGCGCACCGTGAAGTACGAAGAGGTCTACCTGAAGGCCTATTCCAACGGGCGGGAAGCCAAGGCCGGGCTAGACGCCTACTTCAGCTTCTACAACAACCAACGGCCCCATCAGGCCTTGGGCTACCGGACGCCGGCTGAAGTACACTCGGCGTCATCAGATGAACCATCGAAAGAGGGGGGATGGACACCGAGGGGTGCATCGGGAGACCTTGGAAATACGGCGGGACTCTCACTTAGTTTTGCACCAAACCTGTCCAACTAATGGGGTCCACCTCAGACCATGGCGTCAAAGCCGAATAGGAGGAGGCGTCGTTAGTCAATCAATCGCCCAGAGGTTTATAGAGTCAAAGGCGAGTCCTTCGATTATAGGCCCAAGGAAACCCAATTTTATTCCGGATCAACATCTAACCAATTTGGTTTCGTGCGGAAATAGCTCACCCACTGGTCCGCGTATATAATCCCGACTGCTAGCATCCCCACGGTAAACAGAATTACGCTGAAGTAAGAACAATCTCTGGCAAAGTCAAAGTTCTTTTCGGTAAATGGGCCATCGATGTAGCCCAGCGTTAAGCCTAAAAAATTAATCATCGCGACCACGCCGACAAGACCTCGTTCGCCAGTTCGTGAAATTAGTGCTCGCAACCGTCGATGGGCATGTTTTCTCCTCTATCTCCACATTCAGACAACGCCAACTATTCTTGCATAGTGTTCGTTGCATCGAAGGCTGTTATACCAGCTATTTGCCGATAGCCAACCCTCGCTAGATACCAACTACACTAATGCCAGAAAGCAACCGAGTTTGGGTATTGGGACTTGAAATAGAGTCGAACTCAACTAGAAATCCGTGTCACGCTGTACCAGAAAGCAGACTATGCCAACCGCCAATCGCTAGTACATCGATTCCGGAAGCCAATTTGTATGTTGGTGGCGCTTGCTCAACCCAGGTGGGTCGAAGGGCATAAATCACTGTGGTTCCAATTAGCTATTCCTCAATTAAATCCCTATTTGGGGTTTCTGGGACGAACGTTTCCACTGGAACAGAGTCGTTGGCCTGGTCCCGTGTGACCGATATTGGCTGCATTATTATCCGCAATCTTCTTTCCCTCTCTTCTGGAGACAATTCACTTGAATCCCGGCGCTTCCTCTTGAGTTGGTTCCCATTCGGTCTCTCTGATCCCTTAGGTCCAAGGTCGCTATAATCCAGAGTAGAGCGTAATTTCTCTGATGCCGAGGCCACGGGAGTACCCGCCTCCGGGGTCGTACTCTCGAATTCCAGGTTGTGGTGCTTCGGGGCAGTATCATCTCCTTTGATGGAACGTGGATGCGAGATTTCCTCAGAGAGCGGCTGACGATTTTTGGACATGGCACCCAAAATCGCCTCAACCGCTTTACGCAACTCTCCAGAGGTCACCGCTTTTTCTACTATCTCTGACCAGCGCCCGCTCTCTTTCCATTCGGAAAGTTTGATGGCCAGGTCAAAATATTCTTCCGCGATCTCTGTTTCGGTCCTTCCCCTGCGAATCAACCGATTCACTTTGTCTTCAGCCAATCGACTGCGTAATTCAGGATCGCGTCTGATATCCCCTTGGATCATATCGTCGACCGTTACCACGGGCATCTTGATCCCTAGCTGAGCAGCCAGTACATGTAAGGCAAACTCTTCATTTGTATTCAGGAGATCTTTTGCAATCTGCTCGAGGGTAGGATCCAAACTTCTCCATAAGGCAGAAGAAGAAACCGAATCCCCTCTTTTAGAACTCCCACCTCTACGTCTTCTCTTCCCTCTCTTGCGACGAACGTTTTTCTCCTGGGATTCACGTCCAGAATGCGGTAGCTGGTCTTCCGGCTCAGGCAGTGGCAAAGTGCCCTTTTCCGTGAGCGATTGATAAATGTTTCTGCTCGATCTGGACAGTTCCTTGGCAATGGCGTGTACGCTGAACCCTTGGCTCCGCAATTCGAACATGCGGTCGCGTTCTTTCTGTGTAGTCTGGGTGAAACTACTGCCCTCTTTAGCACGTCCGCGTGTTGATTGCGGGTGGTTTTGTTTACCTTTCTGTTTACTTCGTTTTCTTTGTTTACTTTGGCGTTTACTTCCGATCCAACGAAACATCAGGAACCTCAGAAGATTAATCAATATTGGGAACAACCTGTGGTTTGATTCTTAGGCGATTGTGGAGGGGTAGGATTTCCTAGGAGTGCGCCAAAGGCGGGCTGAGTATTGTTGGTATTGCAGCCTGTTCCCCCTCGGCTTTGATTGGCGGCTTATAGCTAGTAGCTCAGCCTGGATGACCCGTGACGGTCATTGCTTTTAAGTATGAAGGCCGAGACGCGCGAGCCGGTGGCGGCGGTGAACAGCGCCGCCAGAGTGTGATTCCGGGCGGACATTAACGAAGACGGGGACGGGCATGTGGCCCGTCCCCGTCTTCGACCCTGTCGTTATTCCTCTTCGTCGTCGTCACATTCGGGAACCGGAACCTCTTCTTGACAATGCGGGCAGCTCAGCTCCGATCCGTCGACCTCGAGGTCCTCTACGATGAACGTTTTTCCACACTCCGGACATTCGAATTTTAATAGCATTTCCATGCTCTTTTCCTCCTCGACGAGATCATGTCCCGTCGTATCTTAATTTCGGGTTCAAATAGAGTCATCTTCGCCCCGCGTCGCTCGCAGGATCAACCGAAAGGCCCTTTTCATCCGGACTTTGCCATCCGGCACCTCGGTGTGGTGTAACGACACGCGAAGCGGGACTTCGCCGCCTGAGTGTCTTCGCTCATCGGCGAAATCACCGGCGGTTTCCACCCTGGTGACTGGATCTCGGTCTTCATTCCCGTTCTTGCTGTTCAAGGCGAAGGTCCTCTGATTCAACCCTTGACCTTACCTTACATGGAGTTACTTTACGGGTCAATCTAACTATTAAATAGCATAAGATACTTGACATATGTATCATCAGAGGCTACATTACTGGCATAAAGTGTACGGAGATACGAAATGCCAAAGCGTAAGATTGAAGAAGAGGTCGCCGAAGAGGCAGCAAGCCTGAGACGGAAGGGAAATTCCTTCCGGGCCATCGGTAAATCCCTGAAGATCGATCCGCGCACGGTGAAGGGTTTGGTGGACCGTGTGACAGCGGGCAAGAAGGTAGAACGTTGGGAGAAGGTCGATATCCAACTGGACGCCCAATATCTGGGTGAGCATTTCCACCTTCTACAGCAGGTCGGGGCAGGAGTGTTCGAGGCGGTGCAGACCCATGCCAAAAACACGGGGCCAGAAGTGGAGCCCGAGGCATGGCTTGACCACCAGGTCGGCGCTGCATTGGCCCAAGGCGGGGAAGCCCTGCTGATCGGGAGGGGGATCGCTAAAGCACCAGTGATGGACCGGGACATCGAGGTGCCCCAACAGGTCTCGCGTATTTTGTTGAAGGGTCTGATGGAACACGAGACAAGATTGGCCGAGGCCCTGGATGGCGAGGCCGGGTGGACGAAACGGTGGCTGCACTTCCAGCAGTCCCGACAGAGTATGATCGAACGGGCTCAAGGTCTATTTTTGCAAAGCGGCTATAAAATTGATCATGCTTCGTATATGGCGGAAACTGCGGTCAAGACCTTGATAGCACGGACCGACGAACAGGTCGAAAGTCACTGGATCGTTGGTGAGCCTCCGCTATCAAACGCCCCCGAGGCCGCCGACTATGATCGGGTGGTCAACGATATCAGCTTGCGTGAGATCCGCCGGAGTTTGCAGGATTCGAGCGATAGGGTCGCGGAGGCCGCCGAACAGGTCGCGAATGCCGTGATCGAGTTCCAACTCCGCGGCAGGCCTGACGGCCACTGCTTTCTGTGCCCTTCAAAAAGCGGGGAAGAGCCGCAGCAGCTACGCGCAGACGACATATCCAATGGTGATGGTCCCATCACCGCAGAAGGAGAACTTGATGCCGACTGAGATACGGGCCGCGATCTACGTCAGGGTCAGCACCGACCTTCAAGAGAAGGAACAGACCATCCTGAGCCAATTGGAAGCGGTACGAGTGTACGTCTCGGAACGGGGATACATAAATATCGGTGAGTACATCGATGACGGCTTCTCCGGCGCCACCTTAGACCGCCCCGGACTCGATAGGCTTCGTGACGCTTTCCTCACCGGCGAGATAGATGTGGTGGTATTCCACTCTCCTGATCGTCTAGCCCGAAAGGCCGTTTACCAAGGCCTGGTCCTGGAGGAGATCGAGAAAGCTGGCATCCGAGTGGAGTTTCTAAACTACCCGGTGGATGATTCCCCGGAGAGCCGGATGCTCCTTGGGATGCAAGGACTTTTTGCCGAGTACGAGCGGGCTAAGATAATGGAACGGACCAGGAGGGGCAAGCTCCAGAGGGCGAGAGAGGGCGCCCTGGTCGGAGGGCACCCGCCGTTTGGGTACCGCTGGATAAAGAGGAGCGAGTCCGGCCGGGCCAGGTTGGAGATCTCTGATTACCAGGCGGCGGTCATCCGCCGCATGTACCGGATGCTGGTGGATGATCAGCTGAGCACCAGGTCAATCGCCAGGAAGTTGACCCAAGAGGGAGTGGCGACCGCAAAGGGGGCAGCCCAGTGGCAGCCAACGGCGGTATTTCGGATGTTGACAAACCCGGTCTATAAGGGCAGCTATCGTTACAGACAGTCGGGACAGGAGGAGATCCTGATCCCGGTCCCGGCTCTGGTGGACGATGGCACCTGGCAGGCAGCGCAATCGCAACTGCTGGCCAACACCCGGTTCTCTGCCCGGAACAACCGTCGTCACCAGTATCTGCTCCGAGGACTGGTGCGCTGCCCACGGTGCAGCGGAACTTACACTGGATTCACCCAAAGAGGCCGTAGCGGGTACCGTTGCAACCGTGTCCACTGGGGTTCGTCATCGACGGGACAGCGGTGCTCTCCTGGTGCCATCTCTGGTGAGCCTCTTGAGAATGCGGTCTGGACGGCGGTGACAGAGGCGTTGCAGAACCCGCAGATACTGATCGATGAGTACCGAAGTCGGCTCGAGGGCTCAGATGCCGGTTCCGGCATCGCGTATGAACTCCGGCAGGTTGAGCTTGCGCTGAGGCAGGAACGGGTCCAAGAAGACCGGTTCACTCAGGCATATGCCAATGAGGCGATGGATCTCAATCGCTATAAGACGGAGATGGACAAGCTACGGGCACGTACTAAAGAGTTGAATGGAACTTCCCGAGACCTGAGCCAGAGGGTAGAGAAGGAGCAGGGCACCGAAAGGGCGCTTGAGCATCTTGAGTCCTTTTGCCTCCGGATCGGGAAAGGTCTAGATGACATGTCATTCGAGGAGCGCCAAGATTTGCTCATACTAGTGGTCGACAATATCAGCGTCGAGAACGGAACCGTGAGGATCGATACGATAATCCCGTCGGGGGATGGCATGGGTCAATTGCGTACACGTCGCGGTGAGCTTGTCGAACCATCATTCCAATTGAGACACCGAACTTCCAAACCCGCAATATGACTTATGCGTGCCCTTCGACAAGCTCAGGACGAGCGGATATAGGGTCGGTTGGCGAGGTACCGGTAGACCTCACTTCAGTAGGGGCGGGTTTGAAACCCGCCCCTACGCGCATCAGCCAAGCTTCAGAATTCGAACCATCTCATCTCAGATACCGCTCATGGTGAGCCCGTCGAACCACGCCTAGTTTCAAGCCAAAATCACCGTGCAGAACCACGGACTCCTACCCGGGTCCGCTCCGGCGCCCGATCTCCGCTTGCAGCAGTTGCACCGCCACCGTGGCGTAGGCGATGTACTGCTCGGGCGGCAGGTCCAACTCCGTGAACTCCTCCACTTGGTCAACGTCCGTTGGTCCGTCGGGACCGGGGATCATCTTCAGGTCCAATTCCGAAATCTCTCCGTCGGGCAGCACCACCACGCATCCCAACTCGGGCGGCGGTCGGAACCCCGACCCCGGAGGCAGTTCCAGTTCGATGGCCTGGAGCGTGGTCATGCCCAGAAACGGGGGAAAGGGCCGCAGTTGCGAGGCCAACCCGGCCACCGTCGCCCGCAGCCGCTCGGCGGTCTCCCGCGAGTGCTCTTCCGGCGAGGGCTGAGGGGTTAAAGATTCGTCTGAAGCGGTCATTGTCAGACAATTCTAAACCGGCAGGAAGCCCCACGCCAATTGACACTGTGAAATGCCCGCCATTACCATTGGTATTCGAGACACACCCTGGCGGCTGGCCGGGTGGTCTCCGGGTGGCACCGTAGCTCAGTGGTTAGAGCGGGCGCTTCATAAGCGCTAGGTCACTGGTTCGAACCCAGTCGGTGCCACCAATATTTCCTCTTGTTATACACCATGCCGTTGAATGGAGTCGAAAAATGGGAACCTTCACTGTCCCCATCCAAGTAGGCGACTTGGCAGGGCAGCATTTCGTAGACCTGGATGCTTTGGTAGACACTGGGTCCACCTATACTGTTTTGCCAAAGGAAGCGCTGGACCAGCTAGGGATAGAGCAGGAAGGTCATCGGAGCTTCGAACTGGCCGATGACCGGCTCGTGGAATATCCCATTGGGTATGCCCGCATGCGGTTGGGTGATGACCAGACCATCGTATTGGTGGTGTTCGGACCCGAAGGCATCAGTCCTTTGCTGGGGGCGACGGCCCTCGAGCATCTCAGTCTAGCCGTCGACCCGGTTCACCAGAGGTTAATCCCGGTTCCCGCGTTGCTCAAATGACCTGGCGGGTTGTACCCAACCGGTAAGCCTGATGGGGCATTGGGCTTTCCGCCACTCCGGCATCAGCCCCGGGCAAAGGGCGCGGTAGCGTTCGAACCGCCGCATTGGGATGACTTCCAAGGAACCTGCTGCCCTCCCATCCGTTGCCCGGCGTGGCCAGCTTGATCTAGAATAACCGCCAAGACTGCTTGACCGAGGACCGGCACTGGGACCAGATTTGAATACAAAAAAAGCCGGCACTCAATTTGCCGTGGCGACGCTATTGTTGACGGCCGTTCTGTGGCTGATGGCGCCCCAGGCATACGCCCATGACGGCCCGCACAACATCGATTGCGGCGACACTAAGATCATCATCGAGGGCGGCCAACCGTCGTCCTTCACCCTGCCCTCCCAGGCTGATGAAACCCTAGACATCGAGCCCGGAGCCGTCCTCACAATCCGCGGCATCGACATGCCGGCTGACGTTTCGCTGCGCTGGGGAGTCCAGGGGTTGGGCACGGAGCTTGCGGGCAAGGACCTTAAGTTCTCCTCAGGGGTGACCACGGTAAACGTGGCAGACTTCTCGTCCTACACCCGGGGTATCTACGAGGTCGAAGGCACCCTGCGCAGCGGGCTCATCGAACTCTGCACCATACCCTTCAAGGTGAACATCACGGGCTTCGGCGGCGCGGCGGCCTTCGCTGCCACCGGCGTCTCGGCGGTTGCCGGGGCCGGGGCCCTGGCCAGCGCACCCCTGGCGGCCAACGGTCTAAGCGCCAAACTGGACGCCAAGGTCCAAGTATCCCGGCGCAGGCCACGGGGGTGGCGCCGCTGGGTCCCAGTCCCCGCCTGGAAACGCTCAATTTTCAGCACTTTGGTGGGCGCCGTCACCGGACTGGGACTGGCCGTACTGATGCAACAGACCGGGATCAACCCCCTTTCGCTGGCCAGCGCGGTCTGGGGACTGGTACTGGGCGGCGGGGTCAGTTTCGGGGTCGGCTATTCCCTGGGCGTGCTCAAAACCTTCCTGAAACCGCCTGTGGAGAACTGACCCACATATCGAATGGCCCAACGCCGCGACGCGATGTACAATTGCCTGGCGTGTAAAACCGGGTAGACCGGGCAACCGGCTTTCCGCCCGCCATTTAATAGTCGACAGCCGCAGAGGGAGGAACCATGGCCAGGATCAAGCACATAGCGTTGCACACCGAGGACCCGGCCGCGACCGCCGAGTGGTATAAGACCGTGTTCGGCTTGGACGAACTGCGCCGCAGCCCCGCCGACACCGGCGAGGACGGGGTCTGGCTCACCGACGGCTACATCTATTTCGCCGTCCTGAAGATGGGTTCCGATGAAGCCCCCAACCTGGGCGAAGGCCCCTCCACCGTCAAGGGTATCCACCACATCGGCTTCTACGTTGACGACCTTGACGAAGCTGTCGCCACCGTGGAGGAGCACGGTGGCACCGAGTGTCCCGGCAGCAGCAAGGTCAACCGGAAATACAAAGGACCGGACGGCCTGATGATCGACCTGCGGTTCCGGGGCTGGGACGAGCAGATCCGCGCCCGGACCACCCTTTACGAGCTTGTTGAGGCCGCGCCGGCCAAGACCGCCGGCGCCGCTGATTAATTCCCGCGGGGGCTTTCCCTCTTTTATTTCCAGCAGCCCGCATAAGGGGTAATTAAACATGGCCGCAACCAAGCGTATCGGGGCTTTGGTGCCCGCCACCAACCCCGTGGTGGAGCCCGACTTCTACCGGGTCCTGCCCCCGGAGATAACCGTTCACTTTGAGCGGATGTTCAACGGCGATTGGGGCGCCCAGCCCGGCGCGCGGAAAGACACCGGCCACCGGATCAGCATCTCCAGCGAAGAAGCGGCCACCGTGGACACCGCCCTGTTCGGCTTTGACGCCGACAAGATGAACGAAGATGTCAGCCGGGGCGCCCGCTCCCTCTCCAACATCAAACCGACATCCTGGTCTACGCCTGCACCTCGGGCACCTATCACAAAGGCTACCTCCAGTTCGACCGGCAGATGTCGGAAGAGATGCAGCAGGCCAGCGTGGTGGAATCCATCACCGCCGTGTGGGCCTGCATCGAGGCCTTCAAGTTCATGGGCTCCAAGCGGCTCAGCATCGCGGGGCCCTACCGGCATTTCCACCTGCGCCAGCGTCTAAAGCCCCTCCTTGAAGAGGCTGGGTTCGAAGTGCTGAACGCCGATGGCGAGCCGTGGATGCAGGACTCCATGAACCCTCTGGAGATCGAGGAAGAGACGGTCCAGACGATCATCGACTTCGTGCCAACGGTAGTGAAGGACGAAGCCGACACGGTCTTCCTGCCGGGCACCGCCTGGCGTGGACTGGACGCGGTGGAACCCCTGGAACAGCAGTTGGGCAAGACCGTGATCTCGGTGAACCAGGCCACCATCTGGCTGGCCCTGCGCCGCATCGGTTGGACCGAGCCTATCCAGGGATTCGGCAGCCTACTCCGGAAATTGGTCTAGGCTCTAACGCCCATAGGCCGCGGCCCGGGATGTGACCGGCGCCTCGGGCTTCCGGGTCATCAAGAAGAAGACGCCGCTGATCAGGTATATAGGCAGGAAAGAGACCAACACGACGGTATAGCTGCCGGTACGGTCGAATACGAGTCCTGCATAGATGGGCGTGATCAACATGCCAATGTTGAACGCCACGCTGATGAGGCCCATGAGAGTCCCAAAACTGGTCCGCCCAAAGTAATTGCCCAGCGCCACCCAGTTGAGGGTGCTGCTCCCCTGCTCTATCGCCATCAAGGCCACAAACAGGTAAACAGCGATATTTCCATCCACGAGCAGCATGGCCAAGACCGCCAGGGCCGCGGACGCCATGCCGCCGCCCATCATGGGTGGTAGCGGGAACCGGTCCCCCAAAAAACCCACCACCAAGCGCAACGGGATGGAGAGTAAAAACATCAGCGAGAACATCAGGCCGGCCATTTCATGGGACATACCCTTCCACACGAACATCTCCACCGAGTGGAGCGATATGGTGCCCCAGAGACTGATTCTAAGCACGGAACCGGTGAACAATATCCAGTAGGAACGGGTCCGCAGCGCCTGCCGCACGGTGAAGTCGATGATGACCGGCTGCGGCGGGCCTGATTTCCCTTCCTGGGGAAATGGCAGGTCGGGCCCGATCCCCATCCGCTCCGGCGAGTGCCGCACCAAAGAGGCCAGGGGAATGACGATGATTCCCATGAATATCCCGGAGTAGAGCATGACATCGCGCCAGCCGATGGTGCTGACGCCGAGGGTGATCAGCGGCAAGATGGCCGCCCCGCCAGAGGAAAACCCGGTGATGCAGATGGACATGGCCAACGACCGGCGGCGGATGAACCAACGGTTGACCGCGCTGATCAACACCTGACCCAGACCGGAGCTCTTCCCAACGCCCACCACCCCGACAAAGATCACCACGAACAGCACGTAGCTGTGCACCCAATGGAGGGCGATAAAGCCGCCGCTTGCCAGCAATCCCCCAAATACGATCATGGGGCGCGAACCGAACCGGTCCACCAACCGGCCGACGATTGGCCCGGCAATACTGCCTTCGGCCCTGGCCAAGCTGAAGATCAACGAGGTTTGGGCGCTATTCAGGCCCAGATCACGTTGTATGGGGCCGAAAAATATTCCGCTGCTGTTGCCAAATATTCCGCCCGACAACGTTCCCAAGACAAAGGTGGAAGCCAGTACCCACCAACCGTAATAGGCGCCCCTGACCTTACGCACCAGCGGCGCCTGGTTCAGCATGCTTTGATGTTCATTTGGGTCCTTTTATTCCCGTATTTCCCAGTCAGGATAACTCGGAGAGTCCGGTGCATGGCCAAGAGGATGGAGCCGCCTACAACGGGCGCTTCGCATGTGCCTGCTATCATGCCCGCTTTCTATTCAACCAGTTCGGGTCAACCAGTTCGGGGATTGCGAAGGTGCGGCGCCAAGACCCGGCAACGTCCATAGCGCCGGCGGCTGGCAGGAACTCATTGGGCCGTGGTGAAAAGATAACAGAAGAAGGGACGGCGGTTGCTGTTCGGGGCGATGCCGCCTTTGGCTAACCGGAGGTGTACGAGCGCTTGGAACAAGAGACGACTGGGTACGCCATCCGGCTCTCGGCCAAAGGGGTGCAGAGGCTTGACGTTTACCTGGTTTCTTAGTCGACGGCCACCGGGTCCAGCGCCATGGCGCGCAGGTCGTCGAGCCGCTCCCGGACTCCTCGGATCTGGCGGGCGTGGCGTCCTAGGATCTCAGAGATATCCCGTACACTTTTGCCCTGGTCGAGGTAGGAGATCACCAGTTGGTTCGTGCTGCGCCACTTTTCATCGCTTCGCTTCTTGGCGGCGATCATTGCGTTGACGCGGCGGGCCTTACGTCGTTTGCGGTGCAGGCCCGTCTCGGCGGGCGAAACGCCGGTGGAAAGAGGATGTTGGGCCTTCATCGGTTCCAGCAGCGGCCCCATGGGAAACGGTTGGGGATAGTAGACTCGGCCGCATTGGCAGCAGGTCCATTCGTCGCAGTCCAACAGCAGGTCGCCGCCGCATTTTCCGCATCCTTTGAATCGGTACAACATTTTGGTCACACCATTGGACCGCCGGAACGGCGTCTCCGGGCCGGCCCGTTGACTTCGTTATTGCACCATCTAATAAACGTTTACAAACCGGTTCAAACATGGATTTCCTAGATCAGTCCTCTTTCCCTGAGTTCAGCGCCCTTGGGAATGGTCTAGCCTGCACCTCATGGCCCGGCCTCAGCACAAGCCGCTCTGTCACCGGGTCTTCTCAGGGCAGACAGGTTCCGTGGCAGTGCTGGACTGGGTCCGCCTCCGGGCTCAGGGACTACAATGCGTGGTGTTTCGTGACTAGCGCGGAAAGCTAAGAGTGCCGGAAATGACCGCTCGAGCGGCGCGTATCTCGGAGCGCACCGAGGACCAACTGGCGGGATTTACCCCTGCCCTCAGCAAGAAGCGCTGGCAACCCGGAATCGGACTGGCGGCGCATCATAATTGAAAATATTGAAAGACAATCTCCGGTAATTACTTCGGGCACACAGTGATACCGTTCGACTGGGCGTATAGAAACGCTAGGTTAATATGCCGACCAGACAGTGACTGGCTAGTTCCGGAAACAATTACTCAAAAAAGTGCTGAAGGCGAGACCGGTGATTGAGGTTGTGCTTGGCTCGATGGGCAAATTAGCTTGAAACCAACGGGAGTTCATCTGCCCTGCCACACGGGCGGCCTCTTTTCCGCGAATGCTTTGGGTCCCTCCGACGCGTCCTGGGAACTTAGCACCCGCTGACCCACCGAGGCGGTTAGCCGCAGGGACTCTTCCAGACCGTACCGCCGCCAGAACTGGGCGACAGCCTTGGTGCCCTGAACGGCCAACGGCGCGTTGGCCCCGATCATCTCCGCAATCTCGACCGCCCTGGGCATCAGTTCTTGGGGCTCCAAGACCTGGTGCACGAAACCCAGCCGGTGGGCATCTTCCACGCTCAAGGTGTCTCCGGAGAGCATCAGGTACACGGCTTCGCCGTAGGGCAGCACCCGCGCCAGGTTGTTGATGGCGTAGTTGGCCAGGATGCCCCGTTTTACTTCAAACAGGCCGAAGTAGGCCTGGGTGGAAGCGATCCGTATGTCGCAGTCGGCGGCCCGCTCCATCCCCGCGCCGATGGCCAGACCGTTGACCGCCGCGATGAACGGCTTGGGGTTTCTACCGAAGGGTTGGTTGCCCCGGTAGCCCTCGATCCGTTGTTCCTCGGTCAGCGCCGCCAGCGAGCCGGACTGGGTGGACATCTCCTTCAGGTCGGCCCCGGCCGAAAATGCCCGCCCCGCCCCGGTGACTATCCCCACCCGCATCTCCGGGTCGGCGGCGAACTCGTCCAGCGCCTCCCGCAATTCTTGCCGCATGGCCGCGCCCTGGGCGTTCAACCGGTCGGGCCGGTTCATGGTGAAGACGGCGTAATTGCCGTCGGGATATCTCTCATAACGCAGGTCCGCCATGTTAATCCTCCAGTCTTGAGCGGGTCATCATTTGGATAGTGCCTACATCCAGAAAACGCCTTTACGGCCTCCGCTCGTCCTGAGCCCGTCGAAGGGCCTCGGCTTCGGCGCGGTCATGGTTCGACAGAGCTCACCACGAACGGTTGGTAACGCGGATTATCGGCGGATTATCGATAGAAGCCACCGGTATCCGTTTGTTTGAATAGCTCCTAACTGGCCAGTATCTCTTTTAGGGCGTCGTCCACAAACTTGGAATCTTCCGGGTTGAAGCCCGGTCCTCCGGCCAGATGCCCCCAGATGGACTCGATGGGCCGCAGCTCCGCGTTGGGCATCTGTGCGACCTCTATTTCATTGTCCTCGGGCGGGAAGTAAAGGTCGGTCCGGCCGGGCATGACGATGGCCCTGGCCTGTATCGCTCCCAGGGCCCTCCGGAAGTCTCCGCCGAATACATGGTTGTTGCTGATGTCCGCGTTCTGCCAGGTCCAGATCATGGACAGCAGGTCGTTGGCGTCGGCATTTACTCTTCGGGCCTCCCAGAACTCAACCAGGTAGTCTTCCAGCGACCCATACCCCAACTTCAGATAGACCTCCTCCCGGTAGAAGGCCTGGGACACGGCCCAACCGGCATACACCCGGCCCATGGCCCGCAGCCCCTTCAGCGGGGGTTTCTCGTAAGACCCGCCGGCCCAGTCGGCATCGGTGGTGATGGCCGCCTTGACTCCCTCCAGAAAGACGAAATTGTGGCGGGAGGTCCTGGCCGAGCCGCAGACCGGCACGATACGTTCCACCATCTCCGGGTACAGACTGCCCCATTGGTAGGTCTGTTGGGCGCCCATGGACCAGCCGGTGACCAGGGCGATCTTGTCGATGCCGAACACCTCGGTGACCAGGCGGTGTTGGCAGGCCACATTGTCGTAGAGGCTCACCTGGGGAAAACGGGCCCGGTTGTAGGGCGGGCCGGCGTTGCTGGGTGAAGTTGACACGCTGTTGCCGAACATATCCGGCACGATGATGAAATATCTGTCTGGGTCCAGGGCCCGGCCCTCGCCAATCATCCCCTCATTCTGGGTGTGCGTTCCGCCGAAGAAGGTGGGGAACACCACCACGTTGTCTTTGTTGGCGTTCAATTGACCGTGGGTCTTGTAGGCCAGCTTGGCCCGCCGAAGGGTCGCCCCCGATTGCAACTCCAGATCGCCCGCCTCGAATATCTCGTAGTCCGCCGCTTTGTTCACCATAATTTCCAACCCGGGCCGCAGTCTAGATTCGCCGTGGGCAAGAATAGCACGGGTCTGGTTTCACGGTCACCGGCGTCCGGTATCTCCGGTGCGATTGACTACGCACAGCCCAGCTTTTAGACTTGCCTCGCCACGCGGCCTTCAAGTAACGGTTCCCTGGAGGTATTTTCCATGGCCCAAGAACCGGTAAATCTATTCGAGTACGAAGAGATCGCCAAAGAGCGTCTCGATAAGGGCGACTACGACTTCATCGCCGGGGCCGCCACCGACGAGATAACCCTCCGGCGCACCCGCGCCGTGCTGGACTCCATCGTCATGAAACCCAGGATGATGGTGGACCTGAGCCAGCGCGACCTGAGCACCACCGTCCTGGGTCAGAAGATCAGCTTTCCGGTCATGTTGGCCCCGGCCGGGAATCACGGCGCGGCCCATCCGGAGGCCGAATTGGCGTCGGCCAGGGCCGCCGGGGCCGCCGGCACCGTAATGATATTGAGCTCCCATTCGGCCAAGACCCTGGAGGACGTGGCCGAAGCTGCCACCGGCCCCATCTGGTTCCAGCAGTACCTGTTCAAAGACCGGGAACTGAGCCTTGGCATGGCGGCCCGCGCCGAAGAGGCCGGGTATTCCGCCCTGTGCCTTACCCTGGACGCCAAGATAAGCCCGAAGCGGGAGCGCAACATCCGCAACGATTACGTGGGCCCGGTCTCACCCAATTATGCCGCCTTGGACCTGGGCACCCA
>JACZUF010000010.1 GCA_022573285.1 Chloroflexota bacterium
AAGGGATAGAATCGAGACATATTGCCACCGCCTCCAGAGACTTTGGAGCGCAGTTTAACATCCGTGCTTTTCACTTTTTAGGCAACCTCCCCTGTTTTTAGGCAAAATGGACTATTTAGGCAAAGCCGTAAAGGGGGACCGAGGGGGATTTATGCGCATCGACGTCCACAGCCACCTGGTCTATCTGCCCTATCTGGAATACCTGGCGGGACGCAGTTCCCTGCCCCAGGGCGTTCTGGAGGGCGGGACCTACTTCGTAAGCTGCACCGGCGGCTACCGCCACGCCTCGCCGTTGGTCCATGCCGATGTCGACCAGAAGCTGCGGGACATGGAGGACCTGGGCATCGGCCTCTCGGTCCTGAGCCACGGCATGCCCGGCCCGGAGCTACTGGGCGGGCCCGAGGCCGACGATTGGGCCTCCCGGATCAACGACCACCTGGCGAGTGTCATTCAGGCCCACCCCGGCAAGTTCGAGGCCTGGACCACCCTGGGTTGGGGCAGCGCCGAACGCACCATCGCCGAGATCGACCGCTGCGTGAAACAGTTGGGCTTCAAGGGCGTCTATCTCTTCTCCAACATCAACCAGAAGACCCTGGACATCCGTGAGTTCTGGCCGGTTTACCGGCACATCGAGAGCCTGGGCGTGCCCATGAACATGCACCCCACGGCGCCGATCAACATGAACGGCATCGACCACCGGCCCCTGGTCCCCGGCATGGCCTTCATGTTCGACACCACCCTGGCCACGGTGCGCCTGGTGATGAGCGGCGTGTTCCAGGAATACCCCGGCCTGAAGTTGATCGTCCCCCACACCGGCGGGTTCGTGCCTTTCATCCGCGGCCGCGTGGGCCGGATGATCGACGCCTGGACCTCGCCCCAAGACTGGGACGACCTGTCCGAGTCCTCCCAGGTCTACTTCGACAAGATCTACGTGGACACGGTGGCCCACAGTCCGGCCGCCCTGGAATACTGCTACAAGATGTACGGGGCCGGCCGGCTGCTCTACGGCACCGACCACCCCTTTTCCCACTTCAACGAATACAACGAGATGGTGGACAATCTGGACTGCCCCGAGTCCGACCGCGAACTGATCAACCACGGCAACGCGGAAAAGCTATTGGGCCTTTAGGCCCAGGCTGTCAGCCCCCGATTCCATCGGGGCGGTCAGCTCCGCCTTCCCCCTTTCATAAAGGGGGACCGAGGGGGATTTCGCTCGCCAACATTCAGAAACCAATAAGCTGAATGCCGAAGGCCCCGACGGAATCGGAGCTGACGGCTTCCGCAAGGAGAACCATGAACCTGAGAGATTCCGTGATCATCGTCACCGGCTCGGCCACCGGGCTCGGCGCCGCCGTCGTGAAACAGTTGGCGGCCAAAGAGGCGCGGGTGGTCATCAACTACACCAAGAGCGAGAAAGAGGCCCGGGATACCGAGGCGGTCTGCGACTACCTGGGCGTGGAGTCCCTGGTTATTAAAGCGGACGTGTCGGTGGACGAGGACTGCCGCCGCCTGGCCGCCGAGGCCATGGAGAAGTGGGGCCGCATCGACGGGCTGGTCAACAACGCCGCCCGGTCGGTCTTCGCCGACTCCAAGGACCTGGAGTCGCTGTCGGCCCAGCAGTTCATGGACCTCTACTCGGTGAACGTGGTGGGGGCCTACCAGATGACCCGGGCGGTCGCGCCCCACATCAAGGCCCAGGGCGAGGGGTCGATAGTCAACGTGTCGTCCATATCGGCCATCACCGGCGCGGGCAGCTCCATCGCCTACGTGGCCTCCAAGGGCGCGTTGAACACCATGACCACCGCCCTGGCCCGCGCGTTGGCCCCCGAGATACGGGTCAACGCCGTCCTGCCCGGCGCCTTTCCCTCCCGCTGGTGGGCCGAGGGCCTGGGCGAAGAGGGGGCCAAAACCCTCTTCGAAAAGTTCACGGACCAGGTCCCTCTCAAGTCGGTCGCCGATGTGGAATCCGTCGCCAGGACCGTGGTCTGGCTGCTGGAAGACGCCGGATACATCACCGGCGAGATGATTAAGATAGACTCGGGCATGCACCTGCTGGGATTCCAGCCTTGACAGACGACGCCGGAGGTGATTGCCGGGTAATTAGAGGTATTTCGAACAAAACTGCTATAATCGTGGCCATCTAATCGTCGAAATTGGGGGATTTCCGATGAAAACCGGCCACATCAAGAAGCGGAACCTGGTCATGCAGGTCGTCCTGGCCATCGTTACCCTGGGGATCTATTTCATCTACTGGTTCTACTCCACCCTGAAGGAACTCCACATCGCCAACGGCAAAGACGAAGGAGCGGGGATGTGGACCGTCTTTCTCATCATCCCGATTTTGAACTACTTCGCCGCCTGGCATTATGCCAGCGAGTTCGCCGCCTTTAATGGCGACAAATACCCCGCCCTCCTGATTTTCCTGGCGTGGATCGTCTTCGCCCCCATGGTCTGGATACTGGTTCAGATAGAACTGAACAAAGCGGCGGAGGGCGTGGCTGCGTCGTGACAGACTGCAATAAAAGTGTATTTGAACCACGGGCCCAATTCACATCGGCCCGATGCATAGGTTCGAATTTGTTTCGGACGCCAAACATTTGGCCTTTG
Organism: Chloroflexota bacterium; assembly: GCA_022573285.1. Classification (GTDB taxonomy): domain Bacteria; phylum Chloroflexota; class Dehalococcoidia; order Lucifugimonadales; family UBA3495; genus UBA9611. The sequence continues at coordinate 2,608 of JACZUF010000010.1, forward strand.
GAGGCTTCGCCATGACGAATTCCTTTTTCCAAGACATCATCATTCCATCGTTCGCCGGGCTGATTTTTTTAATCATCCTCGGGGCCTTCTTTGCGCTCGCGTACCGGACTATTCGAGCATTCAGAAAGAATGAATTGCGCTTGGACGAAACGCTTGGCTTACCCAGGGGGACGATTCGGTCCTTCATCGTGATCACATTCACCGCGATAATGTTCTTGGTTTTCTTTGGCGACTTCGGAGCGGTTGAAATCCCCGTTGAGGACCGTAAATGGTTTCTGGCGGCATATGCGAGTATCCTGACCTTCTACTTTGGCAGCAAGATTATCCCGGAGCGGAGCGCGTCGCGAGGACTCGTAATTTCGGGAATCTCGCCACCGGTCAGCAACCCGCCATCAGGGAATGACCCCGCCGATGAGGCGATCGAGATTAATGGGAACGGATTTGAGTCTCCAAGGTCCGTGGCCTTCGTTCAAGACGGTGTTGAACTGCCGGTTTCCGCCATGACGTCTGATTCCCAAAGGAGGATCAGCGCGGTTATCACTCTAGCGGCTGATTCCCCATTGGGCGCGTACGATATCATCGTGGAACTGGCGAACGGTTCAAGGATTGTAAAGACCTCTGGATATTCCCTGGAAAAGACGCCGGCCGCCAACGGCGGTCAATAGCGGTCAATAGATGAAACCTGATGAAGATTGACCTAGAAAGCCCCAGCGCCGAGCGCTTGATGCAACACGGCGTCAAAACGAGGGAGTTAAAAGCGGCCCGAATCTTCGTGTTCGACATGCAGCTCGGCGCCGCGATCACTCTGCCTATCCCGATTTTAGGCCCCATGATATTGATCAAACGGCGGTGGCTCGTGTTCGACGACGACGATGAGCTGGAGGATTCGGCCAATCTTAGAATGCTGCGCCACGAGTTGTGCCATGTCCGCCAGATTCAAGATTGGGGTGGTCTGGCTTATATGCGGCGGCAGCTCTGGGCCAGAGTAAAGACGCGGAGCCTTTATGCCAGGACGGCGGAAGAGGAGAGTGTCTGTTATTCCGCGCAGGCGAAAGTAACAGCGTTCTACCGCGGGCGGGAATGAAATCACCCGGAACGACTTGGGCGGTCCCCATCGACATATCCTCGTCTTGGCCCGCTGCACAGAGTCTGCCGGTTGCGACGATGGACCGGCTCTACCCCACCCGTCTAAAAACCTGCAGCCTATTGTGCTGCACATCCGCCCCGTAGATATTACCCTGGGAATCGGTGTAGACGTTGTGGGCCTGCTCGAAGGTGCGGCCCCGGGCTATGAGTTGGCCGTCTAGGGTGAGGATACTGAGGCGGGGCACCTGGTCGGTGACGTAGACCGTGCCTGCGGCGTCGATGTGCACGCCCATGGGCTTCTTGAAGTCGGTCCACTCTTCGACGAACCGGCCTTCGGGAGTGAATATTTGCACCCGGTTATTCTCCCGGTCCGCCACGTAGACCCGTCCGTCATCTGACACCCGCACGCTGTGAGGCACCCGGAACTGGCCGGGGCCGCTGCCCGGAGACCCGAAAGAGCTTATGTAAACCCCGGCCGCCGAGAACCGGTGGATGCTGGAGTTGCCGTAGCCGTCGGCCACGAAGAGGTCGCCGGCCATGGGAGAACCAGGCGGGGCCACGCACATGTCCGCCGGGTGATTGAAGGGCGCCTGCAGCTCCGCCCGGCCGCGCGTCCCCAAGGACATCACCAGTTCTCCTGCCGGCGTGTACTTGAGTATCTGATGGGCGTCGCGGTCGGCCAGGTAGACCCCGTCGTCGGGGCCTACGTAGATTAGGTGGGCGTCGATGGGCACCCCGCCCTTACGCGGCCATTGGCCGATGAGGTTTCCCTCGCGGTCGAAGACCAGCACCGGCGGGTCGCCCCGTTGGAACACGTACACGCGGTCGTGAGAGTCCACGGCCACCGCGCTGGGCGTCTGGAATTCCATCCCCTGGGGCAGCCTGGCCCAATCGGGTTGATACTCGTACCGGTGGTTACCCATACCGATAGTTAACGGCATGTCCGGCCTCCGGCTTGCCGTTGACCCATCACCTACCCAACCTGAAGATCATCCTGAACACCTCGGCGACCCAACTCCAGACGCGGGAGAAGAACTCATTTTCAGTCTCGATCGGCTGGGGAGGAGGGGGTGGTTCGGCCGGGGCCGGGTTTCCAACGCCCACCGCCGCCCAGGCGTTCATCACCGATGACAGATTGGCGAAATCGCCGGGATATAGTTGTTCGCAGGCGTCGATGGTGGCGATGCGGGCCTGGTTGAAGGTCCAGCGGCTGTCGATGGGACTCGCCAGGTAGACCGTGAGGGCCAGGTACATGATCTGCTGGGCCGCCTCTTTGCCCAGGGCTTCGACCGTGATCTCGTGGTGGGTGCCTCCCGCCACCATCAGGTAGCCGGCCTTGTTGGGGATGCCGCTGTTGGTGTGCACGTAGCCGTTGTCGTTGCTGCGGCTGGGCAGGTCCCCCTCGGCCATCAGGCGTAGGTTGTCGGTGTGGTCGGGCTGATTGTATGCCGGGGGATCGGAGATGTCGCGGAGGGCGTCGCCAGGCCGGCCCGGCGTGTAGACGTGCTCGCCAAGCTGCCAGTCGGTGATGGTGTCGCCGTTGGTGGTCATGATGGCGAAGAAATCGGCGAAAGACTCGTCGAGAGCGCCTGACTCTTCGGCGTAGACGAACCGGGCAGTCTTGGAGGTGACCGCGTGGGTCAATTCGTGAGCTACGATGTCCAAGGCCCCACTCAAGGGTGAGAAAGTGATCCCATCGCCGTCGCCGTAGACCATCTGGCCCCAGGAGGAGAGCCAGAACGCGTTGTTGTAGCGGTTGCCGTAATGGACCGTCGACCGCAGTGTGGCGCCGTTCCCGTCGTAGGAATCCCGGTCGAAATTCTCTTTGTAGTAGTCGTACACCTTCAACGCATTGGCGTGAGCGTCCCAGGCCACTTGGTCGCTGTGAGACTCGTCCCCTTCACTAATGATTAAGTCTCCTCGTAACAATTCCGTGTTGTTCGCGGTATAGGTTTCCCGCTCCGCCACATGCCGCATGTCGTTGTAGGTGTAGAGAACAGACCCGTTGTCAGCGTCGATCAGATAGTGGTAGGTGGCCAGGTCCGCATCGGAGAAGAGCCGGACATGCCACGCCAGGTACATGTGGCCGTCGCGGTGCTTGAACTGGACCAACTCGGCCTCGGGCGGCACGTCTTGGGACTCGGGCTGATCCAGTTGGCCCGCAGCGTAGTCCAAGGCCTGGGCCTCACCTACCGTGGGGCTTGCCGACGCGTCTACCTCGGTCAGCCGGTTGGCCTTGTAGCCCACCACCTCACCGGCCGGGTTGATGTGCACTTGCACCGACCCCTCGAATACCCGCACCCCGTTCAGCACTTGCCGCAGAGTCACATGCCGGAACCCCTGTCGGTCGGTGACCACATTGGAAGTTTCAAAGGTTTCCGTCACCCCGTTGGGCAGTTCAACCATCTCGGCCGTCTGCCGGATGAATCTGCGGGCAACGGTCTCTGGGTCATCCGTGGATGCCGCCGACAGCAATCCACTGATGAACTTGGGGCTCTTACCCGCGGAATCCCAGGTGATGTGATCTACATGGGAGTTGTGCGATGCCGCCTGGATACCCCTCAAAACACGGCGTTGCCGTCTGTTGGGCTCTGCCATGGTATTTACCCCCTTCCGGCGTGTCCGGTATTCATAGCATGGAAAAGATGCGACATGATAACACGGTTATCATGGGGACGTTTGAGATATATTTCATGCTAAATCGCACAAATCATGCCGGATATCGCTGAACCATCAATGAGCACCGTGCAAGGCTGCCTAGCCCTTCTCAACTGAAGCCAGGTTGTCCAGGTTGTATAGTAGGGGCACGTTGGAAAAAGGCTGCGCCGCTACGGCGCAGGCAAAACCAAAATAGATTTCCAAAGGAGACGAACCATGGGACCCAAACTGGTCGACTACCTGCTGTACGAAGCCGAGGACTCGGGAATCGCTTGGATCAGATTCAACCGGCCCGAGCGCCGCAACGCCTTGATGGGGAACTCCCAGGAAAACAGCACCGTGGCCAAGGTGGGCGAATACATGCGGGCAGCCGACGACGACCCCGACATCCGCGTGATCGTGCTCACCGGTGAGGGCCAGGGGTTCTGCTCCGGGGCCGACATGCGCCGGGACAACGACCCATCGGTGCTGGGCGAGAACTTCGTGGGCAACCGGGACCACACCGAGGGGCCGGACCTGCAGCGCCAGCACTTCTTCCACGGGTTCACCCAGTTGCACCGCGACATCTCGCTGATCCGCAAGCCGACCATCGCCATGATCAACGGTGCGGCCGTGGGCTCGGGCATGGACATGGCCCTGCACTGCGACATCCGCGTCGGCTGCGAGGCCACCCGCTTCGTCGGCTATCACCAACTGGGCCAAATCTTCGAGAACGGCGGCAGTTATTACCTGCCCAAGATGGCCGGACTGGGCCGGGCCCTTGAGTTCGCTTACACCGGGCAACTGGACGCCCAGCGGGCCTACGAATGGGGCCTGCTCAACTATCTGGTGGACTCCAGCGAGTTGGAGCAGACCACCCGGGACCTGTGCGAGCGCATCATGCGGGTGCCGCCCATGGTTCAGTGGGTCAGCAAGAGGATCATGCGCACGGCCATGGACACCACCCTTGAGAACACCATGGTGCTCACCTCCAACGCCGGCGGCATTCTCGGCGGGTCCGAGGACGCCGAGGAGGCGCGCCTGGCCTTTCTTGAGAAACGGGCGCCCAGCTTCAAGGGCCGCTAGCGCCGGTCTGATCTTCAAGTGAAGGTCACACCCAGCTCGAATGGCCTTTCCGGAACGGCGGAAATCGAACTATCATAGGCCGGGCGAAATGGGTGATTAGCTCAGTTGGTTAGAGTGCCTGCTTTACGCTAACCAATACGCAAGCGCAGTGTGTCCGTAGCTACGGACCGTATTAAAAAACGTTCACTCATGCGCTCCAAGAAGGCCGGGTATTCCCGGCCTTCTTGCTGTCTAAAAATAAAGGCCGATGCCCCCACTTAAGGCGGCACCGGCCGAAGGCCAACGGGCACGCACCGTCAGCTTCTCGCCGCTTGCTATCTTGAAGGACTGCAAGGGCAGACCCCAGGCCTTTGCGTCCGGGCTTATATATCTGGAGGGACGCCAGGCTGCCCGGACGGTCTAAGACCTAGTCGTCTCCGAGCTCTTCGATGAGCTTATCGACCAGCTTCTGCTTGAACGTCTCGTTAGACATCGCTGCGCTGACGAGCCGCTGTCGCAGGTCTGAATCGTTTTCCAAGGCGTCCTGCACCTTGTCGGCGATTTCGTCGACCAGGGTATCCATGGTGCTTGAATCCTCAATCAGCCCCGACACAACCTGATCCATGAATTCCTGGTCTGCCAGCACCTTGCCCACATCGCTTTCCTGTATGAGTCCCATTGAACGTACCTCCTTAGGTCTATGTTTAAGCATTTGTTAAACCAGAATTTACTTCCATAAACATCGGCTGGTCCACCGGCATTCGGAAGACCTCCGCAGCGGCCCATTGGTTCGGCACATGTTTCATGGTGTTGTCTAGTGGATAGCGGTTGGAGCCGCTTTGGGACCGGCGTTCCACCGGTGCCCTGAGTTCATGGCGGCTGGACAACCTGGGCATGCTGAAAGGCAACATCGGCGTCTAGAATAGCGTCGCCATCTGGTGCAAACCCATAAACGTCATCTTCAGCGTGGCCGTTCTACGGAGCGCAAACTAGGTCTGCCGGCCAACATGAAGGTGGTGGGCCTTTACGCCATGGCAAAGCCCCAACTATCATAAGCTTGAATATGCGGGTGGTTAGCTCAGTTGGTTAGAGCACCTGCTTTACACGCAGGGGGTCACAGGTTCGAGTCCTGTACCGCCCACCACTTCAGGCACAAGCCAGGCATGGAAGCCGACGTCGCTTTCGGCTTCTTTTTTCGTCGAAAAAGCAATTCCGACCCCCTGCCTTTCGGGTCTTTCGGTTAGGGCCCCAGATGCTTGCCTCTCAAACACTTCTTAAGAATGGAGGCAAGGAACTATCATGGCCAGTAACCGGAACCTCAGGTGGGAAGAGATCGATAAATCAAAAACCGACCTCTCGGTGTTGATCCAGCACTTCGAGGTCCACAACAAGACCGAAGGGAAATCGCCTAGGACCGTCGGTTGGTACAACGAGGTTCTGGGTATGTTCATAAAGTGGCTAAGGTCGGTGTTCATTCCAAAGACTGTAGGCGAAAAGAGGGGTGTATTCTGGCCGAGGTTTGATCGCGACCAGTTTTCCATCGCGAAGCCTAATCCCATCGAAAACTTCCCGTGCTAACTCCCGGCGCTGCTTCTGCATAACTTCGGATGCTCCCAAAGAGCCGGTAGGTTCCGTAAGAGCTCAGCCGCTCGGTCCAGGTTTGGAGTCGATTGAACCGTTGGCTTAGGTTCCAATGCCCGTCTTTGACGCTCTAGTGCCTAGTACTCTGCCTTGAACTGTTGATCACCGATCACGTTCCAAATGTGTTGCTTGCGGAGATTTGCTAGGGCAGCATCAATCCTCTTGATCTCTAATTTGTGGTCGGGTTCGGGGCCTTCTTTTGAGATTGCCTGATTTACGGCATCCCGCCAACCCTCATCGAGGGTGACGTATCCTAGAACTCGTTCGGCAAATTCTTGTTCCACATGAGGAGCCGGAAGGGACTGCGGGCGAATGTCACACCTGTGACAACTGTGCATCATGCTTAACGAAATACTTCCATTCTGGTGGCATCCTACGCCGTGGAACGCCCTTCCGCACCCGTCGCAGGTTGAGACACCAGTTGGGCGGGGAAATACGCTGTTGGCGAAAGGGCGGGCTGGACCGCCCCGGCGCATTTCTATCTCTACGTGTGCCTTGGCAGAGGGTCCACAACTCTTTAATCTCCCGAGGTACTTCATGGGCTCCGGGCATGACCTCTTCGTCTGATTGGAGATGAGGCCTAGCCCTCCCTAAGAAATCGCCATCGGACACTTTCTCGGACTGCTTCGTCGATGGCATTGTCTGGTCTGCTGGAAAGCGTATCAAGTTGCCGGTTAGCATCTTCCCGACACAACAGTCGAGAAGGGTCTCCATGGATCCCGGTGGACAAGCCTCATACCCTGACGATATTATTCCCGCAACACCGGCCCAGTGATTGAGGGATAATTAATTCTCGCTACCGCAAGCGCCTATCTCAGCATTGTTCGTCTCATTGATAGCCCCATCTATGTAATCGTCAGGTCGTTTTGACGCCGCTACGTCAATCTGTTATGCCAGTCAAAGAAAATCCCGGCCACATCCTCCAACTCACCGACTCAGTTACAACCCGAAAGTGCGCGTTTCGCCTGGACTTCACTGACGCCGATCTGCCCTGGGAGCGGTTGCTCGAACAATGCCTCAAGAATCCTCCCATCGACCGGCTACTGGAGGAACACCGCATAACCCCGGAGTCCGCCCAAAGCCTGTCTGCCATTCAGGACTTGGTCTACGTCAGCGACGAACACGGTCGGCTTCATGACATGTTCCCGGGGACTACCGTGAAACAAGGAGGCCGCACATTAGCCGCCGGGGCGGCCCCGGAGGTGGTTCTTGGGCGTACCGGCGAGATTGACGTAGCGGTGATCGACCTGGAGATAGACCGTTGGAACGTCGGTTATGGCCGCAATTGGACGGGCTTCAACAGGAGGAGATGGGGGAAGAACGAGTCCACCTATCTCGGTTTTGTTAGGTCTGCGCTGGAACCGGACCACAGTCCCTCAGAAGCCGAATCAATCCTTGGGCTAGATTCGGCGGAGGCTAGACTGGTTGTCCTGCGGGCCCTGGCCATGCGAATCTGGGAAGCCGACTTTGAGAGCTACTCCCGGTTTACCGGTCAGAAACTCATCTTCAAATCCGGGGACGAAACGGTCCGCAACATTATGGAAGGCGGCGGCGGAATCTGCTCTGAAAAAGTTCAAGCCTTGAAATTTCTCACCGATAACCTGGGTTACGAATCGGAGTATCTTCTGGCCGGACCCAACGCCCGAAGACCGATCCCCGAAGAGAAGCTGCGCGAGCTTCTCACTACCTTTGAATTCGGACTTTCCAAACGGTATATGCGTTACTGGCAGCACATGGCGCTCTTGTATCACCTAGATGGCGCCGATATCATCGTTGATGCCACCAACGGGAATATACCTTTCATATTCCTGGCGGGGCCCGAGGCCGAACCGATGCTCAACTGCTGGGAAAAGGCTCCGGTATCCGTGAGAATGTCCTTGCATGAGGAGTCGTTCTATTACCACCGGGTATCCCAAGACATTCCCGAGGACCTGCTCTTTGCGTTGGAGGGTTGGATCCCCGAATCCGACTTGATCCAGGTTTTCGAAAACGAACTAGGCCTTATCATTTCGGAGGGGTTCTTCGTCACGCCGATCCCATACCGGGACCGGCAGGGGTTCTTGGAGCTGGAGCGGCAATACAAAGAAGCCTGCGAGAAGGTTGGCCTGCCGTGCGTAGTCACCGAAAAATGGAGCCTGGATTCCGATATTGGGTCACGTTTTACCCAGGCGCACCCCTTCGCCAGCCAGCAGATCATGGCGTCCGAGCGGCATTTACTGTCCCGGTACAATGCAAGCGAAGGTGTAGACCATGAAGCCGGTTTGGTGGTGGTGAGGCTGAGGAACTGAGAAGATGGTCCCACCGAACACCGGCCAGTTGATCAACTTAAGATTGCTGGTTCACCATCGAGGGCGTGCTGAGCAGATGACAGCATGTTAAATATGCTTAAAGGACGCATAATTCGCCTCCGGCGCAGGAGGGGGGTAGGCGCCAGTTTTGTATTGGCAGCTCTCCTGGTCAGCATCGTCGGCAACGCCATGACGTTCTACCTATTCGAGAGAGGCGCCCGTCCGGAGTTATCCGTCGGCGATAGCTTTTGGTACAGTATGATATCCATCACGACGATTGGATACGGTGACCTTTCCGCCAACACCATTGGGTCCAGGATCGGGACCATATTTTTTATCACGATGGTGGGCCTCACCGCATTCACCGCCTGGGCCGGCATCATAATCGGCTGGCTGATCGATCTGCAACACAGGGAGCGGACTGGCATGGGGAGTTTATATGTGAAGGAACATATCTTGATAATCAACTACCCCAATGAGGGCCGCGTCCGCCACATAATCGACGAGTTCATGTCGGACCCGGCGCACCGGGAGGACGAGATCGCCATCATCACCGACCAGGTGGAATCACTGACCTTCTCGCATCCCAACGTCTACTTCGTCCGTGGCTCGCCCCTGGAATTGGAAACCTACGAACGGGCGAGGGCAGCCGAGGCCCAGAGGGCCATCGTTTTGAGCACGGGTTACGACGACCCGCACAGCGACAGCATCGTTGCGTCGGCCGTTTCCGTGCTGCACCGTTCGAACCCGCGGATCATGGCCACGGCCGAGTGCATCGATCCCAAGCATGCCGTGCTTTTTGAGCAGATGGACAACGTGTCCCTGGTTTTCCCGCTTCAGATGGCCAACAACCTTCTGGTGCAAGAATCTCAGGACCCGGGTGTAAGCCTGCTGGCCCAAGTCATCACCAGTAATAAGATGGACGGCACTCTGCTCAGCACCCGCTTAGAAGCGGTGCCGGAGAAGCGGGTAGCCTATCCGGACATCGCCAAGCGAATGCTGGACCGCGACATCAACCTGGTGGGAATCGTGCGCAACGGGACCGTGCATCTCCGGTTCACTGAGTTGTTTCCGGTGCAAGATGATGTGCTGGTCTACATCGCTTCCTCCCGGCTGGAGTGGGAAGCTCTTCAGGAATCGTTGGCTCCCTGACCCTTGAGGTAGCCTAGGGATGGCACGCAGCCCAAAGATGACCGGCACCAAAGAATGATAGGTAGCTCTTTAGATGGTTAAGATCCCGATATTAGACCGGCTTGAAGGCTTGTCTCAAGCCATGAACGCTCGCAGGGGGGCAGACCACCGTTTGGGGGGAAACCGCCTGAAGGAGATCCGGAGGCTCGATGCAGCTTCCTATTCCGATGTCGAACTGCGGGATACCATTCATCGGATCGCTGGAGAGCTGGCCCATCGGGACCAACGCGGATCGGGTGACGATAACCTGCCGGCGGTGTTCGCCGTCGTCAACGAAGCCATCAACAGACGGCAGGGGGCGTGGCGGTTCTTCGACCCAGCCGCGGACCAGCAAAGCCTTCAGCGGTATCATGCGCTGGCGGACCGCATATCCCACAGCCTGGATTATGAGCGGGCCGCGATGGAGTGGGCGGGCAACGAGAGCAGATGCTGGGAGAGCTTCGACCAGGCCGTTAATCCGCTGATGGTCCGCCAAGGATTGGACCCCGAGGAAAGAATCCTGGTGGGGACGATTCTATTCGTCAGCCAAAGAAGCCAAGCGGAATACACGGCAAGTATCCTTCTCCCCGCCTGCTTTTATCAAACGCTCCAGGCACATGACAAGGACGGCGCACTGGCGTTTCGGGTGAGCGACGAGCAGATCCAGGCCGGGATTCTGCTGTACCAGGGCAACATCGTGGAGATGAACGCCGGCGAGGGCAAAACGATTGCCGCGGTATTCCCTGCCGTCTTGCACGCGGTCCACGGAAGGACCGTTCACGTCATAACCGCCAACGATTACCTGGCTGGCAGGGACGCCGAGTGGCTGGCCCCCGTCTTCGAATCCCTCGGCCTAAGCGTGAGCGCAGTCCTGGAGGTCATGGACGAATCGGACCGGCGCTTTGCCTACGGGAAAGACATCGTGTACGGCGCCCTCCGGGAGTTCGGTTTCGACTTCATGCGGGACAACCTCAAGCTGTCTTCTGCCGAAGTCGTCCAACGCCGGTTGGATGTGGCCATCATCGACGAGGCTGATCACGCGCTAATAGATGAGGCCAATATCCCATTGATAATCGCCGGCGGGTCCGGGGCCGCCCCCAAGATACCGGCCAAGCTCAGGATAACCATTGAGGATCTAGTTGATCTGCAGCGTGCCGCCGTCTCGGCCTTGGAGCGGGAGTTGGAGCGCCTTCGACCCCGGTCGGAGGCCTACTTCCAGCTAATAGCCAAGTTGTATCTCGCCGATCCCGATGGCACGGTTTTGCGGCGGGAGTTCACCGCCGATCCCAGATGCTTGAAGCGCGTGCTTCGGATTTTCGCCGCGTGCCGCGTTGACGACGAATATGACAGCTTGACCGGCGGTCTTTGCTACTGGACCGACGACGATGGCAAGTCCCTATGCTTGACCGAGAAAGGCCAAGATTTCGTCGAGTCCCGTCTCGGACCCCTGTTTGAAGACCTGGCCCTGCAGGAGCAGCTAAGCAGTGTCCAGGCGAATTACGACCTTCCGTTGGCCTTTCGCCGAAAGGAGATTGACAAGCTGAACCGGCAGCTTGCCCGGAGGCAGGACCGGATGCACCAGGTAGTTCGAATGTTGTGGGGCTACGTTCTACTGAAGAGGGACGTGGATTACTTGGTGCGGGATGACCAGGTTGTGCTGATCGATAAATACACTGGCAGAGGGCGCCCCGATACCCGTTATCACTACGGGCTTCAGGCCGCCCTTGAAGTGAAAGAGGGTGTGCCGGTCCAACCTGAACACGAAGTTCTGGGCCGGATATCGGTGCGGGGCTTCGTGTCCCAATACAGCAACCTTTCCGGCATGACCGGGACCGCCATGTCTTCCAAGGGCGAGTTTAGACGGGCCTACGGGCTGGATGTCGTAGCCATGCCACCCAGCAAGCCCTTAAAACGCACCGACCTCGAGCCCAGGATGTATTTCAGCAAGGGTGACAAGCTTCAAGCGATCTTAGAAGAGGTCCGCTTCTGCCACGGAATGGGCAGGCCGGTGCTGATCGGCACCCACTCCATCGAAGAGTGTGACGCGATCTCACAACTGCTGCGGGATGATGGCATCGAACACAACGTGCTCAACGCCGCCAACGACCTGGAAGAGCATCGGATCATCGATGAGGCGGGCCTTTTCGGCTCGGTTACCGTGGCCACCGACATGGCCGGGAGAGGCACTGACATTGTCCTTGAAGCCGGATCGGACCGCCGGATCGCCGCCAGCTACGTTGCTTTGGTGGGCGAATTGCTGGCCCAGGGAGTTGGCGTCGTGAAGCTCAATTGCCCGGCCAAGGACGCTGCTGAGGTCTTGCTGTCCGCCATTGAAACGGCGGATCTGGATTGTTCGGTTGCCACAGTCCAGAACGGCGGCAGGACCGATGTTACCGTATCCGCTCAAGACGAAACCACCCAGGCCCGCACGGTCTATTTGGAATTCGGGCTTGGGCTGTACGTGATCGGGGCAGGAAACAGCGATAACGCGAGAATCGATCGTCAGCTCAAGGGCCGGAGCGGGAGGCAAGGAGACTTTGGCGCCTCCCGGTTCATCTCGTCTTCGGAAGACGGGCTCCCGAAGTTTGCTGGTGACGCGTCATCCGGGTTGGCCGGCGCAAGGACCGACTTTGCCGGACGTGCGTTCCGGGAAGGGGAGTCACTGACACGCCACCTCGAGAAACTCCAGAAGAACGCCGAAAAGGACGCTGAATCCCGGCGGGCGAGGACCGAAGAATACACCCGGGTTTTCGAGGCGCAATCTTTCACTTACTACCGTGCCCGGAAAGATATCCTCCGCATGGAGAGCTTCCAACCTTTCCTTTCCCGGTTGGTGGCGGCGAAGGCCGGCCAGCTAGCCCAGAAGTACTTTCCTAATTCGCTGGTCGAGGACTACGAGCGTCAGTTCACCGGGCTCAGCGAGGAACTGGACCTCGACTACAAGGTTTCTGCTTCAAGTTTACGGGGGCTGGACCTCAACCTGCTGGAAGACGAGATGGCCATTTTGATCGAGGCCAGGCTGGACCAGGCCAGGGAGAGATTTACAGCTGGGGAGTTTGAGAAGCTGGCGACGCTTTTGTATCTGCAAACAAGCGATGAGCTATGGAGGGACCATATGTCCTACGCCCAGAGCTTGATTCTTTGCACACAACTGTGTGGCAACAATGGGAGGGGCGACCTGGCCGCCTATACCCTGACCAGCTTTGAATCCTATGAACACTTTCAATACCGGATCGTGGATTCATTCTTGCCGAAATTGGCTGCTTTCCCCAGTGGATTGACCGGGGGACCGCAGCCTCCGCAATTAGAGATTTTCGAGGAAGTCATTCAAATTCTAGCGTGAACACCGTAAGGATATTGGATCCGGACGGACTTTTCCGAAAAGAGGTATGAGCCATGGGCAAAAGAAAGAGAATGGGGATGTCGCTTCTCCTGGGTTCAGGCATGTTAGTAGCCGGTCCGGTGCTGGCCGGTTGCGCTTACGGCGTGACCGCCGACAATTGGGCCGCCACCGAGGGGGCCATCGGCAGGATTAACATGGAAGCGGTCGAGGAGGCCTTCAAGAAATCCCAGTCTGTCGAGGAATTCGAAAAGCGTTTGAACGAGATCTACGAAGGGGACGAGATCGTACTGATCCGGGCCAAGGATGAGGATGGCAAACGGGTGATCGAAGGCTACGAAGATCTGAACAGAAATTTCGAAGTCGACCCGGACAAAGACGATCTACTATTCACCATCACCAATGAAGGCGACTCGAACGACCTCCGGGGAAACGGCGCGAACCAACATTACCGGAGCTCCTTCGGCGGCGGAAATTTCCTCTTCACCTATCTGATCTTCTCGTCTCTGGGACGAGGCGGTTTCGGCTACCACACCCCTCGTTCCCGGGTGCCTCAGATGGAGAGCCAACGGAATAGTTATCGTAATTCAACGGCCTATGCGGGCGGGCGCACCGGAGGGCAGGTCAAGAGAAACTCAACCTACTACAGCAAGCAGAGAGCCAGCACGCAATTGAGCACGGCCAGGCAGAGTTATATCGGGACGCAGAAGACCAGCGGAGCGTTCAGGACCAGCAATACCGGCGTAAGGTCCGGTTTCGGCAAATTTGGCGGCGGCCGTGGCGGCCTCAGCGGTGGTGGTGGCGGCCAGATCATCATAAGGGGCGGGCGGTGGTAGCCGGCCCTGTTCGCGGGTATTGAGCCATGGATGCTGACTCCGCTAAATACCGGAAAGAGTTGGCCGGTTTTTCCATCGAATACAATCCCGCCAAGGCCTACTACATCAAGCATCGTCCGTTTATCCTCCAGGTTTCCTTGGGCGACATGGACCTTGAGGACGCATTTTGGGTGAAGCTTAAGCCTGAATACCTGGAGTCCCGCCTCGGCGAGTTCCTAGACGATATCTTCTCCGGCAACCGCAGGCAGCAGGCAAAGTACCGCTCATGGCTGGACGTTAGGGAGAACCCGGACCTACCTGATATGTATACTGCGTTGCTCGAGATATTCGCGGAATGGCGCAGCGGGAAATGCACTCTTCATTTCTTCGCCAATCAGGGGCCGGAGATCAAGATGACCGACCGGCTGGACGACCACCTCAGTTTGATGCAGTCGCCGGAGCACCGGATGGAAGAGACTCCATTATTGGACTTGGTGATCGAGCAGAAGCTTGACGTCCTGGACTATCTGGCCAACTCCGGCTACTTCAAGGACAAACAGACGATGATGGAGTTCATGCAGACCAACATGCTGATGTTCTTCCTCGACAAGCATGGATACAAACTTTCGGCAAGTCCAATAGTTGAGACCGATAAAGACCTGCTGCCCATCGCCGAAAAGCTCCAGTCGGCGAAGCTAATCGAAACGCCGGACCTATCGGAGACTTTCGCGATAACCGAGGAAGGCAGGCAAGCCATCAGCAGAACGATCGCCGAGACGGAATCATACATAGACCAATATGACGTCTTCAAAGACGTGTTCTTCGACCCGGACAGCGGAGCGCTTGAGTTTGAAACCGGCCGCGGCAAGGACCTGAGAGTCCAGATGTATGAGCATGAAGACCTAGACCCGGTGCGGATCGTATTTTTGCTCCGTCTTTACGACTCCACCTTCGATGAAGTCCAGGCGGCTTGGCGCGATTCCATCCACTCGGAGCAATTTTTCGGGGAGATTTTAAGCCCGATAATGAACGCGGAGCGAACGGACGAAGATATGGTTGAAATGGTCCTCGAAGCCGGATACAACTTCAGCGAGGCCCAGTTCGATACCGCCAAAGAGGCGGAATCGCAGGAGGAATTACTCCGGCGAATAAGGGAAGAGTGATGCGGCGCCGGCTTCGTCAGATGGCCAAAAACAGTATCATCGCCGAACCGATAACCACCGCGCTTTCGATGAAAGCGACCCCCATGTTGCGTTCGGCGGCGATGGCGTTTGATGTGGAAACGGTGGGTAGCAGCAGCTTATCGAGCAGCACTCGCATGACGTAAAGCAGCGCGAAACCGATCACTCCAAAAGTGAGAAAGGCTGCGACTCCTTCGACCCACCCGGCAAAATCGCCAAACACTGCTTTAAACGCCACTAACCCGATGGCGATCAGGTTTCCCCCAAACGCGATACCCACGGCTGTATTGTTGCTTTCGATCTCGGAATGAATATCGAATGATGTGGTCAACTGGTAGAACAGCGCGAAGAGCACCAACAGCACCAATCCCATGCCGAAGAACGCCGCCGCTGTGTCTGGCCCGCCGCCCTCTCCCGACACGGCGCCGGCAATCAGTAGCCCGGTGGCCACATACATGCCGAACTCTGCGGCCCCGCTCCCGACATTTTGGCCTTCAACCACCTCTTTTTCGATATCGAACCGGTAAAGTATCAGCCGGTTCATAAAGATTCTGACCAAGTTTAGAGCGGCTATGCCGGCCAAGGAGTAGAGGAACACCCTGAGGACGTCCTCGGCATACTCCCGGTCGAACCCCAGCCCGTCCACTGCGATGGAAGCCAACGGCTGATACAACGCGCCGAGAAATACTAGTATTACCCCGATGAAGTAGCCGCTAAGCCGCACCGCGACCGCCAGATTTTTTTTGTTCGCGACTTCATCATCGATCCGGTAGGGGGTGATGATATCCCTGGCGAGCTTGGCGATCACCAATACGATCAACCCCAGACCAACAAACACCAACCCGCGGGGAATAATTTCCAGCGTATCGATAATCGCTTCAATCATTGTTTTCCCACTTGGATACCGAACATTCAGCTATTTGAGTCCGAATCATCATCTATTTATCACCGATTCCGATTTTTGACGGAGCAAATTTATCAGGGATATCGACCTACCTGATAGATTTTGCTATTGTAGTGGGCACGTCGAGACAGGTCAAACAATCGTCTGGTGCTTTCGGTTGGTCCGACGGGGAATTCAGCTCCAAGAGATCGTTCACCCGCAAAACACGAAAACGCATAGCCACCCTTGTGGCTCCCCGCTACGGACGCGATTCAGGCTGGATTTTAATTGTCAGCAAATCGGAACTTTTGTTTCGGTATAGCAGGAACCATTCAGTATTCACGGAGTTCATCCGATTTGAACAGCAATCCCGGTCAAGCAACTGCTGACGAATTGTCGGACCTGGCCCAGGTGTTTGCTCAAATCGGGGCCTCGATAGCAACGCCGGCGTTCGTCTACGAAGACGCGTTCATCAGGTCCCGGTGTGAACACCTCAAGCAGATCGCCGAAAAGGCCGGCTGTAGACTCCTTTATTCCGTCAAGGCGTTAACTTTACCGTGGGTGCTGGAGTTGATCGCTCCCCACGTTCAGGGGTTCTCAGCCAGTTCGTTGTTCGAAGCGATCACGGCTCGAAATGTCCTTCCGGCGGAGGGCACTGTGCATCTAACGACTCCGGGTTTGAGGCCCGATGAAGTCAACAAGATCTCAGAGTATTGCGACTACATCTCCTTCAACTCCATATCCCAATGGCTGCGGCACAAAGATGAACTTTCAGACCACATGGAGATCGGATTGCGCGTGAACCCAGAAGTTTCCTTTCTGGACGATCCCCGCTACGACCCTTGCCGGGCTTACTCCAAGCTGGGCGCATCCACCCACGCCGTCAAAGAAGCGTTGGGCCAAAACTCCGCGGCGTCGCACGGCGTCAGCGGAATCCTCATCCACAACAACTGCAACGCTCCAGACCTTCGGGAGGTCATGTTAACGGTCCAAAAACTGGAGAGTGAACTCGGTCACGTCCTAGATAACTCAAAGTGGATCAACCTGGGCGGCGGATATCTGTTCGACCAAGACAGCACCAATCTGGACGCGTTCTACGAAGCTGTGGATTCCCTGAAGTCGAGACACGGCCTGGAGGTGTTCATCGAGCCGGGTTCGGCTTTCGTGCGGGACGCAGGTTTTCTCGTTTCCACCGTGCTTGATCTGATTGAGGACGGCGACAAAACAATCGCGATTCTGGACACGTCCGTGAACCATTTGCCCGAGTCCTTCGAGTATGAGTGGCGGCCGGATGTTCTGCTGGATATCGAGGGAGGCCGGTTTCCCTACATAATCGCCGGATCTACTTGTTTGGCGGGTGACGTGTTTGGGGAATATGCCTTCGCGGAGCCCTTGGAGACCGGGTCCAAGGTGGTGATGTACGGCGTTGGCGCCTACAACCTGGTGAAAGCCCATACATTCAACGGGCTTCTTTTGCCATCGATCTATTCCCTGGGCGTCAACGGCGAGGTCACTCTGGTGAAGGGATTCACTTTGGAAGAGCAATCTCAGAGATGGGGGTTTGAAGCCAGTGCGCGTTTCGGAAATTGAATTTGAGCTGCCCCTCCCTCCCGGACAAGGCAGCATCCTCGATTGGCTTGCCCGCGGGACCGCGGAGAGACTGCCTGACGGCGAGGAGCTGGTACGCCTGGTAATCACCGAATCCAACCACGACGTTTACCAGTGCGAGGCCACCACCTTCCAGGCCGCCGGGGACTCCCACCGGATTCCCAGTGGCCTGGCGATGGCGTTTCGGAAGCGCCTGTCGGAAAACACCGGGCGATTCAACGTCGCCATGCTGATACCCACCGGGATCGGCGCGGCCATCGGTGGCCATGCCGGTGACGCGACGCCGGTGGCCCAATTGCTGGCTTCCACCTGCGACACCCTGATCATTCATCCCAACGTGGTGAACGCATCCGATATCAACGAGATGCCGGCGAATGCTCTGTATGTGGAAGGGAGCGTCCTGTGCCGTTTGTTCATGGGGACAGTCGGGTTACAGCCGGTGCGGTCGAACCGGGTGCTGGTGCTGATTCATCCTCACTCCGACCGGGTTTTCTCTGACTTGGCGGTCAATGCGGTGAATGCGGCCCGTTCCTCATATGGACTTAATTGCCCGCGAATTATCGAGATGGAGCGTCCGTTGGTGATGAGCCCCGATTACACCGGCTCCGCCAGGGCCGCGGGCAGCGTTGAGGGTTTCGACCATCTGTTTTATCTGCTGGATAAACACCGCGAAGAATACGACGCAGTGGCCATTGCGTCGGTGATCTCGACCCCTCTGCATTACTATAGCGATTATTTCTGGAGTGACGGCAGCATCGTCAACCCATGGGGCGGGGTTGAATCGATGCTTACCCATACGATTTCAAGCCTGTACGACCTGCCGTCGGCGCACGCTCCCATGTTGGAATCACAGGATGTTTTGGACATTGAAACCGGCATCGTCGACCCTCGAATGGCCGCCGAGGTCATCTCGGTTAGTTTCTTGCAGTGTGTGCTAAAGGGCCTTCAAAGAAGCCCCAGAATTATCGTTGACCCGGAGGCCATGCGAGAGCCAAACGTGCTCACTGCTCGGGATATCTCTTGTCTGGTCATACCCGACCAATGCTTGGGTCTGCCCACGTTCGCCGCGTTGGAACAGGGGATTCCAGTTATCGCCGTCAAAGAGAACCGAAATCTGATGAAAAACGACCTGACGGCGCTGCCCTGGGCCAAGGGACAACTACACATCGTCGAGAATTATTGGGAGGCAGCCGGCGTATTGGGCGCCTTGCGGGCGGGGATCGATCCATTGGCGGCGCGGCGGCCCCTTGGGTCTGTCTCGGTGGAAAAGACCAGAACAGCTACGTCAGTGACGGAGTAGCTTAATCGATGATGGCGACGCGGGAAGAAATTCGGGAACGGCTGGCCAACGACGGCGTTAAATACCTGCTCGCCCAGTTTGTGGACTTGAACGGCTCCCCCAAAGTGAAGTTGGTGCCCGCGGGCCATCTGGACGATGTGATAGACGACGGAGCCGCGTTCGCCGGAGCCGCTCTGCCAGGACTGGGACAGGGTCCGCACTCCCATGACATGATGGCCCGGATCGATCTGGACTCTTACACGCTGGTCCCTTGGACCGATGGCATCGCCCGCTTCGCCAGCGACCTCTTCGTAGACGGCCAGCCGCACATGTTCTGCCCTCGCCAGAACCTAAAACGCGTCTTGTCGCAGGTGCGCCAGCAAGGCTACGTGTTCAATGTCGGAATCGAACCCGAGCATTATCTGGTCACCAAGCAGAAAGACGGCTCCATTGTAGTGTGGGACCCCAACTGCGTTGACAACCTCCGCAACCCTTGCTACGACTTCAAAGGCACTTCAAACGCGATTAACTACCTACGCAAGATGATGGATGCCATGGGCCGGATGGGCTGGGAACCCTACCAGTCCGACCACGAAGACGGCAATGGCCAATATGAGATCAACTTCGGCTACACGGACGCTTTGACCACGGCCGACCGTTACACCTTTTTCAAGATGATGACGAGCCAATACGCCCAGGAGTTCGGCGCCATCGCCACTCATATGGCCCAGCCCTTCACCAATCGAGTCGGAAGCGGAGGGCATATTCACTACCACCTGGCGGACGCTGCCACGGGAGAGAACCTTTTCCTTGACGAGGAAGACCCTCGAGGGTTGGGCCTGTCGCAGTTGGCCTATCAATTTATCGCTGGGATATTCGCCCACGCGCCGGCCCTGTGCTCGGTCATGTCGCCAACGATAAATTGCTACAAACGGCTGCAGGTGGAACCAGGCCTGACGGATTCTAGTTTCGAATACGTGTGGACGCCCGCGTTTATCGCGTACGGTGACAACAATAGGACCCAGATGATCCGCACCCCCGGACCCAGCCACCTTGAAGACCGCAGTATGTCATCCGCCTCCAATCCTTATCTGGCTCTGAGCGTCTACGTCATGGCCGGCCTGGATGGAATACGAAAAGATCTGGACCCAGGAGAGCCCAATCTGGGCAATCTGTACAGCTTGGGTCTGGAGGAGGTCCGTCGCCGGGGGATACGGTTATTGCCTCAGACCTTGGACGAATCGCTGGCAGAATTAAAGCAAGACGAACTAGTACAAGAATCTTTGGGCGCCATCTACGAAGAATTTGTAGCCTTGAAAGAAGCCGAGTTGCGGGAGTACCACCGCCAGGTTACCCGGTGGGAGATCGAGCGATATTTGACGCTCTTCTAGTCGGGGTTTTATTTCAGGTTTTCGTTCAACCCTCCTGAGTGATGGCCTCTCGAGTAATGGAATGAGGGGACCGGGTTGATTTCTGCAGGATGCATATGCTAAAAATCAACCTATGAGCAGTGCCTGACCGGCGCATGGGTCACCACGCGGGAACACCAACGGCCCGGTTAATCAATTCCGGGCCGTTGTCCGTGGGAGAGGTCCGATCTATTTGTAGGGGTGGAGTTGGATCTCCTTCAACGCAGGGATCACTTCCTTGCCCAACAACTCAACGGACCGCATGGCCCCTTCATTGCCGTATATCAGGAGATATCCGGTTAAGGTTCTCGACCACATATTTCGGCTTCTCTATCAAGCTGTCCGGTGCGCCGACAATGACCACCCGGGCCTCCGTTGCTTCTCGTCGGACATTGCCTGTCCCGCGTTGCCGGCGTATACGCCGGTAGGCCGCCAACTCGTGTTCCAGACCGACTTCGACTCTCCCCCATCTCCCCGTCCAGCTCATTGCAAGGAGATTCGTAACTTGCCGGGCAAACGGAGAACGGACGTCGTTTGCAAATAGTGAACACCCGACCCTCCTCCGTCTCCACCATAAACACGATTCAGACGCCTCAAGCTCGTTTGAAGTCTGGGGCGTCTGATTTATCAGGGCCACCCCGCTTCCCGCTCGGGTGGTCGCAATTTCGAACAAAGGCCGGAATGCCGGTTTGGGCCGGATGGCCCGGATCTCGCAG
The DNA here is from genome assembly GCA_022573285.1 of Chloroflexota bacterium. GTDB lineage: Bacteria > Chloroflexota > Dehalococcoidia > Lucifugimonadales > UBA3495 > UBA9611. Next base: position 23,726 of record JACZUF010000010.1, read on the forward strand.
TCAACCGCTGATTTTGCCCATTTCCTCCCCACAGGCCTACAGAAACCCTTGATCGGATGAAAGATTTCCTCAGCCGATATTATTCGAGATTCCGAGTCCATTTCGCTCTAGATCCGATTACCAGATGGCGATTGTTCATGGTGAATCCGTGAGTTAGCCCACACCGCACTACTTTGTAAAAGACCTCAGGATCGTACTTGCTATCAAAATAAGGAGGAGTCCGACCATCCCCCATCTCGACGTCAACGAAGTCACATTTGATAGCTTAAGGTAGCAGTTTATCTGCTGATCTAGCGCCAGATTTCTTCGATAACTTAATTTCTGCCAACTTCACTACGATTCCATTTTTGTGTCCCTGCGATGAAGATTGAATAGACACCTGTACCCTATTAAGGGGTGCCGCTTGCGGTTTTTAATTAGGATTGATCGTCTACCAGGATTTCAGAACCGGCAACACTTCTTTGGCGAAGAGCTTCAGGCCCCGCTCCGCAATGGGGTAAGGCGTTCCACCGAAGCGGAACGAGACGTTCAATTCGAAATCACCGAGTAGTTTCCGGCGTTCCTCAAGGCCCCGTAGAATCTTGTCCGGTGTGCCCCAGCTCGCGGCCTTCATGAAACCGTCGACCGCCCCTTCGAGACCAGCCGAACGCGCGATTTCGGCCTTCTGTTGATAAGAGTCGTAACCCTTCACCGTTTTGAAATGTTCGCCGAGAAATTCGTAGTGATAAAAATTACTCTCAACGAATTTGCCCTGGTATTGCCGCGCTTCTTCCTCGCACTGGGCAATATCAGTGCCACAGATGACAAACTCGGTGAGCATCAGGTTAGGCGGCTCCGTGCCATGATATTCGCGGTGCAATGCACGGCCACGTTCGATTCCCGGCATCCGAATTTCCCAGGGACGGTCCGCGAACATGATGATATGTGCGCCTAGTTTAGCCGCGGAGACAACCGAATCTTCGCTAGAGGCGACTGCGTAGATACGTCCGTCGAATGAATGCTGCGGTCGGGGCCTAATTTCCGTGCGGGGCTGCTTGTAGTAAGTCCCGTTGCCCTCGATAAACCCTGTCTTGAGAGCCTCGACAATCATCGGCGCCGCTTCGTCGAAGCGTCCCCGCGATTCGTCCATGCTGAGGCGGAAGGTCTCGAACTCACGCCGTGCAAGACCACGCCCGAACCCGAGCCGGAATCGGCCATTACTCAACAAGTCGAGCACGGCAGCGTTTTCCGCGACACGTAACGGGTCATGCCAGGGAAGGATCACGGCGGCTGTACCCACATCGATATCCGAATGCTTCGCTGCCAAGTGGGTCATCACGTGGATATTGTCCGGCACGAAGGAATAGTCATTGAAATGATGCTCTGCCGACCAAAGGCAATCGAACCCCGCATTGGCGGCGACCTCCGCAAGGCGCAGTTCCTCCTCCCACATCTGAGCATCCGACCCTTCTTCCCAGCCGTAGCTCGAGAAGATCATCATCATTCCGACATCCATGTAATTACTCCTTCGTTCTATAACCAACGGCAATGAATCCCATAATACCAATAAGACTAAGTTGTGTGGCCATTAGCCTAGGTTCAAAAGCTATCTGCTAACGAACTCAGGATTTCTTTGGTACTTTAATTTCCGGCAAATTTGGTAGTCTATCGTTGGCAGTCTCCACTAATGCTTCCTTCTAGCGGAATCCAAATCAACTTCCTCTGGTTAACAAAGGTCCGCAGCGACCGGAGAGACTCAATGCAAGACCTCGACCTCAACATAGCTTTCTGGGATTACGACCGAACCCGGCCACTGATGGACGGGAGAGTGCGGCCCGAGGGAATCAACCCCAACATAACTGTTTTGCGCCCGCGGGAAATCTTCCCCCGCATGCTCCAAGACCAGGAGTTCCATGCTGCAGAAATGTCCCTGGCTTCTTACGTAATCCTAAAAGCGCGAAACCGGTGCCCCTTCGTGGCCATCCCGGTGATGCTGTCAAAGATATTCCGTCACGACTGCATCTACGTCCGGCCCGATGCCGGGATCAGCGAGCCGGCAGATCTGCGCGGCAAGCGGATAGGACTGCCCCAATACAGTTCCACCGCAGGCGTTTTCATCAAAGGGTTGGTCCAGCACGATTATGGAGTGTCGCCCACAGAAATATCCTGGTTCATGGGCGGTCAGGATACTCCCGCGCCCACGCCTCTAGTCCCCCTGGACCTACCCGCCGATATCCACCTGGAATTTATACCTGAAGATAAGACCCTGGAAGGAATGCTGGCCGACGGGGACTTGGACGCACTTTTCGCCACCTACATCCCCAACCTGTTTCTGAACGGCTCACCGAAGATTGCCCGCCTCTTTCCCAATTTCAAGGAGGTGGAACGGGACTACTACCGGCGGACGGGAATATTCCCCATCATGCACACGGTGGTCATCCGAGAGGACGTACATCGGGAGCACCCCTGGGTGGCCGCAAGTCTGTACGACGCGTTCTCTCAAGCCAAGGACCTGGCGGTTAACCGCCTGTACGATACCGACGCGTTGGCTTTGACTCTGCCCTTCCTAATCGACCATTTGGAGGAAACCTGGAGGACTTTTGGGTCCGATTACTGGTCCTACAATGTGGGGTCTAACCGGCCCGCTTTGGAAGCGGTCGCCCAATATGTGGTGGACCAAGGCCTGGCGCCCCGTGTGGTCAGCACCGAGGAGCTATTTCTTGCGGTCGCACCATGAATCACCACATCAGGATTATCGTTCAACGAATATAGTGTCCGTTAGGAACTGACGAAGTGATCACCCATGAATACTTGGGAAGAGGTCTACATCTTAGAGGGCGAACTCCACGAATCACTGGCCCAAGCAGCGGTGGTAGTAGACGCACGTCAATTATTTGCTGTAGTACCCCATTTCAAACGTGGTGCACCCGACGAGCGATGAATAAGAGCATGGGGCATGCCCGGCGGGCGGCAGGCGCAAAACATAAGGTGGAAAACATTGGCGAGCGCGACGTCGCAGGTTCTGGAAATCTTTTTTGCCAAAATATCGCAGCGATTCGGAATTAACAAATTACCTGCCTATTTAATTCGGGAACCGCTGGCGGCTTTTTAGATTGGGCGAGTCAAAGGCTGAAGGAACAAATTAGTTATGTCTGATTAGGTATTTAACTCACAGGCAATCAAGGTATAATCAGGCAAGCAAGCACCTGGGTCTTCAAAATCCGACGCCCTGACTGGCAAAGGATCTGCGCGGTTTCCTGACCTGATTCGTGTCTGAGTACCGGCGGGCAAGGGCTCTCCTCAGTGAACTGCTTTACACGCAGGGGGTCACAGGTTCGAGTCCTGTACCGCCCACCATTTCCTGTCCGTCAATATTTTTAGGTACGGACATCCAGCTAGCCCGATTAGGCCCGTTCCGGTCCGGCCTCCTCTGATAGGGCGGCTTTGAATCCCTCCCACGCGCCGCTTTCAGAGCCCTCTTCCCAGCCGTCGAAGTGCACCAGGCCCTCAAGCTCCATCCGGCCGCGCCAGCCCGCGGTCTGCAGGACCGGCTCCGGGGGGAACTCCACTGGGTATCCCAGGCACAGGTATGCCACCGGTATCACGTGGTGCGGTACGCCCAGTATCTGGCGCAACTGGGGTTGCTTCAAGATGCTGACCCAGCCGACGCCGACTCCCTCAGCCCTGGCCGCCAGCCACAGGTTCTGCACGGCGCAGCAGGTGGAATATAGGTCGGTCTCCTGGATGGAGTTACGTCCCAGGACCACCTCCGCCCTGGTTGGGTCGCAGGTGACGCAAACGTTGACCGCCGACTCCAAGATCCCTTCCAACTTCAGCGACAGATAATGGGAACGCCGCGGCTCGTCAAAGAAACTGGACGCCGCCTGGCGCTCCCGGTCGAAAAGGTCCTTGACCTTTCGGCGCACATTCATGTCCCGGACCATGATGAAGTCCCACGGCTGCATGAACCCGACCGACGGCCCATGGTGGGCGGCGCGGATTATCCGGGCCAGGACCTCCGGCGGGATGGGGTCGCTCCTGAATGTCCGGATGTCCCGCCGGGAATAGATCGCCCGGTAAAGGCCGCGTTGTTCCTCTGCAGTGAAGCCATCTTTCTGGACTGGAGATTTTGATGCCATCGTTCCCTACTCCCAAATAACCATCTGATATAAGCGGCCAATATAAAAAGCCCCGTCCCAATTCGTCGGGACGGAGCTTATGCACACACAGGCGCCCGCTCAATCCACGAAGCGGCGAGTTATGCGCGGCAGGTCTACTGACTCGTGGATCGTCACCCTTCGGCGCCTTCCCGTCCCGGTGTCCCGATGAATCGGGAGGGACAGTGACTGGCCTGCGCCGTGCCGAAGGACTCCCCAGTTACAGTGGCGGGCCCGTGCCGGAGTTTCACCGGCTTTCCTATTCTTCCCGATGGAATTTCTAGCTTTGGGTAGAAATCAAATCGGGACACCGCGCGCTATTCTGTTTCCGTCCGCAAGGTTAGGCCATGGCCCGCCGGAAGTCAACGCCCGGTACTCGTTCACTGTATATGAGACAGTTGAGGCAGGATCTACAAACCTGGGTCAGTCAATCGGACACCGGCTGCAGCCAGTCCGCATCCTTCCTGCCCTGCCAAGCAGACCTCTTTCCCATGAGTGATGGCGGCAGGGGCAGGTAACGCACGTCCTAGGAGCGGCCCTGCTATTTCGGAATGGGGATTGGAGTTGGCCCAAATTTGCTGATGGACCGTGGGCTATCCGCCACCGGAAAACGGCGGAGGAATAGCTCATAGGGGGAGAAATATTTGGGGGAATTGCCGGCGATACCATCGCCGGCAATACTGGACCAGAAGTTGATGGGCCGGGGTCCTATTTAACCCTTGGCGGACCGGAGTCCATCGAGGATGTCTTCCACAACTTTTTCGATCAGCGGTAGATAGTCGGCGGGAGCGTCGGCTATCTTGCGGGATAACCGCCCGGCGGCATTGGCCGTCCGGCCGTAGGGCGCAGGTGCATCTGAGACGCGCCCCGACGCCTCCCCTGACGGTCCATTCTCCTGCTCCAAGTCCCCTTCCTCTAGGGTGAGAAACCAACGGATGGGTTTATTGTAGAGTTCGCAAAGCTTGTCTAGTAGGTGGTCTGGAACGGCGCGGTGGGACCGTTCCCATCGATGGACTGTCATCCAAGATACACCGATCCGCTCGGCCACCTTCTCCTGGCTCAGTCCGGTTCCATTTCGGGCCCGGCGGAGGCGTCCGCCGAGTCCCGGGATGCTAATTCTCATATCAAGCCACGTTTCCTTCCAGATTCGGTAGTGATTGTCGCAAAGCTTGGATTTTACTCCCATATCCACACTGGTAAGTGGTAATTACCAATGAAGCTGATATGCTGATTTTCGATAGACTACTGTGCTAGTTTTATGAAAATCGTAAGAAACCTAATCACTTCCTAAATAGTAGTAACCTCATGGCTTTCCAATCAAACATTGGCATCGTTATTATTCCGGAGGCGGTAGCCGGTTCCGCAGGATTTCACAGCAGTATATTGTGCCTGCGTTACCGGAATCCAAACGGTTATTGAGCGTATAGTCCCGTAATAATTCTGTGTGGATGCGGGGCGCTCTTTATTGAGGTCTGTAATGTCTGGGATTACACTCAGTCCACTGCAGGCATTATATTGGATTCTGGGACCTGCTCTCTGGGTTCGGATATCGGTACAGTGGTGGCGTGATGGTCGACTTAGATGACTCAACTACTTTCGAGAGTCTGGACCCCTCCGGTCTGCACCGGCGGCTCCAGGGTCTGCCCGCACAGTGCCGCCGGGCTTGGGACGAGGCTAAGAAGACCGAGTTTCCGGATGAGTGGCGGCAGTGCACCGGAGTGGTGGTCGCCGGAATGGGAGGCTCGGCGATCGCAGGGGACCTAGCCGCCGATCTGGCCGGTCCATCCTCGGACACGCCCATCAGGGTGGTCCGGGATTTCGATATCCCCGGAATCTCGGCCAACCGGGCATCCCAACCGGGGCAATTGATCATTGTGTGCAGTTTCTCTGGTGAGACCGAAGAAACCCTTTCCATGTTCGATCAGGCCCAATCAGCCGGCGCCGCCATGGCCGCCATCACCGGTGGCGGTGCGTTAGGCCGGCGGGCGGCCGAGGCGGGTATCCCCGTGATGAACGTTGACGCCCCAGGCGAACCCCGGAGCGCGGTGGGCTACAATCTGATGCTTCTTGCCGCTTTGTTGGACCGCATCGGAGCTATAAATATCTCGGACCGGGAGGCGGCGGAAGCCGTCGAAGCCGCCGAATCCATGGTGTCCCAGGTAGGGATTGAAGTTCCGGCGGCAAACAATCCGGCGAAGTTGCTGGCGGCAGACCTAGTCGGGCGCCTGATTCTGGTGTACGGCGGCGGGAATTTCTCCGGGATGGCCCTTCGTTGGAAGTCGCAGATCAACGAGAACGGTAAATCCTGGGCCTTCGCCGAATTGCTTCCGGAGCTCTTCCACAATTCGGTGGAGAGTTTTCCCGGCGGCCCGGAGATACGCCAACGCACCACTGCGCTGCTGCTTAAACCGCACCAAACAACGCCTGGGCTTCAACGCAGGTACACGGTCTTGGGCGAGATGCTGGACCACTCGGGAATCGAGAACCGCATGTTTACCGGAGTCCAGGGAGGGCCACTGACCCAATCGCTGCCAATGATTGTTCTGGGCGATTATGTCAGCTACTACCTGGGGCTGCTCAACGGCATAAACCCCTCTGAGACGCCCAGCATCAACCTTTCCAAAGAGCGGATGTCAGCATCAGGCCACGGCAGGGATTCGTAGCAGCGGACATTACCTGCATCTAAGCGTGTTGACATCGTGTACTCCGTGGGTCAAAATCTCCGTTATGCACTAGCCTTGGTTCAAAAGGAGCTAGACCAATGTTGAAAGTCGGTCATGTCGTGGTCCGCCCAGGAAGAAAAGCCGGCATGGATATCGTTGAGATTCCGGTCCCCGAGGAACTGGAAACCGTTCCTGGCATACCAATGGTCAGCAAAGACATCGATTTCTACAGCAGAGAATACCCGCTGCTTCGCCAGCAGGTTGAGCATGCCGCCGACACCGAATGGGCGCCCACCGTGGGCACCGAGGCCATGCGGGCCTACCATCACCAGCACACTGCGGTGATGGAGGAGTTTTATCCTAGTATGAACCGCACCGGCGACCTGGAGCCCACCGGCGCCCCCTCCGGAGCCGATGTCACCCAGTTGATCCGTGACAAGGCTGTGGAAATGGGGTATTTGGATGTCGGTTTTACCGACCATGATCTTCGGTTTGTCTACCAGGACCGGAAAGACCACGTCAAGTACCCCAACGCGGTCTGCCTGGCGCTGGAGCAGGACTTCGCAGAGACCCAGACCGCGCCCAGCATGGCGGCGGAGCACGGTCACTACGGAACCTACGAGACCCAGGCGCCCATGGGCCTGAGGATGGTCGATTACATCTTGTCCCTGGGCTACCACGCACAACTGCATGGCCCCAGCAACCACAGCGCCGCGACCATCCCCATGTTCGTCGCCGCCGGGATGGGCCAATTGGGAGCCAACGGCCAACTGCTCACCCCCCACGCCGGCGCCCGGTGCCGTCTTCAGATAATCACCACCGACGCCCCGGTGACCTTCGACGAGCCCGTCGACTACGGGTTCCACGCCTTCTGCCAAGTTTGCCAGGTCTGCGTCAACCGCTGCCCCGGCCGCGCCCTGATGCGCGAGAAGATCTGGTGGCGGGGCGTCGAGAAGAACAAGCTCATCTACAAGCGCTGCCGTCCGGTCATGTCCCGCTACGAGGGCTGCGCCATCTGCATGAAGGTCTGCCCCATCAACAAGTACGGTGCCAAGGCCGTCATGGAGCACTACATCGAGACCGGGCAGGTGCTGGGCAAAGGCACCCACGACCTGGAAGGCTATACCCTCCATGAGGAGAGCACCGGCAAATACGCCACCGGCTACTTCGGGCCCGGTGAACTGCCCACCTTCGACGCCGACTTCTTCAAGATTCCCCAGGGGACCAGGGAAGCCGCCGCGCTGGACGAACTCATCGAGTATATCGAGGGCAACAATAAGAGCCCGGACGGGGCGGAAGACGACAATGCATTGTTCAACTTCCGTGACCGGCTGCGGCATATCATCCACGGCGAGGTCAGCGACAGCACGATGTTCTAGGCCGGCCGAGCCGGCGTTAGTTCGACTGAAGATGGGAGCAAGAATCATTCTTGCTCCCATTTTTCTTTGGCGAGAATATGCCGGGAGGGCAAGCGCCCGCCTATGGACATACCCTGGGATTGGATTGTATCGTTGCTTCGCTAAACGAATATTCACGCGGAATGGAGCTGGTGATGGCCGAGGAATGGACCGCCGAGGGAGACCTATTCGAAGGCTGCAATTGCAACCTGCTCTGTCCCTGCCACGTGTCTTTTCGGCAGCCTCCCACCAACGGCCACTGCGACACCATCTGGGCCGTGTCCTTCGAGCAGGGCCGCTACGGAGATGTGGACCTGACCGGTTCGAGCGTGGCCATCTTTCTGCATTGTCCAGGGAATATGGTGGATGGCGATTGGACGGTCGTATTGTATGTGGATGACCGGACTTCGCCGGAGCAAGACGAGGCGCTGCGGGCGATCTTTTCCGGAGAGGCGGGTGGGCCCTGGCAGATAATGTCCCAGTTCTACCGGGACGGAAAATACCAGGCGGTCACCAGGATCCCCTTGGAATTCACCATCGACGGGCGCACCAGGACAGTTAACGCCCCAGACCGGTTGTTTCTGGAGATGCAGACGCTTCTTGGCGCGGACCGTGAGGGCCAGGTCACGATCCACAACCTGCGGAATGTCATTCACGGAGACGAGCACGTGATGGGCCGTTCCAACTTCAAGGTTGATGATGAGGGCATGACCTGGGACTACCAGGGCAAACACGGCCTCTACAGCAAGTTCAAATGGTCGGGGTCCTAGCCGCTGGAAATCCGGTCCAGATAGACCTGCCCCTCCTTCATCACCAGCCGGATACGCTCTTTGTCCTGCAAGAGGGCAACGCCGGCCAAAGGGTCCCCGTCGACCACGATCAGGTCGGCCAACTTACCGGATTCAATCGTCCCAATCCGGTCTTCCATGCCCAGGCATCCGGCGGCCCAACCCGTGGCCGCTACCAAGGCCTGCATCCGCGTCATTCCTGCCTCGACCAATAGCTCCAGTTCTTTGGCGTTATTGCCATGCTCCCAGCCCCCGGCGTCGGTGCCGGCCACTACTTTCACACCGGCCGACAGTGCCTGCTGCACCGTATCGATGTGCTGCTGCCGGAATTCTCCGGCCTCGGCCTGCGCGTGGGGGTTGCCATGGACGGCGTGAAACGTGAACACCGTGAAGGTGGGCACCAGGTAGATGTCCCGGTCGGCCATCATTTTCAAGAGATCAGGCTCCAACCCCAGCAGGCAGCCGTGTTCGATGGAATCTACCCCGGCCTCAACCGCAGTGCGGAGCCCCGGACCTCCTATGGCGTGGCAGGCCACCTTCTTGCCGTGGATGTGGGCCTCATCGACCAACGCATTGGCTTCTTCCGGGGTATAGGAGCGGGTCGTGCCGCTTTGGGTTTCTCGGCCGAAGCCGGTATTGAAGAACTTGATGAAATCGGCGCCCACCCGCACCACCTCCCGCACCATGGCGCGCACGTTTTCCACTCCATCGGCGATACCTCTAGGCAGGTTGGGGTCGGGCGAGGCGGGCTGGTGATGCCCCGAGGGACTGGAGCGGTCCTGGGTGCCCTGGATGGGTGAAAGGGGGCTGGTGGCCAACTGCAGCCGGGGCCCGGAGATGAGACCCTGTTCCACCGCCTGTTTGTACCCGATGTCCAACCAACCACAGTCGCGGATGGCCGTGTAACCGGATAGCAGGGTTTCATCCATGACCTGGGCGACGCGCAGGGCTCGGGTGCTGCGCGGCTCCGCCCGGCCCCACCGCCCCATCAGGTCGTAACCGAAGGACGTGAGGTGGTCGTGGCAGTCAATCAGACCGGGAAGAAGCGTTTGACCGGTTATGTCAATAACCTGGCAGTCCGGCGGAAGCGTGACCGCCTCGCGCCGGCCCACGGTCTCGATGCGCCCTTGTGCGTTGACCAACACCGTAGCGGCGGTCAGCGGCGGTCCGCCTGTGCCGTCAATCAGCTTGCAGTTGGTCAAGGCTAACATGCTAGCCTGGTCCTGGGCACTGCCCGCCGGGCCGGCCTAGAGGGCCTGCCAATAGCGGCGGCCCCGCTCCCGCACGATTTTTCCGAAGCCTGGGGCGGCCAGGTGGACCGCCGCCACGGGGATACCCTCCCGTTCCAGACGGTCCATCAGCTCCCGGCGGGTGATCCGAGTCTGTACCGGGTCGATGTCGGCGCGGGATACCCAATCGGTGTTCTCAATCTGGACTGTGTTGTGCAGGATGTCGCCCAGGACCAGCCCGTTTTCACCCTGGGACGAGATCATCAGACTCATGTGGCCGGGGGTGTGGCCCGGTGTGGCCAACGCGGTGATCTCGCTGGTTATCTTGTGACCGTCCTCCATGAATTCCAACACGCCCAGGTCTTCCAGCGGCCAGACGCACTCCGGGGCGTTGGGGAACCTGGCCTCGATCAGGGCCGGGTCATGGCAGGCCTCCCAGTCCTTGGTGCTCACGTAGTATTTGGCGTTGGGGAAGGTCGGGGTGTACTTCCCGTCCTTGGACACCAGGTTCCAGCCAACGTGGTCCCGGTGGGCGTGGGTCATGACCACCATGTCCACGTCTTCAGGGCGGATGCCGTGGGCCTTGAAATCGTTGAGCAACTCACCCCAGGGGGTTTCGGGGGTCTCTTTGGGCCCCAGGCCGGTATCGACGGCGATGGTGTGACCGTCTGACTCGATCAGGAAACAGGCTAGATTGAAGCTCACGCCCTGGGAGGCCGAAAGGTGGCTTTCCTGTCCTTTCCAGTCCTCCTCCGGTATGTCTGGGAAGAAATTGCAGAGGTCGAACTCAAGAATTCCGTCCGACAGTGACGTGATTTCCACGTCGCCGATGGTCAGCTTGTCGTTTGGCATTTCGGCGCTCCTCAGAGGGTGGCTGCTTTCGATTTGTTTGATTGAACGCGACCGGCAGATTATAAGCGGGGTAATCCAGTGTGGCAATCACGTCGCCGCCGGCTTTGCCGCTTAAATGTCACCCTGACCCCGACGGCAGCCGGGGAAGGGTCTCGTTGCCGCTCGTATGACCTGGGGCGGAGCAACGGGATTCTTCGCCGGCTGCCGTCTCCTCTAAATTACGAAGAAGAGAGCGGTGGCGCCTTGTAGGGGCACGGCATTGCCGTGCCCCTACGTTTTTTTCCGCAAGGACATCGGCGTCTGGGACACGACAATCGCCGCCGGTGTGCCCGGTTACGTCCTTGGCATGACAACTGAGGCTACTCCATGGGCCGGACGGCCGCGCTTGCCGTTGACGCGGTTGGGGCCTAACCGCGGTGGTCAGCGACTATCCGGCCCTCTTTTAGCACCAACTGCAGCTTTCGAAGGTTCTCTATGTCGGCCAATGGGTTGTCCGCGACCACTATCAGATCCGCCAGCTTGCCCGGCTCCACGGTGCCCAACTGGCTGCCCACGCCGCAGAGCTCGGCGGCGTTCTTGGTGGCGGCGGTCAGTGATTGCCAGGGTGTGGCCCCGTTCTTGACCCACAGGCCCAGTTCCAGCAATGCCGAGTCCCGCATCGGCGAGATGTCCGACCCCAACGCCATCTTGACTCCAGCAGACAACGCCGCTTGGAAGGAACGGCGGTGCTCGTCTGCGGCGGCTTCAGCCCGGACCACCAGACTGGGCGCCAGGTTCTTGCGGGCGGCGTAGGCCTTCTCGTGCTCAGAAGTGGCGAGGCTGGGGGACAGTTGGCTGATGCTGAGAGTTGGCACATACCAGGCGCCGCTGCTGACGAAATCGGCGATGCACTCCTCGTCCGTGATGTAGGCATGCTCCACGCTGTGAGCGCCCAGCTTGATGGCCATCTTCACCGCCTCGGGATACGTGGCGTGGGCCATGACCTTGAAATTGCGTTGACGGCAGAGCGCGAAGGCGGTCTCGATCTCCTCGGGCAGCAGGAACGACTCGGTGTGCCGGTCCCACCTGGGGCCCATGATTCCGCCCGACAGGTTGAGCTTGATGTGGTCTACGTCGTGCTTCATCTGGTCGCGGATGGCCTGGGCGTAGCCGTAGGGGCCGTCGCACTCCCGGGCGTGCCCGGAGGTCAAGAAGTGGCCGCCGGTGGTGGTCAAAAAATTGCCGCAGGCGAAGACCCTCGGCCCGGCCGGTCCCGGTCCTTCAAAGGCCCGGCGCCAGGCCACGTCCATGAAATGGCCCGCTCCGCCGCTGCGCACGCCGGTTATTCCAGCCTCGATCAAGCCTCTTTGTAAATTTTGGCCGAACGCGGCGGTGAGCTGCGCTACCGTGGTGCCCGCCGGGTTGGGATGCTCGGGGTGGATATGTACGTCCCACAGTCCCGGCAGCAGATACGAGCCTTCCAGGTCGATCAACCGGTCACCGGACGTCGCGGCGGGCGGGCCGCCGTCCCGTACCTCTAGGATGCGCCCGTCCTCGATCACCACCGTGGCTTGGGCTTTGGGATCGGGGTTTACGCAGTCGATGACGTTGCAGTTGGTCAGTATCAAGCGCAAGTGGAATACTCCCAGTAAGTGCCGGATTAATCCCGGGACTCGATCAAGGTGATGCAGCGGGCGGGGTCCGCCTCGGCCAGGACGGGAGCCGGGAGGCCGGTGTGGATATAGTCGGCCAACAACTTGCCGGCCATCGGTCCGCGCCCGAATCCGGAAGACGCCAGGCCGGTCAGGACAAACAAATTCTCCAAGTGGGGGGCCTTGCCGATTATCGGCTTCCCGTCCATGGAAAAGGGCATTAGTCCGGCCCAGGTGCGGCTGATGGGCAGCCTGCCCACCAATGGAATCACTTCGGCCGCGTGGCCCCGGTTAACCTCGATGCCCTGGGCGTCGGGGGTGTAGTCGTAGCCAGCCAACCGGCGGTCGCCGCCGAAGATGATCTCGCCGTTCCTGGTCTGGCCGCCGTATAGGTGGCGGGTCACGCGGGTATCCCCGTGGTGAGTCAATTCCGGAGGAAGGTCGTCGGTCTGAGGCTGTGGGTCCGATTCCATCCCCCGACGCGTCGGAGTCGACCCTTGGCCGGAGCTCCAGTGAAATGCCGACTCCGCGGAACCGATCACATGGAAGATGCACGGCGGAACCGGGCCGGTGGCCCACATCTGGCCTTTGACCGGGGCAATTGGAATCCTGAGGCCCAGCAGGCCGCCCACCGGACTGGACCAGGCGCCCACCGCCAGGACCAGGGTGTTGGCCCTGAATTCTCCCCGGCTGGTCTGGGCCTGCCAAGAGCCGTCTTGTTGCTGGGTTAGCGCCTGGACATCGTGGCCGGTCTTGACGTCGGCCCCCAGAGCGGCTGCGGCATCGCCGAAGGCCACCGTGGCCTTGGTTGGGTTGGCGCGGCCACGGTTGGCCATGAACATGAACCCGGCCAGGGATTCAGACGCTTCAGGCTCGATGGCGCGCGCCTCCCGGGTCGTCAGCAGTTCCGCGCTGTAGCCATCCGACTTGAACTCGAGTACACGGTCCCGGACGTAGTCCCATTGCTGGGCCGTGTGCACCGCCTGCAAACCGCCCGGAGCATGAAACTCGATGTCATAGCCCATGTCCAGTTGGAGCGTCTTAAATATCTCGAAGCTGCCTGCGGTCAGGTACGACTGCAGGTCGGGATTGTGGCCCCAGCCCAGGCCTCCCAGACCTCCCGCGTTGACCCCCGACGCTTCGCCGGCGATCTCCCCTCGCTCCAATAGCGTGACCCGTTCGCCGTGCTGCGCCAGGTGAAACGCGGTTGCAACGCCGCAGATGCCGCCACCGATTATCAGGACATCGGATTCATTCGCGCTGGCCAAGGTGGAAACCCGCCCCTCTTACAATGACTCCCGTTCCGGCGGTTCTCGCACCGGCGGAAGTTAAGCCCATCATAGTTAAGGGCATTGGACGGGTCAACGGTGCACCGGCTGTACCAGGCGGCCTCAAATCGCGGCTAGGACAAGGGCGCGTTTACCATTGGGAGCGCCGGTATTCGATTACCCGAATTAATCCGAGAGGCAGATACATCGAAAACCGGCATCCTCTCAACACGGGCGCGGAATTGAAGGTAATATGCGGCCGGAACTGGCTGCTACAACTGGCGCAGCCGTGGGTCCAGCTTGTCCCGTAGCCAGTCGCCGAAGAGGTTCAGCGACATCACCGTGAGCATTATGGCCAGCCCTGGGAAGGTGGCGATCCACCAGAACCCGGCCAGCCTGTCCCGTCCATCGGACACCATGGAACCCCAGGCGGCGGTGGGCGGAGGCACCCCGGCGCCGAGGAAGCTCAACACCGACTCCAAGAGGATGACGATGCCCACCTGCAGAGTCGCCACCACGATCAGGGTATTGATGGTGCCGGGGAATATGTGGACCAATAGGATACGCGGCGTGGATGCCCCGGAGACCTTGGCCAGCGCCACATAGTCCCTTGTTTTCAACTGCAGGACTTCCCCCCGCACCTGGCGGGCGAACCGGGGCCAGATGAACAAGCAGAGCACTGTGACGATGACGGTGAAGGACTGGCCCAAGGCCACCACCAATACCAACGCCACCAGTATGAGGGGCATAGACAGCATGACATCAACGAACCGCATTATCAGTTCGTCGACCCAGCGGCCATACCAACCGGCTACCAGTCCCAGCGTCACCCCGATGGTCCCGCCGACCCCAAGGGTCACCGCGGCCACTATGAGGGAGATGCGGGCGCCGTAGATCACCCGGGAGAGCAGGTCCCGGCCCAACTGGTCGGTCCCCAGCAGGTATTTGGTGGTGCCAGCGGGCCGTATGACCACCTCAAGGGAATCTCCCACCACCGCCTGCGGATCGATCTTTTGGGCATTCCTCAGTGTGATGAACCGGCCCTGTTCTCCCAGATCGACGCTCTCAGCCACGGTCTTGAACGCAGTTTCATCGCCGGACCAGAATGGGGGCAGGTTCCGCTCCCGCAGGATGCCCCGGTTTGGGTCGTGGGGCGCGATCCAGGGCGCCGCCACGCCGGAAATCAACACCAGGGACAATAAGAAGACGGGCAGGATCGGCCAGGTGCGCGCTGCGTGCCAGACCGAGCTCATGTTGATGAACCGTGGTCTTCGGGTTACCAGCGCTCCCGAAAGATCTTGATTCGCCATCTACTCTTTGCTCCTCAACGCTAGGTGTACCGGATCCGCGGGTCTATGAAGGCGTATAGGACGTCCACCGTGAAGGAGGCGGCCACGTAGAGCAGGGTGAACACGATGACCACCGCTTGGAGGACGGCATAATCGAGGGCGAACAGGGCGTCCACGGCCAGCTTGCCCAAGCCGGGCCAGGCGAACACCGTTTCCACCACCAGGGAGCCGGTGACCAGCGCGCCCAGCGTTACGCCCGCGAAGGTCAACGCCGGTATTATCGCGTTGCGCATCGCGTGCTTCACGATAACTGTTTGACTGGAAACGCCTTTGGCCCGCGCCAATTTGATGTATTCCGAGTCCAGAACGTCCAACATGGCTGAGCGGATCAGGCGGAGATTGGCGGCGGCGTAGAACCAGCCCAGGGTTATGGCGGGGAGGATTATGCCCCGCGGGTCGTCGCGGCCGAACGGTGGGACCCAACCCAGATTCACGGAGAAGAAAAACATGAGCATGATGCCCAGCCAGAAGGGCGGCGCCGACTGGCCGACCAGGGCGACGGCCCTGCCGAAGAGGTCGATGGCACTGCCCCGCTTGACTGCGGCCAACACGCCCAGGGGAACACCGATGAGGAGGGAGAGCGCGAAGGAGGCCGATGCCAGTTGCAGGGTGGCGGGAAGGCGCTCTATCACGATGTGCATGGCCGGCCGGCCCTGTTTGATGGACTGACCGAATTCGCCTTTCAGGGCATCCTTGATGAAGATGCCGTACTGCTGGTAGTAGGGCTTGTCCAGGCCCAACGCGGCGCCCATGCGGTCCCAGTCCTCCATGGTGGAGTAGTCGTCCAGCAGCAGGGCGCGCGGGTCGCCGACGGCCCGGCTCATTACGAAAATAATCACGGACACCAACAGGACCGTGATGATGGCTATGAAGAAGCGCCGGACTAAGAACCTTTGCATACTAGAACATCTCCGGTCAACGCCCTTGACCACGTCGGCAAAGAACGGTATCCATGGGGCCCCGGTGTCAAGGACGACTGCCTGGGTGGGTTCGAACCAGGGACATCTCAATGGAGACGTCCCTGGTCATGATCAACGCCTAACGGAAGATTACCGCCAATTGGACCGGGCATCCGGTCTTACCGGGGCTTGATGAATTCATACCCGTTGATGTTTCTGAGGTCGGTGAACTTCACGTGGGCCTTCCATTCCTCGATGTTCGGACCCACGGGCCACACGGCGCCCACACTGTAAAGACCGATGTAGGTAAGGGCGTTGTCGAAGAGCCATTGGCCCAGTTCCGATTCCAGCCGCACCAGGTCGTTCGGGTCAACCGCGGCGCTTATCTTGGGCATGATCTCTTCCAGCCACGGGTGGCTCGCGCCTGCGTTCCAGGCCGCGTTTTCGGTGATCAGCGTCTGGGCGCCCACCGTGACGATCCGGGCGCCCGCGGCGTGACAAGTGGCTCCCTGGTAGGTGCGGGCGACCATCGTGGGCCTAAGGGTGGAGTACGGCAGGCTCTGCAACTTTACGTCCAGCCCTATGTCGCCCCACATCTGTGCTATCGCTCCGCAAGCCTCCACCTCAGCGGGAGCGCCCCGCAGAGAAGGTGTTAGCGTGATAGCGAAGCCGTTGGGGTAGCCGGCATCGGCTAGCAGTTGCTTGGCGCGCTCTGGGTTGAATTCCCAATCGCCGTTGATCTGTGAACCATGGTTACCCCAGAACCAGAGTTTGATCGGGTCGGCGAACCCTTTGAGCAGCGTCTCGATGATGGTATCGCGGTCAATCGAGATCGCCAGGGCTATCCGTATCTTGCGGGCGTTCTCCCACTCCGGGGAGTCCAGTTCCCAATTGCTGGATATCCACGGCACTTCGGGGTCGTACGACGCCCGGTTCTCGGTGTCGGGCTTGGAGGCTTCGGTGTAGTAGCCGCCGTAAAGGTTGATGGCGTAGTCGATCGCGTTGGACACCGTCAACAGCTTCGCCCCGTCCACCTTTTCAACCTCTGGGATGGAGTCGAAGGCCATGAGGAACGTATCCAGCGTGCCGGTCTGGAACCCGGCGATACGGGAGGACTCCTCCGGTATCTCCCGGAATATCAGCTCGGCGAAGGCTGGCGTCTGGCGCCAGTGGTCCTCCACCGCGTTCATCCGCCAGAATTCGTTGTCACGGTGCTCGACCATCTCCCAGGGCCCGGTCCCGGCGATGTCCCGGTTGGCCGCTTCTATTCCGATCTCTTCGGACTGCTTCTTGCTGACTACCCAGTTGGAGGAGCCAGAAGGAGTCTTCGCCAGCCAGTTCTCCAATGTCACCAACTCTGAGATCGCTATGCCGGTGTTCACCTCGATGGTGTAGTCGTCGACCGCCGTTACCGAGCCGCCCTCGGCCGTCCAGAACGCCCTGAAGTCTGGTGTCCTGGCATGCAATGGGTTGGTGCCCCATCCTTCCACATAGGAATAAATCACGTCTTCGGCCGTCATCTCGCCGTAGCCCTTGTGGAACTCCACGCCCTGTTGCAGATTGAAAGTCCAAGTCAGGAAATCTTCCGAGATGGACCAAGTGTCGGCTAGCCAGCCTTCAACCTGTTTGTTGATGTTGATGGTCACCAAGCCTTCGCTGACTGGCGCCGTTTGCTGTACGAAAAGGGAAGGGTTAACCGCCAATGCGGGGTGCCCTTGGAAGGTCCCCAGTTCTTTCTGGCCTACTTGAATGGTGCCGGCCGGCTTGGCTGCCGCGGCAGGCGCCGCAGTCGCCGCCGGCTTGGCAGTGGGCGCCGAGGCCGCAGGTGCGGTAGTGGCGCTGGGCGCGGTAGTGGCCCTAGGCGGTGTGGTGGCGGCGGGTTGCGGTGTCGCCGTGGCGGATGACCCGCAGGCCACCAACAGGAAAAGACCCAACATTAAAGACGAGAGAAGGAAGAAACCAGGCTTAGTGAAATAATGGGACATGATCTCAGCACCTCCAGACTTAAAGACGGCTATGTTTCCGTGGTCGCCCTCCGGCGTCATAAACAGATATGATTTATTGCAGATTGGCCAATTCAGTTGACGTGCCGTAGGAATATATTATATTACGTTTATCGATGTCAACTCGTAAGCCCCCCTTGGGCTCGGACAGGAGGCCGACCCCGACGCGCCGGGGGATGGAATCGGACCCGGTGAAAGATACGGCGAGATAACCGCCGAAGACGTTCTCAGTTCCATAAGATACGATGTCGAAGACTTAACGGATCACTCCGCTTGGGGACAGAAAAGGACCGCCGTTTCGTGACGGCGGTCCCCTTGTATCAGACTTGCTATGCCTTGGATTTACGTTGTGGGCGCCGGCGTCAAGTCGCTTAGGTCTTTGACCTCAATATTGGAGACTAGGACGGTCAACTCATCGACGCGGCGCACTTCGAATTCCATGAAGTCGTCGTCCACCACCATGTACTTGGAGACCACGTCCCAGATCTCCTTCTTCATCTCCTCCAGCTTTTCCGGGGCCAGTTCCAGCCGGTCCTGGATCAACACCAGCTTGAGCCGCTGTTTGGCCGTGTCCTTGGAGAGCATCTCAGTGGCCTGGTCCAATTCCTTCCCGCTCAGGCTGAAAAGCCAACGAAGTAGTTCACGCATGAGAGTAGGCCCTCCCGTTCATGCCGACCATCTCCCTGAACCGCGAGAATAGGCCGGTCTTGGGTTGAAGGTCCATCAACGGAATGTCCTCTCCGTCCACCCTGGAAGCGATCCTCAGGAACGCTCCGCCGGCGGCGGACTTGGTGTTATGCACCACCGGGACTCCCCGGTTGGCGGCCACCACCGTGTGTTCGTCCGCAGGCACCAAGCCCAGGACCTCCACCGCCAGCAGGCTTTCCACGTCCTTCTGGTCCATCATGTCCCCGCGCTTGACCATGTCCGGGGAGATGCGGTTGATGATGAGCCGTGGCCGGTGCAGTCCCGACGACTCCAACAGACCGATGACCCGGTCCGCGTCCCTGATGGCCGCGACCTCCGGCGTGGTCACGATTATCGCCTCTTTGGCGGCGGCGGTGGCGTTCTTGAAGCCCTGCTCGATGCCCGCCGGACAATCGATGAGCACATAGTCGAACTCTTTCTCAAGTTCGGCGCACATGTCCCGGAGTTGTTCCGGCTCGACGCTGTTCTTGTCCCGGGTCTGCGCCGCGGGGATCAGGTATAGCTCGTAATCGTGCTTGTCCCTGATCATGGCCTGGCTCAGCTTGCACGTGCCTTCAATGACGTTCACCAGGTCGTAGACGATGCGGTTCTCCAGACCCATGATGACATCCAGGTTGCGGAGGCCGATGTCGGTGTCGACCACCACCACCTTGTGGCCGCGCATGGCCAGGCCGGAACCGATGTTGGCGGTCGCGGTGGTCTTTCCCACGCCGCCCTTGCCCGACGTAAATACGATGGTCCTACCCGTCATAAGGTACTCCTTTATTGTATCTGGCAAACCGGCCCGCGAAGGGCGCCACGTGGATTGAACGGCTCCGCACGTAGGCGATCTTGGGTCCGGCCGCAGACGATTTGGACTTGCGGCGCGCCGAGGTTGGCGCGACGCCCTGATATTTGGCGATCTGGAACCGGGCCGAAGGTAGTTCCATGGCGATGATCACGGCTTTGGTGTCGCCGGAGGCCCCGGCGTGGGCCAATCCCTTGAGGGAGCCCAGCACCACAATGTCGCCGTCGGCCCGGATCTCCGCTCCAGGGTTCACGTCCGCCAACACGACCACATCTCCATCGTGATTTATGGACTGTCCGGAACGGAACGTAGACTTGATGAACAGGGCCTCGGTGCGGTTCCGGTTTCGGGCGCCATTCTTGTTCTGACGCTTCTTCAGGCCCTCGATCACCGATTCCACCGTTGGTTCGGGTGTGGGTTCGGGGGGCGGCCCCGGCAGCACGATCTCGTTATGGGCCGCCGTCTTGGCGGGGTTTTCCACCGCCACAGGTTTGGCTTCAATGTGCAAATCGCCGCTGCCCAGGGAATCGGGCGAGCACCAGAATCTGGTAACCGTCAGGCCCGACTGGGTCTCAATGATCGATTTAACCTGGGCCAACTCGTCCCGGGCCAGCAACCGCTGGCCGACGTTTACCGTGATTTCCCCCTTGGACCACAGTCCGGTCTGCTTGGCCAGGTACTCACGCAGATTCTCCGCGACAACTTCAAAGGGCGCATCTTGGTCAATAACGAAGGTCACGTCGGGGCCTCTGGCCACGACCTGCACCACGCCGGTCTTCAGCATGATTCCCCTGTGACCACCCACGTGGTTTCACGCGCAGTTACCTGCGCGGCTAATCGATGATTCCTAGATAACATTCCGCCCACGTCCACTCTCACCTTATGTCACCAAGATTATTTCAGTTGGAGACGCTCCGGCACAACAAATTATTGGTCAGATTTTAAACAAAATTTAAGATTAAGTCGAATATTGAGCCTACAAGCTCAAAAAATCCAAGGTGTGGTGGAAGGCAAACACTCAGTAATTTCACACAAACCCCGGTCCGAAAGCCCCTCGCGATTTTGTCACCCTGATCCCGACCGCAGTCGGGAGAAGGGTCTCTTTGTTCCTGCACAGTCCTGGCTCAGCAACAACGAGATTCTTTCCCGACGCGTCGGGACCACCGCAGAAAGAGAGCTTTCCTGACAAGATGCGTGGATCTTATGCCGGCCTTTCTGGAGGGGACCGCTCTATTGGCGAATTACAGGCCGCGAAAAAACGCCTCACCCCCCTCCCCGCCTAGCGGGAAAGAGATAAGGCGCGTAACAGGCCAGAGTCCCGTGCCGAAGGTCGAAACGCGCTTGCAGCGCCTTGCAGCGGCAGCGCTTAGTCGCGGGTGCCGAAGAGGGCCACGGAGCAGGTGAAGGAGCCGGGCCGGCCTCCCAGGTTGTGGGTCAGCCCCAGGGTGGGGTCTTTTAGCTGGCGTTCTCCCGCCTTGCCCTGGAGCTGTTTATAGACCTCATAGATCATGCGGATGCCGCTGGCCCCGATGGGGTGGCCGAAACACTTCAGCCCGCCGTCGGTGTTCACCGGCAGTTCGCCTTCAAGACTGAACGTCCCCGCCGCCACGTCCTCGCTGCCGCGGCCCCGGGGACTGAAACCCAGGTCCTCGTAGATGATCAACTCGGTGATGGTGAAGCAGTCGTGGACCATGGCCATGTCGATCTCTTTGCGCGGGTCGGAGATTCCAGCCTCCTGGTAGGCGGACTGGCTGGCCCGCACCGACTCGGGGAAGTGGGTGAAGTCCCAGTCGTTGCGCAGGACGCCGTAGGCGCCCACTGAGAGACCGATGCCCTTGACCAGGATGTAGTCGTCCCTGAAGGTCTTGGCGATCTCCGGCGTGGTGATGATCGCCGCCGCCGCGCCGTCGGAGACGCCGCAGCAATCGAAGAGTCCCAGGGGCCAGGCCACCATTGGCGCGTTGACCACCTGCTCCGCGCTAACCTCCCGCTGGAAGTGGGCCTTGGGGCTCATGGTCCCGTTGTGATGGTTCTTGGACGCTATCTGGGCCAGAGTCATCTTCCCTTCTTCATAGGGGATCTCGTACTGATGGAAATAGCGGGTGGCGGCCAGGGCGAACTGGGAGGGCGGCGGCACCGGCGGGTTGACGTCTGAGCCGGCCGGTTCGGCCACGGCCAGGCCGGAAAAGCCCGAGTCCTTGAGCTTTTCCACGCCCAAGGTCAGCACGATGTCATAGATGCCGGCGGCCACCGCGTAACAGGCGTTGCGGAAGGCGTCGGTGGCGGTGGCGCAGGCGTTCTCGACCCGGGTGATGGGTATATAGTCCAGTTTGAGGGCAGCGGCCAGGGGCTGGCCGGTCCGGAACGAGGCCACGGTGCCCAGCCAGGCGGCCTGGATATCCTTTCCCTCGATTCCCGCGTCCTCGAAGGCCTCGTAGGCCGCTTCGACGATCAGGTCCGAAGCGCTGGAGTCCCAACGTTCCCCGAACTTGCTGCAGCCCATGCCGATCACGGCAACTCTGTCCTTGATACCGCTCATAACGTTCTCCTAATTCTCAACGCCCAAGAGCAATTATATCGTCTTGGCGCTAGGCGGCCCGCCGCCGGGGCACCGCTTTCCAATAGTAATTGTGTATTCCGTTCACCACCCGGAGCTTCCGGAAGCTCATCTCCACCTTTAGCCCAATCTGAACTTCCGAGGTCTCCCGGTCGGTCATCATGCAGAGGACCCGGCCTCCCGGCTCAAAATCCACCACGACGATGGCCAGGGGCGTGTCCACCGTGCCGGCCAGATAGTCCAGCGAGTAGGTGAACACCGTGCCCGGTTGGTCGCTGAGCCTGATCGGGGTCGAGTCGTCCCTGGCCTGACACTCGACACAGACGCTTTGGGGCGGGTATTGCACGTAGCCGCACTGGTTGCAGGCAGCGCCGTGGAACCGAATATTCTGGTCGTTCTCCCGCCACAATGCCGTGACCGAGGGCGACTGGGGTTGGGGGCGTCTCGACGAGGAATCGGTGGGCCACACATCCCGCCATTTGGCGTAGGTCTCGTAGCTGTCCAGCACTTGACCGGAGTCCAAGTACCCTGAGACACCCAAGCTGGGTCTGCCGTCTCTTATCTTGGACGTGGTGCGGAAGCCCAGCACGTCGCTGCCGTCGCCGTAGGACACGGTGAGCAGCAACTGGTCCGGCGGCCCATCTTCCAGTGCGCCGGCCAACAGCATCAGGGGGAAGGCGGCGCCGGTGTTGCCCATCCGGCCGAACAACGGGTCCTGCACCTGCTCCGGCTGGAACCCCAGATGCCGCACCAACTGACTGTGGCGGCGGGCGTCCGGTGAGTAGAGGGCCAACTTGCCAACGTCCTTCACCGACACCCCCTCTTTCTCCATGAAGCCCGAGACCGCCTCCCCCAGTATCCGTTCCAACCCCTCTTCGAGGGCGAATCGGTCTTCCCAGGAGCGGACGAACTGGTCGCCGGCGCTGCGCCAGGTGTCCATCATGTTCTCGGTGATGGTATAGGAGCCGGCCTGCTCGGCGATGACATCCTCATTGGAGACGATGAAGGCCGCCGCCCCGTCTCCGGAGTTGCGCTCGGCCTCGCCCTTGGGAGCGCCTTGGCGGTTGTCGCTGGCCACCACCAGCACCTGCTTGGCCGACCCGGCGGCAACCGAGTCCAGGGCCGACTTCAAGGCGGTGGTCCCGGCCCTGAGCACGTCGGTGATATCGGCGGTGAAGATGTCCCGGCGCAGGTCCAAAGCGGTGGCGATTATCGAAGCGCACTGCTTCTCGGCGTAGGGCGCGGTGGTGGTGGCGAACAGCAGACCGTCGATGTCCTGACGGTCCCGGCCTTGCAGACAGTCGATTCCTGCGGCCACCGCCATGCTGACGCTGTCTTCGTCGAAGTTGGCCACGGAGCGCTGGCCGGTTGAGTCCCAGCCATCGGTTTCCGCGCCCAATCGGTACCTGGGGACGTAGGCCCCAAAGGCTGATATTCCTGCCAATACTACCTTCCTGCCGGTAGTCGTTTCAAAATGTGGTTCGACAAGTCGCCCGATGCATCGGGCGACTTGTCGAAGGGCCGCACTATCAGTCGGACACGCGGTGCCTATGCAGCCATATTCCTGCTCCGGAGGTCGGAACGCGCTTGCAGCGCCGCCATGCTAGCAGCTTGCCGAAATCAGTGTCAACGCGCCCGCCAAGGCCGGCGGAGAGCCTGTAAAGGCCCGGCGCCTGGAGACTGTGCCAATCTCGCCCTATGTTACAATCGAAACCTGCATTGTGAACGCCACGGAGCCTGAATATTCCCCATCCGGAGAACGCCAGCCCCGCTCCGCGGCAGGAGTCGACTCCAGTGATCAGAACTCGATTTTCCCTCAGTATTGTAGTTGCCACCACCATAGCGGTCATGCTATTGGTGGCCGCTGCCTGTTCCGGCGGTGACGACGGCAACCCCAGCATTGAGGGTCTCCCGCCTGAGTTTCAGCGGTTGAGCGAAGTGTGGGAATTGTTGAACCGGGAACACATCGATCAGGATAATCTGGACCCCCAGGCCATCAGCGACGGCGCGATCCGCGGCATGTTGCGCGCCCTGGACGACCCGTACGCCTCTTTTCTGAACGCGGAACAATACTCCCTTGAAAATGAAGATATCCGTGGGTTCTTCAGCGGGATAGGTGCGGAGGTTGGCTTCCGCAACGGAGTGATAACCATCTTGTCCCCCATGCCCGATACCCCTGCCGAAGCGGCGGGGGTCAGGCCCGGCGACGTGATCCTGGAAGTGGATGGGGAGAGCATCCGGGGTCTTAGTCTTCTGGAGGTGGTCCGGTTGATCCGGGGCGATAGGGGCACCAAAGTCACCCTTTTGGTGCGGCATCTGAACGACTTTGAGACCGTTTCCATCGAGATAGAACGGGACATCATAAACCTGGTGAGCGTCACCCTTCTGATGCAGGTGGGCCGGATCGGCCACCTCCGCCTATCGGGCTTTACGGGCACAACCGGCGAGGAATTGAAAGAAGCCCTGGAACGGTTCGAGCGGTCCCAGGGTGTTGGATTGGTTTTGGACCTGCGCAATAATCCGGGGGGGTTGGTGTCGTCCGTCGTTGATGTGACCAGCCAGTTCATCCGCGACGGACTGGTCCTATATCAGGTGGACGCCCAAGGAAACCGCCGCAATTGGGGCATTAAATCGGGGGGGCAAGCCCTGGATATTCCCATGGTAGTCCTGGTAAATGAATTTAGCGCCAGCGCCAGCGAGGTGTTCGCGGGAGCCATCATCGACAACGGGCGGGCCACCATCATCGGGACCACCACCTTTGGCAAGGGCAGCGTCAATAACCTGTGGCCGCTGGATGACGGCTCCGGAGTAAATTTCACCACCGCTCGTTGGTTCACCCCAAACGGCTCATTGATCGAGGGTGAAGGAATCACGCCCGATGTGTTGTTGGAGTTTGCTGAAGACGACGACGACGTTTATCTTGACCGGGCCATCGAGATCCTGAAGGAACAGATCAGCCGAGGCGGCTAACAAGTGGCAAAGAAGAGTACATCGACTCCAACGGTCCCGGCATCCAAGAAGGCGGCGCCCAAAAAGGCCGCTGCCGGTGACTTTCGTCCGGTGGCGTCCAACCGGAAGGCCCACTTCGATTACGAGATATTGGAGCGTTACGAAGCCGGAATCGCCCTGACGGGCACCGAGATCAAGTCTGTCAGGGCGGGGAAGATGGACCTCCGCGACTCCTACGCCAGGGCCGTGGACGGCGAGATGTGGCTCTACAACACCTACATAGCCCCTTACGACCCGGCCAGCGTCAATAACCATGATCCCAAGCGGTCCCGGAAGCTGCTGCTCCACCGGGCCGAGATCCAGCGGATGACCAGTTCCGCCGCCGAGAAGGGTCTGACCATATTGGCCCTGCGCGTCTACATCAAACGCCACGTGGCCAAGGTCGAGTTGGGCCTGGCCCGGGGCAAGCGGCAGTACGACAAACGCCGGGCCATCATTGACCGCGACATGGACCGTGAGGCCCGCCGGTCCATGGGCGCTAACCGGGATTAAGGCGCTCTCTCTTCCCTCATACGTCTCCGTCCCACTGACCCCGTCCCGTTTCGTGAGATATAATCTACGGCTGGCGTAAATGTCCGCGCCTTGGCCACTGAGGCCCGAACTGTGCCTTCTTGAGAGGATTGACCACGGCAGAAGACTGGCCGCGGCCGGCGTGCCGCGCCGCGTATACGCATAAATATGGAGGACCGACTTGATTCGAACCCTAGAAGGGAAGACCCCCAAGGTGGCCGAGACCGCATGGGTCAGCGAGTTTGCCTACGTCGTCGGCAACGTTGAGATCGGCGAGTACGCCAGCATCTGGCCCGGCGTGACCATCCGGGGCGACAGTCCCGATGCCATCGTCATCGGAGACTACGTGAATATCCAAGAAGGGTCGGTGGTCCACGGCAACGGACTGACCATCGAGGACCACGTTTCGGTTGGCCATTCCGTGGTGGTCCACTGCGACCTGGTGGGCCGGGGCTCCCTCCTGGGCAACAACTGCACCGTGTTGAACCAGGTCACCCTGGGTGAAAACTGCCTGATCGCCGCCAATTCCGTGGTGATCGGCGGGACCCAGTTGCCGGCCCGCTCCTTCGTAACCGGAGCGCCGGGACAGGTAAAACGCCAGGTGACCGAGGAACAGATCGCGCAGATGAACCACACCAACGAGGAGTTGGTGACGCGGGCCAAGTTGTTTAAAGACAGCGGTTTGTAAGATTACTAGACATTGTTTCCAAAATGGGATTCGACAAGCTCACCATGAGCGGATATCAGGATGCCTCGAAACCGCTCAACCTGCGCCTGTCGAAGGATCCATACGGCGCGCCGCCGGCAGCACCTTGTCGGCCAGGTGTTCCATCACCTTGATGCAGTCGGACAGGCTCGCCACCCGGAAGTCGTAGGTCAGTTGGCCGATCCCGATTTCCTGGCAGACATGGAGGTCTTCGATGACCTCTTGGGTGGTGGCGATCAGAGACCCTCCGCTCCGTACGTGGCCGACTTCGCCCAGACCGATGTCGGTGAAATGCAAGCTCCGTTTCAGCGAGACGGTGACATCTGACTGGGCTCGGCCTTCTTTCTCGATGCGCTCCCGCAGATAGGGCAGGTTCCCGGCCACGAAATCCGGGGTCTGGCGGGTGGTGTGCCAGCAATTGCCGTATCGAGCGGTCCGCCGCAGGGCCGCTTTGGTGTGGCCGCCCACCCAGATGGGGATGCTGGGTTGCTGGACCGGTTTGGGCTCAAATTGGATCCCTTCGATACTGTAATACTTGCCGTGGTACTCCGGGTCCGGCTGGGTCCAGAGCGCCTGCATGATCTCCAGGAACTCGTCGGTCATCGCCCCCCGTTGGTGGTAGTCCAGCCCAAGAATCTGGAACTCCTTCTCCAGCCATCCCACGCCCACGCCGCAGATGATGCGGCCGTTGGTCAGCACATCCAGCGAGGCGAACATCTTGGCCTGCACCACCGGGTTCCGGTAGGGGAGGATTATCACCGTAGTGCCCAGCTTGATCCGGCTGGTACAGGCCGCCAGGTAACCCAGCAGTGTCATCGTCTCCAGGAATGGCTCGTCTGACGGCCGGGAGAACGACCCGTCGCTGGTGTAGGGGTACTGATTGGTGCCTTCGGTCGGCAATACGATGTGGTCGCCGGCCAAGACCGACTCAAAGCCCAGTTCTTCCGCGCTCTCTACGAACCGCTTCAGCCCGAGTGCGTCGGGCAGCCGGGGGATGGAGATTCCGATTTCCAAAATTACCGCCTCCAAATTGCCAAGATTTTTTTAAGACCGATCCGGTCTAACAGCCGGGCGGGTAGGATTTGGTCGACACCTGGATTCCCTGGGGGTCGAATAGCCCGGCGGTGTCGGGGGTGGTGTTGTTCCAGATGGAGCTTCCCCGTCCGAAGGAGAACCCACCCCATTCGGCATGGACTTGGTTGGTGTAGACTCGCACCGTCCCGCCGCCGGCCAACGGGTGCGAAGGAAATTCGAAGATGGGGAAACCGTCGGCCACGTCTCGCAACTGCCACCCTGCCAGATCGACGGCTCCCGGACCCTGGTTCATTATCTGGACGTACTCGTCGGCCTCGCTGGTCGGTACCACGCCGTCGAAGAAGATGCATTCGATAATCACCGATGTGGCGGATACCGGCGTGACGGTTGGTGGCTGGGTCGGCGACGCGGTGGGTAGCGGTGTGGCGGTGGGTACTGACGTTGGCACTGGCGTGGGAGTCGATGTCGGTGCCGGCGCAAGGGTGACCGTGGGCGTGGGCATAGGTGACGGCGGAGGAGCCGTCACGGCAACAGCGGCGGTTGGCGACGATACGGTGGTCGGTGTAATCCGCGTCGGCGTTGGCGTTGACCGCGTGGTGGGCGAAGTGGCGCCTCCGAAGACCACGGTCCGGCCGGGCTCGGAGCCGGTGCATCCAACGCCGAGCGCCACCAGAGACAGGATCACCACTGCGAGCGGGTATCCCCGTTGGGTGCTCGCCTGATTGGTGCTCAAATGACTACTCCAGGGACTGGGCCGTTCCCTACGGGCGCTACTCAGCAATCCATCCGGAGACAACGGCTGGCTCCAACGGTAACTTAACGATTTGCGGAGCGCAATCCGCGTGCTATAATTCCTCCAAATTACGGTTGGGGCAACCCAGACGTCAGGCCAAAACAAACATTCGATACGGTTAAGGACAATTAGGAGGACAACCATGGAAAAAGGCGGAACGACCTTTGATGCCGGCTCGGTAGATTTCGCGATGAGCTACCGCAAAGAGATAATGGACGACCAGGGCCTGTGCCTGCAGGTCTATTCCAAGGTCGACGGCAAAGACACCGAGATCCTTCGGTTCGACTGCTTCGACCAGGCCCCCCATTACCACTACGGGCCGGAGAACCACAACATCCGGCTGTTCATGGACAAGACCACCGCGGGCAACCCGCTGGGCTGGACCATAAACAACCTGCGTAACAACCTTCCGGCCATGGTGCGCCGGGCTGGCTATGAGGACCTGGCCGCTTCTCTGGAAGCAACCCCGGTAAAGAAGACGGTATTGAACAAAGTGGAAGCCAAGGCCCGGGACATGGTCCGGGGAGAGCGCCGCACCGTCCACCACATGATGCCCGAGCTGATCGAAGGAGACAAGGTGCAAGCCGGAAACATCCGCTTCGGCCTGGAGTACCGGCACCTGCCTCAGATCAACGACGAAGGGATGGCCATCCACGTCCTGGCCGACGTGGCTGACCAGGAAGTGGAGTTGCTGGCCTTCGACTGTTTCCAGAACGCCCCTCACTACCACTACGGGCCCCGCAACCAGGACGTCCGCATCTATTGGGACGTGACCACCTCCGGCGAGACCCTGCGCTGGACCCTGGACCAGTTCAAGGGTGGCAAGTTAAAGTCCATGATCGAGCGGGCTGGCTACCCCAGCATCGCCGCCGAGTTGGACGAAAACTTGATTCAAGACGTATTGCCCAAGGTCGAGAAAAGGGCCTGGGACTTGGTGGCGCTGAACAACAAGTAAGCGGCCAAACGACTCCGCAAACCAAAAGAGGCCCCGCCCCGATGGAATCGGGGCGGGGCCTCTTGAGTTTTGGCCCTGGTATGGACCGCCGCTGCTACATCATCGTATAGCCGCCGCTTACGCTCAGGGTCTGGCCGGTGATGAAACTGGCCGCGTCCGAGGCCAGGAAGACCACGGCGTTGGCCACTTCCTGAGCCGTGCCCAAGCGGCGAATCGGGTAGTTGCGTTGAACCCGCTCGCGCACCTCCTCGGTGAATACCTCCCGCATCTGGTTCCACATGCTCTCTTCGCTGATGGACTCCTCGTCCGGCGGCACCACCAGCCCGGGACACACTACGTTCAGCCGCAGCCCGTAACGGCCCGTCTCCCGGGCGATGGACTTGCTGAGGGCGATCACCCCGGCCTTGCAAGCGGAGTAAACCGCCTCCCGGTACTCGCCCATCCGGCCCGCGTCGGAACTGATGCAGACGATGGCCCCGGCCTGCTTCTCGATCATGCCCGGCAGCACGGCGTGGATGCAGTTGATGGCCCCCCAGAGGTTAACCTGGACCTCCCGCTCCCACTCGTGCCTTGGCTTCTCCATGAACAGCCGGTCCACGGTCCACCCCACGTTGCTGACCAGAACGTCAACCGGCCCGAACTCCGCGATGGCTTGCCCCACCATGGCGGCCACCTTTTCCGGGTCGGTTACGTCGGTGGGAATAACCGTTGCCCGGCTTCCCGTGTCCATCGCCGCAACCTCCCCGGCCACGATCTCGCCCTGGCTCGGCGCCAACTCGGCGATGGATATGTCCGACCCCTCGGCCGCGAAGGCGTGGACGATGGCGCGGCCGATGTTGGAGCCGCCGCCGGTAACGATGACGTGCTTACCCTTTAGGCCCAGTTCCATGAAATTGCTCCTAGCGCCTGGCTGTTTTGTTGGCCCGGACCGGCCCAGCCGGTCATTGCATGGGAGACGGTGCCGCGGGCAACTCCACCCTCGGGACTCCGCCGAACCGAAGCCGCAGCAGGCCCTTCAAGTCTTCCATGGCCGTGCCGGCGACATTGACGGTGCTGGTCGGGTCGTCCGTCCACTTAACGGGAACCGAGGCGATGTTGAACCCGCGCTTGGCGGCGATGACCAGCAACTCGGTGTCGAAGAACCAGTTGTTGTTCTTGATGCTGGGCACGATGGCCTCGGCGGCGGGACGGGTGAGGGCCTTGAAGCCGCACTGGGCGTCGGGCAGGCCGGTGAAGAACATGGCGTTTATCAGCAGGTTATACCCGCGCGAGATGAATTCCCGCTTGAAACCCCGGCTCACCTGTGATTCCTTGCTCAGCCTGCTGCCGACGGCGATGTGGTTCCCCGCTTCGATGGCCCGGATGAGTTGGGGGAAATGGGACAGGTCCGTCGATAGGTCGGCGTCCATGTAGCTGACGATGTCGGCCCGGCTGTCCAGCCAGGCGGTCCGCAGGGCCCGCCCCCGGCCCTTCTGAGGGATGCGGAGATAGTTGACCCCGGGAAACCGCTCGCAGAGCATCTCCGATACCGCGCGGGTATTGTCGGTGGAGGCGTTGTCGGCGATGACGATCTGCCATGGGTTGGACAGGTGGTCGCGGAGGAACTCGGTCAGGATGACTATGGTGCGCGGCAGGGCCTCTTCTTCGTTGTAAACGGGAATGGTTATGTCAACCGTCGGCCCGCCGGCCGGCGGGCCGGGTTCCCTGGGTGGCCTTTTCTCTGGGTTGGCGCTCGTTTCTGCCATTTCGATAGGAGCGGTCTAATGTCTGAAGTGGCGCACGCCGGTGAACACCATGGCCAATCCTGCCTTGTCGGCGGCGGCCACGACCTCGTCGTCGCGGATGGACCCGCCCGGTTGCACGATGGCAGTGATCCCGGCCTCGGCGGCCAGATCGATGTTGTCCGCGAATGGGAAGAAGGCGTCCGACGCCAGCACGGAGCCCTTGGCCTTGTCCCCGGCGGCCCGCTGCGACAGGTGGACGCTGACCACCCGGTTGGGCTGGCCGGCCCCCATGCCCACCAACGCCAGGTCTTTGGCGAAGACGATGGCGTTGGACTTGATGTGTTTGGCGGCCTTCCAGGCGAAGGCCAGGTCCTTCATCTCGGCATCCGTGGGCGCCCGCTTGGTGGCGGTGGTCCAGGCGGCCGGGTCCTCCGCGATGACGTCGGCGGTCTGCACCAGGATGCCGCCGCTGATGGGCCGCAGGTCGTAGGCGGCGGCGTCCGGCTGCTTATCGATGGCCAGGATGCGCAGGTTACGTTTCTTCTGCAGAATATCCAGCGCCGCCGCTTCGTAGTCCGGGGCGATGACGACCTCGTAGAACACCGGCCCCATGGCCTCGGCGGCGGCGGCGGTGACGGTGCGGTTGAAGGCCACGATGCCCCCGAAGGCGCTCACGGTGTCGCCTTCGTAGGCGTGCAGATAAGCCTGGGCGATGTCCTCCCGGCTGGCCAA
Source organism: Chloroflexota bacterium (assembly GCA_022573285.1). Classification (GTDB taxonomy): domain Bacteria; phylum Chloroflexota; class Dehalococcoidia; order Lucifugimonadales; family UBA3495; genus UBA9611. The sequence goes on from JACZUF010000010.1 coordinate 55,457, forward strand.
GCCGCAGGCGTTGGCGTGCTTCACGACGGCCACGGTGGCGTCGGCGAAGTCGGTGGCGGTGCGCCAGGCGGCGTCGGCGTCCATCAGGTTGTTATAGGAAAGCTCCCTGCCGTGTAACTGGCGCGCTCCGGCCATGCCAACCGGGGCGCTGGACTGGGCGTAGAGGGCCCCGCTTTGATGGGGGTTTTCGCCGTACCTCAGGCCGGCCACTTTCTTCAGGGAAATATTCAGCGAATCGGGCAATTCCTCCCCACCGTCTTTACCTTCGGTGGCCGGTCCGGCCATCAAGTACCCGGTCACCGCAGCGTCGTAGGTGGAAACATGGTGAAAGGCCTTGGCCGCCAGTCCCCGGCGGTCTTCGTTGTTCAGGCCGCCGTTGGCCAGCTTCTCGCCCACCCAGCCGTAGTCGGCGGGGTCCACCACCACGGCCACCGACGGGAAGTTCTTGGCCGCGGCCCGCAGCATGGTCGGCCCGCCGATGTCGATGTTTTCCAGGGCGTCGGCCAGGGTCACGTCCGCCTTGCTAATGGTCTCGACGAAGGGGTACAGGTTAACCACCACCAGGTCGATGGTGTCGATGCCCTGGTTCTTCAACTCGGCCATGTGCTCCGGTGAATCCCGCCTGGCCAGCAGCCCGGCGTAGATCGTCGGATGGAGGGTCTTGACGCGTCCCTCCAGGATCTCCGGCGACCCAGTGACCTCTGCCACCTGCTTCACCGGGAGGCCGCCTTCCTCGGACAATGTCCGGTGGGTGCCGCCGGTGCTGATCAGTTCGTACCCGGCCGATGCTACCTGGCGGGAAAATTCCACGATCCCCGTCTTGTCGTAGACGCTGAGCAGTGCTTTCAACTTCCTCTCCGTCTCCTAGCGAGAATTGGTCAATGATATGGAGCGGCTCGTATTCCTGATGGCCGGAAAGGGATCAAGCGCGGCTAACTGCTTAGCCGCTGAAGACCACTTGATCGCCGTCTCCCCTGGGAATGATCTTGCCGATGACAACGGCGTCGGGCAGGTGTTCGATGACCTTCGCGACATTGGCTTCGGGGCAGACGGCCACCATTCCCAGACCCATGTTGAACACCCGGTACATCTCCTGGTCGCTGATCCCGCCCTCTTTCTGGATCACCTTGAAGATGGGCAGGACCGGCCAGGACCCGCGGTTGATCTCAGCCGTCAGTTCATCGGGCAATATGGCCGGTAATTTGCCGGGCAGACCTCCTCCGGTGATGTGGGCCAGGCCGTTGACCAGGCACAAAACCGGCTCCATCAGAGGATAGTAACTGCGGTGGGGCACCAGCAATTCCTCGCCAAGCCCGTGGTTCAGTCCGTCAAACCGGCGGTAGAGGACGTTGGGGTCGCCGTCGGTGTTGAAAACCCGGCGCGCCAAGGAGAAGCCGTTGGTGTGGAGGCCGCTGGAGGGCACGCCGATCAGGATGTTGCCAGCCTCGATGTTTCGCGATTCGAGGAGCTGGTCCCGTTCCACCGCGCCGACCACGAATCCGGCCAGGTCCATCTCATCGCCGGAGTAGACCTGGGGCATTTGAGCGGTCTCGCCGCCGATCAGCGCGCAGCCCACCTCGCGGCAGCCCCAGGCTATCCCCCGCATCAGGTTGTCCAACCGCTGGACGTCCAGTTTGCTGAAGGCGACGTAGTCCAGGAAAAACAGGGGTTTGGCGCCCCGGGTGAGGATGTCGTTGACGTTCAAGGTGACCAGGTCTTGGCCCACGGACTCGAAGTGTCCCAGTTGGGCTGCGATCTTCATCTTGGTGCCCACGCCGTCGGTGCTGGCCACCAGGACCGGTTCCCGGTATCCCGAAAGTTGGTAAAGGCCGGCGAAGCTTCCGGCGCTGTCGAGTACCTCGGGGCCATGGGTGCTGGCGGCGAACCCTTTGATCCGCTCCTTCAGGCCGTCCATCAGGTCCAGGTCCACGCCCGATTCCCGGTATGCGTCACTTGCCAAAATGAGGGTCCTCCCGTTCCCATCCACCCGGCGGCAGCCGGAATAATCGCCGCTGTAAAAGGTTAATTCAAGGGTTGCGCGATGGCAAGGGGCAGCCGCTGCCCGGGACGACGCCGAGGTAACGGGAAGCCGGTCCGGGGATACAGGCGTTAATCGGAACTTGGCGCGACCTGCTCCAAACTGAGCTTGGTCAGTTCCAACTGTATGGGCACGGGGTAGTTGCCGGTGAAGCAGGCGTCGCAGAAACCGCCGTCGGAGCCGCCCACCACCTTCATGAGGCCCTGCACGCTGAGATAGCCCAGGCTGTCGGCGCCGATGAAGGAGCGGATCTCGTCCAGGGTCTTATTGGCGGCCAATAACTCTTCGCGGGAGGCCATGTCCACGCCCATGAAGCAGGGGTGCTTGATGGGAGGAGCGCACACCCGCATGTGCACCTCTTTTGCCCCGGCTTTCCTAAGCAGGTTCACCACGTGGGGAGTGGTGGTGCCGCGGACGATGCTGTCGTCCACAACCACCAGCCGCTTGCCCTGGATCACTTCCACCAGGGGGTTGAACTTCTGGCGAACTCCCAGGTCGCGGAGGCGTTGTTCCGGTTCGATGAAGGTCCGGCCCACGTAGCGGTTCTTGACCAGCCCTTCGCTGTAGGGTATGCCTGATTCCTGGGCATAGCCCACCGCCGCCGCAGTCGAAGAGTCGGGTATCCCGATGACCAGGTCGGCATCCACCGAATGCTCCCGGGCCAACTGGGCGCCCAACTGCTGGCGCACCGAGTGGACCAATTGGCCTTCCATGATACTGTCGGGCCGGGCGAAGTAGATCAGCTCAAACACGCAGAGAGCGCGGCGCCCGGTGCCGCCGGACCAGGTGGCCGTGCGCAGGCCGTCGGCGTCGATAATTATGACCTCGCCCGGTTCCAGTTCCCGGAGGTACTCGGCGCCAAGGTGGTCCAGGGCGCAGGACTCCGAAGCGACAATCCAGCCGCCGTTCAGCTTGCCCAAGCAGAGCGGCCGGATGCCCAACGGGTCTCGGGCGGCGATCAGGGTGTCTTTGGTCTGGGCGACTATCGAATAGGCCCCTTCCAACTGGCGCATGCACTGGAAGACCCTTTCTTCCCAGGTCGCGCCGGTGGCGTGGGCCAGCATGAGGGCGATAACTTCGGTGTCGGTGGTGGAGGCGAAGGTGCAGTTCCACTCGTCTTGGAGCTGCTCCTTCAGTTGGGCGGCGTTGATGATATTGCCATTGTTCGCCAGGGCCAGTTGGCCGTGGAGGCCATCGACCAATAGGGGCTGGGCGTTGCAGAGTTCGCTGCTGCCGGTGGTGGAGTACCTGGTGTGCCCGATGGCCATGTCGCCGACCAGGGGATAGAAATCGGGCTCCCTAAATATCTGGGTGACCAGGCCCATATCGGCGTGGACCACCACGTTCTCGCCGTTGGCGGCGGCGATCCCCGCGCTCTCTTGGCCGCGGTGTTGCAGGGCGAAAAGGCCGAAGAAAGCCAAACGGCTGGCCTCTCCTTCCGGGGTGAATACCCCAATTACCCCGCACTCTTCATGGGGGTGATCAAACGGGACTCGGCCGAAGGGGAAGTCCGACTCGCTTTTCACGATGTTATTCTATGTAATCCCTTTTGCGGCGGTCAACATCAAAACCCGCTGTTTAAATGGCTTTTCGAAACCGGTCCGGAATTTCTGGTAATTCCCGGATGTTAATGATGCCGCGAAGCCGTCTCAAGTGATGGGTGCGAAAATACCGCTATCGTGGTCGCTTAGTCCCGCTTTGGCATGATCATGACCTTTCGGCCTTCCCCCTCGCCGGTGCTTTCGGTGGTTACCCCCGGATGGTCCGTAAGCGTGGTGTGGATGATGCGCCGGTCGGCCGGAGGCATGGGCTCCAGGGTGATGCTGCGGTTGGTCTGGGCCACCCTGGCCGCCACCTTGGTGGCCATGTCGCGGAGGGAGCTTTCCCGCCGCTGACGGTAGTTCTCAACGTCAAGCACCACGCGGACGCCGTCGAACTGTTTCCGGACGATCAGGTTGACCAGGAACTGGAGGGCCGCCAGCGTCTGACCCCGGCGTCCGATCAACAGACCGGAGTCCTCTCCCGCCAGGTCGATGATGGGTCCGCCGGATTCTGGGTCGTTGGCGGCCCGCAAGGTTCGGCTGACGTTGACGCCGGCCGCCTCCAATATGCGCCCCACGGTGGCGGTGGCCACGCCGGCGGCGGTGGTCTCTCCCTCTGCGCCAATTGGCACTCCAGCAGCGTTGCGGCCTGAGGATATCCTGGTGACCCGGACCCGCGCGACCTCCGAGCCGATGCCCAGGAAGCCGGTCTTGCCTCTACTTAGTATTTCGACCTCGGCCTCGTCGCGGTCGGCGTCGAGCTCTTTCAGTCCTAGCTCGATTGCTTCGTCGACGGTTCGGGCGCTCATTACGATCTCTTCCATCTTGCACCGTCTCCTCTTGTGGGACATCTTGGGATGGCCGGGCTGCCGCCGCCGGCGCCCGCACCGACGCGGACTTGGGGAATAGTGGGAATAATGGTCCCCAGCCACCAGTCACGAAATATTGGATTCCGATGCCCATCACGTTGGACGTTGTCCAATACAGGGACAGACCGCTGGGCAGGGTGAACGAGAAAAACGCGATCATCAAGGGCATCATCCAGAGCATCATCGCCTGGTTGCCTGACTGCCTCGGATCGCTGGACGGTTGCATGGTCATCTTCTGCTGGACCCAGGTGGACACGAAGACGAGCACCGGCATTATTATGTTGGTGGGGTCGGATTGGGCCAGGTCCAACCAAAGGAATTTCGAATCCAGGGGCGCGGCCGAGAATACTTGCGCCACCGGGATCCAGGTATACAACTTTTCCGACAGCCCAACCAGGTTGTCGGGGCGGGAGAATACGATCTGGATCAACACCCGGAACAGGCCGATCAGGATGGGCATTTGGACGATCATTGGGCCCAGGCAGCCAAGGGGGCTTACCCCCGCCTCCCGGTACAGCCGCATGGTCTCTTGGGAAATTCGGGAACGGTCCCTGGAGTACCGGTCTTGAATCTCCTTCAGCTTGGGCTGCAGCGAACTCATGGCCCGCATCTGCTTCAACTGCTTCAGCGTCAAAGGCAGCGTGGCCATCCGGATAATGGCGGTTAACACGATGATCGCCAAACCCATCTGGCTGAAGAAGATGGTGTAGAGCACCACCAGGCTGTTGAGCATGGGCCGAATTATCAGTTCGGTCCAGAGGAATGAAATGGCCTCCAAAGAGTCCTACCTCGCTGCCGGCTTAGCTGCCGAAATCATTCGGTTAGATTCCATTGATCCCGGTTTAGTTGCATCCCTCACCCTCGGTGTGCAGGCACCACATCACCACTTGGCCGCCTCGCACCTCGATGCGTCTGACCGTGCTGTCCTGTGAACCGACGTACACTGAGTCGCCGTCGGCGACCAACGGGGCTTTGATCTCGGCATCTCCCAGTGTCAGATTGGACAACTCACGCTGTAAGCCCAGGTTCGCGGGCCCGGTGTCCAGCAATATGAGCTTGCCAGCTTTGGCCGCCACCACCAAGCCCCTCGGCACCAGCACCGGGGATGACACTATGGCCGATCCCACATCGTGCTTCCAGAGCAGGTTGCCGTTTCGGTCCAGAGCGTAGATATTGCCGTCCATGTTGGGGGCGAAGATGTTCTTCCCGTCGGTTACGGCCCCGGCCCAGAACCAGTTTTCGGCCTCGAAGGTCCACTCCACGGTCCCATCATCCGCCGATAAGGCGTACAGCTTCTTGTCGAAGGACCCGGCGATGACCTTGCCGTCAAAGACCAGGGGTTTCCCGGCCACCACGCCTCCGGTCTCGTACTGCCAGAGTTCCTTGCCGTCGTTTAACGTCACCGCGTAGACCTTGTGGTCGTGGGAGCCAAAGTACCCGATGCCGTTTTCCACCGCCGGGGTGGACCAGATGGCGGCGCCGGTTTGGAAGGGGTCCCAGGCCCGGTCTCCGGATTTGGCGTTATAAGCGTAGAGACGCCCGTCTTCGGACGGGGCCAACACCAGGTCGTTCACAGGGTCGTAGGCTGGGCCGGCGATCAAGGGCTCCAACTCTTCCGGTTGGCCCTGAGGCCGCCGCCAGCCGCCGGCTGCCAGGCTGCCGGTTTCCTTGTCTATTGCGTAGAGAAACCCGTCTTGGGCGCTTACGTAGACCAGGTCACCGACTACCAAAGGAGAGTGGTACACCCCTTGCAGACCGGGTTGACTCTGGGAGGGTGGGAAGCTCCAGCTTTCCCGGACGCCCTCGAAGCCGTTGTCGACGAGGGCAATCACCTGACCCTCCTTGGTGGCGACGTAGACCACCCCGTCCTTGCTGGCCGGTGGGTTCCAGCCGGTCCCTTCACCACCGATATTTCGCGTGCAGCCGGCCAGAAGCGGCAACAGAATCAGGGCGCCAAGGGCCACCAGCTGCCAGTTTGCCCTTCTCGCCCGACTGGGAGAGGCTTCTGTCCGCGCCGTTTGTGTTGAGTGACCGCCGGGCCACCTGTTTTTACCGCTGAACAGCCGGAGCAAATTCCCGGAGGATTTGACGCCGTATGAGTTAGTGGTTGGTCTGGTGAATGATTGGAAGATGGTAAGTCCCAACAGACGAATAAGCGTTCTCACGGTACCGGGTCATATCCCTGGCCGCCCAGAGGACGGCAGCGCCCCAGCCGTTTGATGCCAAGCCAGATTCCCTTGACGATCCCATACTTCTCCACGGCTTCCTGGGAGTAGTGCGAGCAACTGGGGTAAAACCGGCAGGATGAGGGCAACAGGGGTGATAGGGTCCGTTGATAGACCCAGATCACCGAGAGCACAACATATTTCATCTAAGCAAGTCCGTTGGTTAATTAACGCGCCGGCGGGCCTACGGGTCTAATGGCTTGTCCACGGTATGCCCTGGACCGGTGGGCTGTGGACCGCTGTCCACCAACTTGGCGCGCCGCAACAGATTGTCCGTTGCTTCCTTTAGTTCCTGGTACTTGGCGGTCCCGGCCCCGCGCCGGGCTATGAATAAGGCGTCCCAGCCGGCTTTCACCGGGTTCAGGCGGACGGCCTCCCGCAGGCGGCGTTTCACCCTGTTCCTAACGGCCGCGTTGCCGATGCGCTTACTGACCAGGAATCCGAAGCGGCTACAGTCCGAACCATTGGCCAGATACCTTATAACCAATAGCCGATTGGCTGCGCTGCTGCCCTCGACATGGATCTGCGAAAACCGTCTGCTGCCAGTTAACCGTTGCCTGCGTTGCATTACCGGGCTGAATTACCGGGCACTGTGTTCAGACGGTCAGTTTGTGACGGCCCTTGAACCGCCGTCGCTTGAGAATCGCCCGCCCGTCGGAAGTGCTGGAGCGGTGGCGAAAGCCATGGACGCGAAACCTGCGTCGTTTCTTGGGTTGGTAGGTACGTTTAGGCACAGAAATACATCCTTATCTGCTGGAATTATAGGCGTGCCCAAATATGGCGTCAAGGAGCCCCGGCGGCTTCGGCCCTGTTTGCCCGCCTACTGGGAGCCGGGCCCCGCCATACGAACGAATGCCAGCCGGTAATTGGGGGCCCAGAGATCGTCGTATCCCTCCAGTCCCAATTCCCGCCGCCCCGCGTTGTGCCAGAGGCAGATGGCGTCCCGGCGGCCGTGGTTGCCCAGCCAAGGGTCATGAAGAAAGGCCACCGGCCCCTCCAACTGCACCTCCGGGTACTCGATCCCGAAGTAGAGCGCGTCCTCGTACAAAGGACGCTCCAGACCCTGCTTGGCCGCTTCGGCGGTGGCCTCTTCGGACGAAACGGGGTGATCGAAGCTGAGGAGGACAATCTCATGCAACATTTTGCCTTTGAAGGGCCTGGCCGGGAAATTGTCGGAGATCACCTGCGAGTGGCAGTAGCCGTAGTTGGCCGCCGCCACCAGTTCCTCGGTGGTCCTTCCGTCTCCCAGGGTGATGTGGTATACGTTCAAACCGCACCCTTCACTAGGCCAAGATGTCGGGCTGGCGCCCCTCTAGTCAGCCGCCACGCGCTGGAAGGATGTTTTGGGGAAGGACGCCAACAAAACCGCCTTGGCGCCGGAGCGGTTGACGAAGCCGTGTTTCACTCCCGCCGGGGCCAATACCGTGTCGCCGGGCCCCAAGGTGACCACCTTGTCTCCCAGCACCGCTTCCAGTCGTCCTTCCACTATGACCATCGCCTCTTCAGTGTCGGGATGAATGTGGGTGGTGACGCTGGCGCCCGGGTCAATCTCCAGATGCGCCACCCATAATGATTTGGCCCCGTGGCTGGCGTCCACCAGAATGGTCCTGAGAATCCCTGGGTATCCCTCTTCCGTCTTGGCGTCCATCCGGTGCAAGATAGGCATCAGAACCCTCCTAACTGAATGACCCGTCATGAATAATAGCAGTCGAAGACTCCCAAGCGTTCCAGACAACATATCGTATAATACCAACGCACAGGCCGAAGTGGCGAAATGGTAGACGCGCCGGTCTTCTGGCCGCGAAACAACGATGGACAGAAGCCCTGATTCGGCAATCAGGATCAAGTGATGAAAGTGCAACAATGAACAGGCGACCCAGCCTCACAACCATGTTGAGGCAGTACAAAAAGGCCACGACCACCACTCGGGGTACGCCCCGCCAACGGATGCTGAAAGACGAGTGGTTCCAGCTTCGATATGCTGTTTTGAAGTCCACGCCTTACGATTGGGTCGAGTCGGCGTTCATAACCTCGGTCCGGAGAAAGTCTGCGGCCAATCGAGTTGCAATCATGCGGGAGATGGAATTACTAGCCGGGGATCAGCAGCGGGAGTTTGTGTTAAGGACGTTTGCAGGGTTTAGGCCAGGCTTGCGGTAGGTAATTCCAAGGCTCCCAATCTGACAATAGAGTTGGCAATAATTAATTTCCAAGCTTTTCCCTAATCTGAAGCCACATTTCTTGATAAGAGGCGCAAAGATTGGTAGATGGACAGAAAAAAAGTGTCGCTGAACTTAGCGCCCCCACATCGACAGGGCGGAAGTTCTCCGAATCCATGTCGAATTCCCAAGTTTCTTTGGTATCGGGATCGTATGGGTCAAACCGGAAAGTGACTCGATAATTCTCTCCTGCCGCCCGTTCTGTGGACCCCAAGGCCAGGAGACTGATTGACCAATATTCCAGATACTGTTCCTTTAATTCCACATCCTCCGTTTTATCAAGGTCAGGGGAATCCAGTACGGCATTGTAAAAAGCACTTAGGACTTCATTGGTACGTGCCTCGTTTTCCCCCGATGAACATGCCAAGGAGAGTACAGCAAGAATCAGAAGTACCATTACCTTGTGCCAGTGTTGCATCGTGAGACTCCCTTGTAGCAGGCAGGATTCTCGCTGTAAGGACCGCTGTCAGCACCGCGCGGGTATAAGTTGGTTTTACCAGAATGGCTGTTACCGAATGATCCGAAGCGGCTCTGAGAACTACTTGCCCCTGGTAGGCAGGAAATGATGTACCGCTGTATATATTAATTTGCCTCTCACAAATATTGAAATTTGGGAAAATCGGGTTCCGCAGTACTTACCCACCACTCATTATTTCATCGAGGACACGAGCGCAGTTAGATATCGAATCCTGCGTTGGAGTCCTTGCGCCTGTTCTCCGCGCCAACTCAATGTCTCCTTCCATGCCAACTATTCGTTCGATCGCTCTGTTAACGTCTGGCCCCGCGTCCTGCGGTGAAGAGGAAATCGAAAGAGACATAATAGCGTCAGCGGCCCCAGTGGCATTTATACAGAAGGGCCAATCAGATCGGTAGTCGATTCCTATCTGTTCATACTCGTCAAAGAACTCAAATAGCGAGTCGAACAATGAATTGGAAAGTCGGGTCCTCGCCTCTTCAAATTGGGTTTGCCGTGGTATTCCAGCAATTGCCGCACCGGCCCAAAATAGTTCTGCTAATGCAGCGAAAACTTCCGGCGAGCCAGTCTGTTGGTCGAGCGACGAATTGGCTATACCAGAGGTCGAGCCCGAAGTGCTCTTAGATTCGTCGTAGACCGTTTCAGCGACTTGGAGAGCGGCGGATATCAACCCTTCGGCCAGTGACCTCTGTTCGGCGAATTCATCGAGGGCCTCTGTAGTGGGAATACCCCTATTTCTCGCGAACTCCGCATAGACGGAATATATAGCGTCTAATCCTTGTCTCGCTAACCTGAAGCTCTTTGCCATTTCTAGACCCAATTCGTTGTTGCGCCCAGGAATAGCCTCAGAACTAACGCTCAACCCCTCGATGTCATCCTGGTGCTGCAAAATTCTCTCAAGATTTGTTCTTGCCGAGTCGAAGGACTGTACTGTTGCCATAGTACTGTCAATGCTAACGGTTTCGAGCGCTTGATCGAGCACCGTGAGGTATTCGATGAGTATCGGGCTGATAGTCCTTGTGTACGCCGCTGTCTGTCTCTCTTCTCGAAGTTGTTGAGCAGTTTGCGTCGGAGAAGATTCAACTCCCTTATTGGTTGCACATGCGCCACTAATGAGGAAGATCGCGATTAAAAGTAGAGTGGTAATCGATCGATAAAAAAACACCGCGTCACCCGTCTACGTATTACTTGGGCTCTCACAAATATTGAAATTTAGAAAATCGGTTTTCTGGAGTCTGCACTACCTAACTCGCGAAAAAGGATTGATTACGGGTTGTAGACATCCGCCGGTAGAAGTTCCTCCCACCGGTCCCGTCCCGCGTATTTGTTTGCACTCTACTTCAGGCTCCGAATTTCAGATTCGACTCTAGTTTGGTTATGCACCAGAACTTGCCGCTCACCCATGAGTTCTTCTAACTCAGACTGCAATACTCGTGTCTTTTTTTTCAAGGAAAGGATGTTTTGTTCGTAACCAATACATTCATATGGCCTGCCCGAGGGAGTACGGGCACATCTAGAAACATTATTCGTCATACGAATTAGAGCCGACGTTAGTCCACTCTGTAGGTCGAAAATACCCGACATTGCCTCATCAATCTTCCGGTCCGTTATAGATATATTTGATTCAATCGCCGCCAATTGTTGTTCTTTAACTCGGATTTGTCCGATGTTTGGATTTGGACTCGCAGTTGGAATTGACGCTGAATTACATGCTGCGAGCGCAGTCAGCAGGAGCATGGGGAATAAGAGAAGTCTAGCTAACCCAATCATATGAGCCCCTTGTAGCAGGCAGGATTCTCGCTACAAGCACCGCTGTCAGCGCCGTGCCGGTATCAGTTGGATTTTACCAGAACGGCAATTGCAGAGAAATGAGGCTGGTGTGGCCCCAACAGCCGATCGCCACGCCTCGAACGTGCATTGAGCGCGTCATTTGTTGTCAAATTACATTCAGGTTATCAACACCAGCAACCGTCGATTAATAGTCACGAAAAGAGCCTGAAATAGCTTGTTAGTCGTCCCCGCTCGCCTGTAAAGGTGCGGTGTAAGTGGCTAGGGTTTTGGCGGCCCCTGGCGGGCGTTAGGTGGCCATTGTGGCCAGTTATCAGTCGTCGGGCATACCCGTTTTTGCACGTAGAATCACCTGGCACGGATCAGCCCTTATTGCACGGTTTGACAACCTACCCGTGAGACCCTTTTAGCATTCAAAATACAATCACCCGACTACGGGTAGGTAGGTTTCTAGTGCAAAAAGCCTTATTCACCTAACAAGGATCGATAGGATTCTAATGTGGCCGGGGAAACACTGGCCATGAATGCGCGCGTAACGTCAGCTATGTCCTCGATTTAAGTTATGGCGGCGGCAGCCGATAAGAGAAGAGGAATAGCCCTTACCGGCCCCGTTACCCCCGGTATTTGGACGCAGCTAGCGTGAAGAGAGGCTCATAGCTTGAGGCGAAGAAAGAACCTCAGTTCCATCTGCCAAGACCGCCGCACTAATTAGTTGGCGATATCCAAGTCCAGGTCTTCAAGCATCTGCTTGGTTACTGGGCCTGCTGCTCTGACCAACTGCAACACTGATGGCAAAAGCCAGCTTTTACGCGTAAAATGGCCACAAGCCGAAGTGGCGAAATGGTAGACGCGCCGGTCTCAAAAACCGGTGGGGGTGACTCCGTGTCAGTTCGACTCTGACCTTCGGCACCAGGATTTTTAGCTTAAAACAAAAAGGGGGTTCCCAATGTCCAAGATTAGCATGATCCATCACATCAATATCCAGATCACCGACCGGGAGCGGACACGGGAATGGTACGAAAAGGTCCTCGGAGCCCAATTTCTGGACCGAGGCCCGGCGCTGAATCAAAGACAACTTCAACTGCGGATCGGCACCGGGGAGATACACACCAGCGACACGCCCGAGGTGATAGAGGTGCCCCGCGTTCACTTCGCCATCGAAGTCGAGGACTGGGACGGAATGCTCTCTCACCTGGAATCCGTAGACGTGCATTACTCCCGGACGGCAGGCGGAGCTTTTGCGTCTGTCGGCGATGATTCCAGCCAAGGCCACCGCGAGGACACCAACGAACATTACACCTACATCAATGACCCAGATGGAAATTTGATCGAATTGGTATATCACCCCCTCGGCCTTGAAAGCTCGCGGGGCGCGAAAATGGGTCTATTGAAAGATGACGATAACGTGCGTTGGACGCAGCAGTCAGGATTCGTCGAGGATGCCTACAAGGCCCAACCCGTCCAGTCGTCTTGACCCGGCAGATATAGCAACTTAAACGCCGGTCCAAGCGGCCCGCGCTTCTTCGACGCCGACTCGTCCCCCGGCGGTCTCTCTCGGACGGCCGCCGGGGTTGATCGTGCCGTCGGCTAGCTTCCCGATCCCCTAGACGGACCCGCTGCCCACACTTCATCGACCCCTCGGGCAAAAGTCTGGGCAACACCCGGACCGGATACCCTTCCACAGCATTGTTCTACGTGGGGCCGGTGATTCCGCCGGTCTCTGTCGCCCTTCACAACGGTTACGGCCTTTCCCCCAGGGTTTTTCGATTTTCTCAATTGCGATGGCTCCCCCGACTCCATCGGGGCCAGACGATCGTCCAATTGACTTGTTAACTGTCATGCTGAGCGAAGCGAAGTATCTCGGACGTGGTTTACAGAGACCCTTCGCTGGCGCTCAGGATGACAATCGAAAAACCCCGCCTTTACCCGCACGTTTTGACATATTGCGGAAATGTGAATATCGTTGACCCGGTGAAATCCTTCGTGATTTATTAGGCTCGGCCGATTTCGAAAGCAGGTGTGAAACATGACAAAGCAGGGTGTGGTGCCCGATGAGTTGACCAAGCCCTTCTGGGAAGCCGCCAATGATGGGCGGCTGGTTATCCAGAACTGTACAGCCTGCAAGCGGCTCCAGAATCCCCCGGCGCCGGCATGCAGTCAATGCAGTTCGGGAGAGAATCTGGAATGGAAGGAGATGAGTGGGCGGGGCAAGATTTACAACTATGGGGTGGTGTACGACACTCCGGTAAAACTGCTTCAGGACGAGCAACCGTTCAACCTCGCGGTGATTACGTTGGACGACGACCCGGATATCCAGATGTACTCCCACCTCCCCGGAACTCCGGTGGACCAGGTCCCGGTGGGAGCCAGTGTAGAGGTCGTGTTCGAGGCAACCGCCAACGGCCAAAAGGTCCCCGAATGGCGGGTGGCCGGTTAAACCCGCCCATTTTTCCGGGTCCGTCGAAAGCTCATAGAAAGAGGTAAACAATGACCACTCAGAATGCTCCAGCTTCCATGTATCGAACTAAAGAGGGGTTGGGGCTATGGGAGCACAAAGGTAAGGTTGCAGCCGTCGGTGTCGGGCACTCTCCGACTACCCGGCGCTGGGACGGTAAACCCGAGACATCCGTGGGCGCAAACAGCATCCTTGCGCTGAGAAGAGCAATCGAGGACGCGGGCGTATCGCCAGACCAGATCGACGGTTTGATCATCGACCCTGTGACCACCACCGGGGCTCACTGGCCGGAAGACCAACCCGTCCCCATGGATGTCGTCAACGCCTACAAACCCACCAGCGATCCCTTGGACGGCATCGCCAAGTTGAGCGCTGAGTGGATCTTGAATAACATGCCGGAGCTGAACAACGTCAAGTTCACGATGTACGGTCCCGGTTGTATGTCTCACGCCATCGTCGTTGCCGCTCAGGCCGTGGGTGATGGTCTCACTCACACCTGCCTGGTGCTCAAGAGTTGGCACAACCTGGAAGGCCGGTACAACCAGGGCGGGGTCAGCGCTGAAGACACCGTTTCCGGGACTTTCGCGTTGACTCCCGGGCGGACTCTCTGGGGCGCTCCAGGGTCCTACGGAACGGCCTTGCAGTTCGCCGAGTACTGCCGCAAGTACGGCAAATCCCACGACATGATGGCCCCCTTCATGTCAAACTCAAGACGGAACGGCCTGATGTTTCCCGAAGGATACTGGGCCCAGCACCGGCCTGAGGAGTTGACGGCGGAGGACTACATGGCCGCGCGGTGGATCGCCAAGCCGGCGAGCCTCTTCGATAACGACATACCGATCATGGTATCCGGGGCCTACCTCTTCACGACCGCCGAGCGGGCCAAGGACATGAAACAGAAGCCTGTCTACATCCTCAACCATGCGTCGAGCCGGGGCACGCCAAGGAGTATCCTGCCAACTCTGGATGAGGTCGAAGAAGAAACTGCCAGGACGGGCCGGAAGATCTATGAGGGCGCTGGGATCACCGCAGCCGATCTCTCCTTTGAAAATATGTACGACGGCTTCTCCCTGTTCCACCAGTTCCACCTGGAGGGCCTCGGCTTCGCCGGCATCAAGAACGGAGAAGCCCTGGACTTTTACCAAACGGATATCAGTATCGAGGGGCCGAACCCCATTCTCCCCAGCGGCGGCAATATCGGGAGCGGCCGCAGCCGTTTTTGGATGCACACCGACTGCATCCAACAGTTGCAGGGACGGGCGGGGGCCCGGCAGATCACCGGGGTAAAGCCCGAGATAGGAGTCTCCGGCGGTCCCATGCCGTTGGGCGGCAACTTTACCGTGTGGAGCGCCACTCCTGACTAGACTATGTGGTCGAGACGGCGAAAATCCCCCTATTTCCCCCTTTGCAAAGGGGGGCTTAAGGTCTCCCCCTTTCGTAAAGGGGGACTAAGGGGGATTTGTGATTCAATCACGCCACCATCACATATCAAGGAGAGATGGACCTAATTGGTGATACTCATAAGTTTTGACATAGACGGCACCTTGGAGGTGGGCGACCCTCCCGGAATACTGACCATGGAATTGGTGAGAAGGACTCAAGAGAAGGGGTTCTTGGTTGGCAGTTGTTCCGACCGTCCGATCAGCGGACAGAGGGCCATATTCGAACAGCACAACATCCCGATGGACTTTGCCGTCTCGAAACACCAACTCCCTGATGTCAAGGCGAAGTTCAAAGCGGATGTTTACTACCATATCGGCGATAGAGAAGATTTGGACAAGAAGACTGCCCTGGATGCGGGATTCGAATTTCTGTGGCCGGACGAAGCCATCCTGGAGCCTTGGTTGACCTTAGACGGCAATCCTTCAGAGAGTTAGATCGAGGACGATGCAAGACGGCCGCAATCAGAATCCCAAACGGCGCAAGGACCGGCCGCTTCAGGGGATCCGCGTCGTGGATTTCACCTGGGTCCGTGCCGGACCGTGGGCGGCGCGTTGGCTGGCGACCCTGGGCGCCGAGGTAATCAAAGTTGAGTGGCCGGAGAACCTGGACATGCTCCGACTGAACCGCTTCACCGTGCCTCCCGGCGTGGAGCCGGGGCCCAACTCCACCGGCCAGTTCGCCGACACCAACGCCGGAAAACTGGGCATCACCGTCAATGTCCGCCACCCCAAGGGCCTCGAAGCCATCAAGAGCTTGATCTCGGTCTCCGACGTCGTCATCGAGAATTTCAGTTCCCGGATCATGCAGCGCTGGGGCCTGGGCTACGAGGACCTGAAGAAGCTCCGGCCCGACGTGGTCTACGTCTCGATGGCCGGTTTCGGCCACACGGGGCGCCAGCATTATTTCGGGACCATGGGCCCCGCCGCCCAGGCACTGTCCGGGCTGACCCACCTTTCGGGTCTGCCCGGCAAGCCGCCCGCCGGATGGGGTTGGTCCTACCTGGACGACACCGGCGGCATGTACGGCGCGATGTGCGCCCTGACCGCGCTCCGGCACCGCAATCAGACCGGTCAGGGACAGCACGTCGATCTTTCCCAGATGATTACCGGCATCACCCTGACCGGCACGGCGTTCCTGGACAAGACGGTCAACGGCCGGGAGTCGCGGCGGGAAGGATATCCTCCGGGCAACCGGACCGTCTGGCCCGGCGCGCCGGTGATGAACAACTACCGCGGCCCCATCGCGGCGCCCCACAACGCCTACCGGACTCTGGGCGGCGGTTACAACGATTGGTGCGTCATTGCCTGTCTTTCCGATTCAGAGTGGACCAGCCTCACCGGCCTTATGGGAAGCCCCAGTTGGACCCATGATGGCAGGTTCGAGAGCCTGGAAGGCCGCCTGGAACGCCAAGACGAGATGGACCGGAGAATCGAGGAATGGACCGGCACGCTGGATAAGTACGAGCTGGCGGAGAAGTGCCAGGCCGCCGGTGTGCGGGCCATGCCGGTCCAAAGCTCTCTGGACCGCATCGAGAACGACCCGCAACTGCGGGCCCGGGGTATGTTCACCGAGGTGAAGCACCCCATGCTGGGCCAGTGGAAATTCCAGGGCGCCCCGTTCCGGCTGGACGGCGCCAGCGTGACCGTCAAAGGACCGCCGCCGATGATCGGGGAGCACACCGCCAAGATCATGGTTGACCTGTTGGGCATCAGCCGCAGCGACCTGCTTGAAGGTTTTGACCAGGGCGTTTTCTGGCCGGAATCGACGCCCCGGTACGATTACATCCAGCAAGCCATCGGCGAAGAGGCAAACAAATGACGGAGGCTGGGTCTGGAAATAGTCTGCCTGGCCCCCTGGCCGGGCTAAGGGTGTTGGAGTTGACCAGTGAACATGCCCAGTTCTGCGGCAAACTAATGGCCGACCTGGGCGCCGACGTGATCAAAATCGAGCCGCCCGGCGGCCAGGAGACCCGAAATATCGGGCCGTTTCTGGACGACCAGCCCCACCCCGAACGCAGCCTCCATTTCTGGCACTACAACACCTCCAAACGGGGCGTGACGGTTGACATCACCAAGCCCGGCGGCCAAGAAATATTTCGGAACCTCGCCGCCACCGCTGGACTGGTGCTCGAAAGCTTCCCGGCCGGGCGCCTGCCGGAACTCGGGCTGGGCTACGAAGTTCTATCGGCAAGCAACCCCGGCCTCATCATGTGCTCCGTCACCCCCTTTGGACAGGATGGTCCTTGGCGGGACTATCAGACGTCCGATCTGTTGCACCTCGCGGCCGGCGGTCAGATGGCGTCCTCGGGGTATGACGAAGAGGACGTGCCGGGAGCGCCGCCCATCGCTCCGGGTGGAGGCAACGCCTGGCATATCGCCAGTCATTACGCCTACATAGCCATCCTGGCGGCTCTTTATCACCGGGACTTCACCGGGGAGGGGCAGTACATCGACGTCTCGGTCCACGAGGCCTGCTCCCTGACCACCGAAGGCGCCATCGCCATCTATCTCTCGACTGGAGAAGTGGTGCGCCGGCACACTGGCAGGCACGCTTCGCCCGACCAGTCGCCTGGGATTCAGCACGCCACCAAAGACGGCGGCTGGATCAATACCACCCGCTCCGGCAGCAACCTAACCCCGGCGCGGCTGAAGGTCCTGGGCGAGTGGATGGACTCCGAGGGATTCGCCCAAGACCTGCTGGACGAAAAATACCAAGACCCGGCTGTCGTTGAGCGGAGCGGGCAGCATTTCGCGGACGTATTGCGGGAATTTTTCGCCAACATGCCGTTGGTTGAGGCCTACGAGGGCGGGCAGGAACTGAACTTCCCCTGGGGCGCCGTTCGGACCATGGGTGAGATCGTGGGTGATCCTCACCTGGAAGACCGGGACTTTTTCGTGCCCGTGGAGCACCCTGAACTGGGGCGGGAGTTCACCTATCCGGGCCCGGCGGCAATCTACAACGGCTCCCCCTGGCGCATCTACCGGCGCGCGCCCCTGATCGGCGAGCACAACGATGAAATCTTGGGCGGGGAACTCGGCTTATCCAAAACCCATCTCGAGGCGTTAAAAAAATCGGGAGTCATCTAGGTCCCAGCGGCCCGGCGTCTTCAACCGGGAGGGATATCCTCTAGCACGCTACGGATTGGCGATTCCGCCGAGCGTTGTAACCGCCGCTCAGGCCCGGTTAGATTTTGGAATCAATGGACCGGCGGGCGGCCCGGCAACGTCCGGCTGCCGCCTTGACGCCCGGTTCTGGGCGGTCGAGGTCTCTACTCGCCATAGCAGATTGAAGAATGTACCCTTGGGATTAGATTCTTCGCTGTTCTGCTCGCGAGAAAGACCACCCATGGTATCCCCTGTGACACAAGGAACTCGTCGAATGAAAGCTGTGGCCCTGATCCCGCGTAAACCCGATAGTCTTTACCTGGGCGAGCTACCGGCGCCGAGCGTCGATGATGTGCCCGACGGCCGGGGTGTGCTGGTCAAAGTGCTGCGGGTCGGTGTGTGTGGCACCGATAAGGAGATTCAAGCAGGGGAGTACGGCGCCCAACCGCCGGGATACGATTTTCTAGTCCTCGGGCATGAGTCGCTCGGCGTGGTGGAACGGGTCGGAGCGAAAGTCACCGAGTTGGCCCCTGGCGACTACGTCGTTGCCCGTGTGCGGCGTCCCGGAAACAGCCCTTACGACGCCATCGGGATGCAGGACATGAGCACCGACGATGAGTACCACGAACACGGCATAAATCTGTTGCACGGTTTCTTCACCGAGCACTACGTTGACGTCCCGGAGTTTCTAACGAAGATACCCGCCGGCCTTCGTGAGGTGGGTGTCCTGACCGAGCCGATGACCGTTGTTGAAAAAGGGGTGTCCCAAGCCTATGAGATCCAGCGGCGGCTGCGGATCTGGAATCCCAAAGTGGCCGCCGTATTGGGGGCGGGACCCGTCGGGCTGCTGGCGACGCTGCTGCTGCGGTTACGGGGTCTGGACGTGGTGACCATTGCGCTGCGAGAAAGCCCGTACCTCAACTCTGACTTGGTGGAGGCCCTGGGCGCCCGCTATGTCAGCGCCCGCAAAATGTCCCTGACGGAGGCCGCGGCAGAATACGGTCCCTTCGACCTGATGTTTGAGGCCACGGGGTTTTCTCCTTTGGTGTTCGAGGCCATGCAAGCGCTGGGGAAGAACGGTGTTCTGGTGATGGCCAGCGTGACCGGCGGCGACCGCATGGCTGAAGTTCCCGCCGATGCTATCAACCTGGGTTTCGTGCTGGGCAACAAGGTTGCCGTGGGCACTGTCAACGCGGCCCAGGAGCACTACCGGGCGGCGGCGCAGGACATGACCCTGGCCGAGGCCATGTACCCTGGTTGGCTGGCGAGATTGCTAACCCATCCGGTCCAGGGATTGGACAACTACCGGCAGGCTTTTGATTTACTCGATGGACAGGAACACCCCATCAAGATATTCATCGAGGTCGCTCCCTTCAACTAGCGATTACCCTTAAGTCCAACGGTGGAGGCGAGATATAGTGACGCAGCAAAACCAATACGACGTGATCATCATCGGCAGCGGCGCCGGTGGGGGTACCCTCGCCTACAGATTGGCTCCCTCGGGCAAGCGGGTCCTGATCTTGGAACGTGGGGGGTTCTTGATTAGGGAGAAAGAAAACTGGGACTCCAATGAAGTCTTCGTCAAGGGCCGTTACAACAACGCCGAGAACTGGCTGGATGGCAGAGGCAAGGAGTTTCAGCCGGGCCAGCACTACTTCGTCGGCGGCAATACCAAATTCTATGGCGCGGTGCTGCTGCGGATGCGCCGCGAGGACTTCGGAGAGTTGCAGCATCACGGCGGCATGTCGCCAGCTTGGCCGCTCGGCTATGACGATTTTGAGCCTTACTATACCCAAGCGGAGCAACTCTACCAGGTGCACGGCCAGCGGGGGGTGGATCCCACGGAACCCTGGGCCAGCGGACCATTGCCCTACCCTCCCGTGAGCAACGAGCCGCGTATCCAAGAGCTGGCCGATGACCTGCGCCGCATCGGACACACGCCCTTTCCTCTGCCGGTTGGCATCATGCTGAACGAAGACCAACGGCATCTGAGTCCCTGCATCCGCTGCAACACCTGTGACGGCTTCCCCTGTATGGTGAACGCCAAAGCCGACGCGCACGTGGTCTGTGTGAAACCGGCGCTGGAGCACGACAACGTGACCATATTGACCGGTGCCAAAGCTACCTCATTGGAAACCAGCCCCGACGGACGCACCGTAACCAGCGTGGCCGTGGAGCGGGAAGGACAGCAGGAGACCTATTCCGCCGACGTGGTGGTCGTGTCATGCGGCGCGGTCAACTCGGCGGCGTTGCTGCTGCGTTCCGCAGGCGGCCGGCATCCCAACGGCCTGGCCAATAGCTCCGATATGGTCGGCCGGCACTACATGGCCCACAACAACTCGGCTTTGATGGCCCTGTCCCGGCGGCCCAATCCCACCGTGTTTCAAAAGACCATCGGCATCAACGACTATTACTTCGGGTCTGACGACTGGCAGTATCCGTTGGGTCATATTCAGATGCTGGGCAAAACCAACTCCGATATGCTCAGAGACAGTGCGCCGCGTCTGGTCCCCGGCCGCGCCCTGGAAGAGGTGGCAGGCCGCTCCCTGGACTTCTGGCTGACGTCGGAAGACCTGCCCCTGCCGGAGAACCGGGTCACCGTCAATTCCAGCGGGCAGGTTGTCCTGCATTACACCGAGAACAATGCCGAGGGGCACCGGCGGCTCGTAAAAAAGCTCCGTGGAATGCTCAAAGACATCGGCTGTGAAAACCGCCTGCTTCCTTTTTCGCTCTATATGGACAAGAAGATCCCCCTGGCCGGCGTGGCCCACCAGAACGGGACTCTGCGCTTCGGCAGCGACCCAAAAGCCTCGGTCCTGGACCTGAACTGCAAGGCCCATGACCTGGACAACCTGTACGTGGTTGATTCCAGCTTTTTCGTCTCCAGTTCCGCCGTGAACCCCACTCTAACCATCGTCGCCAACGCCCTGCGCGTCGGCGACCACATCCTGGAACGTTTGCGATGAGTCGGCCAAAGGGTATGGAACAGGCCTTCTTTGGGCAAGGCCATGGCAACCATGACCCTGGCCCGGTCCAAAGTCTGCACGAATCAATGAACAGACTAGAAGAGGTCCAAATAAAACTCGAGTCGGTACGAGCCTGGCTCCAGCGCAACGGGTTGGAGGCGATGCTGATAAACTCCCAGGCCAACTTTGCCTGGTTGACCGGCGGCGGCGAGAACTACGTATACGTGGGGGATGCCGCCGGAGAAGCGTACCTGCTGGTCGTTCCGGACCGCACCTATCTGCTGACCAACAACATCGAAGCGCGCCGGCTGCAGGAAGAAGAGGTGGCTGACTTGCCATTTGAGGCGGTCACCTGGTCCTGGCGCCGCCAGGGTGATGCCAAGGAAATGTTAGCGAGCCTGTGCGACGTGTCCAAAGCTATGTCTGACCTGGGGTCTCTGGGCTTGCCCAAGGTCTCCGATGGGCTGCCCGATGGTTTCAATCATCTCCGCTATACAATGTCGCCGCCGGAGATAGAGCGCTACCGGCGCTTGGGGCAGGAGGCAGCCCAGGCGCTGGAGGCCGTTTGTCTCAGTGTTGAACCGGGAGACACCGAACTGGATATCGCGGCTGCGTTGGCCTATCAGTGCCGGAAACGGAACATCTTGCCGCTGGTGAACCTGGTGGCCGGTGACGAACGGATCGCCCGTTACCGCCATCCATTGCCCACCGGCAATCCGGTACGGAAGACCATGCTGATCGCGTTGACCGGCCGCCGCCACGGCCTGCACATATCCCTCACTCGGCTGGTGTCCTTCGGTCCGGTGGACCCCGGCCTGTTGGCGCGGCACCGGGCGGTAGTCGCTGTAGACGCACGCTACACGCTGGAGAGCCGGGCCGGCGTCACCATGGGTGAAGTGGTACGCCGGGCCATTGACCAATACGAATCCGAGGGTTTTCCCCAAGAGTGGGAGCTTCATCACCAGGGTGGGCTCACCGGCTATGCCGGCCGGGAGATCTTCGGCACCCCCGATTCAGAGCACCGCCTGCAGCCCGGTCAAGTGTTTACCTGGAACCCTTCCATCACCGGCACCAAGTCTGAGGATACGATTCTTCTCACCGCCGACGGGCCTGAAGTCCTGACCCGCACCGGCACCTGGCCGGAACTGGAGGTAGAATTGCCCGTGGGCACATTATGCCGGCCCGCCATTAGAGTAAGGTAGAGTCGAGCCGCCCCTTGCGTAATTGAGGAGGACACAGTGGCATACCAACCCATCGAGAACTACGGAGTTGTCGGAAATATGCGCACCGTCGCATTGGTCGGTATAAATGGGTCCGTCGATTGGTTCTGTTGCCCCAAGTTCGACTCGCCCAGCATCTTCGGCGCCATCCTCGACGAGAAGAAGGGTGGCTATTTCAAGATCGCACCTGCCGGGGATGGCGCAACCCACAAACAACTCTACTGGCCGGAGACCAACGTTTTGATCACCCGGTTCCTGTCGCCCGGCGGGGTCGCCGAGGTCATCGACTTCATGCCGGTGGACTACCACGGGCACGAGCACGAGGTAAATCAATTGGTCCGGAGGGTAAACATGGTCCGGGGGACCATGGCCCTCCGGATGGAGTGCTTCCCGGCCACCAATTATGCCCGGGACGAGCACGAGATAAAGATGAACGAGTGTGGAGCGATGTTTCGGTCGCCCAGCATTGGGATCCAACTCTCCACCACGTTGCCCCTGGTACAACAAGGAAGTGGGGTGGTGTGCGATTTCACGCTCCATGAGGGCCAGACGATCACATTCTGCATCGCTCAGGTGGAAGACCAGTCAGATGGCGGCTCTGGGTTTTCCGAGGAGGAAAGCGAGCACCTCTTCGAGGACACCGTGGAATACTGGCGAAATTGGCTATCCCAGTCCACCTACCGGGGCCGGTGGCGGGAGATGGTGGAGCGGTCGGCCCTGGTGCTCAAACTTCTCACCTACGAGCCCACCGGGGCGATCGTCGCGGCCCCCACCTGCAGTCTGCCCGAGGGCATCGGCGGCGAGCGCAACTGGGACTACCGCTACACCTGGATCCGGGATGCCGCCTTCACTGTGTACGCGCTGTTGCGTATCGGTTTCACCGAAGCGGCCGGGAAGTTCATGGGCTGGATCGAGGCCCGGGCCGCGGAGGCTGACGAGGACGGCTCCCTTCAGATCATGTATGGCATCGACGGCCGTCACCATCTGACCGAGGAGACGCTAACCCACTTGGAGGGCTACAAAGGGTCCAGCCCCGTCAGGGTGGGTAACGGCGCTTACGGCCAGCTTCAACTGGACATCTACGGCGAGCTGATGGACTCGGTGTACCTTTACAACAAGTACGGGACGCCCATCTCCTACGACTTTTGGACCCATCTGAGCCGGCTAACCGACTGGGTGGTGGACAATTGGCGGCGTACCGACGAGGGCATCTGGGAGGTCCGGGGCGGGCAACAACACTTTGTCTACTCCAAGCTCATGTGCTGGGTCGCCATCGACCGGGCCATCCGGCTGGCGGACAAGCGTTCCTTCCCCGCCGACCGGGCGCGGTGGCACGCCGCACGGGATGAGATATACCGGGAGATCATGGATAAGGGATGGAGCGAGGACCGTCAGGCCTTCGTGCAGTCCTATGGCAGCGACACCCTGGATGCTTCCAATCTGATGATGCCCTTGGTCTTCTTCATGTCGCCAACCGACCCCAAGATGCTCAAGACTCTGGACGCCATCGACCGCTCCCCCGAGAACGGCGGGTTGGTTTCCAACAGCCTGGTATACCGGTACGACGTCCACAAGACCGACGACGGGCTAACTGGGGAAGAAGGGAGTTTCAATATCTGCACCTTCTGGCTGGTGGAAGCGATGACCCGGGCCGGGCGGGTTGACCGAAGCCGGCTCAACAAAGCGCGGCTGATGTTTGAAAAGATGCTCAGCTTTGCCAACCATCTGGGACTGTATTCCGAGCAAATCGGGACCAGCGGCGAGGCCTTGGGAAACTTCCCCCAGGCGTTCACGCACCTGGCCTTGATCAGCGCCGCCTACAACCTGGACCGGGCCCTTGGAGGAAAGCCGTGAACACCAATCAGTTGTGTCGCGTCAGCTAGTCTTTCAGTCAAAGAAAAGGCCGGTGTCCCATTAGATGGAGCACCGGCCGAGCTCTGGTCAAAGGGACTTGGAAGTATCTCCGCGAAAACGCCGAAGTGAGAGGGGACCTTAGGCCGTAATTAGTCCTTGATCGATGGCTTTTGAGTGGAGGTCGCCCTCTTCCTTCAAGTGAGCGATAACGGCGTCCGATGCCGCCCCGACCATCTCCGGGTCAAGCGACCTGGCCTCATCGGGAAATCCCGCTTCCTCAAGTAACTGCTGTCCGTTTTCCCGTATCTGAGCCAAGGCCCAAGTGATTTGAGACTCCGTGTCGATCAAACCCTCAGGAAAATCGGTGTGCGACCCTCCGGCTCCGAGTTTGTCATAGCCTCCTTTGTGCCAATGGCCGCGTGGCCCATGAGGGTCGAAGCGAATAACCTCTTCACCCTTTATGTCAACTCCGAATGTTGGCCCCCCCATTTTGCTTTTCAGGCACCTAACGGGCCATAGATAAAGAGTAATATCACCCGATGGAGCCAGCGGCCGCACCAGTACCTTCCCCAAATACGACTCGCCGTCTATCATTGTAGCCATTCAAAAATCCTCCTCAGCGATTTTTAGAGCGACGGCCCTTCCACGAGATACTAACACAGGGGCAAGACTCCGAACCGTTTCGCTTGATGCGGAATTTCCTCCGGCTTACTACTGCGGAGCGAAGCTGGAACGCGCCTGAGCGCCCCAGCGGCCGTTGAGCTTGGTCATGATCCATAGCGATTGGTGGGTGGCCAGTTGCCCGCCGTCCTTGTCGAAACGGGTCCACTGGATGAAGACGTGGACTTTGTTTTCCGAGCTGTGATTCACCTCGGTCCAGTCCAGGACCGTGTGATGCCAGGAATCCCCGGCCCTGGCGGCGAATCCCTTCAGGTAATTCTTCTCCAGGTCTTCCCGAGTCTCGAATATGGCCACCGCGCCTTCGCCGGAAATCCGCACGTGGGGCACGTGCATGGTGTCGCACAGGGCCTGGTTCTCTCCGGCGTTGAGCGCGGCCATGAAAGCCTCCAACGCCCGAATCGCCTCCGCCTCGCTGTCGGCCCAACGATTTTCAGTCATGTTTACGCCCCCAAATCGGACCAAGGGTAATCTTCAGGAAGCCAGATAGCCCCCGGATGGGCACAACGGCTGATATCGCTGACCCTTGGTCAGTCTCCGCTATCTTCGTTAAGGAACGCTTTGATCGACTCAGGTTCCATCAACGGGTAAATCCCAAATTCTGCCGGTATGAAATCCGCCCATTCGTTAAGCAAGCGATGTAGGCTTTCATGGGAATCTACATCGAACACTACAACCGCTCCCCGGCCGGTACGCGGAAAGAAAGACCGGGCAACGCCGCGGTCCAGTTTATCTTCCACCCAAGGCCAAAAACTCTTCCGTTGCTCGCGAACCTCTGACGGGCGCGTCGGCAGCGGCGTGCTAATCACCAGAAACAGCATTTCCTTTCCTTATATGAAATAGCGTATAAAATAGCAGATTAAGGTGGCAGGTCGAGGTCCACCAAGGTTCCGTGTACTCGAATTTTTACCGCTTATCGTTATTATAGGAATTATTCTCGCCTGCGCTTGGCTGATATTATGTCTTGACACGAGCAAAAACCAAAATGCTAACATAGGGACTAACTATTGGTGCGCCAACAACTAGGAGAAGAACGGATGGCAGAAAACGATATAGCTCTGATGGCTCATCTGATGCGCCGCGCCGGCTTCGGCGCCCAGTACCATGAGCTTGAAGCCCGGGCAGCCAAGGGATACGAGGCCACGGTGGAGGAACTGTTGCATCCCGAGGACCATTCCAATGGTATGGACCTGGACCTGGCGGAACGGTACTTCATCGAGTGGAATCACTTCATCCGATGCGTCCCTGAATACATCGCGTTTCGCATGATCAACTCGAAGAGCCAGTTGGAAGAGAAGATGATCCTCTTCTGGCATGGCATCTTATGCACCGCCGACAGCAAGACACAGAGCCAAGTCTCTTCTCACGCTGAGTGGGAGATGCTCCGCCGGTGCTGCATGGGCAGCTTCAAGGACCTGTTGATCGAGATTTCCAAAGACCCAGCTATGGTGTACTTCCTGGACAACTGTCTGAGCCACAAAGACGCGATCAACGAGAACTACGGACGGGAGTTGCTGGAGTTATTCTCTTTGGGTGTGGGCATGGACGGGAATTTCAACTACACCGAGGACGACGTGAAGGAGTGCGCCCGGGCTTTCACCGGCTGGACGATCA
>JACZUF010000056.1 GCA_022573285.1 Chloroflexota bacterium
AGTTAGGGGGTCGAAGCGGCTGGCTATATCTGATCAGACGCTGAGTCCGTAGCGGCGTCTCAATACGTCGATGTGAGGCAAAATATCTCCGCCAAGCACATTTTCTATCAGCAGCCGCAGCGCCCGAGTTCTGGTTCAATGGTTGGCCCACCCTCTTATACTGCCGACAGCGCTTACTCCTGGTTGGTGTAGAATTCAGTCAAGAATCACCGGCGATGCTGTGAATGGGTTTGGCAAATCGGCGAGAGCAGATTTTCGTCGGCGGCCTACTTTCGTAAGAGATCAACTCCAAGATCTATTACACCACATTCCCTCCACTGTGGGACCAGCGACAGGACAAGGATTAAACGTCACATGAAGGTAATGTTGATTGCACCCATCGATTTCCCCGTATCACGAAGTTTAAAGCATGCTGGCACTGAAAGGGTTGTATTGGCTTTAACAACTGAGCTACAACTGTTGGGCATTGACGTCATTGTGTGCTGTTCAGGCGATTCGGATGAATTGGGGGGAGCTCGCTATGTAACGGTGGAGCGAGCGCAGCATAGCCTGGGGCCTGTAGCCAACACGCGCACTAATCCTTCTGGCGTGGTCCCAGACCTAGGTCCTGAGATAATCGTCAAAAGCCCCAATACGGAGGAGGAGGAACGCCACTTCGAGCTGGCATTGCAGCACGCTCTTTCCGAAGGCGTTGATATAATACAAGACCACGGAGGACTCCTTCTGCTATCTGATGCGTACCGGCGCTACCAAAGCCTCCTCCCTATGCCTATCCTGACCACCCTTCATGTCGCCGTGACTGTCGATGGCTGGTTAGAGGAAATCAATACGTACAGGCAGCTCGAGCGGCCGAACGTCTTCTTCAGCTGCGTTAGCCGGCACCAGGCACAGTTATGGGAGCAACACATAAACATTAGCGGGGTGGTCCACAACGGCATCATTCTCGATGATTACCATCTTAAGACCGAGAAGAAGGACTACTTGTTCAGCCTTGGAAGGATCATGCAGCGCAAGGGACAGGATATCGCTGTAGAGGTGGCAGAAAAGGCCGGTCTAAAGCTGGTTCTTGCGGGTGCTATCATCGAGCCAAAGTACTTCGACCAATTCCGTTCCCGGGTGAGGCTGATGCCGCACATCGGGGCGATCCCAGTGACGGCCTCCTACTTTGCGGACGTTGTGGAACCCGTGTTGGCTACCCCCGAACCTGCCGTGTACATTGGACAATTGGACGACATCCAGAAAGATGTGTGGTTCGGGCACGCCCGTTGCTTCCTGATGCCTATTAGCTGGGATGAACCCTTTCCTCTAGTGCTGCTTGAGGCTATGGCATGCGGCACACCTGTGCTAACGTTCAATCGGGGCGGCGTCTCTGAGTCCGTTGTAGATAAGACGACGGGCTTCATTGTTGACACTGTTGATGAAATGGTCGAGGCGATCAGCAAGGTCGACCTAATTGACCCGCGGGAATGCAGACGGCATGTGGAGCAGCACTTCAGCAGCCGGGCGATGGCCTTGAAGTACCTGGAATTGTATCATCAGTTAGTTGGCTCGACATCTTGAGTTGTCCGACCTCCACCACCTAGAGTGAGCAACCGGACGTCAAACTAACACGTCCTTTTAATCCACGAGAGGTAGTAGGAGGTCACCGACCGGAGCATCGCGAATCATGGGGAAGACGGCAGGACTCTCATTTACCTTCGCACCAAACCTGTCCAACTAATGGGGTCCACCTCAGACCGATCGGGAAGGCGCCTAGGCGGCAGCTAAATAAAAAAGAGTTCATAATGAAGAGCCCGCCAATAAATACGCCCGATAAAACACGATGAAAAGCGTCGGAATCATATACAACGCCAGGGTGCCCGAGGCATTGGACCTGAGCACGGCCATCCTCCACGACCTGAAATTGTCGGAGCATAGCTGGCTGGCCCCCGCCGAAAACCTGGAGACCCTGCTGCCCAGGGCCGAGACCACCGACTTGGTGATTACCGTTGGCGGAGACGGGACCATCCTCCGGGCGGTGCAATTCACCGGACCGGCCGGGATACCCATCGTCGGAATCAACATGGGCCGCCTGGGCTTCATGACCGAGCTGCAGGTGGACGAGGCCATGGAGCGGCTGCCCTTCTACTTCAACGGCGGCTCAAGGTTGGACGAACGCAATATGCTGCAGGCCACGGTGATCAGGGCCGGATCGGCCGAGGCCGACGGCCCGTATCACGCGCTGAACGACGTGGTGCTGACCAGGGGCGCGGTGTCCCAGGTGGTGACCATCGCGGGGACCATTGACGGCGCCCCTCTCACCACATTCCGGGCCGATGGCGTGATCATGTCCACGGCCACGGGCAGCACCAGCTACAACCTGGCCGTTGGTGGACCGATCCTGGATCCCGAGTCCGATTCGATTGTGCTCAAGACCGTGGCGGCCCACATGGGTCTTAGCGCGGCCTTGGTGCTCCGGGCTTCCACCGAGGTGACTCTGACGTTGGAGGGTCACCAGCCCGCCATCTTGAGCGTGGATGGCTACGTGGACTACCCCCTGGACCTGGGTGACCGGGTCGAATTGAAACAGAGCCCCCACAAGGCCCGGTTCCTGCGGGCTCATCCATCCAGCTACTTCTTCGGCACGCTGACCCGCCGGTTGGGCTTCAGCATCCGCGGCCAGTAGACATGCCTGAAAACACGCCCGAATCCACGTCAGGAATTCCAGCGGATTCCCTCTCGAACCCCCTACACTCCGAACCGACAATTGAAACCAGGCGCATCTACGAGGGGAACATCATCAATGTGCGCGTGGACACCGTGCGGATGCCCAGCGGCAATTCCGCCACCAGAGAGATCGTCGAGCACTCTCAGGCCGTATGCATCGTGCCGGTGGACGAAGACGGCAACGTGGTCCTGGTGCGCCAGTACCGGAAGCCGGCCGAGGAAGCCCTCCTTGAGGTGCCCGCCGGCGGGGTGGAAGAAGGCGAGGTGTCGGAGGAAGCGGTGTTGCGGGAGCTTCAGGAAGAGATCGGCTACACCGCCGGCAACCTGCAGCACCTATCCAGCTTCTGGGTCGCCCCCGGTTGGGCCACCGAGTTCATGCACGCCTATCTGGCGACCGAGCTGACACCCTCCCAGCTTGAGGCCGACGAAGACGAGAACATCGAGGTGGTCCGTCTGCCCTTCGAACAGGCCGTGGCCATGTTCAAGACCGGGGAGATCAAAGACGCGAAGACCATCGCTTCGATGCTATTGGCCCAGCCCCTGTTGCCGCAAAGATAGAAAGGCCGCGGCCGTGTCCGCTGGATTCTGGATAGGGGGGCGCTTTTTGTTATATTATTGGGTGGTCTGCGGCTGTGAAAACAAGCTGTGGTCCTTCTCTACGCTTTAGGTGAATTCGGAGGAAATAAAGACGCATGCTCGAGCATGATGTCCTGGTGATCGGCGCGGGTCTGGCGGGAATGCGGGCGGCCAACGCGGCCCGGGCCGGCGGCGCCGACACCGCAATCATCAGCAAGGTACATCCGGTGCGCAGCCACTCCAACGCGGCCCAGGGCGGCATCAACGCGGCCCTCACCGACCGGGGCGACGATTGGGAGGACCACGCCTATGACACCGTGAAGGGCAGCGACTTCCTGGGCGACCAAGACGCCATCGAAGTCATGTGCCAGGCGGCGGGCCAGGCGCTGATCGACATGGAGCACTTCGGCGTCACCTTCAACCGTGACGATGAGGGACGCCTGGGCACCCGGGCCTTCGGCGGACAGCGCCGCGCCCGGACCTTCTTCGTGGGCGACTTCACCGGACAGGCCATGCTCCACGTCATGTTCGAGCAATTGATTAAATCCGGCGTGCGGCGCTACGAAGAGTGGTTCGTAACTTCGCTGATCATCGAAGACAGCCAGGTCTGCGGCGTGATGGCCCTGGAGATACGCACCGGCCAGGTCTACGCCATCCGGGCCAAGACGGTCATCTTCTGCACCGGCGGTTTCGGCCGGGTCTTCGAGCCCAGCACCAACGCCCTCATCTGCACCGGCGACGGCGTGGCCTTGGCCTACAACGCCGGGGCCGAGCTCATGGACATGGAGATGGTCCAGTATCACCCCACCACCTTGGCCGGGAGCGGGGTGCTGATCTCCGAGGCGGCCAGGGGCGAGGGCGCCTACCTGCTGGATAAAGACGGCAACCGTTTCTTGGAGAAGTACGCTCCCAACATGATGGAGCTGGCCTCCCGCGACGTGATTTCCCGGGCCGAACAGACGGAGATCGACGCCGGCAATGGCGTCAACGGCTGCGTCTACCTGGACTGCCGCCACCTGGGCGAGGCCCTGATCATGGAGAAGCTGAGCCAAATCCGCGAGATCGGCATCGACCTGGCGGGCGTGGACATGATTAAAGAAACGATCCCCATCCGCCCCGGCATGCACTACGCCATGGGCGGGATCCGGACCAACATCGACGGCCAGACCAACCTGCCCGGCGTGTACGCGGCCGGCGAGTGCGCCTGCGTCAGCGTCCACGGCGGCAACCGCTTGGGGGCCAATTCCCTGCTGGACACCCTGGTCTTCGGAGAGCGCTCGGGCAACCACGCCGCGGAGGCTTCCCGCAGTGTCGACTACGTCGAGTTCGACGTTAACCAAGCCGTGCGCAACGAGGAGAAGCGTATCCAGGACCTCTTGGACCGCCCCCAGAACGGAGACCGGATCGCCGCCGTCCGCTTGGGCATGGGCGACTCCATGAACCGGAACCTGGCGGTCTACCGGAATGAAGAGGGCATGCAAGAAACCCTGGGCGACTTGAAAGAGTTGGAAAAGCGGTTTAAGACGGTGCCGGTTGATAACAAGGGAAAGGTGTTCAACACCGACCTGGTATTTGCCCTGGAGTTGGGCTTCATGCTCAACTGCGCCACTCCCATCGTCATCAGCGCCCTGGACCGCAAGGACAGCCGGGGGGCCCAGGCCCGCACCGATTATCCCGACCGGGACGACAAAAATTGGATGAAACACCTGGTGATCAAGAAAGGAGAGGTGGGTCCCGAAATTACCTATGCTCCTGTCAGCATCACTAGGTGGACTCCCGAAGAGAGGAAATACTAGCCGATGGACGTCACGCTGAGGGTACAACGGTTCGACCCGGAAGCCGCCGATCCCAAGTCCTATTGGGAGGACTTCCAAGTGGCCATTGAGGATAACGGCACGGTGCTGGACGCCCTGATCAAGGTCCGCGAGGATACGGACGGGACCTTCAGCCTGCGCTGCTCTTGCCGCAGCTCCATCTGCGGCTCCTGCGCCATGCGGATCAACGGGCACGCCGGACTGGCTTGCAAGATGCAGGCCAGCAAGGTCATGGAAGACGGCGTCATCACCGTCGAGCCCATGGGCAACATGCCGGTTATTAAAGACCTGGTGGTCGATTTCGACCTCTTCTGGGACAAGATCATGGCAGTCGAGCCCTATCTGAAACACGAGGGCCCCGAGCCCGAGGCGGAGTACATTGCCTCCAACGAGGCCATGCTGCACCTGTCCGGCGTCACTGCCTGCATCATGTGCGGCGCCTGCGTTTCCGACTGCACGGTCATGGAGGTGGACCCGTCTTTCTTGGGACCGGCCGCCCTGGCCAAGGCCTACCGCTTCACCGCCGACCCGCGGGACGGCGACGAGAACGGCCTTTCCAAGGACCGGCTGGAAGAGTTGACCAAACCCTCGGGCATGTGGGACTGCACCCGCTGCTTGGAGTGTGTGGCGGTCTGCCCCAAGGGCGTGGCGCCCATGGACCGCATCATGGCCCTGCGGGACCAGGCGATGGAAGCCGGTTTCCACGATACAATCGGCGCCCGTCACACGGAGGCTTTCAGCGACTCTCTCGAGCACAGCGGATGGCTGGACGAGCTCCGGCTGGTGCCCAAGTCCTTGGGCATGACCAACATCTCGGCCCTGGCCGGCTATGCGCCCATCGCCATCCAGGCGCTGACCCACGGCAAGATGCCGCCCATCATTCATAAGAAGATCGAGAAAGCCGAGAACGTTCGGAAGATATTCGACAAGGTCCAGGGGCCGGAGCAGCGCTGAACCGCTGCCACCTCCGACAACGTCGCGAGTCTCGACTTCGTCGGACCTGACAACTAATCCAGTAGATTACGGAGGCCGCCGTTGAAGTACGCCTTTTTCCCAGGTTGTGTGTCCCGAGGCGGTTGCCCGGAATTGTATCCGGCGACCAAGCTGATCTGCGAGAAGCTGGAGATCGAGCTCCAGGAGATGCCCGCCGCGTCCTGCACCGGCGCGGGCGTCCTGCAAGAGAAGAACGAGTTGCTGGGCGACACTCTGAACGCCCGTACCTTCGCCATGGCCGAGGCGCTGGACCTGCCCATACTGACCATCTGCAGCACCTGCCAGGGGGTCATGAGCCAGGCCAATCACCGGCTGAAGAACCCGGACTACCTGGCCAAGGTCAACGGCTTTCTGGCCGATGAGGGCCTGGAATACAAGGGCAACGCCAACCCCAAGCATCTGCTGTGGGTGTTGATAGAAGACGTGGGCCTGGACAAGCTGCTGAGCTTGATCACCCGTCCTCTGGCCGGCATTCGGCTGGCGCCCTTCTACGGCTGCTACATCGTCCGGCCGACCGACGCACTGGAGTTCGAAGACCACCCGGAACGCCTGGAATCGCTGGAGAAGATCATCGAGACCATCGGCGCGACGGTGGTGGACTTCGCGGGCAAGACCCGCTGCTGCGGGTTTCCCATCCTGACCATCAACGAGCGCAACTCCATGGCCATGGTGAGCAAGCACACCCTAGAGGCCAAGGACCTGGGCGCCGACGCCATGATTACGCCGTGCCCGCTGTGCCACCTGAACCTGGACAGCTTCCAGCCCAAGGCGGCGGCCCAGGCCGGCCGGCCCATCGACCTGCCCATCCTCCACATGCCCCAGGCCATCGGACTGGCCATGGGTCTAAGCCCCCAGGAGATGGGCCTGAAACGCCACATCGTAAACACCAAGCCCCTGCTCACCAAGATCGGGGCCGGCGCGGGCGGATAAGGCGCTGTTAAAACGAAACGGAAAAAGGGGCCGCTAATTAACAGCGGCCCCTTCCTCGTGAGCCTAACTGTTGAAAAGGAGGCTTCAACATGACCAGCCCGCCGCAGCCGGATACCATCTGGAGACTCAGAACAGCGCTGTACCCGTCTTTCGCGCTGCTGGCCGCGATCCAGCTTGACCTGTTCACGCCCTTGAGCGACGGTCCCGGGACCGTCGAACAGGTGGCTGAGGCCCTGGGTGTCGATTCCGACAAACTCAGGCCGCTGATGTACATCCTCGTAGAGACGGGGCTGCTGGCAGTGGAAGGCGAACGATTTTCCAACAGTCCCGAAGCCAACCATTATCTGGTGAAGGGCAATTCGAGCTACATGGGTGCAGGCTACGAAGCGTTCGCTGAGGGGTTTTGGAACCCTCTTTGGAAATCTGCCGAGTCGATCCGGACCGGTTCAGCCCAAGCCAAACTCGACTACTCTGCCATGTCGAAAAAGGAATTAGAAGCGCACTATCACAGTTTTCACTCACAAACACTCATCACAGGAAGAAGGTTTCTAGCGGAGTACGATTTCTCTTCCAGCCGCAGGCTCATTGATGTCGCCGGGGGAACGGGCGGAGTGGCCATCGCCATCGCCCAGGCCTGTCCTCACCTTCGGGCGACCGTCGTAGACCTTCCCACGGTGACCCCTATCACCCAACGTTTGGTGGAGGAGGCGGGCGTCGCTGACCGGGTCGACGTAGTGGCAGCCGATGTCGTCAACGGGACACTGGAGGGTTCCTTCGATGTCGCGATAGTGAGTAAGTTCATCCCGGTGATTTCGCGGGACGATGCTCGACGCGCCTTGAAGAATGTTGCCCAGGCCATGGAGCCAGGCGGCACGATATACCTAGATGACATCGGCACCCTCGACGATTCGCGTCTGTCTCCTTCTGTTCCACTCCTGCAAAACCTGTGGTTCATCAACGTATTTGACCAGGGCCAGGCCAGAACCGAACAAGAGCGGAGGGCATGGCTAGCCGACGCAGGCTTTGAGAACATCGTGCGCAAGACCTTTCCCAACGGAGATAGCACCATAGTGGCTCGGAAGCCGGAGTAGAAGATGCGGAATGTATCCGTGTGGAACAAAGATTCGCCCCACGCGAATTTTGGCCGCCATGCCGTTGGGAGTTAGATATGCCGCACAGCACCTTGACCATTGGCAGCGTTGAGATCTCGGTCCTCCACGACTCGGAAGTCGCGTTGCCCTTCAGCGCCACCTTCCCGGACGTGCCGCCGGAGGCCTGGGCGCCTTACTTGGAACGGTTTCCGGAGGCCTACAGTGGGTCCGACAAGATGCGGATCCACTTCGAGTGCTACTTGGTCCGCTCCCAAGGCCGTACTTTGCTGATCGACACGGGCCTGGGTAATTCCAGTTCCAATCCCAACGTGGTGGCCAATATCGGTGGCGGCATCGATGGCGTGCTCCTTGCCGAGTTGCAGGCGGCCGGATTTCAGGCCGGCGACATCGACACCGTGTTCCTGACCCACCTGCACCCCGACCATGTGGGCTGGAACGTGACCCGGAATGGGGACGATGAGTCGCCGACCTTCCCCAATGCCCGCTACGTGGCTCACGAGGCCGACTGGGCCGCGTTCGAGACGCCTCTGGACTCGGAGATATTCGGGTATGACTGGTGGGCCGAGACTGTCGCGCCGCTGCGCCGGCTGGGCGTCCTGGACCTGATTTCCGGCGAGACCGAACTCACGGGCGAGCTGACCGTCGTTCCCACTCCGGGCCACACCCCCGGCTCCATGAGCATGATCGTCAACTCCGGCGGCGAAAGAGCGTTCATCATGGGAGACGTGTTCCACGGTCCGGCCCAAGTGACCGAGACCGACTGGGTGTTCCATTACGACATGGACCCAGACCAGGCCGGCCTGACTCGCCGGGGCATGCTGGACCGGGCGGAGTCGGAGAACGCCGCCATCGCCATCTGCCACCACAGCGGTTTCGGCCGGGTTGTTAGAGAGAGCGGGCGGCGGTACTGGCAGGCGCTGTAGGTTGGGCCCTTCGACAGGTCCGATTTCATCGAGACTCGCGACCTCCGGTCGGAGCTCAGGACGAGCGGATTTTCTGTTTGATAAAGATTCCCCTTCCGCTCATGGTGAGCCTGTCGAACCACCGCATCGTTACAGTCAAGGTCCGAATTTAGAAGTCGGGGGTGCGCCTAGCCAACTCTTTCGGCGAGATCGGTCAGCGCCGCGGTCTCTTGTGAACCTGGGTCGGCATCTTGCCACCCGCCCTGGGCTTGGTGAATGCTGATCTCTGCCGCCTCGCGGTTCCCGTCTGCCTCTTGGGCTCTGGCCAGCCAGAACAGGTCCCTGGGCGATTCACGCCGTTTCAGGCGCTGGCCCAGCAGGGCTTCGGCCTTATCGAATTGACCGGCCCGGAGATACGCTTCGGTCAAGGTGTCCTCGAACACCTCCCGCTGGGCGTGGCTACCGCCGATGCGGGCAAGCTGGTCAAAGCGCGCGTCCTGGTCGAACAGCGGCTCCATCAGGCGCACCGCTTCGGCATAGTCCTGGTGAACGAAGGCGAAGATGCCCCGCACCAGCGGCAGCGTGACCTCGCCGGCCAATCTGTCGCCCTTATCCGCCGCCGCCCTCAGACCGTCTATCATGCGGGCCATCGACTGGTCATCGGCCGCGACGGCGAAGGCCAAGGCGGCGTGGGAGTCCCGGAACGCGGGCCCCATACGCTCGGCCGCCGGGGCAGCCTGGGTGGATAGTTCTCCCATCAGGCTGGGGGGAGCGGCGGCGCCGTACATCTGCAAGCGCCACATCAGGGAGGCGCTATCGTTTATTGATAAGGCGCTTTTGGCCACCACCGATGGGCGGATACCGGTGTCATAAATCTCCAGCGCCCTTTCATAATGGCCCATGGCCAGCTCGAACAAAGCCAGGTGCCACGAAAGGTGGACGTGGTAGGTGGCGCGGTCGTCGAAGCCGGGCAGCCAGCGGGCCAAGAAATCGGTGCCTCCGGAGGCGTCGCCCCGCTCAAAATAAACGTGGGCCACGGAATGGGAGGCCACGGCGTTGGTGGGCCGCTGCGCCAAAGACCGCTCCGCCAGTTCCAACGCGTCATCTAAAAGCCCGTTTTCGTGGTGGGCGAAGGCGTACTGGCCCTGGAACGCCCAGTCGTCTCCGTATTCCGGCGCCACACTCTTCATCAGGGCGAAAAGCTCCTGGGGATAATTGGCGACACCCGCGCCGACGCTGCTGCATCCCAAGACGTACAACCGCTGGGCAGCCCTAACCATCAGCATGTCTCTGGGGAACTCGGCAAGGTGTTGGTGGATGAGGGCAATCGCCTCCGGACCTTTGCCATTGGTCCACAAAGCAATAGCCTCGATCTGCTGCTGCTCACGGCGGGTCGTCCCAGGCGCCAAGGACTGGGCGTGTTGGGCGGCTTCGCGGGCATCGGCAACCCTGGCGGCCGTCATGTAAACATAGGCCAATCCGGCGTGGGCTAGGGCGAAACCTTCGTCGGACTCCACCGCCTGCTTAAATCTCTGCTCCGGTCCGAAGTTCTGCTCCAGAAGCAGATCCACGCCCTCCACCAGGTTCTCGGCGGCGGCGGCGGAATTGGTGGTGATGGGAAGCCCATAGCGGTCCTTGATCCGGTTTGCTCCTGGCATCGTTCTGCTCCTTGGATGAGTCAGGCTAATTTTTCACTGACTTGGCTGATGCCCATCCTTGGACGGGCTCAGGGCGAGCGGGCGGGTTTAAAACCCGCCCCTACATGCACCGACACGTTCCCCGATTTGCAGACTGCAAGCCGGTCAAAGCCCCTCAAAACCGCTCGTCCTGAGCTCCGACCGGAGGTCGCGAGTCTCGGTGAAATCGGACTTGTCGAAGGGCCCTGGTCCACTTTACCCACGGATCAGCGGCACGACTTCTTTCATGGCCTGGATGGTTTTCTCAATGTCTTCCTCGGTGTGGACGGCGGAGGGGTAGTATTTCTGGGCGCCCTTTAGGATGCCCCGCTCCAGCAGGCCGGCGTTGAAGCGGTTCATCATGGCGGTGTCGGCGGCCAGGGTGTCCCGGTAGTTGGCAACCGGCTGCTCGGAGAAGTAGACGTCGAAGATGGCGTCCTCGCCGCAACTCTGGACCGGCACGCCGTTCTCTTTGCAGATGTCCGCCAGCGCGCCCCGTATGGCGGCCCCGGCCCCGTGTATCTTCTTATAGGTCCCCTCTTCCCGCATCACGGCCAGGGTGGCCAGTCCGGCGGCGCAGGCCACGGGGTTGCCGTTCAGGGTGCCGATCTGGTTGATGTAGGTCTCATCGTCCGCCGCTCCCCGGTCATAGACCGATAGGATGTCGGCCCGGCCCACGAGCGCCGCCAGCGGGTAACCTCCGCCCATGATCTTGCCCACGGTGCACAGGTCCGGCGTGACGCCGTAGAACTCCTGTGCCCCGCCGTAGGCCAGCCTGAAACTGGTTACCACCTCGTCGAATATGAGCGGGATATTGAGGCGTCTGGTCAGGTCGCGCAGCCCTTGCAGGAACCCCGGCTGAGGGGCGATCACTCTTTGCACCGGCTCCACGATCACCGCCGCGATGTCATCGGCGTGGGCGTGGACTATCGTCTCGGTGGTGGCCAGGTCGTTGTAAGGGGCGATGAGCATAAGTTCCTGGATGGCCTTGGGGATGCCGCCGCTGCTGGCCTGCGACTGGGGGTACTCGACCGAAGGGGACGGGGTGAGGCTCATCAGGGCGTAGTCGCTGGTGCCGTGGAAGGCGCCCTCGAACTTGAGAATCTTCTCTTTGCCGGTGAAGGCCCGGGCGGCCCGCATGGCCTGGAAGCAGGCGTCGGTGCCGCTGGTGGTGAACCGGACCTGCTCGGCGCAGGGGACGGCATTGACGATCTCTTCGGCCAGCTCCACCGCTTTGTCGTTGGTGGCGAAAAAGGTGCTGCCGCCCTCGACCGCTTTGATCACGGCTTCGGTGACGGCGGGGTGGGCGTGGCCCAGGACCATGGGGCCGGAGCCCATGAGCCAGTCAACGTACTCGTTGCCGCTGACGTCGTAGATGCGGGAGCCCTTGCCGTGGGAGACGAGAAAGTCCAATTCCTTGGGGAAGGAGAGGTTGCCGCCGGTGCCGCCCGGCAGGTAACGGCCCGCCTTCTCCAATAGGCGTTGCTCAGCATCGCTTCGACGGGGCATGGGCCACCCTCCTGCCGGATTATATTTTGTTTATTCTATCCCTGGGCCGGTTTACCCTCGGCCTTGGCCTTGTTCATCACTTCCACCAGTTCCTTGACGGTGTCGGCGGAGCTTCGGAGCGCGGCCTGTTCCTCGGGGGTCAGCTTGACCTCCATGACCTTTTCCATGCCGCCGGCCCCCAGCTTTACCGGGACGCCGACGCAGAGCCCTTTGATGCCGAACTCGCCCTCCAGGTAGGTGCAGGCGGGAAGGATGCGCTTCTTGTCCAGGAGGACCGCCTCCACCATCTGGGTGATGGCGGCCGACGGCGCGTAGTAGGCGCTGCCCTCTTTGAGCAGTTCGACGATCTCG
The DNA here is from genome assembly GCA_022573285.1 of Chloroflexota bacterium. GTDB lineage: Bacteria > Chloroflexota > Dehalococcoidia > Lucifugimonadales > UBA3495 > UBA9611. The sequence goes on from JACZUF010000056.1 coordinate 12,570, forward strand.
CCGCCGCCCTGGCGGGTGCGCCGCACCAGTTGGTCGATCTTCTCCTCGGCCATCAGTTCGCTGATGGGGATGCCGCCCACGTTGGTGAACCGGGTCAGGGGCACCATGTCGTCGCCGTGGCCGCCCAGCACGAAGGCCTGGACATCCTCCACTGAAACGTTGAGTTCTTCGGCGATGAAGGTGCGGAAACGGGCGGTGTCCAACACGCCGGCCATGCCGAAGACCCGGTTCCTGGGGAAACCGCTGGCCTCGAACACGTTCTGCACCATTGCGTCCAAGGGATTGGTCACCGGGATGATGATGCAGTCGGGAGAGAACTTGACCACCTGTTCCGTTACCGACGATGTGATTCGCATGTTGGTTAACAGTAGGTCGTCGCGGCTCATTCCAGGACGGCGGGCGATGCCGGCGGTGATGACCACCACGTCGGACCCGGCCGTCTCTTCGTAGCCGTTGCTGCCGGTGATCTTGGCGTCGGTGCCCATGATGGGGGCCGACTCGAGCATGTCCAGGGACTTGCCCTGGGGCAGGTCTTCGACCACGTCCACCATCACCACGTCGGCGTAGCCCAACTGGTGGATCCTCTGCGCGGTGGTGGCGCCCACGTTGCCTGCGCCGACAACCGTTACCTTGCTTCGCATTGTTTGACTGCTCCTCTGTTTCGAAAACTTGCCTGGCGGGAGAAATCCCCTCAATCCTACTAGATTGCGTCCACTATCGCATTCAGAGTGGCGCTGGGGCGCATGGCTTTGGCGGCCAGCTCATCATTGGGATGGTAATAACCACCGATATCCACCGGCTGTCCCTGAGCGTCGTTCAGCTCCTGAACGATCCTGTCTTCGTTGGCGGCCAACTGCTGGGCCACCTCGGTAAAGCGAGCTTGCAGCTCTGGATCTTGGGTCTGCTTGGCCAGCATTTCCGCCCAGTACAGAGCGAGGTAGAAATGACTGCCGCGGGTGTCCAGTTCGTTCACCCGGCGCGATGGCGCCCGGCGGTTTTCCAAATGCTGCCCGATCGCTTGGTCCAGGGTCTCAGCTAAGAGCTTCGCCTTGTCGTTCTTAAACACCTCGCCGAAATGCTCGAAGGAAGCGACGAGGGCACAGAATTCACCCAGAGAATCCCACCGCAGATGGCCCTCCTCAAGGAACTGCTGTACATGCCTAGGGGCCGACCCGCCGGCGCCTGTCTCAAATAGCCCGCCACCGTCAAGCAGGGGGACGATAGAAAGCACCTTGGCGCTGGTGCCCAATTCCAGGATTGGGAAGAGATCAGTTAAATAATCACGCAGGATGTTGCCAGTCACAGAAATCGTGTCCTGACCAGCTCGGCTGCGCGCCATCGTGAACTGCATCGCGTCCATAGGGGACATGGTGCGAATGTCCAACCCGGCCGTGTCGTGCGTGGGCAGATATCGGTCCACCTTCTTGATCAACTCAGCGTCATGAGCCCGGTTCGGGTCCAACCAGATGATGGACGGTGAGCCGGTGGCTCTAGCCCGATTGACCCCAAGCTTGACCCAGTCCTGAATCGGCGCGTCTTTGGTCTGGCACATCCGAAAGATATCGCCTTCCTCAACGCTCTGTTCCATCAGAGTTGCGCCCGATGCGTCCACGACCCGAATCGCCCCGTTGCCGGGAGCTTTAAAGGTCTTGTCGTGAGACCCATACTCTTCGGCTTTTTGGGCCATCAGCCCCACATTGGCGACACTGCCGATGGTAGACGGATCAAACGCCCCATGCTTCTGGCAATCTTCGATGATCGCCTGATATAGAGACGCATAAGAGCGATCAGGGATCATCGCGATCGTGTCGTGCAACTCGTTGTCGGGACCCCAAGTGCGGCCGCCATCGCGGACAATCACGGGCATGGTGGCATCGATAATCACATCACTCGGCACATGCAGATTGGTGATACCCCGGCTGGAGTTCACCATCATCAGCTCTGGGCGGGCGCTATAAACCGCCTGGATATCTGCCTCGATTTCCGCTCGTTTGGCCTCAGGTAGAGATTGAATTTTGGTGTAGAGTTCAGCCATTCCATTGTCGGGGTTCACCCCGAGCTCATCCAGCACAGCCGCGTGTTTGGTCAATACGTCCTGGTAGTAAACCGACACACAATGGCCGAAAATAATCGGATCGGACACGCGCATCATGGTCGACTTCAGATGCAAAGAAAGCAACACGCCATCAGCTTTAGCATTTTCCATTTCGTCAGCGTAAAACTGGCGCAGCGCCTTCACATTCATCACGGTACAATCGATGATTTCATCAGCTAACAAGGGGATATCGGCTTTGAGTACGGTCACACTACCATCGCCGGCCACAAACTCGATCGCAGCCGATCCCGCTGCCGCGACTGTCACGGACTGTTCACTACCGTAGAAATCACCACTGGTCATGTGGGCAACGCGGGTTTTGGACACTTCCGGCCAGTCCTGCATCATCCGATGGGGATTGCGTTTGCCGTGCTCTTTGACCGAGGTGGCCGACCGGCGATCGGAGTTCCCTTCCCGCAGGACCGGGTTGACCGCACTACCCAACACCTTGGAAAAGCGCTCATGCAGTTCGCGTTCTTTGTCGTTTGCAGGCTC
>JACZUF010000057.1 GCA_022573285.1 Chloroflexota bacterium
GAGGCGTTGCCGGTGCTGGTGAGCGGCTGGGAACAGGCCGAAAGAGTGGCCAAAGACATCCCGCCACAGGCGAAGGGTTTGGCGGAGCGGTTCTGGCCGGGGCCCCTGACCATGGTGGTGCTGAAATCCGAGGGCGTGCCGGACCGGCTGACGGCGGGAGGGCCAACGGTTGCGCTTAGGATGCCCGCTCATCCGGTGCCCATCGAGTTGATCCGCGGGCTGGGCGGCCCCATCGCCGGCACCAGCGCCAACATCAGCGGGGGCGCCGACCCCTCGACCTTGGAAGAGTTGACCGCCCAGATCGGCGGCCGCGTGGACTACATCGTAAAGAGCGGTCCCGCGCCCAGGGGGACGGCATCCACGGTGGTGGACATAACGTCTCAAAGGCCCAAGCTCTTGAGGGAAGGAGCGATTTCCTTCGAATTGGTGCTGGAAACCTGGGACACAGCGTCAAATTAGGAGACTCCCCATACCGCCTCCCGAGATATGCCAGCCCTACCAACAGGCCCTTGAAGAGGAACTCAGGGTTGTTTTCGAATCCAGAGAGGGCTTCCTGTATGACGTGCTGCGCTACCACCTCGGCTGGCTGGACCAGCAGGGGCAGCCCCAGGCCGGTTCCGCGCCCCTGAACCTCCAGCCCGCGTTGGCCCTGGCCTCTTGCGGCGCATTGGGCGGCGACTTCCGAAACGCCCTTCCGGTTGCCGCCAGCGTGGAGTTGATCTACAACTTCACCCTGGTCCACGGCGACGTCCAGGCTGGACGCGCCGAGCCGGGAGACCGGCCCAGCATCTGGTGGGTCTGGGGGCCGGCCCAGGCCATCAACGCGGGAGACGGTTTGCACGCCCTGGGGCGCACTACCATGATGCGCCTGGCCCAGAAGGGGGTGCCCGCCGACCGGGTTTTGAAGGCGGTGAGGTCCCTGGATATGGCCTGTCTCACCCTTTGCGAAGGCCAGTACATGGACCTGGAGTTTCAGGACCAGATGATGGTCACCACCGCCTCTTACCTGGATATGATCGGCCGTAAGGCAGGGGCTCTGGCCTCCTGCGCCGCCGAGTCGGGAGCGTTGGCCTCCGGGGCCGGTGACGAGGTCTGCAGCAAGTTTGGACAGATGGGCCGGAGCATGGGCATGGCCTGGCAGATAGCCCGCGACATCGAAGACCTCTGGGGAGAGCACGGCGACGGGATGACCCCCAGCAACGTCCTCAATAAGAAGAAAAGCCTTCCATTGGTGCACACACTGGAGAACGCCAAGGTCAGCGTCAAACGGGAGTTGGGTTCCATATATATGAAGCGGGTCCTGGAGCCCGGCGACATCGCCAAAATGATCGAGATCTTGGACGGCACCGATGCGCGCCAGACGTCCCAGGCCAAGGCCCAAGAATTTGTCGACCAGGCCCTGGCCGGACTGGAGGGCGTTTCCGGGGTTTCCCAAGATGGGATGGAGGCTCTTGCCAGCCTGGGCCGGTGGGCGGCCGAGGGGGGCCGGTAGTGGCCAAGCGCACCCTGGACCAGCTTGACGTGGCCGGCAAGAAGGTGCTGGTGCGGGTGGACTTCAACGTTCCCATCGACCAGGGACTAGAGGGCATCTCCCTCTACGACCAGCGCTTGCGGGCCACCCTGCCGACCATTAGGTATCTCATCGACCAAGGCAGCCGGGTGGTGCTGTGTTCCCACCTGGGCCGCCCCAATGGCGAGGTTGTCGAGGGGCTGCGCTTGGCCCTGGTCGGCGGCCGGCTGGCAACGCTCTTGGAGCGTCCCGTAAAAAACGTGCCCGAGACCATCGGCCCGGCCGTTGCCAGCGCCGTGTCCGAGATGGCCGCCGGGGATGTCCTGCTGCTGGAGAACCTGCGGTTTCACCCCGGCGAGGAGCAGAACGACGGCGCCTTCGCTTGTGAACTGGCCGGCACGGTGGACTGCTTCGTGATGGACGCCTTCGCCGTGGCCCACCGGGCCCACGCGTCCACCGCAGGCATCACCAAATTCCTGCCTTCGGCCATGGGACTCCTGGTCCAGAGAGAGGTGGAGTCCCTGGGCCGGGCGCTGGAGTCTCCGGAGAAACCCCTTGCGGCGCTGCTGGGCGGGGCCAAGGTGAGCGACAAGATACTGCTTCTGGACAACCTGTTGGAGAAGCTGGACCACCTGTTCATCGGCGGCGGCATGTCGGTGACCTTCCTGAACGCCCTGGGATTTTCCACGGGGGCGTCCAGGATCGAGGAGGACCGCCTGGACTTCGCCCGCCAGATCATGGACCGGGCCAAGGCGGCCAACATCAAGGTGCATCTTCCCGACGATGTGGTGATCGCCAACGAGTTCGCCGCCGACCCCGGTGATACTGATGTAGTCAACGTCGGCGATGTTCCCGACGGCTGGTACATCATGGACATCTCCCCCGCTTCGGCCCAGGAGTTCGCCGGAGCGTTGAGCGGCTGCAAGACCATCATCTGGAACGGCCCCATGGGCGTATTTGAGATGCCGAAGTTCAGTCAAGGCACCCGCATCGTGGCCGAGGCCATAGCCGGACTCAGCGGGGTCACCACGGTGGTGGGCGGCGGCTCCACGGCGGAGGCGGTGGAGGAACTTGGCCTGATGGACAAGATGACCCACGTCTCCACCGGCGGAGGGGCGTCGTTGGAGTTCCTTGAAGGAAAGGAGCTGCCCGGTATCGCGGCCCTTCCGGACGCCTAGCTGAAAAGCCAAGAGACCGACGTGCGGAAAACCGGGGTGATAAGCTGTAGGGCGAGGGATTAGAGCTTGCCTATGGAGCCCAAATGGCGGGGGAATAGACTGTGATAGACGTTGAAGAACTGAGGGACTGCTACACCTCCACGCCGTCCAAGATGGTGTTGTTGGTTGTTGACGGACTGGGCGGTCTGGCCCACCCGGACACCGGCAAGTCCGAACTCGAGACCGCTCACATGCCCAACCTGGACGCCCTGGCCCAGGTGAGCGCCTGTGGGTTGACCACCCCGGTGCTGCCCGGCGTGGCCCCCGGCAGCGGTCCCGGCCACCTGGCCCTCTTCGGCTACGACCCGCTGAAGCACCAGATCGGCCGCGGGGCCCTGGAAGCCCTGGGCATCGAGGTGGACCTCGGGCCGGGAGACGTGGCCGCCAGGGGCAACTTCTGCACCGTTGACGGCGACGGCCGGCTCATCGACCGCCGGGCCGGCCGGATCCCAACCGAACTCAGCGCCCCCATCTGCGAGCGCCTGGACCGGATCGAGCTTCCCGGCGTGCAGGTGGACGTTTTCCCCGTCCAGGACTACCGCTTCGTGCTGCGGCTGCGGGGCGAAGGCCTGTCCGAGGCCGTGACCGAGACCGACCCCCAGGTCACCGGAGCCAAGGCCCTGACGGTGAAGCCCCTGAAGCCCGAAGCCCAGAAAACGGCGGACCTGGTCAACCAATTCGTGGAAAAGGCGGCGTTGTTGTTGTCCGAGGAAGAGCGGGCCAATATGCTGTTGCTGCGCGGGTTCGCCCGGCTGCCCTCGTTGCCTCCCATGGGTGAGGTCTATCGGTTGGACCCGGCGGCCATCGCCGCCTACCCCATGTACCGCGGTCTGGCGACCGTGGCCGGCATGAAGGTCATCCCCACCGGTCGCACCTTCGCCGACGAGGTGGACACCCTGCGGGAGAACTGGGACAAGCATGACTTTTTCTTCATCCACTACAAGCCGGCCGACGCCGCCGGAGAGGACGGCGACTTCGACGCCAAGGTGAAGTGTCTGGAGGAACTTGACCCCTTCATCCCCGCCATACTTGAACTAGAACCGGATGTTTTAATGATCGCCGGTGACCACTCCACGCCCGCCATAATGGCTTCCCATAGCTGGCACCCGGTGCCCTTCCTGCTCCATTCCAAGCTGACCAAAGGCCAAGGGGTGCCCACCTTCGACGAGAAAGCCTGCGCCCTGGGGGCCATCGGCAACATTGCAGCCACCAGCGTCATGGTGTTGGGCCTCTCCCACGCCGGCAAGATGGCCAAGTTCGGCCCATAGCCGGCTCGCCGGGTTTCCATGAAGCTGGTATCCGCTGAAGCTCCCTGGGATCCTACGAAGTGGTTGTCCCATGAAGCTCCCGTCACCCCATCCGTTAACTGGAGATAGGCCCATGCCAGACCTGGTCGTCGCTGGAAACTGGAAGATGAACACCACCGTCTCGGAGGCCGCCGCCCTAGCCGCGGCAGTGCGGGACGGCGCCGCCGCTGCGCCCGGTGTTGAAAATGTGGAGCTTGTGCTCTGCCCGCCCTTTGTCTCCCTGGCCGCGGTGAGTGACGCCGTCAAGGGCTCGGCGGTCAAAGTGGGCGCCCAGAACATGCACTTCCAAGAATCCGGGGCCTTCACCGGCGAGGTCTCGCCGGGAATGCTGCGAGGCCTTTGCGACTACGTGATACTGGGCCACTCGGAACGCCGGCAGTTGTTCGGCGAGACCGACGAGTCGGTCAACAACAAGGTCAAGGCGGCCCAGGCGGCCGGGTTGAAGCCCATCCTGTGCGTCGGCGAGTCCCTGGAGCAGAGAGAACAGGGCAAGGCCTCGGACGTCATCAGCGGCCAGGTCCGCGCGGGACTTGAGGGAGTTAACGACGCCTCCGGCCTGATCGTCGCCTACGAGCCCGTCTGGGCCATCGGCACCGGCCAGGCCGCCACGCCTGAGACCGCCGCCGAGATCATGGGCGGAGCCATCTTTGAGACCCTCCGCAGCCTGTTCTCAGCCGCCGCCGACAACGTTCCCCTGCTCTACGGCGGGAGCATGAACGGCGGCAACGCCGGCGAGTTCGCCGCCCAAGACTGCATCCACGGTGGACTGGTGGGCGGGGCCGCGCTCCACGCCGACCAGTTCCTCCAGGTGGCCGCCGCCGTAGCCGCGGCGAAGGTTTAGGCGAGGGCGGGGAATGAATTGTGCCCATTAGCAGGGAGGAGCTAGAGGAAGGTCGATTCGACCTGACATTTCCTATTGTCCAAATACTTACCGGCAACCCGGCTCTCGGGTTCAGTGCACAAGAGGTCCGGCAGTTGTTGATTGAGATAGATGGACGCGACGCACCGATAGCTGAGGTGGAACGGGCGCTGGAAATCCTCGTCCAACGCGATAGGGTCCGGATGAGGGAGATGGGAGACCAGCGATGGTATACTGTAGTGCAACGGAGATTGGGATTTCGAACGGAGCGATAAGAATGCCGCTATCCAAGCGCCAATTCGAATTAGGCATTGATTCCGAGGCCGAGGATTGGATGCGGCAGGCATATCAGTTCCTGGCCGGACACCCGGACCTAGCCTACTCATCGAGTGAGCTTGAAGAGGCCATCTTGGGTACAGAGGCATCATCTGGAAGGTCTGGCAAGCTGGATCATGCACTCGATGTCTTAGCTGAAATTGGTGCATTCGACAAGGCAAAGGTCCGGGGCACAGACTATTACGCATTTCGCGAAGAATTCGACACCAGTACCTGGGAACGCGACCTCTCCAGAGTGTAATGATTAGCGTTCCTGACCCCCCGCCCTCAGCGTGTCGCAAAACCGTTCACCCCTGATCGCAATCGTAGGCCCCACCGCCGTGGGCAAGACGCGCCTGGCCGTTGACCTGTGCCGGCGCTTCGGCGGGGAGGTCATCAACGCCGACAGCCGCCAGGCCTACCGGGGCATGGACATCGGCACCGCCAAGCCCACTCCGGATGAACAGGCGCAGGCTCCCCACCACCTCCTGGACCTTTTGGACCCGTCAGAACGTTTCGGCCTGGGGTCATTCCTACCACTCGCCCAAGAAGCCGCCGCCGATATCACGGCCAGAGGAAAACTCCCAATCGTCGCTGGGGGCACCGGCCAGTACGTTTGGGCCCTGCTGGAGGGGCAGAAGGTGCCCGCCGTTCCTCCTGACCCGGAATTCCGGGCGTCTTTGGAGAAGGAAGCGGAGGAAGGCGGGGCCCAGGCGCTCCATGACCGGCTCCGGCAGGTCGACCCGGTCCGTGCCGACGCCCTGGACCCCCGCAACGTGCGGCGGGTGGTGCGCGCCTTGGAGATCTACCACGCCACCGGCCAAAAGCCGTCCGAGTTGGCCCATGACGCCCACACGGCCGGCGATTACCTGGTCATCGGCCTGACCATGGAACGCAAGGCCCTCTACCGGCGCATCGACGACCGGGTGGACGCGATGATGCAAGCAGGTTTCCTGGCTGAATTGGAGCGGCTGGCCCAGGATGGCTACCCCATGGGTCAGGGGGCGCTCGACAGCCCCGGCTACCGGGAACTGGGTCTTCACCTCAGGGGAGAGTTGTCACTGGATGACGCCGTCTCCCGAGCCAAGACCCAGACCCACCGGCTGGCCCGGCGTCAGTACACCTGGTTCAAGCCATCGGACCCCCGGATAATGTGGCTGGACGCCACCGATTCGGGGATGCCGGAACGGGCTGCGGACCTGGTCTCCGCGTACCTGTCGGAGACCAACCCTGTGGTACAATGAGCCTCCTGACTCACGAGGAGCCCAGACATGAAATTCACCAAAATGCAAGGTGCGGGCAACGACTATGTCTACGTCGATGCCCGTTCCGAGAATCGTGACTGGCCCGAGCTCTCCCGCCGAATGAGCGACCGCCACTTCGGTGTGGGCGGCGACGGCCTGATCTTGATCAGGGACTCCGGCGTGGCCGACCTCAAGATGAGCATGTTCAACGCCGACGGGTCTGAGGCGGAGATGTGCGGCAACGGCATTCGCTGCTTCGTAAAATACGCCATCGACCGCGGCATCGTCTCGGCATCGGCCGCCTCGGTCAGCGTCGAGACATTGGCTGGCATCCGGCACATAGTGCCCATTATTGAAGACGGTCAGATTACCGGAGCCAGGGTTTCCATGGGGCAGCCCATGTTGGCCCCTGAAGATGTCCCGGTGAAGCTGGAACCGGCGGGCGAATACGGACTGGGCCCGGTTTTGAACTATCCGTTCCAGATGGACGGACACGACCTGCCGCTAAATTTCGTATCCATGGGCAACCCCCACGCCGTCACCTTCATCGATACGCCGGTGGCCGATTTCCCGTTGCACGTCGTTGGACCCAAAGTGGAGCATCACTCAATCTTTCCCCAGCGGGTCAACTTCGAGATCGTCAACGTGGATAATCCCACTCATTTGACGGCCCGGGTCTGGGAGAGAGGATCGGGAGAGACGTTGGCCTGCGGCACCGGGGCCTGCGGCATCGCGGTGGCGTCCATGCTTTGCGGACACAGCGAAAAAACGGTTGACATAACCCTGCCCGGCGGCACACTCAAGGTCGACTGGGACGGTGCGGGCGAGGTCTTCTTGGAAGGCCCGGCGGAGGAAGTCTTCAGCGGGGAGTGGACATGAAATTTTCGGACCGGCTGGGCAAGCTTTCGCCCTATCCATTTGTTGAGATCTCGCGGATCATCGCCGAGAAGCGGGCCGCCGGGGCCGATGTGGTCACCTTTGGCATCGGGGACCCCGACATACCGACGCCCCAGCCCATCATCGACCGGCTGTTGACCGCGTCCCAACACGCGCCCAACCACCGCTATCCCGAGACCGACGGCCTGCCCGAGATGCGGCGGGCCTTCGCCCAGTGGTACGACACCCGCTTCAACGTGAAACTGGACCCGGACACCGAGGTGCTGCCGCTGATCGGCGCCAAAGAGGGTATCGGCCACGCCGCCTTCTGCTTCCTTGACCCCGGCGACGTCGCCTTGGTCCCCGACCCGGCCTATCCGGTCTATGGCGTCGGCACCATGTTCGCGGGAGCCGAGAGCCACATCATGCCCTTGTACGAGAAGAACGGCTGGCTGCCGGAACTGGACGCCATTCCCGCCGACGTGGCCCGCAACGCCAAGGTGATGTGGCTGAACTACCCCAACAACCCCACCAGCGCCGTGGCCAGCGAAGAGGACTTCATCTCGGCCATCGCCTTCTGCAGAGAGAACGACATCGCGCTGCTCCACGACGCCGCCTACAGTGAGATCGGCTACGACGGGTACAAGCCCATCAGCTACCTCCAGGTGGCCGGCTCAAAGGACATCGGGCTGGAGTTCCACTCCCTGTCCAAGACCTACAACATGACCGGTTGGCGCATCGGCATGGCCGTGGGCAACGCCGAGATGATCAAGGCCCTGTTCCAGATCAAAGCCAACCTGGACTCGGGGGTGCCCCAGGCCGTCCAGGAGATGGCCATGGAGGCATTGACCGGCCCCCAGGACTGCGTTGCTGATAACGTGGACGTCTATACCCGCCGCCGCGACCGGGTGGTCAAAGCCGTAAAGGCCATGGGCATGAGCGTTGCAGTTCCCCGTGCTAGCCTGTATATCTGGGCCAAGGTACCGGAGGGTTACACCTCGGCCGAAATGGCCCAATTGCTCTTGGAAGAACTGGACGTCGTGGTGACGCCCGGTTCCAGCTATGGTAAATACGGAGAGGGTTACATCCGCCTGTCCCTGACCACTCCCGACGAGCAGATAGAAAAGGGTTGCCGGCGCCTGGAGGCCTGGAGCATTCCCCCGCCCAAGGGAGCATAGTTAAGCGCCCGATACACGCGAAACCGGTCCTTTAAGAGAAGGGTAAAACCCATAAGTAAACGTTCGATACCCGTAGAGCCCGAACCCGAAAAGGTGGTCCTTGTCGCGCTGGAGATGAACCGCCGCGACCACCCTTGGTCTCTGGAAGACACCCTCGCCGAACTGGAATACCTCACCAACACCGCCGGAGGGCAGGTTGTCGGCCGTGTCACCCAGCGGGCGAACCGTCTGGGTCCCACCTACGTCGGTTCCGGCAAGGTCGAAGAGATCCACGAGATGGTCGATGAACTACAAGCCGATACGGTCATCTTCGACGACGAACTCACCCCCGCTCAACAGCGCAACCTGGAAAACGCCCTGGGCTGCAAGGTCATCGACCGGACCGCCCTGATCCTGGACGTATTCGGCCGCCACGCCTCGACCTATGAGGGCAAACTACAGGTGGAACTGGCCCAGCACGAGTACCTGCTGCCCCGGCTGGCCGGTCAGTGGTCTCACCTGGAACGGCTGGGCGGCGGCATCGGCACCAGGGGCCCCGGCGAGACCCAGATCGAGACCGACCGCCGGTTGGTCCGGCGCCGTCTGCAGAAGATCAGGTCCGAACTCGACGGCGTTCGCCGGCGGCGAAACCTCCACATGGACCGCCGCAAGAGGTCGAGCATTCCCATGGCTACCCTTGTGGGCTACACCAACGCCGGTAAGAGCACCCTCTTCAACGCCCTGAGTAACGCCAAGGTGACCGCCGCCGACCAACTGTTTTCGACCCTTGACCCGGTGACCCGGCGCATCAGGCTGCCCTCGGGCGCTCCGTTGCTGTTGAGCGACACGGTGGGGTTCATCCAGAAGCTCTCTCCCAGTGTGGTGGCGGCCTTCCGGGCCACCTTGGAAGAGCTGGCCGAGTCCGACCTCCTGCTCCACGTCGTCGACGTCAACCACCCCAAGGCCCTGGAGCAGACCAAGGTGGTGGAGAAAACCCTGAAGGACCTGGGCTTGGAGGACCGGCCCCGGTTGCTGGTGATGAACAAGATGGACCTGATCTTCGACGGCCCATCTGGGCAATCAGGCGGCCCTTCTGAGCGGTCCGGCAGCGTGGGCGCCAAAGCTCCAGACGAGTCGCCGCCGGCCCAGCAGGCGTCGTCCGGCGTATTGGTCTCGGCCGCCAAGGGGTGGAACCTGGACCACCTGCTGCGGGAGATCGAGGAATTGCTCATCTCCATGGATGGCCCGTTAACGGTGGTGACCCCAGCGGGCAGCGGCCGAGGGCGTTAGCAGGGGCCCGGGCTGTCCTCGACCCTGATACGGCCCAAATGACATAACCTCTTTGTTACGTCGGCGGCGGCGTCGCTACCCCTTTTCCCGCGGCGGTGGACGGTGGGTCTGCCGGGGCTGGGTCATTATTCGTTGCCTATGAAATCGATCTGGTCGTTGTTGTTGGCGGCGTCGGCCCAGAACTGGGACGTCGATATGGCCTCCTTAAGTTCCAGTTGGATGGACTCGCCCGGGACCAGGGACATGCCGTCGGTGGCGGAAACGTCGCTTCCGCCCAGGTAACAGGTCCCGGTGTTGTCGTTGCGGGCCTTGAACACCAGAGACCTGGCGTTACCCTTGCTGGCGGCCTGTACCGAGGTCCCCGCCGTTGTGACCTTGATGGTGCCGGAGATGGCCATGCTCTTCCCCCGTTGAAAGAAAGCTTGACGAACTTCTAGGCTATAAAGTCTGTGCCGTAAATTCTGCCGATGGGTAATCCGGGCCGTCAACGGAGGTTTTTCACCGGCGAAAAGTGGGGGGAGAAAACAGCCGAAGTGACTTCCTGGCTGGGAGAAGGCAAGAAAACGGCGCTACGGGCCTCTCAGTGCGCCGAGTGGGGTCAAGGGGGGATGCGCAGGCGTGGAGACAGGGAAGCAGGCCCGGAGGAGCAAACAAAAATACACGTTGGTTCGCACAAGATAGGTTATGTAATATATTCAGGCTCGCCGCAGGACCCATTGACATAACGAATTTGGTCGTTCTGTCCGGCCGCTACCTTCTGTAGGTCACCGGGTCGACGAACGCCGCGCCATCGGCGCAACCGCCGTCCTGCCGTTCCACCAGCATCTCGGTGTCGCTGTTTAGTGCGACAAGCAACCTTCCTGGAAAAGGAGTTTTGGTCTGGCTGCTGTCGTCGGTCATTGCCCCGTGGTAGCAATACGTCTGCCCGTCGGCGGTGACATCGGAGAAATCCCGGTTGATCCGGCCGCTGGACTCCGGCCGGAAGAGCCACACCCCAGTGCCGGTCACTATTCCTCCGATGGATATTGCGGCCAGAGACGGGTCCACATTATCGTGGACCAGTGCCAGTTGCCGGTTCCAAGCGGTCTGGACTACCGTTTGGCCGGCGTACCACCAATTACCCTGGGCTGTGCCTGGGATATCCTGCATCACCTCCCCGCACCGGGGCTCGGCGGTCCTGGGCTGTAGGTCATAGTCTCCCATGCGGGACAACTGGCGCTCCCTAACCTCGGCAGTGAAGCCATTGAAGGGGCAGGTGATCTTGAGCATCAGATTAAACTCCGAACCTAACCGGGCCGGATTGGCGTACCCCAGGGACGGCCCTTCCAAGTCGTATTCTTCCAGGTCCAGCGCGTTGCTCACTTTGCCTCCGGTGGTCCCCAGAACCGTTCCTGCCGATACGTCCATCTGGATGGTGGTCTGGGCAAAGACTGTATCGGATTGTAGCGTCTCCGTACTCTTCGCAGCGGGCGGAGAGCACCGCTTAATCAAATAGGTCTTGTAACTCGGGCATTAGGGTGCTCACGTGAATCAACTTGAACATGCGGCCTCGACACGGCGCGAACGTTATCTCATAGTCGAGGTAATCACCCTGGAGGCCGCCCGTGGACTCTCGCACCAGTTGGTAGAAGACGTGGGAGGTGGGCAGCACGTGCTGCGAGGAAAGCAGGCCAATGGGATTAGGTTATGTAACGTGGTTTTACAGGCCGGAGGTTAGCCCTGTGCCGACGGGTCTCGGGGTAATGCGCTGAATGGGCTTATTGGGCGTCAGACTGATGTTATTCTAATTAACGGAAAAATCTGGACTTGCCGGACTTGTTTTAACAGTGATCATGGATTATCCCAATTGTAATAGTGAAAATCCAGACGGCGCCCGGTTCTGCATGTCCTGCGGAAGCGTCCTGGCCATAGTGCGATTGTCGCCCGCAAGCTGACCGCTGACCGCCCCGATGTAATCGGGGCTATAATTGCCCGTCTCTAGCGGGACAGCCAAACCCGTTATGTCAAATCCCAGACTCGTTCTGTTGAGGTAAATCATGCGTGTTGCAGGCAAAGTAGCCCTGATCAGCGGCGGCGCGGGAGGGATCGGCGCGGCCACCGCCAAGTTGCTGGCCAAAGAGGGCGCAGCCGTGGTGATCGCCGATCTCTTGGAGGATGAAGGCCGGGCGGCCGAGGCCCAGATCGCCGAGTCCGGGGGTCAAGCCCTGTTTGTGCGCCTGGACGTCACCAGCGAAGAGAGTTGGCGGAACGCCGTTCAGGCGGCGGTCTCCAGCTTCGGCAAGCTGGACATCCTGGTCAACAACGCGGGTGTCAGCCACCGCGCCGGCGTGGAGGAGACCACCTCCGAGGCCTGGGACAAGGTAATGGACGTTAACGTGAAGGGGGTTTTTCTGGGCACTCAGGCGGCCATCCCCGAGATGCGCAAGGCGGGCGGCGGTTCCATCATCAACATCTCGTCGATCTACGGCCTGGTCGGCAGCGGGGGTTCGGCCGCCTACCACGCATCCAAGGGCGCGGTCCGCATCTTCAACAAGTCCACCGCCATTCAATATGCGTCCGAGAATATCCGGGCCAATTCGGTCCATCCCGGCTTCATCGACACCCCGATGACCCGCGCCCATCACGATAACCCCAATATTCATGAGGAAAGGGTCGCCAAGACGCCCATCGGCCGGATGGGCCAGCCCGAAGACATCGCGGCGGGCATCCTGTACCTGGCCTCGGACGAGTCGTCCTTCGTAACCGGCGCCGAACTGGTGATCGATGGCGGCATGACCGCCCAATGACCGGCTTAGCCGGGTTTTCATGGGGCTACGGCAATATCGCGCCGCAGGGGTATCCCGATTTAGTCGAGAAAGTACTCGTATGGGCGGAGAGGCCTACCCGACTGTCATGCTGGCGCAACCGGGTTTCATGTGAGGCTAGCGATTGTTCTTTGGAGTTGAGGGGCGATGCGTCGAAAAAAAAGGACCGTGGCTGCGCCACCTTGCGCGGGAGAGGGGCTGTGCCTATAATTTATAAGTCCCAACGGCCAGGGGCGGTTAGCTCAGTGGTTAGAGCGCCTCGTTCACACCGAGGAGGTCGGAGGTTCGACCCCTCCATCGCCCACCATGCAGTTTGGACCGCTGGAGTCGAGGCCGTCAGCCTGGCTCTCTCGTGCCGAGGTGGCGGAACGGCAGACGCGCTGCGTTCAGGGCGCAGTGTCCTTACGGATGTGTGGGTTCAAATCCCTCCCTCGGCACCAAAAAGCTAACAGTCTACAGCTCTCAGCCATCAGCCGCCCGCAGGCGGCTACAACCTCGACGGCTGACCGCGATAGCTGACAGCTTCTCGCGCGCTTGTAGCTCAGCGGATTAGAGCGCTGCCCTGCGGAGGCAGAGGTCGTGGGTTCGAATCCCGCCAAGCGCACCACCCCTTCTCTCCATAGTCATGATTTGAGGCTTCTGCCTCGCTACAGTCACGCCTCCTTCCTTTTCAGATCAGTTCTAGTTCGGCAATTAAACCAGCCGAAGTGGAATGATGCTCCCATAGACGTTGGTTGAGCTGGCCGATATCCCACCGCCCTGCGCCGATGAAAGACCACCGCCCTGTGGCGTGGACGCCCTGCGAAGCGGGATGCGGTCGCTGGGGGCGCTCCCTTTTGACGGGTGGGCTGCCACACCGTGCCCTTCGGTGTGACAATCATCACACCGAATCAGAGCCGTAGATCACAGACCTATTTGATCACGCCGCTGGATAATCGAGTCAACGTCGAATTACCCAAGACCGACGCCATAAACAGCCTCCAGGAGAGGAAGACTAATGCGAAACATTCTGAAGAAAACTTTGGGAAGAGGATCAGAAGACCAAAAGGGATTTACCCTGATTGAGTTGCTGGTGGTGACCGGCATCATTGTGGCGCTGGCGGCCATAATCGTGCCCCTGGTCATCAGCTTCTCCGGCGAGGGCGAACAAGCTGCCCAGGCCGGAGAGCGTGAGACCATTCAAACCTCAATCCAGTCGATGATGGTTAAACATAGCCTTAAAACGGTCACGGAGAGCCTTACCACAAACACCAACGGGGAAAAGATTAACAGCACCGGCACCCAGTTCAGTACTGCCGCTGACATTAACCTTGAGAGTTTTATGGACCAAGCCAGCACCATGTTCTGTTACAAATGGGGGAGCGACGGCCGGGTTACCCAGCAGAACGACGTAACCGATGCGGGCTCCTGCGCCACTACGGTGCTCTTCCCTGCCTCCTAGATCTCGTAAGACAAGGTCGCGTTTTTTGGCTGACCGTTTGCCTGGCTACCCTTCGAACTTGGAACATACCGGCCCGGTGGGATTCCCAAAGCCCCTGCCGGGCCATCGTTATTCGGTCGGTCCTGCCTATCTAAGAATTGTCATGTCCCCTCCCCAGGCCACCGGCGGTTCCGTTCAAGCGGCCTTGCCGCCAGACTGTTACCCACAATCCAGCATTATGGCAGTTGCAATGCTCATCTTTAAATACTTAAGCCGAGGGATCCTACAGCGGTTTCGCCGGATCGGCCAGGACAGCAGGGGAATTGCCCTGCTGGAGACCGTAATGGCCATCACCATATTCGCTGCCCTGGGCACGGCGTTAATGGTCGGCATCCGGACCGCCAACATCTCCACAGAGGTTGTGGAGGACCAGTCCATCGCCGAGAAGCTGGCCCGGAACCAGATGGAGTACGTGTTCAATCAGCCTTATTTAAACCCACCGTCCTCTTACGTATCGATAAAGGATGCCACCGACGTTAGCTTCACAGTTGACCCCGGTTTCACTGTCACTGCCAACGCTACGGAGTACTTAGCCGCCG
>JACZUF010000058.1 GCA_022573285.1 Chloroflexota bacterium
TCGTCGATGGAGACCCGGAAAGGGGCGTCCCTATCCGCGAGCTGGCGGCACGGTCCGTGGCCGCCTTGGGCGCTCCGATTACCGGTGATGTGACGACCACCGCCGAGGAGCCGGACGTAACCTCATTTTGTGCTCAAGTCGCGGAGGTGGAGGTGGACTCGGAGACCGGACAAATCAAGGTGCACCGGATCGTCACCGCACATGATGTGGGCACCATCTTCAATCCGTTGGGCCATCAGGGGCAGATCGATGGAGCGGTCATTCAAGGGTTGGGGTACGCTCTGATGGAGGAATTGCAGTCCGAAGACGGACGCATCTCCACGTTGAGCTTGGGCGACGTTAAAATACCGGCCACCGCAGACGTCCCTGAGTTGGTAACGGTCCTGGTGGAGTCCGCTGATGGCAACGGTCCCTACCAGGGCAAGGCCATCGGAGAGAACCCGATTTCACCGGTCGCGCCCGCCATCGCCAATGCCGTTTTCGACGCAGTTGGAGTACGCATCACCAGCCTGCCGGTCACTGCGGAGAAGGTGCTGGCCGCCCTGAAGCAAAAGGGGGCCGGTCCTTAATCAGCCGTTGGTCATCGGCGCTTTACGATAACCGGGAGAAACCCACCGCCGCTCGATCAAGCCTGGTCTTCGGCCATATCAACGGTTGAAAGATTCTTGAGGGATTGCGCGGTCTGTCGAGACGTTACCGGATGAGCACCGCTGGCGATGGAGGCAAGATACTCGGCAGACTCGCTGCTTAGGGCGGAAACGTCGGTAAAGTCCGCGCCTTCGATGCTGATGAGGTTGATCAATTGGGTGCCATTTAGGTTTGATTTAGTGAGGTTAGCCTCGCGCAGGTTGGCCCCATTCAGGTTCGCGTAATCCAATTTGGCGCCGCTTAGGTCGGCGCCGTGCAGGTTCGCACCGCTGAGGTTCGTCGACGTTAGATCGGACCCGCTCAGGACCGCGCCTCGAAGGTCCGCGCCGCTCAGGTCAGTGTTACTCAGGTCGACTCCGCTCAGCACTGTGGCGGAAGCAATTACGCCATGGAGATCGGCCTGGCTCAGGTCCGAACCGGTCAGATCGGCCTCGCTCAGGTCCGCCCCTCTTAAGTCGACACCGTTCAGGTCCGCCTCTTTTATGGCCGCGCCCCGCAGATTGGCCATGCCAAAGCCGGCGTGTTGCAGCGATGCCCCATTTAACTCGACTTGGCTCAAGTCGCTTCCAGACAGGGCGACCATCGGCACGCTGTCTTTCCCGTTCCGGGTGATAAGCCCGCTGCCGTACAGGAACGCTATGAGGTTGTGCTTCTCGTCAGGCTTAAGGATCTTAAGGATCGAGTCGGTGCGCCCTTTGGTGAGGCTCCGGGCTACGTCAGGAAAAATCCCGTCTTCGTCCCGCAGCAACAGCGTAGATATGCCATCGAAATAAGAGTCCAGACTCTGGGCGCGGATTATGCGCTCCTGTTCCAGCGTTGAGGCGGTATGGTTCTGCTCGATCTGTTCGGTGAGTTCCCGTTGTTCCCGGCTGATTCGCTTGCCGTCGACCCACTGGCGTATGCCAATGTATACCGCCACGCAAGCGATGGCGATGGAGCCTGCTGCCCCGGCTATTTCGGCGATGGCGCCCAGGGCTACCCAGTTCATACCATACCTCCGCTCACTGACCCGGTTGAGCGCGATTGTGCCGTTCGAGGCAGTCGCTGATCCGGCTCTTCAGCAGGACCGGGTTGAATGGTTTGGTCAGGTAATCCTCGGCGCCCAGTTCCATGCATTTCGCCTTGCCGTCCGCTTCATCAAGGGCGGTGGTGATGATCACCGGGATGTGACTCAATGACTGGTTGGCTTTCAATTGCTCCAGCACCTGGTATCCGTTCATCTCAGGAAGCATTATGTCTAGAAGGACCAAGTGAAAATCGTCACGGTTCAAGAACTCCAAAGCCTGTCGGCCATCCACGGCCACCGTTACCCGGTAGCCCTGGCGTTCCAGACGCCGGCTCAGCATGTCGCGGTTCATCTCGTTGTCGTCAACCACCAAGAGGGAGTATTGCTGGCTAGCCATTAATCAGACCCCTTACCCAGTAGCATATCCATCTTTTCGATCAAACGGGAGAACTCCACCGGCTTGGTGTCATAGTCGTCGCAACCGGCCTCCATAGCCTTCTCGCGGTCACCTGCCATGGCGTGGGCGGTGAGGGCGATCACCGGGATCGACTGAGTCTCTGGAGAGGACTTGAGTTCTCGGGTGGCGGCCCAGCCATCCACGACCGGCAGGTCCATGTCCATCAGGATTATGTCGGGCAAGTTGGACCGGGCTTGATTCACCCCGTCCTCGCCGTCCACCGCGGTTATGACCTCATAACCCCGCCGTTGCAGGCGCCGGGTAAGCATATCCCGGTTCATCTCGTTGTCCTCGACAACCAAGACCTTCGCCATGGCTCCCTCTCGATCTCAATCTAGCTTGGTCCAGGCCGCGTTTTAGGTGCGCTCTGTCCCGGCAAAGGCGTTCACCAGGCCGCGTAGCTCAGTCATCAATGATTCGGTGGAGTAGGACCCTTTCTGCACCACTTTCTCGACGTATCCGTTCAGGCGCTGCCGGTCCTCGTTGGTGATGTCTTTGGCCGTGACCACCACCACGGGCACCCGTTTCCACCGGTCGATGCGGCGCAGTTCTTCGATGAATTCGAACCCGTCCATCTCGGGCATCATCAGGTCCAGCAGAATCAGGCTGGGAGCGGTATCGTCCAGGAGGTCCAGTGCTACCCGGCCGTTCTCGGCCTCGGCGACGTCCCAGCCCTCTTTCTCCAGCATGCGGCGGACCATCTCCCGCACCGACGGGTCGTCGTCCACCACCAGGACCGGTCCGTGCGTGATTTCCTGTTTGTATTTGTTCAGGACCGAGAGCAGACGCGCCCGGTCTATGGGTTTGGTCAGGTACTCGGCGGCGCCCAGGGCATACCCCAGGTTCTTCTGGTCGATGATGGTCACCATGATGACGGGGATATCGGCCAGGTCGGGGTCGGCTTTAAGAGCCGAGAGAACGGCCCAGCCGTCCATGCCGGGCATCATGACGTCCAGGGTTATCACCACGGGCGACAGTTCTTTGGCCAGACGCAGCCCCTCTTCGCCCCCCATGGCCCGAACCAGAGTAAAGCCTTGTCCGGCCAGGGACCGCTGCATCAGGTCGTGCACGCTGGCGTCGTCGTCGATCACCAACACGGTATTCGCCGCCGGTGACACCTCATCTGCCGAAGTCGGCGAGGGTGCCGGCTGCTCCGAATCTGCTGCGGCCGGGTCCGCGACCACCGCAGGCAACTTCATGGTGAACGTCGACCCCTTCCCGGATTCACTTTCCACAAGGATCTCGCCGCCCATCATTTCGCAGAAATGCTTGGTTATGGCCAGTCCCAGCCCCGTGCCGCCGAACCGGCGGCTGGTGGACGCCTCCGCCTGGGCGAAGGCCTCGAAGAGGTGTCCCATCTGTTCTTCGGTCATGCCGATGCCGGTGTCGCCCACGACGAAGTTGACCCATTCCCGGCCGTCTTTGGTCTCCCGGCTGACCGTCAAAGAGATCGTCCCCTGCTCGGTGAACTTGCTGGAGTTGCTGAGGAGGTTGAACAGGCTCTGCCGGACCTTGGTCATATCGGCGTGGATGGACCCCACCGAATCGGGACAGTCGATCTCCAGAGTGTTGGAGTTGTTGTCAACCAGGGGCTGGATGGTGGTCATGACGTCTTGAATCATGGGTGCGATGGGGAAGGTCTCCAGGTAGATGTCCATCCCCCCGGCCTCGATCTTCGAGATGTCCAAGACATCGTTGATCAGGCCCAGCAGGTGTTTGCCGGCGCCGTGGATGCGTTCCAAGTCTTCGTTGAAGTCCTCGTAGCCCTGGTCTTGCGCCTCTTCCTGGAGCATCTCGCTGTAGCCGATGATGGCGTTCAGGGGGGTGCGCAGCTCGTGGCTCATGTTGGCCAGGAACTGGCTCTTGGTCCGGTTGGCTTCTTCCGCCACGTCCCGCGCCTGCTGGGTCTCCTCGATGAAACGGGCGTTGCCGATGGCCACGGCGGCGCTGTCGGCCAGGGTCTGGAGGAGTTGGACCTCCCCATCGGAAAAGTCGTGGGGCTCGTAGAAAAAGCTGTTCAAAACCCCGTATATCTCATTACGAATGATGATTGGGACTGCTAGCGCTCCCCCAATTCTGGCCGCCCTGCTCATGGTCTCCATGCCTTCTTCTGAGAACACCCATTCAGAGTCGGTTTGGACGTTGGAACTCCAGACGGGCCGACGCTTCTGAAAAGCTTGGCCTGTCGTGCCGTCTCCGGGCCTCACAAATATGCTGCCGGCCCAATCGGACGGCACGTTATATCCTCCGATGACCGATAGGCCATCTGCGGCCCCGTCATATCTCCAGATGGCGGTTGCCTGACTCCCGAGCAACGCTGAAGCACTCCGCGTAATCAACTCCAATACGCTATCCATCTCGGTGTTTGAGGCCAATTGGGTTGTAACTTCCTGGAGTTGGATAGCCTCCCGTTCTCGGTCTTCGGCCATGTCCCGCGCCTGCTGGGTCTCCTCAATGAAACGGGCATTGCCGATGGCCACGGCGGCGCTGTCGGCCAGGGTCTGGAGCAACTGCGCCTCCGCCTCGCCGAATTCGTGGACGGAATAATAGTTCGCCGTGAGGCAGCCGTAGACCTGGTCCCGGATGATGATGGGGGCGGAGAGCGCCGCCCGGTTCTTGGAATTCAAGACCGTCTCCCGGACCGAGGGGTCTGGATATTCCGTCTCGGCATTTTCGTGCAGGT
Source organism: Chloroflexota bacterium (assembly GCA_022573285.1). Classification (GTDB taxonomy): domain Bacteria; phylum Chloroflexota; class Dehalococcoidia; order Lucifugimonadales; family UBA3495; genus UBA9611. Next base: position 4,795 of record JACZUF010000058.1, read on the forward strand.
CGTTTTTCCAGACCGGCTTGCGGTCACGAAATGCCCTTCCAACGGTGCCGACGCCGGGCAGGAAGAAATAATTCTCCCCTGTGTCTTCATCCGTGAGGAAGTTGTGCTCGCGAGTGAGGACCAAGCCGCCTTTTTCCACATCGAAACTGAACAATGACGAGGCCTCGCTGCTTAGAAGCTCAGCCGCTTTCTCGACGATCAAGTCCAGCACGCTGTCCATGTCCGGGCTGGATGCCAACTGTTCCGTGATCTTGTATAACTGGGTGGCCTCGTCCCGTGCCTGTTCCGTCTCCTCGATGAACCGGGCGTTGTTGATGGCCACGGCGGCGCTGTCGGCCAGGGTTTGGACCAGGTTGACCTCTTCGTCGGTGAACTCCCGGTGCTTGTCAAATACCACATCGAGGATTCCATACACCTCGTCCCGAATCATGATGGGCGCGGCCACCACACCCACCACGCCCCATTCTGAAGCCTGCTGCTGAACAATCATTTGAGATTCGTCGTCAGAATATACAACCGCGGAGTCGGCGAAAAGGTCGTCGGTCCAAACCGCGCGCCGCTCCACATAGGCGCGCCCGGCATTGCCTTCGCCCGGCCGGACGAACATGTCCCGCATCTCCGGGTTGAGGTTGTGCATGGTGGCGACGACTAGGCCGCCCCTTGCGTCGTTGTAGCGGAATATCATTCCTCCCTGCCCACCGGTGAGGTCAACGGCTTGTTGGGTTATCAGGTCCAGCAGGCTATGCAGGTCGTGGTTGGAGGCCAGTTGGGTGGTCACCTCATAGAGTTGGGTAGCCTGCCGTTCGCGAGCCTCAGCTTCATTCAGAAGCCGGGCCTTCTCCAGGGCCAGCGACGCCTGGTCGGCGAAGGCGGCCAATAAAGACACTTCATCCTCGGTGAAGCCGTGGACCCTATTGTCCAGCACGGCGAGCACGCCTATCGACCGGTCATTGGCCAATAGAGGAACCACAGCCGCAGCGTGAAAATCATGTTTCTCCGCGATGAGCCGCTGTGCGGGAGATACCAATTCCGCCTTCGCCACATCCTCCACGACCAATGGTTTCTTGGTGGCCATCACATGGCCCATCGCGCTCGCGCCTTCCCCAACCGCGAGGCCCGCTTGGTCTGCTGCGGTTTCCTCAAGAAAGGCGGCTGCGGACTCTGTCGCGGCGCCGGCCACCAACACGTCTCCCTCCAACAGCCGAATAAAGGCGGCCGGGGCGCCGAGGAGCCGCGCGGCCTCGTTCACGATCAGGTCCAGAACCTCGTGCGTGTTGTGGGTGCCGGCCAGTTGGTTGGACACCCGGTAGAGGGCGTCCGAGCGTTCCTTCTCCCGCTCCGCTTCATTCAAGAGCCTGGCGTTCTCCAGAGCAACTGATGCCTGGTCGGCGAAGGCCTCGGTCAACTGTATTTCATCGTCGGTGAACTTCCGGCCCGCCAGGTCGCCCACGGTCAGCACGCCGGTCACCCGGTCTTGGACGATGAAAGGCACGGCGACAAATGCACGGAGCTCAGTCTGTTCAAGACTGGCCTGTTGTTCTTGGGTGTGCGTTAGCCGGTTGTCCACCAAAAAATCTTGCGTGACCAGCGTTTGGCGCTCCCGGGCAGCTAAGGAGCGGACCGCCCCCGGGTCATCCAATGTGAAATCTTCGGTGAACCGGGGATTGGATTCCCCGGAGAGGCTGATTAATGAAAGAATCTCGGTGGACCGGTCCAACTGAAAAATAATCGCTATGCGCGCGCCGATGAGAGACCGGGCGCTGTCGGTAATCTTTTGTGAGACCGCCTCAAAGTTCAAGGTGGTGGCTAGGTCGCTGACCACGTCATTCAACGCTGCCAGCCGGCCCCGTTCCCGCTCCGCCTCGTTCAAGAGCCGAGCTTTGTCTAGGGCCAGCGCTGCCTGGTCGGCGAAGGCGGTCAGAAGGGAGACTTCATCTTCGGTAAAGAGCCGGACGCGATTATCCGTCACGGTAAGCACGCCGATCGACCGGTCATTGGCGACCAAAGGAACTGAAGCAGATCCGTAAAACCCATGTTCGTGGAGTATGCGGCGCACTTCAGGAGGCACCAAGTCTGGGTAATCTTCCGTGACCAAGGGTTTCTTTGTAGACATCACGTGCCCAACGGTGCTGGCGTCCTCCCCTACCGCGAGGGTCGGCCTAATCTTGGCATGCTCGGCGATATAGGCGGTGGCGGACTCTGTGGCGGCACTAGGTATCATCACGTCCCCGTCCAACAACCGGATCCAGGCAGCGGATGCGCCAACGAGCCGGGCGGCCTCGTTTACGATCAAGTCCAGCACTTCATCCGTGTCGTGGGCGCCAGCCAGCCGGTTGGAGATCTGGTAAAGGGCGTCAGAGCGTTCCCGTTCCCGCTCCGCCTCGTTCAAGAGCCGCGCCTTCTCCAGGGCCAACGACGCCTGGTCGGCGAAGGCGGTTAGAAGAGAGACTTCGTCTTCATTGAAGCGGCGTAGGCTAATGTCCATCACAATGAGCACACCTATTGAGCGCTCATTGGCCACCAGTGGTACCCCAGCCCACCCGTGGAAACCATATTTTTCTTGGGCGAGACGTCCGCCGGGGGTTATCCGTTCATCGTCCGAAGCATTTTCAACGACCAACGGTTTCTTGGAGGCCATCACATGGCCTACCAATGATGTTCCTGCTTCAACGGCAAGGGTTGGTTGAATATCGGCGCTAGCGGCTAAATAACCGGTCGCGGACTCTGTGCTGGCGCTGGGAACCAATACGCCGCCTTCCAACAGCCGAATAAAGGCGGCGGACGCGCCTAGTAGCCGCGCAGCCTCGTTCACGATCAGGTCCAGCACCTCGTCTGTGTCGTGGGCCCCGGCCAGCCGGTTGGAGACCTCTTGAAGCGCGTTCGAGCGTTCTCGTTCTCGCTGCAGGTCTTCCACTAGCTGTTTCTTGGTTTTTCTCTGGTCGTTCATTCGAGGTTCACGTTTGTGGAGCCACCCGGGCAATCTGCCTAAAAGTTGCCGGTATTATGACACGATTCAGTAAGGCGGTGCACCGATCGCGATAGTCACGAATCGGTTCATATAATACGAAACGCCCCGGCTAAATTGGCCGAGGCGTTTGCCCGTAAATCATGTGGGACGGAAAATCCTGAAGCAGATGAGGCGGAACCCTTTCAATTAGAGTCGGACGGCAGCCTGAAACGGGACGCCGCTAGCTAGGAATTTATCACCATTGCACAAACATCGGCATGACCACGTGGATGTAATCTTCGGAGTCGGTGGGTTTGAAGACGCCGGGGCTGGAGGATGTGGTGGTCTCCAGGGCTACTTTGCCCTTCTCTAGCACGGATAGAACGTCCAGCAGGTAGCGGCTGTTGAAGGCGATCTTGCCCTCTTCCCCCTCGATCTCGTCCAGGTCGACCAGGTCTTGGTTGTCGCCCACTTCCTCGGACCGGGCGGAGATCTCCACCTTGGGCGTCTCGCCGTCGGAGGCGGCCGGCATCAGGTGCATCCGGATGATGTTGCTGCCGTCTCTGGCGAAGATCGAGGCCGTCCGCGCGGCCCGTAGAACAGTGGGCAGGTCCATAACCGCCCTGGTGGTGTAGCTCTTGGGTATCAGTTGTTCGTAGTTGGGGAAGGCGCCTTGGAGCAACTGGGAGACAATTTCCACGGTGTCGCCACCCCGTATCCGGAACATCACCTGTCCCTTGGCCGGCGTCATCAGAATCTCCACCGGCTCTTCACGGTCGCCGATCAACCGGTTCAGCTCATTCATGGTGCGGGCCGGGATGATCACGCTCATATCTTCGGCCACCGGCTTGAGCAGGGCGCCGTTTTGCACCGCCAGGCGGAAGCCGTCGGCGGCGGCCATGGTGAACTTGCTCCCACTGAGTTTGACCTCGACTCCGGTCAACACCGGGCGCGACTCCTCGGTGGCGGCGGCGAAGGCCACCCGGCTGATGGCCGATTTCAAGACCACCGGGTCCACCTCGGCGGCGACCCCGTCATCCACGGTCGGGACGGGCGGGAACTCCGAGGCATCGGTGGTGTTGATATGGGCATTGGAACTGCCCGAGGATATCCGCAGGAGCCCGGAACCCTGCTCCAGCTCCAGTTCGATCTTATCGTTGGGCAAAGAGTTGACGAACTCGGTGAGCAAGCGGGCCGGCACGGTGATCGAGCCTTCCTCTTCAATCATTGCCCCGACCCAGGTGGTGATGGCAATTTCCAGGTTGGTGGCCGACAGCTTCAGCATCGACTGGTCAATGCTGAGGAGCACATTCTGGGTCACCGGCAGCGTGGCCCTGCTGGCCACAGCCCGGCCGACCACGGCCAGTCCCCGGCTGAGATTCTCTTGCAAACACGATATCTTCATCTTCCGCCCACCTGGTATTCTGCCTGATTTGTTGATCCCGTCCGTACCGGACGCCGCTTCCGACGAGCACGCGTATTATGTCATTCCGCCTGGGTAAAAACAACTAAAAAGGCGCAGCGATTGCCGGCTTTTAGACGCGTTTCTTACGAGGGCATCCGGAGCTACAGGAAAATCCTGTCTGCTATAATATGCCCGCGCCAAAATCAGAGCGATTTTACGCCGCTTCGCAGGCTCCAATCCAATGCAAAATGTTCCGATATTCAGATGACCGAACTACTTTTTCACGCGGAAAGCTATCTAAAGGAGTTTGAGGCCACCGTGACCGATGTGCTTGACGGCGGCGTGGTGCTCGACCGTACGGCCTTCTACACCGGCGGCGGCGGCCAACCCACCGATTCCGGGACACTGACCTCCGGCGGTACAGAGTACCAGGTCACCGGCATCAAACGGGTGGAAGGCAAACTGATGCACCAGATATCCGGCGACCTGCCTGCCGCCGGTTCGACCGTGACTGGAAGAATCGATTGGGACCGCCGGTATCTGCTGATGCGCACCCACACGGCCCTCCACATCCTCTGCGGCGTGGTCTGGCGGGACTACGGGGCCAAGGTGACGGGCGGCGACATGAAGCCCGGAGAGGCCCGGATGGACTTTGAGTTCGAGAATATCTCAGCAGAGTTCGCCGAGGAAGTGGAAGCCAAGATCAACGCCGAGGTGGCCGCGGACCGGGACATCATCGTCGACACCCTCAGCCGGGAAGAAGCCGAACAGGTGCCGGACCTGATACGCACCAAGATCAACCTGTTGCCACCCGGCATCCAAGAGATCCGCACCATCGACATTCACGGGCTGGACCTGCAGGCCGATGGCGGGACCCACGTGGCCAACACGCGCGAGGTGGGCGTGATCAAGGTGGTCGGCCACGAGAGCAAAGGCCGCATCAACAAGCGGATCAGGATCGCCCTGGAAGATTAACCGTCCCGATCCCTTCTATTTACCGAACAAAACCGGGCCGTTAATCGCTGTCATTCAAACTCGCTGCGGAGGCGTACCGCGCCATGCCCGAAAATCCGGCTTCCGAAACTCTCAACACTTCCGGCCACCGCCGGGTTGTGGGGATCGACGTGGGCGGCACCTTCACCGACATCGCCGTCTTGGAAGACGGCAAGCTGACCGTCCACAAGCTTCCTTCAACACCGGCCGATCCTTCCCAGGGCATCCTCCAAGGCATCAGGGAAACGGGCGTCACCTCCGCCGAATTCGTCCACGGTTCCACCGTCGCCACCAACGCCCTGTTGGAAGGCAAGGGCGCCCGCACGGCCTTGGTGACCACCATGGGTTTCGAAGACGTGCTGGAGATCGGCCGTCAGAGCCGCGCCGAACTCTACAACCTGGAGATAGACCGGGCCCCGGCCCTGGCCCCTTGGGAACTGCGTTTTGGACTTCCGGAGCGGGTCGACCATACCGGCGCCATCATCGAGGACCTTACAACCGAGGCCATCCAGACCCTGATTGGCCTCTTGGAAGAGAGCAAACCCGAAGCGGTGGCCGTGTCTTTCCTGTTCTCCTTTCTGAACACGGCCCATGAAGAGATGGTCCTAAGCGCCCTGCAGAATATGAAGGACCCGCCCTATATATCGATCTCGTCCCGGGTTTTGCCAGAATTTAGGGAGTACGAGCGGACCAGCACCGTGGTCGTGAATGCCTACGTGGGCCAGGTGATGAGCCGGTACCTGGGAGAACTCGAAGGGCCGCTGGGCAAGGGACTGCGGATCATGCAGTCGTCGGGAGGGAGCATCACCGTCGGGTTGGCCTCCGAGCAGCCGGTGCGGACCATCCTCAGCGGCCCGGCCGGTGGCGTGGTCGGCGCGTTCTACTCGGCGATGCAGGCAGGGTATCCCGACATCATCACCCTGGACATGGGCGGCACATCAACCGATGTTTCGTTATGTCCCGGCCAGATCAAAGAGACCACCTCCGCCAATGTGGGCGGTTACCCCATCGGTGTTCCCATGATCGACATTCACACCGTTGGGGCCGGCGGCGGTTCCATCGCCAGAGTGGACACCGGCGGCGCTTTGGTGGTCGGTCCCCAGTCGGCGGGAGCGGAACCCGGCCCGGCCTGCTACGGGAAGGGCGGCCAGCTAACCGTGACCGACGCCAATCTGCTGTTGGGCCGGCTATTGCCGGACCGGTTCCTGGGCGGCCGCATGACCCTGGACCGGAAACGGGTCGAAGTGCTGATGCAAGAACTGGCCGGCCAGATAAACGCCGAGGCACGCCAGGCCGCCTTGGGCATCATCCGGGTGGTCAATTCCAAGATGGAACGGGCCATCCGCAATATATCCCTGGAGCGGGGCTACGACCCCCGGTTGTTCACCCTGGTAGCCTTCGGCGGCGCCGGGCCGATGCACGCCTGCGAGTTGGCCCAAGAATTGGGGATACCCAGGGTGTTGGTGCCGTCCCGGCCCGGCATACTCTCGGCGCTGGGCGTAGCCATCGCCGACATCGTCAAAGACTACTCCCGCACCGTCATGCTCCGGGGAGCCGGCCTGGACCGCGCCCGGATAGACGAAGAGTTCCACGGCATGGAGGGCCTAGCCAGGACCGAGATGGCCGGCGAAGGTCTGCCCGTTGACAAAATGTCCGCCCGCCGTTTCCTGGACGTGCGGTACGTGGGCCAGTCCTTCGAACTGACCATCGACTATCCCTCACGGACCACCAAGGTTGACTTGACCAAGGTGATCGGCGATAGCTTCTATAAAGCACATCTGCGAAGGTTTGGGTACGCCGACCGGAGCGAGCCGGTGGAGGTTGTGAACCTCCGTCTCAAGCTGGAGTTGGCGATGGAGAAACCTCAGATCGAGCCGCAGAGCGCCGGCAGCCCCGACCCGGCCGCGGCCCTGATCGGCGAAGCCGAGGTCATTTTCCAGCAGGGCGCGCTGACCTCGCCGCTGTTCCAAAGGGAGCAACTGACCTGCGGAAACCGGATCTCGGGGCCGGCGCTGGTCATCCAGATGGACGCCACCACCGTGCTGCCCCCGGGATGGGGCGGAGCGGTGGACCCCTTTGGGAATCTGCTATTGGAGCCGGAATAACCGGCAAATCTTTGGGTCTTTTCTGAATCTATGGGAGCGCACCATGGCCGAAGGGTCTAAAGAAAAATCTCAACTGTCAATCCTCGCCCTATTCGCCCACCCGGACGACGAAGCCTTCGGGTCCGGGGGAACCCTGGCGGGCTTGGTGCGGAAGGGCCACAGATTAACCGTGGTCTGCTTCACCAACGGCGACGTTGGAGAGATAAGCGACCCCGCTCTGGCCACCCCGGAGAACCTGTGGCAGGTGCGTCAGGAGGAGTTGCGCCAGGCAATGGCGGTGACCGGCATCCAGGACGTGCGGTTCCTCGGCTACCGGGATTCGGGAATGGAAGGCACCCCGGACAATGAGAACCCTTCGAGCCTGTTTCGGGCAGAACCATCCAAGGTCGAGGCGCAGATAGCGGCCTTGATCGAAGAACTGTCCCCGGACATCGTGTTCACCCACGACCCCACCGGCGGCTACGGCCATCCCGACCACATCATTGTGTACGAGCGCACCACATCGGTGGTCGAGTCGATGAGCCAAAATCGCCCCCATCTTTATTTCGTGTGTTTTCCCAGGGGAAACTTCCGGAAACTGTGGCAGGAAATGGTCGACGCCGGAATCACCCCTCCCTTCGCCGCGGAGGCCATAGAATCCATCGGTTCTCCCGACGATTATGTGACCACGGTGAAAGACGTTTCCGCTTATGTGGACATCAAGCAGGAGTCGTTACGGTGTCACCGGACCCAGATGGACCCCAATGGCCCCTTTGGGAAGATTGCCCCCGAAGTCATGACCGCGTGGATGAGCACCGAGTACTTCTATCTCAAGAGACCGGACGGCGACGACACTCAGGCGGACATCTTAGTGGACTTGATCTAGCATGGCCAGAAGGGGCCACGGGCCAAACATATCGATGACGGCGAGGTGGTAGATGCCGGTAGACCCAATAAGCCTGGAAGTTTTCAAGAACATGTTCGAGTCGGTGGCTGACGAGATGGGCGTGGCCCTGCAGCGGACGGCCTATTCGCCCAACATCAAGGAACGCCGGGATTTCTCCTGCGCGGTGTTCGACCCCCAGGGCAACATGGTGGCCCAAGCGGCCGATATCCCGGTGCACTTGGGAGCGATGCCCGCGTCGGTCGAGGCCGCTCTCCAGGTCTTCCCCAACGCTCTCAACCCCGGGGACATCGTGATCCTCAACGACCCCTACCTGGGCGGCTCCCACCTGCCCGACATCACCATGGTGGCCCCGGTCTACGCCGAGCGGGACGGCAAAAAAGAATTGGCCGGATTTGTGGCCAACCGGGGCCATCACGCCGACGTTGGCGGCATGACTCCAGGTTCCCTCCCTCTGTCCACCGAGCTGTACCAGGAGGGGACGATCATCCCGCCGATCAAGCTGGCCCGCCGGGGCCGGTTGAACCAGGACATCATCAAGTTGATCTGCCGCAACTCGCGGACCCCCGACGAAAGAAAGGGCGACCTGGCGGCCCAGACCGCCGCCATCCGCGTGGGCGAACAGCGGATGCGGGAAATCACCGGGCGCTACGGCTTGGCCGACACCCTGGAACATATGGCGGCGCTGCTGGATTACTCGGAACGGGTGACCCGGAGGGCCATCAGCAAGATTCCCGACGGCCGGTACGAGGAGCTCGACTACATGGATGACGACGGCCTGACCCAGGAGTTGGTGCCCATCAAGGTGGCCATCACCGTTTCCGGCGACGAGATGGACATCGATTTCACGGGGACCTCGCCCCAGCGCGACGGCTGCATCAACGCTCCCGTGGCGGTTACGGTCTCGGCCTGCCTGTACGTAGTACGCTGTCTGCTGGACGAACAGGCGCCCGCCAACCAGGGCTGCCTCCGCCCGCTGCATATCACGACTCCCAGGGGGAGCTTGGTCAATCCGGAACCCCAACATGGGGTTGCCGCCGGCAACGTGGAAACTTCCCAGCGCATAACGGACGTCCTGTTCGGAGCGCTGGCCCAGGCGCTGCCAGAGATAATTCCGGCGGCCAGTCAGGGCACAATGAACAACATGATCATCGGCGGCCACGACCCGGTCCGGAATAAGCCCTTCGTCTATTACGAGACCATCGCCGGCGGCATGGGCGGCCGGCCCGACAAGGACGGCATCTCCGCGGTCCCCAC